>LXQD01000257.1 GCA_003326215.1 Nostoc minutum NIES-26 | reverse complement strand
TCCGAGAAATAATTTATGGTAAAAAAAGAGCCATAACTTACTGGGAAATAACTACTGATCCAGAAACAATGCCGGAAAATTCTACTTCATTTGTCATGACGAATCTTCAAGGAAATCTCAAAAAAATTTTAGGCGATTTATATGGATTAAGAACCTGGGTAGAATATGGGTTTCGACAATGTAAACAGGAACTCGGCTGGACAGATTATCGCTTGACAAATTTTCAACATATAGAGAGATGGTGGGAAATTATTTTTTGTGTTTACACAATGATTAGTTTAAATTCTCCAGCCTTCTTAGCCTTAAATCAATCTCTTCAAATTGAAACTGAGGTGACAGGTACTAGTTGTGCTAATTGTGTAGATTTTTCTCATCATCAACAATGGAATCATGATTCTGGATGGAAGAATACTCTTAATAATCTTCGTTTAATTGTCCAACCTCTTTTACTATTTTGGCTGATTTACTGGAGTTTAGACTAGTTCGCGGTGTGACGACGAAAAAATAAGGGGTGTGCTTGAACACAGGCCCCCTATTAGCAGAAGCTGAGAAAAGAACCACCAATTCTCATCTGCCAATATGAACCGTGCCAAATTAGAGGAGTTTCGTCAAGCAGCGTACAGTTATTTAGGAAGAGCGCATGATGCAACATTTGAATTAATGGATGCAGTATTGCTGACTCGGAACGCATACAGTTTGGCAGATTTATCGCTATCACCAGCATTTAGACGTAAGTGGCCAAGCATCTACGAAGCATTACAA
>LXQD01000256.1 GCA_003326215.1 Nostoc minutum NIES-26 | reverse complement strand
GCGGCAGCACATATCATCCACAAGGGGTACAAGTATTAATCACTGGCAATCGCAAGCCAGGAGGCTTTCTCCGACGACTCCTTAAACGTCGTAGTGCCATTGAGCCTATCATTGGACATACCAAACACGACCACCGTATGCAGCGCAATTACCTGCAAGGTCAAATTGGCGATCGCATCAATTCTTTCCTGGCTGGCTGTGGATTTAATCTCCGAAAGCTTTATCGCTTTTTTATGACCGCTCCACTTAGAAATCTTGTAGCTTAGATTACTATCTTTTTCTTTTTCAGGTACGACTAACTACTGTCACCTGTTTCTATCCTTATTTTGATTGATATTTAACTGTGGCAAAAGTGCGATCGCATTAAACCAAAGCATTTTTCAGCCTACACCTTCTAATTCCCCATGCAAAAAGCGCCCTCTTAGTGAGGGCGCTTTCGATTTCAGCTAAAACGAGTTATTCTTAAGCGTTGATAGCAGGAGCAGTCAGAGCCACAGGAGCAACATCACCTGCTGCCAAATCGAGAGGGAAGTTGTGAGCATTGCGCTCGTGCATCACTTCCATACCCAGGTTAGCGCGGTTGATGATATCAGCCCAGGTGTTGATGACGCGACCCTGAGAATCAATCACAGACTGGTTGAAGTTGAAACCGTTCAAGTTGAACGCCATTGTGCTAACACCCAACGCAGTGAACCAGATACCGATTACGGGCCAAGCAGCTAGGAAGAAGTGCAGAGAACGGCTGTTGTTGAAACTCGCGTATTGGAAAATCAGACGACCGAAGTA
>LXQD01000255.1 GCA_003326215.1 Nostoc minutum NIES-26 | reverse complement strand
GGGAGCAACGCGATTTTCTGAAGTTAGACTTTAAACGAGCGATCGCTAAACACTAATTTCAGTACATTAGTAAAATAGATACTTATTGACCAGCAAAAATCTCAGCAATACTTAGAGAAATTTATTTTGACGGTGGTGTAATTCTATTAAAGGAACAAAAAAGTGTAGGATGCCCTTTGAGTAATAGTTTTGATGTTTAATATCAAAACAGGGAATGCCTACACTTCATGAATAAAAATATACATTCAAGTTTAGATTTAAGCAAATCACTGGCAAAGTTTCAAGAAAAAGTTACGAAACTTTTAGAAATAAAAAATATTAGCGAATGGTCAGCGCAAACTTTTAAAAATAGAGAAGAAGAAATTAGAAATACGGCATTAACTTTGGCAGGAGAATGTGTAGCAATTTTACTAAATCAACTATCTGACTCCAAAGATGCTTTAGATACGGCAATTGTTCAAACAAAAAATTATGAAAATCAAAAAACAAGAAAACATGGGGTGTTAATCCTTCTTCTATCCCTAACCATTTTAGAAAGGGGCAAAATCCTAACTTTAAATATTTACCTTTTTGATATGAGCAATTGTTACGTTCAACTACATATGGTAATGAAAGAGTTACTTTGACATTCCCAACTGTTAATATCTGCCTTTGATAACTCCCATGTTTTCTTGTTTTTTGATTTTCATAATTTTTTGTTTGAACAATTGCCGTATCTAAAGCATCTTTGGAGTCAGATAGTTGATTTAGTAAAATTGCTACACATTCTCCTGCCAAAGTTAATGCCGTA
>LXQD01000254.1 GCA_003326215.1 Nostoc minutum NIES-26 | reverse complement strand
GAGCGATGGTAAGAAGCACCATCCCAAAACAGAAGTAATCGTTGGTTGGGAGACTGGTCTAATAAATAACGTAAATAATCAATTGTATTACCAGAATTACCAGCGTTGTAAGCTTTAAGAAGTAACTTGCCATTGAGATAATCAACTGCCCCGTAGTATGTCTGTTTATCTCGTTCGTTAACGACTCCAACTGCTATTTCTTGGTCAGTTTTTCCCCAAACATAACCACTTAAGTCTCCCCACAGCAGATGACACTCATCTATTAATAATACTCTCAGTCTTCCTGCTTCTATTTCTTCTCTGTTGCTTGCCAACAATGTTTCAATCTGTTTTTTTTTGCAGCGACAGCCTCCCTATCAGCCTTTGGATTCAAGGAAGTGGTTTTCTTCCAACTTATTCCCGCCGTGTCAAATAAATCGTAATAGCTTCGTTTCGATTCGTAAATTACATCATATTCAAATGCCAATTTATACTCTAATTCACCAAGCTCCCAAGTATCTTTCGTTTGCAACCAACTTAATACTTCTTGGAGCTGTTCATCGCTAAGATAACTCTTTCTTCCTTTATGATTTAAGCGCAGTCCTAAAATTCCATATTCCTTGTAGGCTTGCTTCCAGCTCGTTATCGAACCAACAGACACATCTAAAATTGTTTGAATTTCCTCATATTTGTAGCCTTGATAAACCAGTTTCACTGCCAAAGCTTTCCTCACCTCACGGGCATCTGGGCGATTATCTATAAATTCTTGTAGTTCTGCGATCGCAGCTTGTAGATGCTGATTTATCATTGTTTGCT
>LXQD01000253.1 GCA_003326215.1 Nostoc minutum NIES-26 | reverse complement strand
TATGCTAATCGCCTAACCATAATTCGGATCATGGCAAGGTAGATAAACGTCTCGGATGTTTCTGGTAATAACTCATAATCTCGGACTAATCGCCGACACCCCATAAGCCAACCAAAAGTACGCTCGACAACCCAACGTTTTTTGAGTAATATAAAGCCCTTGGTTTGCTGTGGTCGCAGAACCACAAGGACAATCAAACGGCAAAAGTCCATAACCCACTGCATGAACGCCTCGCCATCAAAGCCGCCATCCACCCAAATGGTTGTTAAACGAGATACCTGTTTGCTGGATTGTTTAACCCGTTTGAGAACCTGTTTGCCCTTAACCCGTTTGAGAACCTGTTTGCCCCCTTCACGCTCACCCAGATTAGCCGCCGTGACCAAGACCCGCAAAACTAACCCCAAGGTATCAACTGTCATAAATCGCTTGCGCCCTGTGATTTTCTTGCCCGCATCGTAGCCCACTTCTTGGCTCACCATTGCTGCACTCTTGACACTTTGACTGTCGATTACCGCTTCTGATGGGCTTGGATGGCGTTGGAGTTCGATTCTCGTCCATTCTCGCAAGCTATCGTGGATCTGTAACCATGTTCCATCTTTGCGCCAGTTGCGGAAATACGTGTAAACTGTCTGCCACGGCGGAAAATCCCCAGGCAACCCTCGCCATCTCACTCCTTCTAGCAGGACATAGAAGATCGCGTTTAGAACTTCCCACATATCGACAGAGCGCTTGCGACCACCGGGTTTTGCTTCTGGAAGCATGTCACTCAGAAATTCATATTGTGCATAGGTCAGATTGCTGGG
>LXQD01000252.1 GCA_003326215.1 Nostoc minutum NIES-26 | reverse complement strand
ACTCTGATGCGTCCTGTTTTTTGGGCTTCTACGGCTTCGGTCTCCATCATCTGTATATAAGATTTGCGTGAAACGCCGCCAATCACCAAACCATACACAAAACTAATTAGGGGTTGAAGAAACCCAATAATACTTAACCTTCTACCCCGACGCTGGCTTTGTTCTAGACGTTTTTGCTCACCTCGGAAGTAATAGCTGTAGCTTGGTTCACTCCAAGCACAAAACCCTGATTCATCCATGTACTTTAAATCGATTTCGCCGACAGCCGCAGACAATTCCAGCATTTCTAAGTCAGCCTGTTTGATTTGCTGTACTACCGGGTCTTGTTTTCCTTTGTGGCTTTTTCTAGTTCGTTTCCAAATGATCCCCTTTTTTTAAGTACCTGTCTTAACCATTCAGGACTTCTAACTGAACGCTGTTATATGTACGTGGTTCTTGCTCCAAGCATTTTTCTAAGAACACCATATCCGCTTCCGCCCACCTTGATTTTCCTCCTCGCCCTGGTTTCTCCCAAAGTCCCTCTAAGCCAAGATGCTCCCATCTATGCAATACTTCTCGTACTGTTTGTGCAGTCCAATGAAAATGAGCCGCTATTTTCTCTACATACCATCCATGTGCGCTCAATCTAATGACTTCTGCTCGATCTTTCACTTTCTGGGGTACATCTGCCGTTCTTAGGTGAAACAATGTTTTATCTTGTTCAGGAGTCAGAAATACCCTTAAACGGCTGCCCATATCCCTGTTACCTTGGTATACACATTCTACGTATTTACTTATCTTTACACAGTTTTGTTTTTTCGCCTTGTTCTACTTA
>LXQD01000251.1 GCA_003326215.1 Nostoc minutum NIES-26 | reverse complement strand
TATATTTAGTCAGCAAAGAGGAAAAGCAATTGTTAAGCGAATATCATAGAAAAAAGTTACTGCATCACTTTTACTGTCTGGATACCGATCATTCAGGCTTCATTGGGAAAGAAGATGCTGAGATTTTTGCTGAGAGGTTCGCCAATATTCGTAGTGCAACGCTTGGTTCAGATATTCACCAAGATTTGTTGTTTAAGTGGCTTCATGTTTGGGAGAATTTTTGGTCTAAAGCAGATTTGGATGGAGATGGTAAGGTAAGTCCTGAAGAATTTTGTCAGGGCATAGAGACAGCGGTTTCAAATCCAGATTATAATGACCCTTTAATAGAGACTTTGTTTGACATTGTTGATTTAGATAGTGATGGTCACATATCACAACAAGAGCATAGTCTCTTCTTCAGTGTGTTTGACCTAGATGCTGAGAAATCAGCTTTTGTTTTCTCTAAGCTTGATATCGATCAAGAYGGCATTCTCTCTAAAAAAGAGTTTGTTTCTGCTAAGAGAGAATTTCTAACTGAAAAAGAACCCGATGCTGTAGGCAACTGGTTTTGGGGTTCTGTGGAGTAATGTACACAACAGAGAGAAAAAATCGAACAAATCAGCTGAGATGCGTATGCATCCACCCCAAAATACTACACACCAGAATTCTGCTTATGTGCGATGAAGGAGAACAAGAAACAAGAAAATAGATTTGTCCTAAAACCCATTCAAAATTCAAAATTAATTTTGAATTACTAATGCGTGAATTTTGAATTTTGAATTGGAGCGAAGCGACTCGCCAATATGGAACGGGTATTTGGGGCAGTGGCAGGTGT
>LXQD01000250.1 GCA_003326215.1 Nostoc minutum NIES-26 | reverse complement strand
ACTCAAGAAAGTCATCAACTATGCCAGCTACTTCATCGCAGAGTTCTTGTACTGGCAGAGATATCGAAAAATCCTCAACTCCTTCAGAACCGAGACATTGAAATTGCCCCCACTGCCATATTTGGGCAGACGCTTTAGACGCTCAAGCCCAGCTAATGTATCAAGAATACCTGTGTTGTATGGGTTAAGTTCGCACGTTATTCCAAGACCCCATGATTGGCCCAAATGGGTATATGTGACTGGTTTCTGGTTTATTGATCGAGCCGACGACTACGAGCCACCAATGGAACTAGAGGATTTTCTAGGGAAAAAGATACCACCTTTGTGTTTTGGATTCGGAAGTATGACAATGTTTAATCCCGAATATTTAACGTATTACATTGTGGAAGCGTTGAAGAAAGCGCGCCAAGGTGGCATTATACTGTCAGGCTGGGGAAATGTTGGCAACATAGTCAATATCAAAGATTCGCTACGAGTGTTTGTCATCAAGGATGTTCCCCATGATTGGCTGCTGCCCCAAGTAACAGCAATGGTACATCACGGTGGTGCTTCTACAACGGCGGCGGTGTTACGCGCAGGGATACCCTCAATCGTCGTACCCTTTTTTGCAGATCAGCCGATTTGGGGACAAAAGCTAGCTCAACTCGGAGTTAGCCCCCAACCAATACCCTACAAAAAATTAACAGAAGAAACTCTAGCGGCAGCGATTGAAATAGTGCTGGGTGATGAGGTGATGCAAAGGAAAGCCCAGGAGTTAGGTGAGAAGATTCGAGGTGAGGATGGGGTGGCAAATGCGGTTGAGGCTTTTCATCGGCATTTGGGGTT
>LXQD01000249.1 GCA_003326215.1 Nostoc minutum NIES-26 | reverse complement strand
ATGACCATCGCAGTTGGACGCGCCCCCAGTAGTAGAGGGTGGTTTGACGTTCTAGACGACTGGTTGAAGCGCGATCGCTTCGTGTTCGTAGGTTGGTCAGGGATATTATTATTTCCCTGCGCGTTCCTGGCACTAGGCGGTTGGCTGACCGGTACAACGTTCGTCACCTCATGGTACACCCACGGGTTAGCGTCATCCTACTTGGAAGGCTGTAACTTTTTAACAGTAGCAGTATCATCACCAGCCGACAGCATGGGGCATTCCCTGTTGTTGCTGTGGGGGCCAGAAGCCCAAGGCGACTTCACCCGTTGGTGTCAACTAGGTGGATTGTGGCCGTTCGTAGCCCTACACGGAGCCTTTGGACTAATTGGCTTCATGTTGCGGCAATTTGAAATTGCCCGTCTAGTAGGCATCCGTCCATACAACGCTTTAGCATTTTCTGCTCCGATTGCAGTATTCGTCAGCGTCTTCTTGATGTACCCCTTGGGACAATCAAGCTGGTTCTTTGCACCCAGCTTTGGTGTCGCAGCAATCTTCCGCTTTTTGCTATTCCTGCAAGGGTTCCACAACTGGACACTCAACCCCTTCCACATGATGGGTGTTGCTGGGGTATTAGGCGGTGCATTGCTATGCGCGATTCACGGCGCGACGGTAGAAAATACTCTGTTTGAAGACGGCGAAGGTTCCAACACCTTCCGCGCTTTCAATCCTACCCAGTCGGAAGAAACCTACTCCATGGTGACAGCTAACCGTTTCTGGTCACAGATTTTCGGGATTGCTTTCTCCAACAAGCGCTGGCTGCACTTCTTCATGTTGTTTGTACCAGT
>LXQD01000248.1 GCA_003326215.1 Nostoc minutum NIES-26 | reverse complement strand
TAATGCTTCGTAGATGCTTGGCCACTTACGTCTAAATGCTGGTGATAGCGATAAATCTGCCAAACTGTATGCGTTCCGAGTCAGCAATACTGCATCCATTAATTCAAATGTTGCATCATGCGCTCTTCCTAAATAACTGTACGCTGCTTGACGAAACTCCTCTAATTTGGCACGGTTCATATTGGCAGATGAGAATTGGTGGTTCTTTTCTCAGCTTCTGCTAATAGGGGGCCTGTGTTCAAGCACACCCCTTATTTTTTCGTCGTCACACCGCGAACTAGTCTAAACTCCAGTACTTACTAATACTGTAGGAGTGACTCATATTCAGAGGTATATACGTTATGTACTTACATAATGCCAACTGCTTAGTAAAAGCATTGCTTTAACCAAGCTCTCAAGAAACACATTGCGTTGAGTCAGAAATGGGAGTAAGTTCCAAACCAAAAGCCAAAGCTTTTTTCTTGAGGTTGTTAACTACACGCTCTCGATACCGTTGCTCATAAGCATCAACGCCAGGGTCAATAAATTGATCGCCAGAAGTCCAAAGGCGATAAAAATACGTGCTAGCTTGTGAGCAGCAGCAGTAATAGCTTTGGGAGCGCCCATCTTGGCTTGCATACGACGGTAATAAGCGCCTAAAGCCGAGTTACTACGACAAAGAGTTTGAGCCGCCATGCGGAAAGCGTTAGCAGCACGACTAACAACTGAACGAGTTTGAGAACTTTTGACTTTACCACCAGTCACTCGACTACCAGGACATAAACCTAACCATGAGGTAAAGTGCTTGACAGTTGGGAAACGAGTAGGATCTAATCCTAACTCGGACAACAATATCAATACAGTCAAAGCAC
>LXQD01000247.1 GCA_003326215.1 Nostoc minutum NIES-26 | reverse complement strand
CGCGGCAGCACATATCATCCACAAGGGGTACAAGTATTAATCACTGGCAATCGCAAGCCAGGAGGCTTTCTCCGACGACTCCTTAAACGTCGTAGTGCCATTGAGCCTATCATTGGACATACCAAACACGACCACCGTATGCAGCGCAATTACCTGCAAGGTCAAATTGGCGATCGCATCAATTCTTTCCTGGCTGGCTGTGGATTTAATCTCCGAAAGCTTTATCGCTTTTTTATGACCGCTCCACTTAGAAATCTTGTAGCTTAGATTACTATCTTTTTCTTTTTCAGGTACGACTAGCTAGCTTGGATGAAATAATGCGATCGCATAGCATCAAACTAGAACTTTTACGCAACGACGACTTTGAAATATTTTTCCAAGTAAGGGCAAAAGCGTTAATGGAACTAATTGGGAAGGCTATGGGCAAAAATTTAAGCCTTGAATTAATTGAGGATACTGGGCGTTGCTGAATGAAGGGATGAATCGATTTATGTAGGTACAGTTTGATACTTCAAATAATGAAGTAATAATTTAACTGAGTATCTCAGCATTTCTTCTGTCTTGGAATAGCATAAAGTTTTTCGGTGAAGGCGTGCCAAATAATGTCTAAGCCTGGTGTTTTCATTTTCAACTCGTGTCATATATGTTTTACTCACCCTTACGGGTTCGCCAGTCGCGACAACGGGGGGAACCCCCGCAACGCGCTGGCTCACAATATGGTCTCCATCTGGAATAAAACTTGGGTAAACTTTCCAGCCATCTGTCACATAAAAATAACTTTTCCATTGTTTAGCAATTTCCCATAATGGCTCAAAAGTTTCGGCACTATGGTCTCCTAAAACCCAGGCTATAATACCTTGAGTAAAGTGATTTACTGCTGTCCATAACCAAATTTTGTGTTTTTTGAACCAATAAATGTCTCTAATTCATCAAGTTCTCCAACTTCTGGAATTACATCTTCTTTCGGTACTTCCGGCAGTTTTTCTCCCAATTGTTTGACCCAATAAATAATAGTAGTATGACGCACTCCTTTAACTCGTTCAATCCCGCGAAAACCCATACCGTTAAGGTACATTTTTAAGCATTCTTGTTTCAATGCCTCAGAATATCCTTTCGGCGGATCGTACAAATCAATAAATTGGCGTTAGCGAAGCGGGGCGGAACGCACGTCGCATGATACGCAAATGTGATTTTGTTTACCTCTTCGCTTTCCGTTCTTACGAATTTTCGTAGATCCGCAGTATGGACATTGCACAGTAGATGACCTCAATTCATCCCTCTATTATGCAACGCCCTTTATTTAAGAGGGTTGAAAGGCGCACTTCGTTCGGGATTATCCTGAATATTTGCAGTTAAACCACGTCCATCTTGAAAACTGGAGGTTTTTAAACAGCCTGTTGATATGTTGATATATAGCCCTTGGTATATAAACTTTTCAAGCAATATTGCAAACACCACAGGTTTGAACCTGGATGAAGTTTATATTAGACTTTGGGGAAGCTTGATTTTGAACCAGCCCCAAAAAAGACAGTCGGCGACATTAATTTGTTAACGCTTGCAAGAGCAACTTTGATGACATTAATTTGTTAACAGCGATATTAATTCGTTAATCACGACATTAATTTGTTAACGACGACAAATAATTAGTTATTCGACAATATCAATCGGGATGACTGGATTCGAACCAGCGGCCCCTTCGTCCCGAACGAAGTGCGCTACCAAGCTGCGCTACATCCCGCCATAACTATGGCATCGTAGACTAAAGATATCACAACCTGTGCTAAATGACAAAACTACATCTAGATATAATGACTTCACTCAAGGCTTTGCTTGCTACGATTAGATGTGTATAACTTCAGTGGTAAAAGCAGATTGTGACTGTAAAACCAGACTGGTTGCGGGTAAAAGCACCTCAGTGGGAGCGCGTCGGTAACGTTAAAGAAGTTTTGCGGGATTTAGCGCTCAATACGGTTTGTGAGGAAGCATCCTGTCCGAATATTGGTGAGTGCTTCCAAGCTGGCACTGCGACCTTTTTGATTATGGGCCCAGCTTGTACGCGAGCCTGTCCCTATTGTGATATTGACTTTGAGAAAAAACCCAAGCCTTTAGACCCTACAGAACCAGAACGACTGGCAGAAGCTGTTCGCCGCATGAAACTTAATCATGTGGTAATCACTTCTGTCAACCGAGATGATTTGCCAGATGGTGGTGCATCTCAGTTTGTGCAGTGTATTGCAGCAGTTCGCAACCTCTCACCCCACACCACAATTGAGGTACTAATCCCTGATTTGTGTGGTAATTGGAATGCTTTAGAAATAATTCTGCAAGCTGCACCAGATGTCTTAAACCACAATACAGAAACTGTTCCACGCCTGTATCGACGAGTGCGCCCCCAAGGAAACTACGATCGCACGCTTGAATTACTCAAGCGAACTTCTTTCAGAAGAGCTTCGCTAACGTGCCAAATTGCTCCTTGGACATACACTAAATCCGGGATCATGGTTGGACTTGGCGAAACTGATGCCGAAATCCGCCAAGTTATGCAAGATTTGCGAGCGGTAGATTGTGATATCTTGACGATTGGACAATACCTCCAACCCAGTCAAAAACACTTGCAAGTCAATGAATTTATCCACCCAGAACAATTTGACACTTGGAAGGCATTTGGGGAAGAACTAGGATTTTTGCAAGTTGTTTCCTCACCATTGACTAGAAGCTCATATCATGCTGAGCAAGTGAGAGAATTGATGAAACGCTATCCCCGAAAGTCGAGTGCTGAGTGAGAAGTTATGAGTTCTGAGTGGTATTGATAGCGGTGCAAGAAATTACCATAGCAATTTTGGGTGCAGGTGCTTGGGGTGCATCTCTAGCAAATCTAGCAATAGCAAATGGTTATACAGTGCGTTTGTGGTCGCGTCGGGGATCGGAAACTCTCAAAGCAGTTCTACAAGATGCCCAAATAGTCGTATCTGCTATATCGATGAAAGGTGTAAGAGACGTTGTATCTCAAGTACAGTCCTTTCCCCTATCTCCAGAGACAATTTTTGTCACAGCGACAAAAGGCTTAGATCCTCAAACTACTCGTACACCTTCGCAAATTTGGCAAACAGCATTCCCTAGCCATGCAGTAGTGGTATTGTCTGGCCCAAATTTATCTCAAGAAATTCAACAATCATTGCCAGCTGCAACAGTAGTTGCCAGCAGTATAGCTACTGCTGCTGAACAAGCGCAATTGGTATTTTCTTCGCCTCGTTTCCGGGTATATACGAATCCCGATCCTGTAGGAGTAGAACTGGGAGGAACACTGAAGAACGTAATTGCGATCGCAGCTGGTGTATGTGATGGCTTACAATTGGGAACCAATGCCAAAGCCGCTTTAGTCACTCGTGGACTCACAGAAATAATTCGCATCGGCAACTTCTGGGGCGCAAAGACGGAAACATTTTATGGTTTATCGGGTCTAGGAGATTTGTTAGCAACCTGCAATAGTCCCCTAAGTCGTAATTACCAAGTCGGCTACCAGATGGCTGGCGGTAAAACACTGACAGAAATTTTGGCTAATTTGCCAGGAACCGCCGAGGGAGTTAACACTTGTGAGGTTTTGGTGCAACTGGCTAAACAACAAAATATTACTATGCCGATTACCGAGCAGGTTTATCGATTACTTCAGGGTGAAGTGACACCCCGACAAGCACTTGATGAACTAATGCTACGAGACATCAAGCCAGAGTACAACTATTAACAGCCATCAATTAACCCTTTGTGCGTAAGCGCTAACTTATTACTTAAAACCTATTACCTCTTATCATTCCCAAATAATCCTGAGAAAAAAATTAGTAAATCTTCAGGATATTACTTCTAGCCTCATGTAGATATGACTATGCCAACGATAAACATAATTTTACTGGAATATGTTTATACAAGTTACAAACGTAACATTTAATATCTACAAAGTTGAAATACTGACTAGGTAGCCATCATGAACTGCTTACACCAGATGAAAAAGGAAGTAGGGAGTAGGGATAGGGAGTACGGAAAATTAAATTTTTACTTTCAACCTTCTGCTTTCTAGCTTTTTCCCGTCAGTTCGTCGGAATTTCAAGCCTATCTATAGATTTGAATAGCTATTGGTTCAATCAGACGCTCAACAGCCGAATGCGTTCAGTATTCATGTTGGGAAAATAACCAGTACAGTTTTTTTCAAAAAAACTGGACTTCAACCTTCAACCGTGTTAGTTCATCTTGAATCACGGGAACAATAGCAACAGTTGATTAGCTGACCCCTCGGGCGACGCTCCTAACGTCGCTAACGCTACGCTAACGCAGTCGCCTACGGAGGAGCCAGCACGGTCTTGGGGGTTTCCCCCATGAGTGACTGGCGTTGGAAACCCTCCTGCAGCGCTGACTCACCGTAATCTATTGTTACCTGGAGCCATTGAGACGATTTTATGCCAGCAACATCCTTTTACGCAGATGCCGCCTACAATACCCAAAAATCCCGCCAGGTTTTGGACTCGGATCTCACAGTTGATGTCAGTGAGTTGTCGGTAGAAGATTTACAGGAGCTGGAGATAGCTGCTGTCGATCCTGCTAACTTTGCTGCTAATACTAACCGTCGCAGTACAGATCTGGTACGTCTATATCTTCAGGAAATTGGTCGAGTTCGTTTGTTGGGGCGCGATGAAGAAGTTTCAGAAGCGCAAAAAGTTCAGCGCTACTTACGGATGCGGATAGTACTTGCCAACGCAGCAAAGCAAGGGGATGAAGTGGTTTCGCCCTATCTGCGGTTAATTGAAGTTCAAGAGCGTCTAGCATCTGAACTAGGACATCGCCCCTCTTTGGAAAGATGGGCTACCACTGCTGGTGTAAATGTGTCCGATCTCAAACCGATTTTGTCAGATGGCAAACGTCGGTGGGCAGAAATTGCCAAGATGACAGTGGAAGAACTAGAGCAAATTCAAGCTCAAGGACTTCAAGCAAAAGAACACATGATTAAGGCTAATCTACGCCTAGTGGTGTCTGTTGCTAAGAAGTATCAAAATCGCGGTTTGGAATTACTAGATTTAGTGCAAGAAGGCACACTAGGTTTGGAGCGAGCCGTAGAAAAATTTGACCCAACTAAGGGATATCGCTTTAGCACCTACGCTTACTGGTGGATTCGTCAAGGAATTACACGGGCGATCGCTACTTCTAGTCGCACGATTCGCCTACCTGTCCATATTACAGAAAAGTTAAACAAAATTAAAAAAGCTCAACGTAAAATTGCTCAAGAAAAAGGTCGCACTCCTACCCTAGAAGACCTAGCTATTGAGTTAGACATGACTCCTACCCAAGTACGGGAAGTTTTGTTAAGAGTGCCGCGTTCTGTTTCTCTCGAAACTAAAGTAGGGAAGGATAAAGACACTGAATTAGGCGAATTACTCGAAACTGACAGTGTAACTCCTGAAGAAATGTTAATGCGAGAATCTTTACAAAGAGACTTGCAAAATCTGTTGGCTGATTTAACTACCCGCGAACGAGATGTAATTCTGATGCGGTTTGGTTTAGCAGATGGTCATCCTTACTCGTTAGCAGAAATTGGACGCGCTTTAGACTTATCGCGGGAACGGGTACGTCAAATTGAATCCAAAGCTTTGCAAAAGCTACGCCAACCCAAGCGACGCAACCTTATCCGTGACTATTTAGAGTCTCTTAGTTAGTCATGAATCAGTTGTCAGTTGTAAGGCAGTCCGGTCTTGGTGGTTTCCCCAAAGAAGAACTGCCGTTAGCGCAAGCAGTAGCGACGCAAAGCCTTGTGCCTGTGCAGTTGCCAGTGGTTTATTAGCACTGGCAACTAACTACCGACCATTAGTCATTGAACCATTTGAACTCTGTGTCTACAGCTTTTTAGAAGCTTATAGGAAATTATTTGCATTTAGTTAAACGGAAACATTCCCAGCTTTGTTCTGAATACCTTGAAGGCTGGGATCGCTATTACTTGATTTCCGATCGAGATTTTATAAATAAGTCTTGAGCATTTTATAAAGATTCTCAATAAGCAATGATTGTTGCAAATTGCTCCGAACATTTGTTATATTCTCAACTAAAGAGCTTTGTTGAGAAAAATTAGTATGACTGTCTACACAACTACTTCACTTAAGGCAGAACTAAATGAAAGAGGCTGGCGTTTAACTCCCCAGCGCGAAACAATTCTACACATTTTTCAAGAACTTCCGCAAGGGGAACATCTCAGTGCTGAGGATCTTTATCATCGACTAGAGGGCGAAGGCGAAGGCATCAGTCTCTCGACTATCTATCGAACTTTGAAGTTGATGGCACGGATGGGAATCTTACGGGAACTAGAACTGGGAGAAGGACATAAGCATTACGAGATCAACCAGCCCTACCCCCATCATCACCACCACCTGATTTGTGTGCGGTGCAACGCGACCATTGAGTTTAAAAACGACTCTATTCTTAAAATCGGCGCAAAAACTGCTCAAAAAGAAGGATATCACCTACTAGACTGTCAAATGACAATCCATGCAGTATGTCCCAAGTGCCAAAGGGCACTGATGCCGCTGTAGCACTTGAGTGGGATAACAAAGCGAAGTTACTCAAGTCAATTAAATAATTTGAGCAATTTCCTATTCATTGTTACCGGAGGCAAGCAATTAGTTGGGGACTCGTACTGACCAAGCCTAAGCGGATGCTAAAAGCGTCCGCTTCTAATATCGCTTAGACTAATGCCGTAGTATTCCTGGGCTTGCTTAATCGCTTTTTTCGTGTCATCTGCCATTACACCTGTCAGTTGACCTTTGTAAAAGCCTTTTTCTTGTAGCCTTCTTTGGATTTCCAAGACACTAAACTCACTCTTGGAAGCAGTCTTAACTGAGTTATGTAACTTACCTCTAGTAGTGGGACCAGCAATACCACTGGCTGCCAAGTAATTAGCTGCCTGGAATCGGCGTACAGCATCTGCCGTATAGGGGCCAAAGTATCCGTTTGGTTCTCCCTCTAAATATCCTGCTTTGATTAATTGTTCTTGGAGAATTCTCACGGCTTCGCCGCGATCGCCTAGGCGGAGTTTATCTCGATCTACCACTGGTTTGGTAGGAGAATCTTCTCCATAGCCAACTCCCTGTTGCGGTAATCTTCTTTTTGTTGCTGGCCCGACAATCCCATCAACGTCTAATTTGTAAGCATCTTGGAAGCGCTTGACAGCTTCTTCGGTAATTGGACCAAATATCCCTGTGGTATTACCGTAATAAAAACCTGCAATCCGCAACTGTTCTTGCAAAACCCTAACATCTTCACCTTCATCGCCTTTGGCCAGTAAGTTAGGATTATTGCGCTTACTGGTTACTGAACTAGCAGTAGTAGTTGTTCTAACTTGTGTACTTGCAAGAGTAGTTTTTCTGGCTTGTGTACTCGCAGTACTCGTTTTTTTAACTGCTGTACTCGTAGCACTAGGTTTCTTGGTCTGGTTACTCGCAGTCGCTACCCGCCAGTTGTCTAATTTTTGTATGGTGCTTACTCCAACAATGCCGTCAACTGGTAAATTGGCAGCTTTCTGGAAGCGCCGAACAGCATCTTCTGTGGGAAAGTCATATATTTGAGTAATAGGAGCTTGATAAAAGCCTGATTGTTGCAGCTTTTGTTGCAAATTTCTCACAGAGGGACCTTGATCGCCTCTTTCCAGTGCCATAGCGCTGCTGACAGCACTGAAAATAGATAAGGTGAGAGCAAGGGGCAACATATGCTTCCATGCCTTACTAGAAAGCCGTTTCCAGTCTGGTGCAGCTGCTTTGTTTAAAAAAGTGCTTAGAGATACCAATTCACTGGATTCGTTGTCTTCGTAGGCGAAAGCTAGGTGCAAATACGCAAGGTTATCCATATTTGTTTCCTACACCACTGTTTTATTCGATAGCTGCTTCAGCTTGATGTACTAAGTTTCGTAAACTTTCTATTGTTTGTATATTTACATCCTGCCATAAACCGCGCTGAGATGCTTCTAATAATTTTTCAGCAATATCACGCAGAGCATAAGGATTATTGTACAGAATAAATTCTGACACAAGGGGATCAAGCAAATAAGCTTTTAATATACCTTGATACATGTAGTCTTCCACACATCTTGCTGTAGCAGCATAGGCGAATAGATAATCTACTGTTGCTGCCATTTCAAATGCGCCTTTATAACCATGGCGCATCATTCCTGCAATCCATTTGGGATTAACTACGCGAGAACGAAACACCCGTGCGATTTCTTCTCTGAGTTTGCGGACACGTGGTTGGGCAGGAATAGAATTATCACCAAAATAGGTTTGGGGATTTTTTCCTTGGAGAGAACGTACCGCAGCTGTTAAACCACCCTGAAATTGGTAATAATCATCAGAATCGAGCAAATCGTGTTCGCGATTATCTTGGTTATGCAAAACAATTTGCATTTGTGCTAAGCGTTGCTTAAATGCTTCGGGATTGGGGACTGGGGACTGGGGACTGGGAAGAATTTCTCCCCCTGCTCCCCTGCTCCCCTGCTCCCCTGCTCCTCTGCTCCCCTGCTCCCCTGCTCCCCTGCTTCCTGAATAGGCGTAGCAACTCCAGTTTATGTAGGCACGAGCTAAATCTTGGTCATCTGTCCAATTTTGGGAAGCAATTAGGCCTTGGAGTCCTGTACCGTAAGCACCTGGTTGTGAACCGAAGATGCGATCGCGCGATCGCATTTGAGCTGCTTCTGTTGTTAAACCTTGTTGCGTCCAAAAATCTGTATCTTGGCGTACTTGCGCTGCTAAAGGGTTTTTTTCTGGTGGTTCATCCAATGCTGCTATTGCTTGTACTGCCGAGTCAAATAAGTCAATTAGGTTGGGAAAAGCATCCCGGAAAAATCCAGAAATTCTTAAGGTTACATCTACACGGGGACGCTGCAAGATGGCTAGTGGCAAAATTTCAAAATCTACTACGCGCCGTGCTGCACCATCCCACACAGGTCGCACACCTAATAGAGCTAACGCTTCGGCGATGTCATCACCACCTGTTCGCATCGTAGCGGTTCCCCATAAGGATAATCCTAGTGTTTTTGGATACTCACCATGTTCTTGTGTGTAGTATTCAATCAGGTTTTCAGCAGCTTTTCTACCTACATCCCAAGCAGTTTCTGTGGGAATGGCGCGGATATCAACTGAATAAAAGTTTCTACCAGTTGGTAGCACTTCTGGACGACCGCGCGTAGGTGCGCCAGCAGGTGCGCTTGGAACATATCTACCATCAAGCCCATGTAGCAAATTAGTCATTTCTAGCTGGGTTTGTTGGATAGCAGGGAGGAGGCGATCGCGTATCCAGTCTATAACAGTGCTGAGTGGGGAGTTAGGAGTAGAGACGCGATTAATTGCGTCTGTACAAGAGTTAGGAATTAGGAGTTGTTCTACTAGTGAGGCAGCGTGTTCTTCTAAGAGTTCAACAATATCGCCAATAGTGCGACAGTTTTTACCCTTGACTACTGACCACTGACCACTGACAGTTGACATATCTGTGGTAAGGGGATCGAAGTCTAGTCCCCAATGTTGAGCTAAAGCGCGGGTAATACCTACAGAATAGCGATTGGGAATACGGGCGATCGCTACTATTAAATCCCGTAGTTGTCGTCCTTTCGGACACTGCCCAAAAATATGTAAGCCATCGCGAATTTGGGCTTCTTTCAATTCACAAAGATAGCCACCGATAAAATTTAAAATTAAAGATTCAAATTTCAAAATGTCATTTTCATTTTGAATCCCTAAATCCTGATGCAGATTTTCTTGGATAATCAATTCCCGGATGCGATCGCGAATCGCTGGTAAACGTGAAGGGTCTAAGCTTTCAGCCTCATAATACTCATCAATTAAATTTTCCAACTGCTGTAAAGCGCCATAGAGTTCTGCACGGGTCATAGGGGGCGTGAGGTGATCTATAATCACTGCCTGAGCGCGGCGTTTGGCTTGTGAACCTTCACCGGGGTCATTGACAATAAACGGGTACAGATGGGGAAGTGGTCCGAACGCTACTTCTGGATAACAATTACTGGATAAAGCCAAACTCTTACCGGGTAGCCATTCTAAATTTCCATGTTTTCCCACATGGACAACAGCATCAGCACCAAAACATTCCCTTACCCAATAGTAAAAAGCTAAATAAGCATGAGTTGGTGCTAAATCCGGCGCATGATAATTCAAACTAGGGTCAATATCGTAGCCCCTTGCTGGCTGAATTCCCACGAAGATGTTGCCGAGTTGAATTCCAGGAACGGGAATGGAGGCAGAGGGGCAGAGGGGCAGAGGGGCAGAGGAGAAGATTTCTGTATTGCTCTCCTGCTGCAAATCTCCCCAACGTTCACAAATACCTTGCTGCACCGCTATTGGTAAAGAAGCAAAATACTTTTGATACTCTGTACTAGACAAACTTTGCAGCACTGGGCGCAATTCCCTACCCTCTGGGTCATTGGTCGCGCCAGCAGTGAGACGTTGAATCAACTCATCTGCTTGAGTGGGTAGATTTTCTACCAGATACCCAGCGACCTGTAAAGCTTTGAGAATTTCTACACAACTGGCGGGTGTGTCTAATCCCACACCATTAGCAAGGCGACCATCGCGGTTGGGGTAATTTGCCAAAATTAGGGCAATTCGCCGTTCTTGGGGTGGCTTGGAGCGCAGGCATACCCAATTAGCTGCTAGTTGGGTTACGAATTCAATGCGATCGCTGACTGGTTCATAAACTACCACATCTGTTTCTAAGTCGGGGTTTCGCGTTTGCACCGTCTTAAAAGACACAGCGCGACTAATAATCCGCCCATCCACCTCTGGTAGCGCCACATTCATGGCGATATCGCGAGGAGAAAGCCCTTGCGACTGCAATTCCCACTGCTCAACAGCTCCACCGCTGAGGATTACCTGCAACACTGGCACGTCCAATTTTTGCCACAGGTCAGTTTGGGGTGTTTCTGTTTCTAACCGCGCTAGCGAAAAACTGGTAGTATTCAGCAGTAGTCCAATTTGCTCTGAGTCTTTAGGCTGGAAAAACTCGCTCAACTCTGCTTGGACATCGGGGTCACGCAATGAAGAAACAAACACTGGCATCGGTTGTAAGTTTTTCTTCACCAAAGCAGCACACAGAGCATCAATTACTTTGGTATTTCCTCCCAGATAATGGGCGCGGTAGAAGAGAATGCCAACTTTAGGCAGAGGGGAGGACACTTCCGTGCGGGGGTTCCCCCCGTTGAGGAAAGTGTCCGTTGCAGAGGGGCAGAGGGGCAGAGGAGAAGAATTATCTACCTTGTCTTCCTCATGTGCAGTCCCCATTACCCCTAATCCCCCAAGGGAACTCGGAGTTCCCCAGTCCCCTAGATACAAACCTACACGAGGAATCGGCTGAGGTGGTAAGGGATGAAACGAAGTCGACAGGCAATTATCAGCGATAAATTTGAGAGCGTTAACAATATTTTCCACTCCGCCTTCCCTGAAATACTGCCATACTTGGTTAACAGTACCCAAAGGCACGGTAGACTGAGAAATTAATTGGGGATCGAGACCATCGTCTCCTGGGATTACAATTAAGGTTGTACCATTACGTTGGACAATTTCCTGCACTACTTCTAAACCATAAGCCCAATAGGAACGTCCTCCTAACAGGCGCAGAATTATTACTTGGGCAAATTCCAAAACTTGCTCTCCGTAAGAATCTATACTTATTTGTTGCTGCAACTGCAACAAATTGGCGACTCTTAATGCAGGAAATGTTTCAGGTAATCTGGGGACGGCAACTGCCAAAGTTTGAATGTCGGTATCAGCAGCCGTAATAAACACAAAAGGAGCTGGAGTTTGTTCTAAAAAAACTAAACCTTCTGACTGATTCCATCCTCCGGATGTGGCGCTTATACGATGCATAATCCTGTATTACCGTCTTAAACTGTTGATTAAAGTACAATCACAAAACATTTCAGCCTAGTAACGCCAGTTGCTGCAAGTCGGAAAACCCAACCACCGCACTGGCTCCTCAACCCTTCTTACCAGACCATTGAAAATGCTTAGTTCCCCTGATTTGAGCTTTTCTCGAAACTTGCCTTTAGTTGTATTTAATCAACTTGGAGAATTGTTGCAGCAGATGGCTCAAGGGGTGGGAAATAATACTCTGATACTTACAGAGGCTGTACTAGCACGGATTCGTATACCTGTAGAGTGGCAATATCAAAGGTTTACGCTGGTGATTTCTGAGGGGTTTAGTGCGCTCTTGGTAGGCAATCAAGAGGAGGAGAGCAGGGGAGCAGAGGAGCAGGGGAGCCAGTGCGTTGCGGAGGTTCCCTCCGTTGTAGCAACTGGCGCGAGTAGAGGAGCAGGAACAGACCTCCTAACTCTTCACTCAGCACTCTATGCTAGCCTGACATTTAATTTCGAGGCGATCGCTTCCTTTATCGCGAAATTGAGAGATTTGTTTGAGTCTGATTCACATACTCACCAAAATCTTGAACGCTATCGGCAAATTGTTGGTATTAATGATGCTACGCTCCAAAGTAAATTTACATTGTTGTTATTGGAATATCTTCTGCCACTGCAAAATCAGGAATTGACAGAACCTTCAAGTGTAACTAAGCCGGAGATTTATGTTTGTCAACCAGTAGAAGATGCCTTGAAAAAACAGGTTTCCCAAGAGCGGTTGTTAAATCAAGTTACAACCCAAATCCGCAAAAGTTTAGATTTGCCAGTCATTATGGCAACGGCAATTGCCCAAGTACGTGAGTTTTTAGAATTAGACAGATTAGTAATATATAAATTTGAGGGTTCAAGAGTCAACCAACACGCAACGCTTAACGGTCAAATCTCGCTCCAAACCCCGATACAAAACTGGCAGGATTATGGAGGTTGTATTGTCTATGAAGCGCGTGCCACAGATGCTATCCCATCAGTGTTGCATTACACGGAAAAAAATTGCTTTGTGAGAACTTCTCCATGTTGGGAGAAATATCGGCAAGGATTTACCTTAGCTGTGGATGATGTCGAAAAAGCTTATGCGCTAGAAGAGTGTTTGTTGAATTTTTTAAGAGAAAGCCAAGTTCGGGCAAAGCTAGCAGCACCAATTATATTTGAAGAGAAACTCTGGGGACTGCTAATTGGTCATCAGTGTAATGATTCACGCCAGTGGACTGAGAGTGAAAAAAGTTTGCTGACTTCCATCGCAGAACAATTAGCGATCGCTATTCATCAAGCTGAGTTAATGCGATCGCTGACTCAAGAAAAACAAACTCTCGAACAAAGAGTAATTGAGCGCACAATGGCATTACGCGATGCCCTACTCGCCGCCGAAGCTGCTAGCCGCCTGCGAAGCGAATTTTTAGCTACCATTAGCCATGAATTGCTCACACCTTTGACTTATGTAATCGGCATGTCTTCTACTTTGTTACGCTGGCCATTAGGTGAGTTGAGTCAACGACAGCGGGATTATTTACAAACAATCCATGACAGTGGCGAACATTTATTAGAAATGATTAATGACATCCTCGATTTATCGCAAATAGAGGCTGGCAAGGCAGTGTTAAATATTACCGAATTTTCCTTAGTAAATATAGCAGAAAATACTTTAGAGTCACTGTCAGAAAAAGCAATCAGCGAACAAGTTAATCTGAAACTTGATTTGCAAATAGATCCCCGGCGCGATCGCTTTACCGCTGATGCAGGGCGAATCGAACAAATTCTCTGGAATTTATTAACTAATGCCATTAAATTTACCCCCGAAGGTGGCAGTGTTACCTTACGTCTGTGGGTAGAAGATGACACTGCCATTTTTCAAGTGGAAGATACGGGAATTGGTATTCCCCAAGAACAATTACCACTGATGTTTGAGAAGTTTCAACAACTCGATACACCCTATCGCCGTCGCTACGAAGGTACAGGACTTGGTTTAGCTTTAACCAAACAACTTGTGCAACTCCATCGCGGTCGAATTGAAGTAGAATCCACAGTTGGTATTGGTTCAATTTTTACTATCTGGATACCACCCCAGCCGATGAAAGTACTGAGTGCTGAGAGATGCGATTAATCGCGTCTGTACAAGAGTTAGTAGTGAATCATTCTTCCCCTGCCCCTCTGCACCCCAGCGATTAGATATTGATTTGGAAATCCCTAAGGACACAAGTTGAAGTTCAACGCCTGAGAGTTGTAGATAAAATACTTGTCTGAACAAATCGCTTGAGAAAAATTACACATCGCGTTAAGCTTCCTTAGCGTAACTGCACGCTGTGACATCAGGTGATGATAAATCAAACCTCCCCGCAAATTCCCTCTTACACTTGGAATCGTCCCATCGGTTTAGGTTGGGATAAACCTTATACTGTCCGCTACGCGAGTAATATTGATGATGGCCCTTGGCATGGTATGCCTTTGGGTGGCTTTGGTGCAGGTTGCATCGGTCGTTCTTCGCGGGGAGACTTTAACCTGTGGCACATTGACGGCGGTGAGCATATCTTCAAAAATGTACCCGCATGTCAATTTAGCGTATTTGAGTCTAATAGCAAATCTTCTCAAGCTTATGCTTTGTGTACTCAACCTCCAGAGGATGGCATTCTTCAAGCGTGGCAATGGTATCCAGCACCTTCTATAAGAGAAGGAACAGGTACATATCACGCGCTATACCCGCGCAGCTGGTTTGTCTACGAAAACGTATTTCAAGCAAAGTTAACCTGCGAGCAGTTTTCGCCTATCTGGGCAGGAAATTACCAAGAGACTAGCTATCCTGTGGCAGTGTTTCGCTGGAATGCCCACAACCCCACAGATGCACCTATTACACTCAGTATCATGCTGACTTGGCAAAATATGGTGGGCTGGTTTACTAACGCCCTCAAGTCTCCTGAAGTACGAGTACGCGATGATGGTAGTCCGGTTTACGAGTATCAGCCACGCTGGGGCGAAAGTAAAGGTAACCATAACCAAATAGTTGAAAATGCACAACACTTTGGTTGTGTGTTAGGTAGGGTTGGTAGTGACGAATCTTTACAGGAAGGGGACGGAACTTGGTGCATTGCCACGCTGAAACATCCTCAGGTCGAAGTATTTCACCATACCCGGTGGAATCCTGTCGGTACGGGTGAGGATGTGTGGCAAAACTTTGGTGCAAATGGCTCTTTACCCAATCTTATTGACACAACGACCGCAGCAGAAAATACACAGTTAGGGGCTGCGATCGCTCTCCGTTTCACTCTCCAACCAGGGGAAACTTTGGAAATCCCCTTTGTTCTCGCTTGGGATTTACCTGTAACAGAATTTGCAGCGGGAGTTAATTATTACCGCAGATATACAAACTTTTTTGGTAACACTGGTCAAAATGCTTGGGCGATCGCTTCTACTGCTTTAGAACAATACCAAATTTGGCAACAACAAATTCAAAACTGGCAACAACCGATTCTCAACCGGGAAGATTTACCTGCTTGGTTCAAAATGGCTCTATTTAATGAGCTTTATGACCTTACTAGCGGCGGTACTCTCTGGAGTGCTGCATCAGAAAGCGATCCCATCGGTCAGTTCGCGGTCTTAGAGTGCTTAGATTACCGCTGGTACGAAAGTCTAGATGTGCGGTTGTATGGTTCTTTTGGACTGCTGCTATTGTTTCCAGAACTCGAAAAATCAGTAATGCGTGCTTTTGCAAGAGCAATTCCTGATAGTGACGATACCCCCCGTGTGATTGGTTATTACTACACAATTAAGGCGGAAAGTCCAATCGCTGTCCGCAAAGTTGCAGGTGCAACACCCCATGATTTAGGCGCACCTAATGAACATGTCTGGGAGAAAACCAACTATACCAGTTATCAAGATTGCAATTTGTGGAAGGATTTGGGCTGTGACTTTGTTTTGCAAGTGTACCGAGATTTTCTTTTCACAGGCGCTGACGATGTAGAATTCCTCGCAGACTGCTGGAATGCAATTGTTGAAACCCTCAACTACCTGAAAACTTTTGACCTGAATGGTGATGGTATTCCAGAAAACTCTGGCGCACCTGACCAAACCTTTGATGATTGGCGATTACAAGGTGTAAGTGCCTATTGTGGCGGGTTGTGGTTGGCAGCTTTAGAAGCTGCGATCGCTATCAGCGAAATTTTATTAAATCACAACCTTGGCAATGTTGGTGTCTTGGCGGTTCAAAAATCCACTTATGAGACTTGGCTAGCACAATCTCGCCCCATCTACCAAGAAAAACTTTGGAATGGGCAATATTACCGCCTGGATAGTGAGAGTGGTTCTGATGTGGTGATGGCAGATCAGTTATGCGGACAATTCTACGCCCGTCTACTAGGATTACCGGATATTGTACCGAGCGATCGGGCCCTCTCTGCCTTAAAAACTGTCTATGATGCTTGTTTCCTCAAATTCTATGACGGACAGTTTGGTGCAGCTAATGGTGTTCGTCCCGATGGTTCACCAGAAAATCCCAAAGCTACTCACCCTCTAGAAGTTTGGACAGGTATCAATTTTGGGCTGGCAGCTTTTCTAGTACAGATGGGAATGAAGGATGAAGGATTAAAGTTGACACAAGCTGTGGTGCGGCAAATTTATGACAATGGACTGCAATTCCGCACTCCTGAAGCTATTACCGCTGCTGGTACTTTCCGCGCCTGTACTTATTTACGGGCAATGGCTATTTGGGCAATTTACCTAGCGATCGGTTAGTACAAATAAAGGAACTAAAAGCCTACCAATATTTCACAGCAATACTCTTAAAAAGAAAATAGACCGCTTGTGGAGAAAGAGTAAAAAATGAAGGCTGTAGACGCAAAGCGGTGAGGGAGTCGTAGTCCTGACGGTTTCGGTCGGTTGCGTTAGCGAGTCTTCTCCCAAGGGGAGCCACTGACGGATACGCAGGGGTTTCCCCAAGTGGAGCAAGTGGCGTAAGACGCTACGCGATAGCGAGGCACGAGGTCACCCGAAGGGTAGCCACGTAGGAGCATTACTGCCGAAATCGTTCGACGAAGTCGTTCTCGTTCGCCATTGGCGTTCCCGTTCGCGTCAGCGTCTCGAAGAGAAAGGTAGAGTAGGGCTTGCCGTAAACCCTTGGCGTTCCTGAAAGGTAGGCTGGGATAAAGTATAAAATTTTGTCCTTCAGCCTTTACAAAGCAGTAACCAAAGATACACAACGATCTATATAGATGTTTTATTATCTATTGTTTGGACGGTATCTTGTCTAAATATAAAACAGTAAAAATCTACAATTTTTAATTTTATTTTCCGGTTGTTTTATGAACACAAGGAAAAAGTAAGTAGGGTTAAGAAAGATTTTAGATTCACCAATTCAGACTGCTTTGTTAAAAAATCAACATTACAGGTTGAAGTATTAAGTGTTAATAAGATTACCAAGCTCATGTACAAAAATGACCATTTTATCTGCAAAAATATTGATTTTCCAGTTTTTTGGGCAAAGGTAATATTTATTATGTATCGTATGTTTTTTATAAAAAAATATTTAACCTTACTGAATCACTATCAAGTTTTTGACAAATTGTTGAATTTATTTATGAATAAAAATAGCCTCAACACAATTTTAATAAATACTGCTTAAAAAATCAAATTATTTTTTATAAATTATATCCATATTGTTTGGAATTACTAGTTAAATCTTTATTATAAACATTAGTAAGTGATTAATATACTAATGTCAACCCAGGTTGAATTTTACTGGTATAATTCTACATTCAAAACTTTTACATAGAAAAAGCAACTAATACTAATTTGCATTCAGAAGCTTAATTGAGAGATTTCTATTCTTGACTCCCTACTCCCGCAAAATGAGAGCTAAAGTAAGATGCGCGGATTAGGATGAAATCGAAACGCTGCTTTCAACAAAATTCAGCAACGAATAAGTCAGTATCATACCATTTTTATCATCTTTCATCGTCTCTCCAACGTTTGCCATGCCGCTCAAATTCTCGTCTCATGCCAAATTATTCTTGTTGAGCAAAGCAACCATCAATAATTAATGGAATTATTGGTCTAAAGTACCACTTATCCAAGTACAGTTCCATCTGTAGTTTTAGTTAGTATTTCAACGGTTTTCAACCAATTGAACTACGTCAATCCCAAGTACGGGTGCAAGACCTTGCACCTTTACTCTTTATACCTGCAAATTATTTCTGAATAAATTTAGCAACATCTTATATAAATTCACTATTTCAAAGTTACTGAATTACATAAATAATGTTCAGGCTGAACTTGTAACATCTATTTTTAACACTTATAAGAAGATGTTTTGCTATGTGCTATTTACAAGGCTAAAACAGGTTATATACTTGTACCACAAAATGTCAGCTTTAGAAATTAACGTGATTGCTTCCTAAGTATATAGCCAGATTTACGATAAATTTTTATGCAAAGTTACCAGATACACTATGACTATAAACATTGCCAATCAAGAGATTCAGACAATGTAGATGAAAATCTTACTTTGGCAAATTATAAAAATGTTTTTCAATAACATATTAATAGTATATTTTAGATTTTTTTAATAATATTTTTGTTGCTACATTGATTAGTTGTTTGTAAACGTAATTAATGGTTATTTTTCTTGGTATACTGAGAAAAATCCAAGGCTCAAATGATTATCTTACGAGGGGTTAAACCCCTCATGACGTAACAAATATGGGACAAAATACAAAGTTGCACAAGACACAAGTAAATCTCGAAATGCATTCAGTAAATTTGACTGATAAACCTGCTAAAATGGTAAATGACATTAACTACAAAAATAGTATAAGTACTAATATTGTTCTTAATGTTCAAGGACAAATAGTTTTTCTTCTAAAGCATAAATATACTGATTCTTCACAAATATGCTCAAAATTTTAGAGCGAAAAATTATACAATAAAATTATCAGGGGCAAGAAATTAGGCTATCAGTCCAGACATTGAAATGGTACAAAGCTACATCTACCAAAAGCCAAGTGGAGACTTTTTATTGCCGCTTATATCACATGACAAAAGGTAAACTTTTACCTTTCTATCCCTCCTAGGCAAAAGTTACAACGGAACAGTAAGCAGTAGTACCTTTTCTTCATTAATACTAGGAAGAATCGATAAAATTACGGCAAAGCAGTAAACACACTTGATTACAAACTGTCAAGTTTACGATTGAAGGTTTGCTCATGGAAAGAATCATCAGGTCAAATACAGTTGAAACCTCAAGTCAAAGGGGCAGTTTTGAGATGAAGCTATGTAATTTGTATCCCCATGACAATCTAGCTGCCAAAAGAGCATTAACTTATAGCATTATTGTCACCTTACTAACAGCAAACTTAACAGAAACAATCATAAATGCTGAAACATTAATATGTTAGTTGCACTAATTTAATAACTGCAAAACAGCTAGCGCAGTAGGTGAAAAATAACTATGCAGAATAGAAACAAAGCAAAAAACTTATGTATTTCTCCTTCTAACTTTCTACCTTCTGCCTTCTGGAGACATTGCGGGTTTGGGGTCTCACACCACTTCATACCCAGCGCGAAGGTGTTCCGCCGACAACAGGGGTGACTCTCCCGCAGCACTGATTCACCGCAACGGAGTGGCTCCCCAAGTGGAGCAACTACCATCCTTCTTCACTAGTTTTATCCACGACAACCAATACTATGAATCAAGATATTCCCGGCATTAGTGGCAACTTCAATAAAAAAATCAATCCCGAACAATTTGACCAAATAGTTGAGGCGATTTTAGCCGGAAAGTATTCTTGGGCATGTGTTTTGATACTACGTTTGGCTGGGTACAATCCTTTACACTACATTCCCTACCGCACCTATAACCGATTGCTCAAAGAAAACTCCCAAGCTAACAAATCGCACCAACAGCATCAGGAAAATGTAAAAAATACTCACCCATCTGCTGACAACAAATGTGATACTCATATTGCGACAAGCTGCTTAGGTAAAATTAAAGACGTTGCTTATCTTGAAGTAGTTGGGAAAAAAACAGAAATCCGTGGTGGAGGTCTGGATCGTCAATGGTTAGGTAAGCAAATTCACGAATCTCAATCCATAAAATCTGAACCACATCCTGAAAGTGCTTAAGATTTGCCTTTGAAATTCTGTCAAATTAATTAAAAAATCTATTGAATCAATAGATTTGGCTCTACCGTTCATGAGTGCCTTGTTGTCTACCATGCCGATCAAAAATCATAGCTTGGCAAGTTGTTTATATAGCAATCCTAAATCATTGGTGAAAGACCTAAATTCCCGACTTCTTTAATAAGTTGGGAATTTGAATATTTCAATTTTAAAAAACTTAAATAGAATTGCGACAGTGATAGTTATTTAAAATTAACCACTTAATTTATTACTAAATTCTGCCAAAATGGCAATTTTTTAGCACCAAAATCCTATAAATTATAGATAACTATTTAAATGCTAAGGAGTAAATTTGTTTTCAAAAATAACATCAATGATTATCTGACTATCAAACACATCTAACTGATTGCTATTGCTGAAGTAGTCAGTGTCTTGTGGTAGTAAATAACTTCTACACTTAGACTGACGAGCTACTGTTACTGCTGGTGGTTCTTTTTCCAAGAAAGTCCGAGCTAAGAAAAGTAAGAATGGCAGCTTACCCCAGTCTTAACTTTGAATGCTTGCTGTCAAGTTTCCCTGTGGTGGAGGAAATTAGATAGAACTTTCCATACTCCGGCTGGTGTTGCTTGAGCCAAAAAAGCTTTTTAGTACTATTACCGAGAGCGGAACAAGAAGACGTAACAGTTTAATCGTTGTGGCTGATAGGACTTATAGCTTTTATGCTTCTCTTTGGATTAATCATAATCCTAATTCTCCCAATTAGGATTATTTTTTCGTATTAACTTGCAATTTATATAGTAATTACTGGAAGCTAAAAAAATTGAACAGCTTCCAGTTTTTTATATATCAAAAAATTTGCACCCCTATAATTAGATAGAGTTTGGGTCACAGACAAGTATGTAATTTCACTGCAAAGTATTATTGCATCAATTCCTCAGCTTTCATCAGTAGATGTTTGACATTGTCTTGATGATGATCCAAAAGCTCCTCATCAAACACAAAGCAGAACTGTGTTTGATTAATTTCGTCAGAGGGAAATACTAAAAAACTTTGTTTCACGTTGTTTTTGATGTACTTGTGTACCACGCTCACCTTGGTTCTAGTTTGCCCAGACACATTTGAGGACGAAGACGCACTGATTATGTCGATGAGACGATCTCTATGTCTGTAGTATCGTACTGGCTACTTTTTTCCATAATTTTCTAACTTCTCAAGAATGTAAATTTCAAGCTTTTAGTGCAACTTTATATAATTTTCATATTAGAGATAGATACTTAAACATAAAAAAATCTAAGTAGATTAAGCGAGCCAAATATATACTTTTATTGCTAGAGATAGATGTAAAACTAACAAATAATATCAAAAATAGTTATTTTATATCAAACTTATGTATGAAGAAAATAGAGTTAAATAGTAACAGTTACAATTCAATCAGTAATTTCCGATGTTAAATGTTTTGGCAACGATCAATTCAATAATTTACTTATTTTTTCTAGACAAACAAAATTATGAAATTTAAGTAAAAGTATTATCAAGTTTTCGTAAAAAACTGACTTTCCTGTTAAAAACTATTGACTATGTAGAGAAAAATTTTTAAAAAAATAACAGTGGAGTAAGACAACAGCGTGAGGAAGTGTCACTTTGTAGTTGAAACTTTCTTTTAGGTTAATTCAGATGTTTCACAATCAGTTGATGAAACTATAGCTAGTGTTACGCTATTGTAAGAAGTAGATTTGTATTTATACCTGATCTTAGCTGCCTCTAGGTTCCAATCCATGGAACAGGTTGCAACCTTTTTTGGGAATCTAAACATAACCAGTTTAAATGTCTTGAGGTTGAACTATAAACATGTCTTGTATAGTTCAATAACATTCTCCAACTAGGAATGACTAGAAGGCTCAAACTAGCTTGCCTGTAATTATCAACTCAAGCAATTGGTTGAAACTAATACCAGCGTTACACCAGTCTTTAGGAAAGTCTGTCAAATTTTTGTAGTTAACGAGTGAACTACTCACTGGTTTTAGGTGTTTTACCAAAAACTGCTGTTTATTAGGGAAGACAACAGCTATGCTTGCTGCATATTTTGTCAGGTTTGCTAACTACTATTCACGAAATATCTACTCTTACCCCTTGAGAGCGCAGTCTCTAACAAAATTTTGACTGGCTGGCAAAATAGAAAAATCCCATGATGCGCCAGAAATTTAATTACCCTCTTATCCTGGTATGGCACATTAACGCAGGATATGGAGGGTTAAAAGTGGCGGTAGCTCAGAAATAACTCCCCTAGTTCACAATACCAGGAGGGTAAACACTCGGCATCGCATCTGACTTTTCAATGCAAAATTAAAAATTAAAGATATTTTTTTAATTTTTAATTTCTTTGAGTATAGAGATTTTTGCAACAGACACAACGGGCATAACTGCCTGGATTTTACAGTGGACAGGAACTGGTAATAATTATGTCAAACTATTCTAGTCAAGACAAAGGTTTTGAAAACTACGACACACAGGAGAGCAAGTTTTTAACACCTTTTCAAAGAAAAACTTTGTTAAAACACTTGCAGAATAATTTACAACCAGAATATCGGCGACGGATTGAAATTATGTTATTGGCAGATATGGGTAAATCTCAAACCCAAATCTGTGAAATATTAGGTTGTTCTCAGGAGATGGCACGCTACTGGGTTGGGTTAGCGGAAGCAGGTTTAGCACACAAATGGAATGAACGGCCGATAGGTAGACCCAAGATTGTGAATGCTCAATATACCGAACGATTGAAAGAATTAGTTAGCAACAGTCCTCGTGATTATGGTTACGCATTTACTTATTGGACAGCCCAATGGTTAAGCAAGCATCTAGCCAATGAATTAGGGATTGAAATTAGCGATCGCCATGTTAATCGCCTGTTAAAACAAATGGGACTTTCCACCAAACGCAAAAGTTCCTGCCAACAAGAAACTGAGCAAAATCAAGATGCTGGTATTAAAATTGGCGACTTGCAATCTAATCGCGAACCTGGCTTCAATTGGTCATTCAATCTAATGCGGACTAATCAATAAGCGATTACGCATAAAAGTTGCATATTAACTTGAGTGGGGTGTTGACTGTTAACTGTTGAACGCCAGTAGCTACCCTGCGGGAAGGCGGAACGCCTGAAACGGGGGAAACTTTAACGGACACTTGCTACTGTCTACAACGTTCTTAACCCGCGCAACGCAGTGTGTTTGCAACGTACTGGCTCTTGTTGATTGTAAACGGCCACTACCAGAGCTGTGCTTTTCTAAGATGTTTTTGCTTAATACTGTCTTGGAGGTCAGGAAATGCCATCAGCGTTTTCCCAGCAGCAGTTAGCGCAACAGCTCACCCAAACTTTAGGTGAGTCTTTGTCAGATAGTGAAATAGATATGTGTTTGGCAGTGGTCGAAATTGTCGAACCACCAGTAGCCAAGCAGTTTTGGCAAGCAGTAGCAGCATCTGCGGGAATTTATATCATCCTTGGGGGTAAAGTCAGACTACTAGATAGCTTTAATAACTTAATTACTACCCTCTCAACTGGCGCATCATTTGGCGAGTTAACTTTATTTCCCGAAGAACAGTTTAGTGCTTACGTTGCTAGAGCTTCTGTGAACTTAAAACTTTGCTATGTTCCACAAGCAGCGTTGCAGGAGTTGATGCACAAATATCCTAGCATTAGCGATCGCCTGACAAAACGTGCAGAAATTTGGGATTTATTGTTATTACGTTGTCAGAATGGTTTACTTCCTCACAATGGCTCTGTAGAAGAAGTTCTCAAAGCGTTATCTTTATTCGAGCGACACACCTTGGAAACTGGCTCATTTTCAGCCAAACTATTCAAAAACATTAAACTCTGGCTATTACATCGAGGAGAACTGCTAAATACTGACGGGCACACATTGATACCAGGAAACATCTATGTGTGTCCGAAGCTAGGAAATTGGCAGGTGACACAACCAACAATTATTTACACTCTCAAGAATGATGATTGGCAAATAGCAATAGAATACTGGCCGCAATTGGCAGAGTTAATCAAATTGCAAGAGATGGGGAGACAGAGGACTGGGGAAGAAGACACGCAGACACAGAGACACGGAGACACGGAAAATGTCTCACAAACACTCCCCGCGTCCCCGCGTCCTCCAATCTCCGCGTCTTCCTTCACCGCATCATCTTCCAATATTCTGCGTTTTCCGCAATCAGATTCTCAGCCAAAACAAAGACAACGACGAGCTTACTTTCCCAGTCCGAAAGTGAGGGCAGGTCATTGGTGGGGACGCTTGACCAAGCGATATCCATTTTTTGAACAACAAAGCGCCTCGGACTGTGGGGCAGCCTGCTTAGTGATGATTAGTCGCTATTGGGGTAAGCGTTTGAGTGTCAATCGACTGCGGGAGCAAGCTAACGTCAACCGCAGTGGGGCATCACTACGAGGTTTAACAGTGGCGGCGGAAAGTATTGGTTTTACTACCCGTCCTGTCAAAGCCAGCCTCGATCGATTAGCGCAACAAACCTTACCAGCGATCGCTCACTGGGAAGGTAAGCACTACATTGTCGTCTATGAAATCAACAAAAAACAGGTGATTGTTGGTGACCCTGCGATCGGGCAACGCACTCTCACCTATGCTGAATTCAAAGCAGGCTGGACTGGTTATGCGTTGTTATTGCAACCTACACCCCTACTCAAAGACACCGAAGAAACAAGCACAACATTGTGGCAGTTTTTTGATTTAGTCAAGCCCTACTCGCGAGTGCTTTTAGAAGTCTTCGTCGCTTCGGTGCTGATTCAGGTGTTTGGACTAATTACACCGCTATTCACCCAGTTGTTGCTAGACCGAGTAATTGTCCAAGGCAGCACTCTGACATTAAACGCCGTAGGTTTAGGGCTGATCTTTTTTGGATTATTCCGCGTTGGCATTAATGGACTGCGGCAATATCTCTTGGATCACACAGCCAATCGCATCAGCTTAGCTTTGTTGGTAGGTTTTATCAAACATACCTTTCGCTTGCCTCTGGCATTTTTTGAGTCGCGTTACGTTGGCGATATTGTTTCTCGCGTCCAAGAAAATCAGAAAATTCAACGCTTCCTGACTGGAGAGGCACTGTCTATTACTTTGGATTTACTGACGGTGTTTATCTATGTAGGATTGATGTTTTGGTACAGCTGGCAAATGGCATTACTCAGTTTGCTGATTGTACCGCCCTTTGTTTTACTGGCGCTGGTCGCCACACCTTTCTTGCGCCGCATTAGCCGTGAGGTGTTTAATGCTTCAGCCAATGAGAACAGTTATTTGATTCAATCGCTTACAGGTATTCGCTCAATTCGCTCAATGGCTATCGAGCAAACAGTGCGCTGGCATTGGGAAGAACTGCTAAACAATGTGATTAAAAAAACCTTTAGCGGGCAGATCATTAGTAACCAATTACAAATCTTCAGTTCTGCGATCGAATCCTTGATAACTACAGCATTACTGTGGTTTGGCGCATGGTTGGTGATTCAAAATCAACTCACAATTGGGCAATTAGTTGCTTTCAATATGTTGTTAGGTAACATTATTCGCCCTTTTCAGCGGCTCGTGGTGTTGTGGAATCAATTGCAGGAAGTAATCATTTCTACTGAGCGGATTAATGATGTTCTAGAAGCCGAGCCAGAAGAAGATTTACAACATCAACCGCGTCAATCGTTACCGAGATTGCGCGGTCACATTCGCTTTGAAAATGTCACTTTCCGCTATCACCGAGAAAGTGATATGAATGTCCTCGAAAATCTCAGTTTTGAAATTCTGCCCGAGCAAACTGTAGCTGTTGTCGGACGTAGTGGTTCTGGGAAAACTACACTTTCCAAATTGATTTTGGGTCTATATCCGGCGACAGATGGCAAAGTATTAATTGACGCTCAAGATGTGAGTAGTATTGCCCTGCGATCGCTGCGATCGCAAATTGGTGTTGTCGATCAAGATACCTTTTTGTTTGGCGGCACAATTCGCGAAAATATCAGCATTGCTCATCCAGAAGCCACCCTCGAAGAAATTATTGAAGCGGCGCGTCTAGCAGGAGCAAATGACTTTATTCAGCAACTACCAAGGGGTTACGAAACCCAAATTGGTGAAGGCGGCGGTATGTTATCTGGCGGACAACGCCAACGGCTAGCGATCGCTCGTGCTTTGCTAGGAAATCCCCGCTTATTACTGTTAGATGAAGCAACCAGCCACCTCGATGCTGAATCTGAGCGGATTATTCAAAATCACCTGAAAACAATTCTCAAGGGGCGGACAAGTTTAATCATCGCTCATCGCCTGTCCACCGTGCGTCATGCTGACCTAATTCTGGTATTGGATCGCGGCTTATTAGTAGAAAGCGGTACTCACGATGAATTAATTGCCAGAAAAGGTCATTACTTTTATCTCAACCAGCAACAACTAGCACCTACAGGTTGAGAACCTGGGAAATTTCCGAGTGAACTAGTGACTGGGGACTGGGAACTAAGGACTAGGAAAAAATTTTCCAATATCCAATCCCCAATCCCCATAGCCCCTAATCCCCAGAGGGGGCCCGAGTTCCCCAATCCCCAATACCCAGTCCTCTAAATTACTTATGCCAAACCCATATCAAAATTTATTATCCATACTTGCCACACCAAGGCAAGATCGGGTTTCCCAGGTTGAGGGTTCTAATGCCGTTGTTGATTATCAGACAGAGGTAGAAACTGAGGCGAATGATTGGTATTACGGCACTGAGGAATTATTAGATGCCTTACCAAAACTCTGGACACGCTCAATGCTGTACTTGCTGGCAGGCTTTGCAGCGATTATCTTACCTTGGGCGATGCTGGCCAAGGTTGATGAAACAGGAAGTGCCAGAGGGCGTTTAGAACCCAAAGGAGCAACGCAAACATTGGGTATTGCAGTTGCCGGTAGCGTCAAATCTGTGAACGTCAAAGAAGGTCAGACTGTCAAAGCAGGGCAAGTTTTGCTGGCACTGGATTCGGATGTCTTGCAAACAGATTTGCAACAGACAAATACAAAGCTAGAAGGGCTAATCAGTAGGCGATCGCAACTGGATTTGCTGAAAAATCAATTAATGCTGGCAATTAATATCCAAGAGCAACAAAACCAAGCTCAAGCCTTGGAAAAAATGGCGCAAGTGAATCAGGCACAGCAAAATCTAGATGTGAAACAGAGTACGTATAACTTACAAAAATCGGAAAAATTAGCTTTAGTCGAGCAGGCTAGGCAGAGCATCAGTTCTACTGCGATCGCCCAAAAGTTAGCTAGCAGTCGTTTGCGCCGAGATGTCGCGGAAATTGGCCGCTATCGGCAACTTTTAGAGCAAGGTGCAATTCCTCAAATCAAAGTTGTGGAATTAGAGAAGACGGCAGAAGAAAGCCTGATCTCCCAAGAACAAGCAAAATCAGAGGCTACACTAGCTCAACTACGTTTACAAGAAGAGTTGGGTCGCTATCAGACGACAATGAGTCAGGCCATAGCAGATATTCAGCAAGCAAGACTTCGCCTGCAAGAACAGCAAAGTAGCTATCAAGGCGTGGTGCAAGCAGGTAAACTGGCGGTGCTGAAAAATCAGGAACAACTCAAAGACCTGCAAACGCAAATTACTAGCCTGCAAACGGAAATGACTCAAACTCAAAGCCAAATCCTTTCCTTGCAGCTTCAGTTACAGCAACGAGTGGTGCGATCGCCTATTGATGGCACAATTTTTGAGTTACCCATCCAAAAACCAGGGCCAGCAGTAGAAGCAGGACAGGTAATTGCCCAAATTGCACCTAACAATACTCCTTTGATTGTGAAAGCGCAAATGCCTAGCCAAAACAGTGGTTTCTTGAAAGTGGGAATGCCAGTCAAAGTCAAGTTTGATGCTTATCCCTTCCAAGATTATGGAGTGCTGCCAGGGCGTGTCGGTTGGATATCACCTAACTCGAAAATTCAGACGAACAACGAAAACAGAATAGAAACTTATGAGTTGGATATCATCTTGGATCGTCCTTATATCCAAGCTGGCAACAAATACATCACCTTAACCCCTGGTCAGACAGCAACCGCAGAGGTGATTATTCGTCAGCGTCGAGTGATTGACTTTATTCTAGATCCCTTTAAAAAATTACAAAAAGGCGGTCTAGAACTTTAGTAATCTGGAATAAATTCTTAGTTGTCCGTAATTTAGAACATGTATTTGGAACCCGAAGTAGGACAGACTTTTATTACCTGCCCTACTTTTTACATTTCAACGTCAACTTAAATCGTTTCAGTTTATCTCATATAAATTAGCAAAAAATCAGAATATATCGATTAAAAAGATAAAATTCAAGGTTAAGCCCGAAAAATCAATAGTGAAAAGTTTGTTGCCATCTATACTATTTACACTAGATTTATCTGATTTGTTATTTATCCCACCTTGAATATTGTTTAATGTTAGATTAGAACCTCCTACAGCCGTAGCCATTTCTACTGATGTTAGGTCATAAAATAACTTGTTTATTTTAAGAGAATGCAATCCCGAATTTACTGTTGTACTCATTTTTCTATTCTCCTAGGTCAGGTTTTAGGTGAGAGAATGGACAGTTACATGACTTTAAATAAGCAAAATCACTCTTATACAGCTTGACACAAATTTAGTTTCTCAATCAATCCAGTTAAAGCCACAAGAACTAATTTTTAGAAAAGTCTATATCTATGATTTGATCCTGTATTTAAGCTTCTCTGTTAATTAATTAGAAACTATAAATATCGGCTCCTACAATCAAAGCATGTTAACCTTCAATCAGAAATATAGAACAAATTGTAATTGGATCTTGAATAGTCCACAGTGTAAACTTTATTGTCGCGATAGTTGAAAGAATCTGAACCTTCATATGTATTTACAGTGTTATTTACGCCATCACTAATGTTAATTACAGAAATAGTGTTAGAACCTCCGCGTACAGTATTTGCTTGTACTGGAGTTAAATCTTGTAGAAATAATCCTATATCAGTAGAACAGAAATCAGAAATTAATGTTTTAGTCATTGTCTTACTTTCTTGGTCAGGTTTGTGGTTCGGGATTCCTGAGCCACAAATTAAATAGGTATGTAACTTGCAAATTCTGCATTAGCTCTGTTAAACCATTAAGAAATTTATCTACTGAGTTTTGTTGACACAACTGTTACAGTTGTAAATAACTAAAAAAAGATATTATAATTAGACCTTGAATAGTCTGTAGTATTAATTTTGTTATCGTGATAGCTGACTGAATTTGTACCAGCTTCAACTGTATTATCTCCTCCGTTATATCCTGAGCCATTTATTGTTACTTCGTCAGTCATATTGGTTATATAAATATAGGGAGAACCACCCCCACATACAGTTTCAGCTTGTGCTGGAGTTAGTTCCTGCAAAAATGTTTTTACATCAGAAGGATGTAATTCACAAATTATTATTTTACTCATGTTTTCGATTGGATGATAGGAGTATATCGAACTTCTAAATTATTACATTAGTCAGTAGAAAATTAGCTAATGATATATGAAGTTTCTGTATAGAAAAGTCGCTATCTACAATATTTATAGGACGTAAATGCAGCATTTATGTCTGTAAAACTTATTTTTTATAGTAGCGACATATCTAAATATGTATTTACATTAAATTAATACAATATTGCATTAAATGTATAACCTAAAGTAGAGGTTTTATCTGTTTTTTTAACTTCGGATAACATTCCTTTATCGTTAAGATACTCATAGTGAGTTACTGGTTTGTCTCAACTCCTGCCTTATCCTAAAGATAAACTATTCACGCTGCTCTACTTAGGGTGACATTTATTTTTATTAAAAATTACATCAATTACCTGGATTTTAAAGATACATTAAATAATTATGAATTCAATTAATTTATATTCTATTTAGGTATTTTGTTGTAGTTATTGATAGTGAAATATAATATATGATTTTAAACGTTAATTTTCATCAACCTGGATTGTACTAGCTGTCAAACTAAATATTAAAAGTACCATTAGATAGAGACATGAAATTATATATAAAGTGAATATGATAGATACGCTACTAATTTATCTGAGTTAGTTATCTAACTAACTCAGAATTAATTGTGTAACTGGAGGAATTGTATGATGATAAGTGTTTTAAATATTGCTAACGAAGATATTATTTACCACCTCAAGTTATCTTGCCAAATTCCTAGCTTGGTAGAAGCGATCGCGACTCGAAAAATTATTACTGATACCGCTGAAAAATCCGGAATTGAAGTTGAGACAGAAGAACTTCAACAAGCAGCAGATAACATGCGCTTGGCTAACAAACTGATTAAAGCAGAAGATACTTGGGTCTGGTTAGGAAAACATCATCTTTCTCTAGATGACTTTGAAGAAATTGCCAAAACAAACCTAATATCTGCAAAGTTAGCAAATTATTTATTTGCAGATAAAGTTGAACCATTTTTTTATGCTCACCAAATTGACTATTCTGGGGCAGTAACTTATGAAGTTGTCTTAGATGATGAAGACTTGGCGCTAGAAATATTTTATGCTCTACAAGAAGGTGAAATCAGTTTCCAAGAAATTGCTCGCCAATACATCCAAAATCCAGAAATCCGCCGTGCTGGTGGCTATCAGGGAATCCGCCATCGTAGCGATTTTAGACCAGAAATTGCAGCCGCAGTCTTTGCCGCCACTCCGCCACAGATTATTAAGCCAATTATTACACCAAAAGGAGTACATATAATTGCAGTCGAGGAAATTATTAAACCACAATTAGATGAGAAGTTACGTTTGAAAATTATGGGAGATTTCTTTGCCAATTGGTTACAGCAACAAATCGCAGCTGTAGAAATTGTAGTGCAGCTTCAGGAGAATGTGAATTCTCAATTATCTAAAGAACTGCTAGAATCAGCTTAAGCTAGCAATAATAATTTAATTAACCAAACACAAAGAAAGACAAGAGCGGTATTAAAATGCTAAGTATTATGTCTATCTTTGTGTTTATTTTTAAATTATTTTATTCTAATTTACTGCTACTCAGTTCTGTCCATCTTGATTTGATAGTAAAAAATTGTAATTTCATCCCGTTAGTTTTATTTTTACTGCTTTTGTCAAGTATGCAGTTATTTTTTAGTAATCGCATATAAGTGCGATAGGGTATATATTCAATAGGATTTAACCCAATAACGTGGAGGATTAAAACACAAGCCCAGGAATACTTGCCAGCTACAATCGCTTTGATAATTGGTTCCCATTCTTCAGAACTGATTATTTTATTTAAAGGTTGACTACAGTTAGAAAATTCTTCATTCATCGTATTAGCTCTCATGCGAGAATTTACACCAGCGGGGAGAAAAGCACCAAGCGAATAGAAATCGCAGCTATACAGGCAAAACCACTTTGGGTAACGCACCAGAAGGAGCGTCTGCTACACGAACCTCGCTAACGCCAGTCGTCGCCTGGGTCAATAATCCTTCCCGCAACACTGGACTCACCGCCTGCGCGGGCTTGAAACCTTTGATTTCCAATCGCTAGGGCTAGGTGCAAGTATCAGTCAACTACCACAAGGTTATTGAATTTTATATGTGTAAGGGAGTGTAGATATCCTCAGAGTTGGCATTGAGGTAAGGACGTTGTAATTCAATTTCCTGGAAGGAGAAATGTTGGAGAATCGATGACATCCGAACTGCTGGCGTATCATTTCCTTGCTGCCAAGCATCTATCAACCCGTTAGCAACAATTTGGCAGCGGTGCGTACCGAAACTTTCTTTATCGCCAAATTTACGGTCTGGTTCTTCTGCGATCGCCAATCCTGGTGCCATCAACTTGGTGAACAAAGGCACTTGCTCTTGAAAATAAGATTGATTTTCTACATACATCCTCTCTAATACCGGGTGAACAGCGACATAGTTGTATTTGTCAAAGTAAAGCACTGCTGAGTCGCAACGCCCATAATCGGAAGGGTTGTACAATGCTTTAAAAGAAAAGGAAACACCTATGGAGTTGAGTTGTGTAGTTAAACTTTCCATGACTGCAACTGCACCTTCTGGGGTTAAGTTGAAGTAAACGCGCACAATATTTTGACTACCATGGGAAGCTGCATTACTAACTGCCATGTAAAATGCGCTTTGTACCAAATTCTTGGGCATTTTGATTGCAACTGAGTCGCCGACAGTGACAGATCGTTCTTCTGGTTGTAGATGAACATCCCGCTCAATGTAGAGTTTCAAACCATTCTTCTCGACCACCAAAATGCCATCCATTTCTTCTTTAATCACAAGCCAATCGCGGCTCAAATAGCCTTCACCTTTGTTGCTTGTATGCAAGCGTTCGTAAAAAGCCACATCTACACCTAATTTTGTATTATTTTCCAGATTTTGGCTTAATGGTGCATTTGTTGTCTCTGCATCGGGTGCGAGCGAAAGTTTCATTGAACCGTTGTAATAAATGCCATAGAGAAAACTACGCAATTGCAAACTCAAATACTTATTCTGGAGATCTAAGGGCATTTCCAGAAAGCGCGAAACTGCTGATTCTGGCAATTCCAATGCTTTGTAGTCTGGGTGCTTAATACAATACCGTGACTGAATTTCAACCTTATGAACAATATCTTGCAGTGATGTCTGCAATGGCTCTGGAATATCTGATAGTTGAGTTGACAACGAATCTAATAGTTGCATAAGTGCTGGCCTGTGAATTAAGAGGGATTAGGGAGAGATAAGGGAGAATTTCTCCCTTGTCTCTACATGAGTTGTCTTTATCTACCTCTATATGGGAGACAAACTGGTGGGATACAAATCTAATGCTTCTACACCAAAAATTGTTTGTATAGATGCTTCCGGACGGCACAATAAACTCTTAGCAACCTGAAGCATACAGATACCGACATTACCAAAGGTTTTTTGGTGCTGGAGTTGTGCTTGAATAGCTCTAATCAAAGCTAGACCGCAAAATTGCATGACTCGCTCAATGAAATCAGGACGAAGCTCTAGGATTTCGGGAAAGTAAGCCAAATAAGTACTAACCAGCATCGCAATTGAAGGCTGAAGCAATTGCAGAGGAATTGTGGCTAGACGTAAAGACTCTTGGATCGCAATCATATTGCTAGCGACCAAGCTGTAAAGCCAGATTTGCAGGTAGCTGGCCACTAGTGTTCCTAAATCATTAGCTGGATCTCCCCAATTACCGCGTTCCCAGTCAATCAAGCGAATGATGCTGTCATATCCGAGCGATTCTTGGAAAACTGCTTCTTCCCAATTTAAGGATAAAAGGATATTGTTCAGCTTCAGGTCATTATGGGTCAGACAACAAGGGGTAAAAGCATCACTCAAATCTGCGATCGCCTGTCCTAAGCTGTCGTACCGTTGATAAAGGGCAAAGAATTTCAATCCATCGGCAGGAACTCTACCATAAATTTCTGGGGTAATCCTATCCATTCCCAAATTTAGGTTTGGAGTTTTTTGACTAGATGCACCCTCAACATTTTGAAAGAATTCCTGGTAATCTTGCCGATTAATACTTACACGATGAATAGCTGCTAAAGTATTTCCAACTACCCTTGCAATTTCAGTTGGAAATAAATTCTCCTTAGTGTAGAAATCAGCTAAATCCCGATAGTTACTCAGATAATTGAAAACAATAATGGAATTTGCAGCATCAAAATGCAAAACTTCCGAACAATAAGAGCGAATGTGGCTAATTTCTGGAAACCTTCGGAAAAAATTATGAATTTTCCATTCCTCAAAAAATTCACCAACAGATTTTCCTTCTAGGTCGAGACGCTCTTGTTTAACTAGAAGTTGCCGACCATCAGACAAACTAATTAACAAATTAAAGTTCTTGGCAGGTTTTAGCTCAATCTTACTCAATGACTTTTCTTCTTGAGTACATAATCCTAGGGGAATCAGGTAGTCAATAACATTTTGAGAACTTAATAAGAAAGGCATAGTGTCAAATAATTATTAACAGAAGTGAAATTTGCTGTTGGTTAATCAAGAAACTGTAAAACCACAGTAATGCTAACCATGCATAGATTGCACATAACATCTTATTAGTCATCATGTCAATTTCCAGTTCAATCATCAAAGATAAATAGACAAAGAAGAATTAGACTCACTAGCATTGAAGGATTTTGCTAGTAATGCAATGTTGTAGATGCCAAAAATAGCTACAACAAAATCCAGAAATTTATAAGCAAAGTTAATAAGCTCAGATAATGCATAGTCATCACCACCATATACAAACATGGAATCGATATCATTCATCACGGTCAGGTAAGTTTCTGAATCAGCAGTATGCAGATCAGAAATTATGATTTTTGCCATTTAATTACTTCCCACAAAAATCATTGATGAAATAGTCTATGTAAGCCTGATTAAGTTCTTGATTACTAGCTCAAACTCAGCATATAAACCTCGTCCATGTTGAAACCTGGAGTTGACAATAATTCAGATGCGTCATTGCGACATAAGGAAGCAATCTTAGTATCTTGGCAAAAAACTACAGTTCTCAAGGTAGACGAGGTTTAACTACAAATTAATTAAATATAGTGTGGGTAATATGAGTATTGGTTACAAAGTGGAAATGTCAGTCATATTGTTCAAGTACTTGAGGAAGATTTCCAGCTATTGCAAAAGTACAAAATTCCTAATAGATAGTTTCGGAATATTGAAACTAGCAATGATTACTTCCTAAATTAATTGTTAAAACCTGGCTCTCTAAGATTATAGCTATTAAATAAATCTCAAAAAAATAGATTATTTTTTAGTTTAATCCTTGAAGAGCCATCTAGCCTAGTAGTTAATTACAAAGCTATTAGACTGTGTAGTCATGGCTGTATGAGGTTACTAAAACAGCAATGTGACCAACTCCATATGTCAGGACATATGCTTCAGCTAGTTTTGTTAGTCCCGATAGATCGCTGACGTTGCTAAGACTCTCAGAACCACCAGAGATAGAATCTACATCGCTCAGTTCATTAAGAAAGCTTTCGGAATCTTGAAATAGTTCAGAACCAGCAGCGTGTAGTTCAAAAAGATTGATAGTGGCCATGATTTACTCCTAAAAGATTTGTTGCAAGTAAGCTGTAGATTAATTAATTTGGCTAGCTTTCAGGGATTGTTAGTCACAAATAAACCTCATATTTATCGCAGAGATTACTTTTGAGATTAAATCCCTGAACAGCCAGCTGGCTTAGTAGTTAGCTACAAAGCTATTAGTAGTCATTGCTGTATGACTTGGTTAAAACGACAATGTGACCAATGCCATATGTCAGAACAAATGCCTCAGCTAGCTTTGTCAGCCCCGATAGGTCGCTGACGGACTCCGTAGCATAACTACCACCAGAGATAGAATCTACATCGCTCAGTTCATTGAGAAAGCTTTCAGAGTCTTGAAATAGTTCAGAACCAGCAGCGTGTAGTTCAAAAAGATTGATAGTGGCCATGATTTACTCCTAAAAGATTTGTTGCAAGTAAGCTGTAGATTAATTAATTTGGCTAGCTTTCAGGGATTGTTAGTCACAAATAAACCTCATATTTATCGCAGAGATTACTTTTGAGATTGAATCCCTGAAGAGCCATCTAGCTTAGTAGTTAACTACTAAGCTATTAGTAGTTATTGCTGTATGACTTGGTTAAAACGACAATGTGACCAACGCCATATGTCAGAACAAATGCCTCAGCTAGCTTTGTCAGTCCCGATAGGTCGCTGACGGACTCCGTAGCATAACTACCACCAGAGATAGAATCTACATCGCTCAGTTCATTGAGAAAGCTTTCAGAGTCTTGAAATAGTTCAGAACCAGCAGCGTGCAATTCAGAAAGATTAATAGTGGCCATGATTTACTCCTAAAATATTTGTTGCAAAGAAGGTGTAGATTGATTAATCTGGCTGACTATCAGAGATTATTAGTCACAAATAAACCTCATATTTATCGCAGAGATTACTTTTGAGATTAAATCCCTGAAGAGCCATCTAGCTTAGTAGTTATTGCTGTATGACTTGGTTAAAACGACAATGTGACCAACGCCATATGTCAGAACAAATGCCTCAGCTAGCTTTGTCAGTCCCGATAGGTCGCTGACGGACTCCGTAGCGTAACTACCACCAGAGATAGAATCTACATCGCTCAGTTCATTGAGAAAGCTTTCGGAATCTTGGAATAGTTCAGAACCAGCAGCGTGCAATTCAGAAAGATTAATAGTGGCCATGATTTACTCCTAAAATATTTGTTGCAAAGAAGGTGTAGATTGATTAACTTGCCTAGCTCTTCAGGGATTCTTGATTATCAATGATTCTCATTTTTATCCAAGAGGTTACTTTTGAGATTGAATCCCTGAAGAGCCATTTAGTTTAGTAGTTAACTACTAAACGATTAGTAACCGAAGCCGTAATTACTATGGCTGTATGACTTGGTGATAACAGCAATATGACCAACGCCATATGTTAGAACATATGCTTCAGCTAGCTTTGTCAGTCCTGAAATATCGCTGACATTGCTACCGTAATTTCCACCAGAGATAGAATCTACATCGCTCAGTTCATTGAGAAAGCTTTCGGTATCTTGGAACAATTCAGAACCAGCAGCGTGCAATTCAGAAAGATTGATATTTGCCATTTTTTACTCCTAAAAGATTTGTTGCCAATAAGGTGTAGATTGATTAATCTAACTGACTTTCAGGGATTATTAGTAATAAAGAAACCTCATGTTTATTGCAGAGATTACTTTTGAGGTTGAATCCCTGAAGAAGGGTTTAGCTTAGTAGTTATCTACTAATCTATTAGTAACCGAAGCCGTAACCACCATGGCTGTATGACTTGGTGATAACAGCAATATGACCAACGCCATATGTTAGAACATATGCTTCAGCTAGCTTTGTCAGTCCTGAAATATCGCTGACATTGCTACCGTAATTTCCACCAGAAATAGAATCTACATCGCTCAGTTCATTGAGAAAGCTTTCGGTATCTTGGAACAATTCAGAACCAGCAGCGTATAATTCCGCAAGATTAATAGTTGCCATGATTTACTCCTAAAATATTTGTGGAACGTAAGTGATAGATGCTAGCAAGTAAGCTGTATTTGCTTAGTCGCTAATGCAATTTTTATTTATAGAAACTGATAAAGTCAAGGCTATAAACCTGCATAAAAAGACATAAACGAGCAATTTGTGTCTTTCTTAAAAATTAATTTGATTATAAATATTTTTTTGAATTGATAGTAATACTGGTTTGGATAATTGCACCATACCAACTACAGATTTAATATTGTCTTGTCTTTAATCTCTTGAAGCTACAAGCTTATAAAAACTGTCACAAATCCCAAGCTTACTTTGAGAAGTAGGGAATCTTGTGTAAGTAGATAGCTCAAAATATTTACAGTCATTGCAAGCGTTAGCGTTAGCGTCTCGTACCCTTGCGGGGAAGCAATCGCAAGGGCTGGGATTGCTTCACTCCGCTTCGCTCTATTCGCAATGACGTTGTGTAATTAATTCTGTTCGACTGCTTACGATGAATAATTTAGGATTGCTGTAGAGCATCCATAGGGAACCTCACGCCAGTTTGCTCAAGTCGGGAGACCCTTTCGGCAGTCGCTCATGGGGGAAACCACGCCAGATGCTCCACTTGGGGAGCTACTCCGTTGCGGGGATTCCCCCCGTTGTAGGCGGAACGCCTTCCCGCAGGGTAGGAAGTTGCGTGAGACCCCAAGACCGCGCTGCCTCACCACACAACTGGCTCCGCAACTTATTGTCTCCCCAACGGAGTGCCTTGGAAACCCGTGCAAGCCATTGCTTCCCCATTGTGGCAAGTGGCGCGATTGGGAATACGCACAGTTAGTCTGTTTCGTCAATTTCAAATAATACTATATATCCCAATTTGCTATGAATTGGCGTTCTAGCTACCCAATTTATACTGTTAACTATAATTCGTATAAATATGTTTTTTGAAAATTTATCTAAAAAAATCGTGCATTCTAATGTCAATTAGACTCAGAATACACGATAATCAGGAGAGTATAGAATTAGGCCATGTCCGCAGTTTGCTGCTGTAGTTGACTTTGCACATTGGACATTTCTTCGTCTATCTGTTTCCTTAAGTTACCGAGAAGATTATAAACCTGGTTTAGTGAACCTGATATAGCATCATTTGTGCTAGTTGTGGTGTCAGTTGTATTTGATGTATTTGACCTTCCTCTTCTGTAACCACCTGCCACAGATTTAATTTCTAAAGGTTCTAGTTCAGTAAGCAAGTTTTCACTATTAGTATCCAAATTGGAGATTATTATTCTTGCCATTTTTAGATCCCACAATACAGTGATAGTAAGTAAAACGCTCTTGGATAAGATTAAACTGCAAATACAAAAGCTCTCTTTTCTATTTTGTAATGTAATTTGATAAAGTCAATATTTGTCTGCTAATTTTCAAGACAGAACAAAAGATATTTTGTCTTTAAAAGTGTATTTTTCATAGTGTTGATAGTTTTTTGTCTTGCTAATCGTTTCATATAAGTAGAGACGCGCCATGACGCGTCTCTAACCGCAGTTTTTATGAATAAGTAACCTCAATTAATTCTTCGCTTGTGGTGGCGAGGGAATTGTCACGTCTATTGGTATTACCTTTGCTGCTAGCTGCGTCAAGGGCGGTTGAATGGCGGTTTGGTTGCCCACTACTAGAGTCACTATATTTTCTGGCTTGAGGTATTGCTTGGCTACCCGTTGGACATCAGCCGTTGTTGTTGCGGCTACGGCTTTTTGATAGCGAAACAGAAAATCAGCCGGATAGCCGTAATATTCGTAGCGCATCAACCGCGATAAGGTTTGGCTGGGATCTTGAAAATTGAACACAAAGGAGTTGAGTGTGGACTCTTTAGCAAAAGCTAGTTCTTCTGCTGTCACTCTTTGAGCTTGGATACGCTTAATTTCAGCTTGTAACGCTTTGACAAACTGTACGGTAGCATCAGAGCGTGTTTGTCCGCCAGCAACGAACATGCCTGGGTAGTCGAAGCGTGGATTCCAGTAGCCATATACCGAGTAAGCTAAACCTTGACGCGATCGCAACTCATTAAATAAGCGTCTGCCAAACCCATTTAACACGCCATTCAGCACATCTAGGGCTGGATAGTCTGGATTGTCAAACCGCCCGCCTAAATGCCCGATGAGAACGCTACTTTGGGTCAATTGCGGCTGATTGACAAAAAACACTCCACCTGTGTTGGCTGGCGACACTTCTCCTAACTGGGGTTTAGTGAATTTGGGATTAGGCTGCCAGTCGCCCAACTTAGCTTGAATGAGCGATCGCATTTTCTTAGCATTAAAATCCCCAACAATCCCCAAAATTATATTATTGGGATGAAAATACTGCTCGTAAAACTTGACTAAATCGTCACGAGATATGCGATCGACTGTGGCATACTCTATCGTGCGCGCATAGGGGCTATCTTTCCCATAGATTAATTTGCGAAATTCGCGAGTAGCAATCTCATCTGGGTCGTCATTGCGACGGGCAATCCCACCCCTGGCCTGTGTCTTAGCCAAATCTAACTTTTCGGCAGCAAACACTGGTTCCCGCAACACCTCAGCAAACAATCCAAACACCGTTTCTAAATCTTCACTGAGTGCATCAAAGCTAGCACTACCCGTAGCTTCGCCAATACTAGTTTCTACAGAAGCTGCCCGTTGTTCCAATATTTGATTGAGTTCATCAGGTGAATGCTTCTTAGTTCCCCCTGTACGCATCACTGCGCCTGTAAAACCAGCCAACCCGATTTTATCAGCTGGTTCTAAGCGGCTTCCTGTATGCACCAACGCCGTACCATTCACCAACGGCAACTCGCGATCCTCTACCAAATACACAATTAAGCCATTTTGGAGGGCAAACCGCTCATACTTGGGTAACTTAATCTCGCTTAGCGGTGCAAACTTCAACTCTGTGTAGTACTTTGCCTCCGCTGTCGCCGCTAGAGAAAAGTTAAAAGTTGCAAGTAAAAAGGCAAAAACCAGCATCAAAGCAAAAACAAGCTGCTGACTCTTTTTAACTTTGAATTTTAAATTTTTAATTTTCAATTCCATCTGCCTTCTACTATTCACCTTGTACCTCTGCATACTCTCTCCCTTCGCGTCCTTTGCGTCCTAGGTGGTTTTCTCATCCCTGTTTCGACAACAGCTTACCAATTGTGCGATTCTCAGGCGTAAAAGTCTGCTTTGCCACCCGCTGAATATCCGCAGGTGTCACCGCTGCAATTTCATCCAACTGCTTAAATAAATTTTGCCAAGAGCCAGTTTTTACTTCAAATTCCAATAATTGCTGAGCCATCCCCGTATTTGAATCGAGGGTGCGTAACAAACCTGCTCGTGCTTGGGTTTTCACCCGCTGCAATTCATCTGCTGCCACAGGCTCAGTTTTCAAAGAGTCAATTTCCTGGCGCAAAGCCAGTGCCAACTCATCTACTGTGCGTCCAGGAGCCGTGAGAGCATAAAACAGCATCAGGTTCGGGTACTTATCCCCAGGAAATCCACTAAAACCCTGTGCATTTAGCGCCAAGCGTTGCTTTTCTACCAAAGACTTGTACAGCCGCGATGTCCGCCCGTTACTTAATAAACTACCAATGATTTCATAAATCACATCATCGGGATGAGTAACTGCTGGACGATGATAACCTTCTAAATACCAGGGTTGAGAAGGTAGCTGCAAAGTAACTTCCCGTGTTTGTTTTTGTTGTGGTTCCACCAGGATTTTGGCAACAGCTTTTGGTTTGGCCTGAAAGCGTCCAAAATAAGTTTGCGCCAGTTTCTTCACCTCAGTTGGGTTGACATCTCCAACAATGGCGATCGCTATATTACTGGGAACATAGTGGGTATTAAAAAACTTTTGCACATCTTCCGGTGTCAGGTTACGGATATCTTCGTCATAACCAATAACCGGTCGCCTGTAGGGATGAACTTTATAAGCAGTATCGATAAACTTCTCCACCATCAATCCGATGGGTGAATTCTCTATCCGCATCCGTCGCTCTTCTAAAATCACATCTTTTTCTTTATAAAATTCGCGACGAATTACAGGTGTGAGAAATCGCTCTGACTCCAGTGACATCCAAAGTTCCAGCTTATTAGCGGGAAAGCTGTAAAAGTAACGAGTGGCTTCTGTCGAAGTATTGGCATTTAAACCTACCCCTCCCGCTTGTTCGACAATTTGCCCCATCTCGTTTGGCTTGACTAGCTTGGCGGCTTGTGATTCCACTTGCTGAAACTCAGCTTGTAAGCGGACAACTTCATCTTTTTTACCGTTGGCTTTCGCGGTTTTAATTTGAGCATCTAACTGTTCTAATCGGTCTAATAGAGGTTTTTCTGCCTTGTAGTCTTTTGTACCAATGCGTGTTGTACCTTTAAATGCTAGATGCTCTAGAAAGTGTGCCACACCAGTTTTCTTGTCTGGTTCATCCACACCACCTACATCCGCATAGGTAAGAAAGGAAACTACTGGTGCTTGATGCCTTTCTAAGACGATGAACTTCATCCCATTTTCGAGACGAAACTCTGTCAACTGCTTAATCACTCGATCCAAATAGGGTTGAATCGAACTTGGCGCTGGTGGAATTTCGGTTTTGCTAGGTTGTGTCCTTTGGGAAGGAGGTGCAGTCTGAATCTGTGCTAAAGCAACTTCTGGAATTAGCCCACACCAGAAAATTATCAGTGCTGTTAACATTGCCAATAGCCGACGCAACATTACAGATACTTGATGGGATAAATCCCCAATTGAACGGCTGTGCTGATTCATAAGCGACAATTGAGTAAAATTTCACTACCGAAGAAAAAAACGACTTGGCAAACAGGGCGTTAATCTAGTATTAAGCTTTCGGTGCTTTTTTACTTGACGTTAGACAATAATGCTACAAGTCGTGTTCCGAAAATCACACAATAATTGTTAGTTATGCGAGTTTTTAATTCTCCCCCACCCTCAGAGGCTCAAACGCGTACCCGCATTTTACAGGCGGCACAACGGTTGTTTGCCTCCCAAGGATTTGATGGCACTACCACCCGCGACTTAGCACAAGCTGCGGGTGTCGCGGAGGGCACTCTGTTTCGTCATTTTCCCAACAAAAAGTCGATTTTGGTGGAAGTAGCAACTAGTGGCTGGGTGGAAATTTTGACAGATTTACTCACAGAATTGAGTGAAATGGGCAGCTATAAGGCTGTAGCTCAGGTGATGCGTCGCCGGATGTGGAATTTTCACAAGAACGTAGATTTGATGCGGGTTTGTTTTATGGAGGTGCAGTTTCACCCAGACTTGCGCGATCGCATCCAAATGGAAGTAATTAACAAAATGACCGATGTTGCTGAAGCATTCTTTCAAACGGCAATGGATAAAGGTATTTATCGCCAAACTGATGCCAAACTTGTCGCCAAAGTTTTCTTAGGAATGTTTGCGATCGCCGGATTTTCTAACAACACCCTCATGGAACCCGATGCTTCCCCCCAAGAAATGCAGCAGATGGCAGAAGGACTCGCTGATATCTTCCTCAATGGAGTTTTAGCCAAAGAGTGCTGATTAGAGACGCGATTATACTCTGACGAGAAGCCGCTCTTACGAGCGTCTACGCGTCTGTACAAGAGTTAGGAGTTAAGAGTTATAAATTAATAACTCAATACTCTGCACTTTGCACTATTTTTGCTTGCTGACTCCACTGTTGCACCAGTTCAATCGCTGGACACAAATCTCGTCGTTGCATTGTTGCTACCTGTAAGCGCAAAATTTGTTGATGCAATCTGTGAGTGGGAACCTGAGCCAACTGCGCTACAGAACCAATACCCGCATGGAGCAATAAACCACAATATTGTGTGCCAACACTAGGAATACGCGCTAAATCAGCCAAAGCCACCCATTTATTTACATGCTGAAGATGAATCTGTAATTTATTTGCTATTGCCAGCCTAGCTGCTGGATTATTGCCTTGTTTGAATAGCATTCCGGTGGTTGCGATACCACAATTTTGCAGTTGGGATTGTTCTTCCTGACTCAATCCAGGCAATAGCTCAATAGGCCAGTCACAAGATGTGATGGTATTTCTACTATTTGTGTGTTTAGCAGACATTTCTGAAACTAAAACATAGGCTTATTTTAATATTGTGACTTACAGAAAATCCTTTGCTATGTTGCACAACGACAGCAAAGTTATGTTCGCCCAACCGTTTGTTAGCTAATTGCTGTGATATCGAAATATTGTGTAATTTCTTGATTACTACCCTTTGACCCTTGCGATCGCATCACTTGCAACTCAGGTTAGTGTGGCAAACTACAGATATCCCATACTTAATACTTAACTGTAACGCCTACTTTCAAACTGCCCCTCAGAAGTTTGGTGGGAAGCAAAACTCACACGTTTTGTTTATGGAGTTCGGGGAATTTGTGGCAGATAAATCAAGCTAAAATTCTGATGCTTCCCTGTTCTCTTCCTCATGTAATATCAGGTTCAAACTTGAGGGGGATGTAACTAATACTCTATTTTTATTTATAGTGTCTTAAGTAGTGTTGCCTGAATTAGGAGAATATACTCAATGCATTTACATTTATTCATGCAAGCAGCAGATTCTGTTGCAGTAGGTGGCGAGCATTTTCCTTTTGCTTTCACCTTGGTATATGTGGTTGGCTTTATTGCTGCTGTAACCATTGGTTCTATTGCTTGGTATAACTCTAAACGTCCTCCTGGTTGGGAAAGCAAAGAACGCCCTGACTTTGTTCCCAAGGTTGAAAAAGAAGAAACTCCGGGTCTGGGCGAACCGAAGTCATAAGCAGTCATTGGTCAATGGTCAATAGTCAACAGTCAAAACTTTAAACTCTTGACTTGGACTCTTGACTCTTGACTTATGATTAATTTTGCACTTCAACCCAACGACGGTAAAGCTTTTGAATTTGTTTGAGTAACGCATTAAAAGCTGGTTGGTTGGATTCATTCAGCTTTCCTAACTCCTGTAATTTCGTCAGAAGTCTAGCTTCTTCGATCGCCACATCACCATCGCTGTAAATTAGGCCACTGATGGCTTCAATTAGATTTTCGTAATCTTCAAGGCTGGGGCGATCGCCTAAGTAATCTTTCACCCATGCATAACACTCTTTTGGTTGTACAGGAACTAATTCGTACAGCCAAGGCTTAATTTCTGGATCGGTTGCCAAACCTTTTGCTTGAGCTATTTCGCGCAGATATTGCCGTTCCTCTGGTTGAATTCTGCCATCAATCCAAGCGGCTCCAATTAAGATTTTAACTAAGTTTTTTACATTGGAATCAGTAACCATTGCTGCCTCCTCTGGTAGATTCGGGGCTTTCACCAAATCGTACAATCCCAAACAGTATTCACGCGGAATCGTTGGTTTTTCTTAAGCGCACCATGAAAAAGCCATCCATGTTCTGACGATGAGGCCAGACCTTGAGCCAGCCTTGGGGCGTAGAATAGGCAGAGTAAGGCGAATCAGTCCTAGGAGGCTCAATTTGCCAATTAGGATTCTCAGCTAAAAATGCGGCGAGCGCATCTTCATTTTCTGCCGGATGCAGCGTACAGGTGGCATAAACGAGTACACCACCAGACTTGACAAAATTAGATGTATGTGAAACAAGCTCTTTTTGCAAAATCGAGAGTTCCTGGACAGATTCTGGTGTCTGTCGCCAACGAGCATCAGCATGACGATGCAGGGTTCCCAAACCAGAGCATGGTGCATCTACTAATACGCGGTCAGCAGTATTGTAAAATTGCGGTAAATTGCGGCTATCGCCAGTGCAAACTTGAATAGATTGCAAATTCAGCCGTTCTGCATTTTGTTGAAGTTTGCGAAGACGAGAAGGAGTGCGATCGCAAGCCCAAATTTTTCCCTTATCTCCCATTAATTCGGCTATATGAGTTGTTTTACCCCCTGGTGCTGCACAAACATCGATCGCTAATTCTCCTGGTTGGGGGTCGAGCAAGTGACTGACTAGTTGAGCGCTACTATCTTGTACAGACCACCAACCCTCACTAAAACCAGGTAGATTTTGAATTGGCCCGGTGCTACCAATCAATCGTAAAGCTTGAGGCAAATAAGGAATTCGCCTAACTAAAATCCCAGCCGATTGCAACGCTGCCTCAACTGTCTCTATATCAGTGCAGAGGGGATTGATTCTGAGGTCGATTGTTGGTGTTTGGTTCATCCATTCACACAATTTTTCTGTCTCAGCAAAACCAATTTGGTCTAACCACACTTGAATAATCCAGTCAGGAAAGCTGTGTAAAATGCCCAAGCGTTCCACCGGATTTTCTGGTAGTTGTAAAGGAAGATGGGGAGATAAGGGAGATGAGGTAGAAAAGGGAGAATTTTCTTTCTTATCTCCCCCTGCTCCCCCTGCTCTCCTACTCCCCTGCTCCTTTTCCACAAGGCGGATATACTGCCGCAATAGACCATTCACAAAACCCGTGAGTCCAGAAAAACCATTTTCTTTGGCTAGTTGCACAGTAGTATTAACAGCAGCTGAGGCTGGAATACGCTCTTGGTAGCACAGTTGGTATAAACCTAAATTGAGAATAGTGCGGAGGTCTTTTGGCTGTTGGTGGAATTTCTTTTTGCCGAGTTGGTCAATGAGGGTGTCAAGGGTGCGCTGCCTCCTGACGCTACCATAAACTAATTCTGTCACCAGACGGCGATCGCTATCAGACAAGTTAACTTTTTGCAGCACTCTATCTAGGGCAACATCAGCATAAGCCCCTTTGTGAACGTCTCGCAGGGCAATAAAAGCTATTTGACGGGGGTTTGTCATGGAAATATTTAAAACCGTTAAATTTGAGTTACCCTCTGTCTCTAGAGGTATAAATAATTGGACTTTCAAGAAATCAGGCAGAAGGCAGAAGAGAAGAGCATTTGACTTGTTTGTCTCATTTATAGCGGGTGGCGCGCCGCCTGTCGTGTGCTTTGAAGCATCACAGCTTTTCCTAAATATAATATCTTGCACTGTATATGCTCTTTTGACTAATTTTTTGGCATAACAGATACTGAAAGATCCTCAAAAATTTTTATCATCAGCTTTCAACTTTTATCCTTCTGCTTTAGCAGTACAGCAAGCCGCTACTCTACTCTTCTCTTCGAGACGCTGACGCGAACGGGAACGACTTCGTCGAACGAGAATGACTTCGTCGAACGCGTCTACATACTTCATGTTGCACAATTATTGTGATGTAAAACTTGGCGTATTTGCATGAGGCGATCGCCGATAAAAATATGTGCAACGCTTGATTTTATATTTTTCCTTGAATGCAAAATCCCAAATCTCCAAATCAAAGTTACTTATGGCAAAAATTTTTGCAGTCCATCCTGATAATCCGCAAACCCGGCGAATAGAGGAAATAAAATCAGCGCTCTCTGGTGGCGCAGTTATGCTCTACCCTACAGATACAGTCTATGCGATTGGTTGCGATTTAAATGCTAAGTCAGCGGTGGAACGAGTGCGGCACATCAAACAGCTAGCAAACGATAAACCACTGACATTTTTGTGTCCCTCACTGTCAAATGTGGCGACTTATGCCTTTGTCAACGATACAGCTTATCGAATTATGAGGCATCTGATCCCAGGACCGTACACATTTTTGCTACCTGCGACCAAGTTAGTTCCGCGACTAGTACAAAGTCCTAAGCGCAAGACTACCGGGATTCGCGTACCAGATCATAATGTATGCTTAGCACTGCTGGCAGCGTTAGGAAATCCAATTATTTCGACTTCGGCACACCTCCCGCCAGATGAGGAAGATGAACATTCAGGGCTAGATTCAGAACTTAGACTATCGCGTGTGGAGCTATTTGACCGTTTGGATAACTTAGTAGATGTAATTATTGACACTGGTAAAGAACCAACATACGAAGTGTCTACGATTTTAGACTTGACGGGAGATGAACCAATGATTACAAGGCGAGGTTTAGGTTGGGAAGCAGTGACAGCATGGGTATAAAAACTAATACTTCACGGGACACTTTGTCAGTTTCGGAATCATGTAAAATAAATGCTCCAGTTTGGCGATCGTCATACTTAAAATAACTGGTAGTGGGTAAAATAGAATGGCAGTAAAAGTCGGCACAGCAAATGTTGTGGCTACTTTTATGGCATGGTGGATATCTTTGTGCCACCGTCAAATTGGTTGCATGTGAAAAAAGCGACACACTAATTGACCTGTAACTTTTTTGAATTTATTACAGTCTTAATATGTCAGCAGTACTTGCAGTAGGTCTTGATGGATCAACTAGCAATTGATTATCCTAGCAAGATTAGTTTTAAGTGCTGTCTCTGCGTTGTAGTTAAGGTGCAATACCACACCCAGGAAAAGTTATGAAAGTTAACCTTGCAAATCTACCAATCTCTACGTCTACTATTGACCGCTGCATTTCAACTAAAGAATTGCCAGCCAATAATACTGATATTTTGATGCAACTGCTGTGTCAAGAAATGCAGGCTCAAGTGAAAGCAGCTTCTGGGTGTGTACAAGCCGTGGCACAACGCATAGCTATAGAAGTTAAACGCATTTGTGATAAAAGTTCACGCATTCAAACATCAGGAGAAATTCAGTCTTGGCAACTTACTTTGTCTAGACATCGCCTGCAAAAGTGCCTGCATTATTATCGTCTGGGTTCCAGAAGAGGACGTGTAGAATTACACAGCACTTTGGGCGCTATGGTTTACCGTCATGTGACTGTTGCAGGCTCTGAGTTAGGTTTTGACGCTCGTTACAGCCTGATTGAAGATTTTCTTCAAGCATTTTACATTGAAGCCATCAAAGCTTTCCGGCGCGAAAATGAACTGCCTGAAGATTATACACCGCGCACGCAGTTGCAACTAGCAGAATATATGGCGTTTACAGAGCAATATGCCAAACGCCGGATTAATTTACCTGGTGGTAATAATCAGCAATTAATTATCTTACGTGCCCAAGGTTTTGCGCGTCGTCAGCCCCAAGAAACTACAGTAGATATTGAAATGGCGGTGGAATCTGCCAAGGGCGAAGAAGCAGAATCTTACCAGCGGAACTCGGCGGTGCAACAAATTCGATCGCAAATGATTGCCCAAGCTAATTTTGACCCATCGGAAGCATCAGAACGCGATCGCGTCATCTCAGAATTAATCAAATACTTGGAATCTCAAGGTCAATCTGACTGCGTGGACTACCTCACCCTCAAACTCCAAGACCTCTCCGCACCAGAAATTGACCAAATTCTCGGTCTAACTAGCCGTCAGCGCGACTATCTCCAACAGCGTTTCAAATATCATGCCGAAAAGTTTGCTAAGCAGCACCAATGGCAGTTAGTACATCAATGGTTAGGCGCAGGTTTAGAGCAAAAGTTAGGATTGTCTTCTCAGCAGTGGGAAAAGTTTTTGAGTTCGCTGTCTCCCGAACAACAGCAAATATTAGAGTTGAAAATATCACGCCAGAGTGACCAAGCGATCGCCAGAGCAATCAAATGCACTCCCAAACAAGTCCAAAAGCGCTGGACTCAACTTTTAGAACTAGCATGGGCTATCCGCAACGGTAACACTGAAGTGCAAACAGGTTTAAGCTAAGAAAAAATTCTAGAATTAAACTTAGTTAGATCTCGCTGATTACCGATGTTGTTACAGATAAATTTCTCCATAAACCGACCACCACAAAACAGACCCTCTACTTCTTTGCCACTTATGGAAGAATTAGAGGGAACGGTAGGGAAATAGTCCAAATTTACTCCTATTTAGAAACTATTCAAGTTTGCAATATTGGCATTTTTTAGTACAAAAGTATTAATATTTCTTCCTTTCTACCTATTAATCCAGCCTTGTACAGCCAAAATTAAAAATTCATATTAAGTAAGCGATCGCTTGCTGCTACTTCCATGAAATTCTAGAATACATGGGACTTGTGGCACAGGAATTTGAGATGACTATGACTCAAGGCGCACGGGCTAATCAGGCAGGGAAAATTTTAGAAAGTAACGTAGAGACAATATTAAGTGTACATGGTTATTTCCAAGTAGGAAATCATGTATCCAAGGAATTTTTATTTGATGCTAGTTTATTAGCAAAACGCTATGCAAAGCAAGTTTATATCGGTTCTGGAATTTATAAAACTACCCTAAAAGTTGATTTTTATGTGGTGGGTTCACCTGTAATGCCATCTGGACTAATTATCGAATGTAAATGGCAAGAAAGCGGTGGTTCGGTGGATGAAAAGTTTCCTTATTTAAACTTGAATATTCAGGACTCATATCCTGCACCAACTATTGTAGTTATAGGGGGTGAAGGCATGAGAGAAGGAGCTATTAAATGGCTCAGACAGCAAGTTGCATGTAACCATAATTTATTAGCAGTTCATACTTTAGATAGATTTATAGCTTGGAGCAATAATCATCTATAAAATTTCATATGATGTAATTAACAATTCGTAAATCATCCCTCTTTTTTTAGTATTAGAATTAATAGAACGTGAAGCTGCTATTGTGTAGATATTAAAATTAATCTGCTTGTATAAGTTTTTTATAAAGTCACAATCAGAATTACATACCATTACTTTCACACCACGACTTGCTAGTTCTGCACAAGTATCTCTTAAAAGTTCTTGCTCTTTGTCACCAAAAGAATTACCATTATATCCGGTGAAATAGCTGGTACTACTTATAGGATGATAAGGTGGATCGCAAAACACGAAATCTTCACTACTAGTCGCCTGATTCAGCACATCTGTGAAATCTGCCTGTTGAATTTTAGATTTAGAAAGTGCTGTCGAAGCTACTCGCAGCAAGTCTTCAGGACAAATATTAGGATTTTTATACTTGCCTAATGGCACGTTAAATTTCCCCTGAGAATTAACTCTATACAGACCGTTATAACAAGTTTTATTCAGATAAATTAAACGTGCAGCTCGTTCTATATCATTAATTCGGGAATTTGCTCTTACATCATAATAATAATCTCGATCGTGTTTAATTTTATGTTCTTTAAGTAAGCAGATTAATTCCTCAACATTATCTCTAACACAGTGATAAGTAGTAATCAATTCAGAATTAATATCAGTTAAAATTGCTTGTGAGGGTTGCAGATGGAAAAAAACAGCACCGCCGCCCAAAAATGGCTCATAGTAAGTTTTATAATCCTTAGGAAAATAAGGATTATATTGTTGAATTAACCTACTTTTACCTCCCGCCCACTTTAAAAATGGACGTGGGTAAGCTGCTTTAGGGATTTGAATTACCATTTAATCGAAATTTAGCTGAAACTAAGCTACTGAATATAACAAAATTTAACTGAAAAACCATATTTTATATTAACTGAGTAATATTTCACCTATATAGATTACAATTGGTATAGATAAAACACATCCCAAGAAACGTAAGTTTATAGCAAGGCAGTTTATATTCAGATGTTTGACGGATTTTGGAATAACGTCTTTCGCTACCCCCGCTACTTTGTTACTGTTCTCTTAGGCGTGTTTCTGAACACGATCGCGCCATTAATGCCCCTATTGAAACGCCCTGTCACCTTAATCGCCCTCTTGGGTTTATTTGTAGGTAGCTTGGTCTTTGTCACTTTTACCTTACGTGCAATGCTTGGCTTGAGTACAATCTAGACTAAACCCATATCAAGGATCTGCCCCAAAGGCAGTTTCCGATGGCTTTGCAAGCGTCAAGGGCTGTCCTTCACTCTGCGGGTGATGCTCGAAGACTCGCTAACGCTGCGCTCACGCCACTTGCTCCACTACTTGGGGAAACCCCAAGACCGGACTGGACTCACCGCGCTGCTTCACCAACTTGCTTTTTATTGATGTCGTATAACCTCCCAGAAGAGGCGTAACTATTATGGCTACAAATCGCCGCATTTCCCGTGTTGCTGAATTGATCAAACGGGAAGTTAGCCAAATGCTGCTCAACGGTATTAAAGACGATCGTGTGGGTACAGGAATGGTAAGTGTTACTGATGTAGATGTTTCTGGCGATCTACAACATGCCAAAATCTACGTCAGTATTTATGGTACAGAAGAAGCTAAGGCAGAAACAATGGCAGGCTTAAAGTCGGCGACAGGTTTTGTCCGCAGCGAACTCGGTGCGCGGGTAAGGCTGCGTCGCACACCAGAAGTAATTTTTATCGAAGATCGATCTATAGAACGCGGTACTAAAGTATTGTCACTCTTGAACCAACTCCAGTATGAGCGATCGCCTGAAACTCAAGCAGTAGCAGAAGATACTACAGATGAATATGATGAACAATCTTGGGAATAAGTAACTAACACAACAATGTAACTTTAGAACAATTCATCCCTAGGGAATTCGCCAAACAGTTTACAGACGTGACTCAATCGCGTCTGTTTCAATGTGAGTATACAGGAGCATCCCACTTCGAGTTAAAAACTTATCATTAAGGCTGACGCGGTGGGGCAGTTGCAGTTTTGGATGCCACTTCCTCTACTTCGGGAGCTACTTCCGTGGACAGGTCTCCCACGTCACTTGCCAGAACGGAGGGAACCCCGCAAGGCAGTCTCGACTTGAGGGGAGTGGCGTGATACCTTAAGACCCTTTGGGCAACAAGGAGACAAGAGGAGTAAAAAGAATAGTTGTTAACTACTTTCCTCTGCCTTTCTTCAGTAACTTTACTGTTAGCACAAAGCATTAGTTTAATAAAACTTCACAATTTTAACACCTAGAATTTACCTAAATCCAAGGTGGTAGATGAAGGTTTAACTAGTGATTGTTTGAATCATTACCCCCTAGCTACGACTTAAATGGGCGATTTGGCCAGCTTTTCACATGAGTTATTGCTACTCTAGAGGCAGATCATCTCACTTTGCTCCTAATGTTTATCCAGGGCAGTCTATTTATTTGCAGTGCTGCAATTAACCAAGAAACTACGGTCATTTTTAAAAAATTATTAACAGATGGCGCGTTACAAGTTTTCGTGGTGTACGGTAGCCGTTAGATTTTGCAACACTTTATACCCATGTTTCTACCAGAAATCCCTGGATTGCTAACTTAGGGAAAAATCCCAACGTCTCTAGCTAGGGTCTCATGGTGATTATTTGGTACATCCGCAATCCGTCATAGGAACTATTCTCACCCACACAATCATGCCTAAAAGTAGTAACAGCAAAACTTTTAAACCTGGGAAATGCCAGTTATACAAAGTTTTCAGCAGGTTAAGTTAATAACCTACTTATGTCAAAGTGAAGCACATTTACCGAAAATGTCAGCATTTGTTGACTTTCTTAACATTTCTTTGGATAATTTGAGGATATGTAGCGTCAAAATGGAATTAGTTCCGTATAGCAAACTACAAAACCCTAGCCACAAGTCTCATCCATGCCATGTTTGTTCCCAATAGTTAATGGGAACACTATCTACGTGTAAATTTGTGAGTAAAAACCATGAGTGTGAATACGGTGCCCTCTATCAATTACTATTCTTTGGATGTAATTCAAGACGAAGCTCGCCGACTAGTGCAAAAGGGAATGATCAGCCGACAACAGCCAATATATACACTCTGCCAATACATTCCAGCGAGAGAGTGGGTGTGCGTCGAATGTGAACTGGAGAAATGTGACTTTCTGTTACGCGATCGCATCGGCGATTTAATTGGTCGCGAACAATGGGAAAACGACTAGTGCCAGAAGGCAACCATACTGAAGGCAGTTCGACGTACTCTTCGGAGAACCCGAAGGGTGGTTGTTCTCGAAGAGTATGCAGAAGGAGAGAAAGCTTACTATATGAGCTTTTTAACCTTTTAAAACTGGATAGTTATTTCCGCCACCTGGCACTAGTTGATGATGTAATTTCAGATTTTGGATTGGGAGTTTATTTTGGATCTTTAGATGTAACAAGAAACGATTCAATAACCTAATTTGAGGGATGATCTCTGGTTTTGATGAATATTTCCCAATTCAAAATCTTTAATTTTTTACTAACGCAAAAGCATTAAAGTCTGATTTATACAACTTTTAAAGTTAGCGATCGCATTAAAATTAAGCTTTCTAGAGAGTCATTGTTAAGTAAGTAAACAGAATTAATTACACAAAGTCATTGCCAAGAGAGTCTTTGCCCTTGGCCTTCCCGTTCGCGTAGCGTCTCCGACAGCAAAAGGGTCGCGGAATGTATACGCATTCGCAGTGAGGGGGTCGCAGTCTTGTCGGTAAGGCAGTCCGGTGAAGCACTTGCTGTCTTCTCCCAAAGGGGAGACACTGGCGCGAAGGCGGTTTTCGTCGATAGCAAAGTGCTGTTAGCGCAGCGAAGCGCGACGTTAGGAGCGTCACACGTACTGCTAAAGCAGAACCCGCAGGGTAGAGTCTTGAGGTATCTCTGAATAGAGGAACTGCTGTTAGTGGGACTTAGACAAAAAGTAGCCATAAAAAAGCCTCAAATTTATATGCAGAGAGATTTTGACATCGTTTTGCCTAGTTTCTTGATATATCTGGGTTTCAAGCATTTTTGAGCATTTGAGGTATTTTCCTTGCCCTGTATGAATTTGAAGCTTGTTTCTGCCTCACAAATGTTTAAGTCCCGTTAGCGAGTCTTCTCTTCTCCCAAGTGGCGTGAGACGCTACGCGATAGCACAGCGTTAAAGAGTCCTCGCCCAAGAGGCGACGCTAAAAGCGACCGAGCGTCACGAGCATCACCCAAAGGGTTAGAAATAAAGTCCTGATAACCCTGAAAAAGCCATAAATCGCTTACTACGAACTGACATTTGATTGTATGTATGTTTATTTGATTTAAAATCTAGGCAAAAAAAGCACTCTACAATAAATGCCAGAGTACAACAATACTTTTCGGAATAGAAGAGGGGAAAAGGACGGATTTTTCTCTTTCCTTTTCCCCAGCGAAGCCTTACCCGAAGGGCTTTTCCCTTTCTCTGTGAATCGTCAAGTCTTGAGAGAGAGTAGACCTTAGTGCTATTCGTCTTCCTCTAATTCGTCGTCTTCCTCTTCTTCTTCATTAGCCTTCGCCACAGAGTTAGCAGAAACAACAGCTCCTTTGTCTAGCTTTTCACGCACCTGTTGCTTAATTTGTTCAGCAAATTCCGTTTTTTCTTCTAGATACTTAATGGCGTTATCTCGTCCTTGGGAAATATTATCACCGTTGTAACTATACCAAGCACCTTTGCGAACGAGGATGCCAGTTTCTTCTGCCAAATCCACAAGACAACCTAAAGTAGAAACTCCCTTGCCAAAAATGATGTCAAATTCTGCCACTCTAAAAGGCGGTGCTACTTTATTTTTGGCAACTTTGACTTTGACTCGGTTGCCAAATTCATCTGTACCTTTTTTCAAAGTTTGAATCCGGCGAATATCCAAGCGCACCGAAGCGTAAAACTTCAATGCATTACCACCAGTTGTGGTTTCTGGGCTACCGTAAGTAACGCCGATTTTTTGCCGTAACTGGTTAATGAAAATTACAGTGCAGCCAGATTTACCGATATTACCAGTAATTTTACGTAAAGCTTGGCTCATCAATCGCGCTTGTAGACCAACATGGGCATCACCCATATCGCCTTCAATTTCAGCGCGAGGAACCAATGCTGCCACCGAGTCGATAACTACAATGTCAACTGCCGCCGAGCGGACAAGCTGATCGACAATTTCTAAAGCGGATTCCCCTGTGTCTGGTTGAGAAATTAGCAGATTTTCAATATCTACACCCAATGCTGCGGCGTAACTGGGATCGAGGGCGTGTTCAGCATCAACAAAGGCAGCAATACCGCCATTTTTTTGCACTTCGGCGAGCGCGTGTAGTGCTACTGTCGTTTTACCAGAACTTTCCGGCCCATAAATCTCAATCACCCGCCCCTTGGGTAAACCACCACCCAATGCAAGATCCAGGGTAAGCGCCCCAGTGGAAATTGTCTCCACCCGCATTCGGGTAGCATCGCCCAAGCGCATAATTGCTCCCTTACCGAAGCTGCGCTCAATCTGGTTAAGCACCATATTCAGCGCTTTTTGCTTGCCAGAAGTATCGGTGTTGATAGCCATTCCTGCCTCTAAAGTATATGGATTTTAAGGAGTGTTGGTTTCGGAGTCTGAGTAGAACAGATATACTATTTTAGCCAGAAAAATTTGCGAATAGGACTTCTGAAATTAAAAAGTCAGCGTGACAAGATCCTAACCCAATCGTTACCTCATTGGGGTAGTCCTGCACAATGATACTAACTTGGATTGCGACATAGCTTCAGGGATCTTTAGACTCCGTTATTTTGAACAGAGAAACGCCCAGATACCATCTCAGTTCAAGACAAAACTTCTAACTTGCGAAAGCTTGGTGTTGTAAAAAGATTTTCAAAACTTTAGGTGATTCCCACCCGCGAGATATTGCCTACAATTTTGGCTTACACTCCAGTATACCGCTGGAACTGTTAGTCTAACTAAAAACACGGATATATTAAAATTGTAAATTGTAATATATTTTACATTAATTATTAGAGAGAACCTTAATCTTTATCAAAAAATCAAGGATTTTCTAAATAGATACCAATTTGAAGATTTAACGCTTGAGGAATTATTTTTAGAGTGCGATTACATTGGAAATAAATATCTTACAATTCAAGAAATCGAAAATTTTTATCAGAGTTTATCTAGAGAAGTTAATGAGATTGCAGAAGAAATAGATAAGCAGTTTCCGGAAACAGAAATTGAATTTATTGATTTTAGTAATAATACTATTAATAGATATCGAAAAAAATATAATTGAAAATCATTTATAACTATTAATATTTAGTGATAAAGACGGTGAATTTTAAAGGAAAAGAACTGAGAGAATTATTTGAGCTTGCAAATAAAATTGGTAATAGACGATATCACAAGCTAACTAATCAAGATTTTGAAAATTACAGAAAATTCGATTACTGGTGCTATGTTAATGGTGATTATAAATGTGGAACAACCCAAGAAAGCAAAGATTGGTTAAAAGAAAATTCAAACTGGTACTGTCCAATTTGTGGGGATCGCTACTCTGACAAAGGTGGTAAGACAATAGATCATAAACTACCTCGTTCACAGTATCCCTGGTTATCAATGGAATTCAAGAATTTATGGGTTATTTGCCAAGTTTGCAACCAAGAAAAAGCTGAGATGCATTGGTATGAATATGAACACTATATATTTGTTCGCTATCCTAATTTGTATCTTTCTGTGAAAGCTGCACGTCCTAGCTCGGTGCTTCAATCTTTAAAAGATTAAACTAACCAGGACTTTTTGATTGCTCTCAACAGACTTTGTTAGAGAAAAGAAATGGAGCGATTGCTTCCCCAACTAGTAAAATCGGGTATGTTAGGCTGATAGCAAAGCAAAACAAAAGTAACCAATTCTCTGTTTTACAGCTACAAATCAGTATTTGATTTCATCCTGATTTCATTTTTGGCTGTCAAACTATGTAGTAAGTATAGTCGCGTTGTAAGCAAACAGTTATCTAAGTGGTTTGATTACTCCAGCCAAGGACAAATCATCTGAAAGCTTAATCTAGCTAACCAGATATGTGTAACATCAGGAAACCATCTCAATCATCATCTATGCAATTCCCTAATCTGAAAAACAACTTTTTGGCATTTATTTTGGTAGCGATCGCTTCTTTTTCTAGCAGCGTGCTAACAGCTTGTTCTACAACTTCTTCCAAGAACCAAAGCCAAGCACAAAACACTACTACCACCGCTACTGATACTACCAACAAGCAACCGATGAACCACAACATTGGAATGCATCACGGTAGTGGCATGAACCATAGTATGGCAATGGATTTAGGTGCAGCTGATGCTAACTATGATTTGCGGTTTGTTGATGCGATGATTTTACACCACCAGGGGGCAGTGGAAATGGCGAATGATGCACAGCAAAAATCAAAACGCCCGGAAATTAAAAAGCTAGCAGACGACATCATCAAAGCGCAAAATCAAGAGATTACGCAGATGAAAAAGTGGCGCACAGCTTGGTATCCCAAAGCGGGAGATAAACCAATTGCGTATGATGCCCAACAGAATAAAACAGTGCAGATGTCATCCGCACAAATGCAAGCCATGATGATGAACATGGATTTGGGCGCTGCTGATACAGAATTTGACTTGCGCTTTATCAACGCAATGATTCCTCACCATGAAGGAGCTGTCACTATGGCTAAAGACGCTTTACAAAAGTCTAAGCGTCCAGAAATCAAGAACTTAGCTCAAGAAATTATCAAAGCGCAAAATACAGAGATTAAGCAAATGAAACAGTGGCGCAAAGTTTGGTATAACAAGTAATGTGAAAAATTAACTTATGTATTCTGTCTTTACAAACATTGGTTTTTGAGCTTACCGATCAAAGAATTAAGATTCAGTTGAGTTGGCCAGCCTTGAGGTAGATTGGCTGAATTGTATCCTCTATCCCTTAAATTCTGGATAAATCGATTACGAATGTACGTTGTATCAAAAGTACCAAGACCATCGAAGTAAACATCAGTTAAGTGAGCGGGGTCTAAAGCCATCTCGCCTTTGTATACCGAGCCATCATTAGAATCATCCCAGCCCCAAGGTGCATTGGCGGAATTTGTACTGCAAGTTGGCGTACCATCGCCACACCCACCACTAGAGTCTCCCTTGAACGTTCCCCAACTAGCGAAAGTTAGGGCAGAAGAACTTGATAGAGAAGCTTCATCTAATTGATGTTGCCACACTCCACTAGGGGCAAATACATCAAGCAACAAATATTGCACGTTGCGATCGTTTGCCGAAGCCGGAACTTCGGCAGTGGTTTTAGAAGGATAATAGATAATTCCATCCTCGTTGCTGGCTCCCTGAAAATCTCCAGTGTAAGGCCAAGCTTTTAGTCCATGACCTTTAGCTTCCTGAGCTGTCAACGGGTGCAAAGAACCGTTATAGCTACTCATGGTCAGGGTTCCATCAATATTTTCCGCACCATTTAGCAAAGGACTACCAGACGGTGTGTAAGAGTAGAAATCTGTATGAAATACAGTTACAATGCCTTCAAGTTTGCCAAAAGTTGAACCATCCTTACGAACGATCGCAAGCTGTCCCTCTAAATCATTTTCATGCTCTTGGTCGAAGGGAATATCAGTCCAGTCTTGGGGATGGAAAAAAGAATAAGTGATGAACCAATGAGTGCAAGTCTCTGCCACAGAATAGTAGGCATGAGCATTCAGCGGAAATTGTAGGTTGTCCCAGTTATTCGTTCCTCGCCAATCGCTATCGTAATCAAACCGCGTGATATAGTCTCCCCTATACTTGGTGCTGTCTGTATCTTGATAGTGAATTGGAGCATGATAAACAGCTAAATCTAGATCGGTGGGAGATTGGGCAATTACCTTGAAATGCGTCAAACTGCCAACTAATATTGCTGCGATCGCTCCAATTACTACCAGAAAAACCTTTTTTCGTACCATTTCCCATCACCCTGAGATTATCAACAAAACTCAGAATAAAGGTTGATATTTAAGAATTGGTAATGGGAAGTATATAACACTAACCAATCGCTCTTGAAACTGGAGAGCAGGGGAGGCAGAGGGAGCAGGGGAGGCAGAGGGAGCAGGGGAGGCAGGGGGAAACAAAGAGAATAACTCCTGTACGGGCGTAGGGCTTTGCCCTTCCCGCAGGGTACAGCCGTTCGCCCCTACTAACTCCTAACTCAGCACTCAGCACTATTTTTGTGCTAAGGCTACTGCTGGTTGCTGCCAGCGTCCTACTGCTTTACCAATCACTGCTAATTCTTGCATTAAATTGTCGAAACGCTCCGGTGTCAGCGATTGTGGCCCATCGGATAAAGCTTTGGGAGGGTTGGGGTGAACTTCAATCATCAACGAATCAGATCCAGCTGCGATCGCTGCCATTGCCATTGCAGGAACGAATTCAGACCAACCTGTGCCGTGGCTGGGGTCAATCATAATCGGCAGGTGAGTCAACTTTCGCAACACTGGCACAACAGATAAATCTAGTGTATTCCTTGTATACTGGCGGTCAAAGGTACGGATGCCTCGCTCGCATAAAATCACATTCGGATTTCCCGCTGCCAAAATATACTCGGCTGCCATCAACCAATCTTCAATTGTTGCTGCCATTCCCCGCTTTAAGAGAACTGGTTTCGACTGTGCGCCCACTTTTTTCAGCAAGGAGAAGTTCTGCATATTCCTTGCACCCACCTGAACCACATCAGCAATTTCCGCGATTTTATCTAGTTCGGCGGCATCCATCACTTCTGTAATAATGCCCAATCCGCTTACTTGCCGGGCTTTTGCTAACAATTCCAAAGCACTCTCGCCGTGTCCTTGGAAAGCGTAAGGTGAAGTTCTGGGCTTGTATGCCCCACCACGTAAAAACTTGGCTCCTGCTGCCTTGACACGCTGCGCCGTTTCTACAATCATTTCTTCATTTTCGACCGAGCAGGGGCCAGCAACGACTACCAAGGGGTGATGTTCTCCAAACACAACCGGGCCATCAGGAGTACCAACTACTACCTCAGAAGCTTCGCCGTGACGGTACTGGCGGCTAGCTCGTTTGTAAGGCAGTTCTACCCGCAATACTTGCTCAATCCAAGGGCTGATTTCCTGAATTTGTAATGGGTCTAAGGCGGCAGTTTCACCTACTAGACCGATTACCACTTTGTGTTGACCAATAATTTTTTCTGGCGTTAGCCCCCAGCTAATTAGTTCCTCACTAATGCGGTTAATTTCCGCTTCCGGGGAACCACTTTTCATGACTACGATCATAGTTATTAAAGTAGTATAAATTTTTACGTAGCAATGTTGAAGTTATGAAATCTAAACTTCAACATTCCAAAACCGCAGTTATCTGATATCTAAGCGCCGAGCATCGTTACTTCTGCCGAGTTTCGCGCCAAACTGCCACCATTCGTCCCCAATTGGTGCTGAACTCACCCAAGCCCAGCAGGCTTCCGGCTCTTTCTTCATCCCAAGAGGCAGACAGAACGCCATAGGTTATCCCTAACACTCCTAAACCAAAAAATCCCATATTCACTAGTAATACAGCGATGGGAGGCAGTGTGATGTCAGAGTAGATGGTAAGCAGATAACTCGCCACGAGGGTGACAATACCCAAAGCTGTGGGTACACCACAGAATCCAGCTACGCGCCGGATCATCCGCTGGCTAACTACTTGGGGAATTGCCATCTCTTCTTTGCTCAAGGGCGGCTGTTTTTCAGGCTGTTTTGGCTGTACTGGTATTTTACTAGTAGCTTTTACAGGTTTTTGGCGCTTTGTTTTCGGTTCAAAGGGCAACCGAGACTCGGAAGCAGGAGATCCGCTAACTCGCTCAGATTCTTCAGCAGACATAAGCGCTAGTTCCTATCCACGAATACCAAGGCGAGCAATCAAAGCTTGATATTTTTCCCGGCTGTCTTGCTGAATATAAGCCAGAAGACGTTTGCGCTGACCAATTAGCTTCAACAATCCTCTGCGGGAAGAATGGTCTTTTTTATTCGCTTGCAGATGTAAGCTGAGGCGGTTAATCCGCTCGGTCAGCATGGCGATTTGAACATCGGCAGAACCAGTGTCGGTTTCATGAACCTGGTAGTTGGAAATTATTTCTTGTTTGCGCTGTTGCGTCAGAGCCATGATCGATTTAATTTCTAGTTTTTCAAATGTATGCAGCAGTCTCCCATAATATCACAGCAGCCCTTGAGGTGCATGTGGAATTGATAGGAGACAGAAGCTTTTTGAATTCTAGCTACTACCGAAACTTAACTACTGGGAAATGAGTATTTTAGCTGTATGGGCTGGCAAGTCGATAACTGTACCATCTTTTTCTAGTTCTACCTCACAGTCGGCGAACCAATCTTGCCAAGAATTAGCAGTTGGGAAGTTGGGAATGTGATATTTATTTAGATTCTGGTCAGAGAAATTTGCCACAACGACGACACTAGAACCCCACTCATAACAGCGATGGAATGCTAGCAATTTAGCATCTGCATTTTCGTAGAAAAACTCTATATTTCCATTTTGCAAGGCTGGAGTTTGCCGACGTAAAGCAATGAGTTTTTTATAATACTCGAATAGATCGTGATTCAGCTCGCCTGCCAATAAAGACCAAGAAATTGGCTGTGGCTGAGTGACGCTTTCACTTTTGGCTTGGTATTCGCCAAATTCTTCTCCCATCCACAGCATCGGTATACCCATTGCTGTAATCAAGAGAACGGCTGCTAATTTGGCTCGCTCAAATGCAGCTGTATCAAAAATACCGCGATTGCCTAATTCTCGCAACAGACGTTGGCGATCGTGAGTTGCCAGATAATTAATCGTATTAATAGCAGTCGCGTAACCTTGCTTTCTGGGGTCTAAAACTTCCTTTAGCCTTTCTAATTCAAATTTTTCACCTGTGATATGAGGAATCATAAAATAGTGAAAACTCTCATGCCAACAACCATCCAATGGACCGTCTGGCTTGACTACAGTGTTGGTATCGGGAATGTGTTCGGCAATGTTGTAAAACGGTTTAGGTGCAGCATGAATTTGCCCTTGTTTAGCCAACCAATCTAGAAATTCAAAGTTAGCCAACTGACGCACAGCATCAAAGCGAACTCCATCAATGTGATACTCTTTAATCCAAAATTGCACTACATCGCCGATGTATTTCCACGCTGGCTTAACATCTAACTTTTCGTCGTAATTGTTGTAGTTAAATTCTGGCCCCCAGTAGTTATCTGGGTCTTCAGGATAATGCATGTGTTCGTAGTACCAGTAATTCCGGTCAATCAGCATTAATGGGCATTCTTCATCTGTATGGTTATAAATTCCATCCATGAAAACGCGAATGCCTCTACCATGACACTCATCAATCAGATGCTTTAAATCTTCTGTTGTACCGTAACTGGATTCTGTAGCAAAAAAGTGGCGCACTTTATAACCCCAGCTATAGTTACCAGGGTACTCATTAACTGGCATTAGCTCAATTGCATTAATTCCCAGTTCGCTTAGATAATCTAATTTTTCAATTACTCCTGTATATTTACCTCTTTTTTCTGGATCAACCTCATCATCAGTAAAATCAGCAACGTGCATTTCATATATGACTAATTCATGATTATTCGGTAATGGTTTATCATCGTGCTGCCAAACATAAGTATCAACAATACGTTGACCATCTTTAATTCGCACAACCCCGTATTTTCTTTCTTCATTGATATCTGTGGCATAGGGGTCGATAACATCTACCCATTCATCAGGTACAAAATTTGTACTTTTAGTTTGAACGCGGAATTTATATTGATAACTGCCGTCTTCTAATTTAACCTCTGTCCGAAAATAACCATCCTCACCTTTTTGCATTGGTATCTCTTTCCACTCAGAAAAAGACCCAATTAAAGCAGATTCTTGATTACGAGGAGCAAACAAATTAAATTCAATTAAGCCTGCCATTCTACACCTTGAAGGTAATTACTATATTTATAGTCAATAGAGTTATTTTTTCAGATTGAATCATTTAATACTTCTTGCTTAAGTAATAATAAATAACCCCCTTTGCTTCTTTAGAAAGGGGGAATATGTTACTCTAATTTAAGATTATTAGAGGATATTAAAAGAAAAATATTGACTTTACACTCAGCTTAAATGTATGTGCTAAAAGTTAGATGCTTGTTGCACTAACTGCTAGGGGGACATCTGGCACAGTGCCATCATTCAAGATAGGACGGCGAGTTTTGAGGTCAAATTTGTAACCATGTGGCAAAATATGCAGTTTTGCTCCGAAAACGGCTAACGGTTCATCCTTCAAGATTTCGTTAATATTATTATGTGTAGCTTCTGATTCATCGACAACTGTAACACAGCCTTCGCCAATCACTTCAATTTGGCTATCAGTCACAACCATAGCAGTATTCTCATCAATACCAAATCCTAGGTCAGCAGGCTCCTGTAACAAAGCAGAAATCAAGCGTCCTAGGCGACCACGCTGTGAGAAATGCTGATCGATGACAACTCCCGGCAAAAAGCCCATACCTGGACCCATTTCGACAATTTCAATCCGGGGATTGGTTTCGGAATCGCCTTCCACAATCATTTTATCTGGCATGACAGCGGCTCCGGCGCTTGTGCCTGCAATCACTATGCCTTCAGCAAAACGTTTGTGAATGGCTTTGTCGATTTCAGTATCCTTGAGGATACTGGTGATACGAGCTTGATCGCCTCCTGTAAAGAAAACGCCTGTTGCTTTAGCGATCGCTTCTAATGCCGTGGAAGAAGTTGCATCTTCACGGGTTTCCGTATCAACGATGCGAACATTTTCAGCTCCTAAGCGCTCAAACACTCTAATATAATTTTCTCCTACCTCTCTGGGTAATTCTGTCGCTGCTGTCATAATGACAATGTTCGCTTTCGTACTCCCAGCACGCCGCACAAACTCTCGTAGAATTTGAGAGTCTCCGTCTTTATCTTCAGCTCCACCAATGATCACCAGTTGCCGTTTGGTCTGACTTTCCGCCATAATGCCTCCCCGAGATTGAGTTAATCTATTTCAATAAAGCATGACAATTACAGCTACCAAATCAGCCATTTGGTAGAATACACTGTAAAAAATAAGGTTAAGAAGTATATAGTTTATTCATCAAAAAATACTTAAGAAAAATCTCGTAAATTTATGTGCTAAAAAGACTTAACAGCCTCTAGAAACATTTTCTAGAGGCTTGATTATTGTAAGATAGTTTAGTAATTGAGTTTTGTTATGTTGTTTTCAAGTACTGTTAGTACTTATTAGCTATCAGGTAATGCATTTTATGGAATTACCTCTTCGAGAAATGAACAATTTTGATTGCGTTTTCGTATCAAGATTTAGACCCATGTAGTTGCCTATCTGGAGCTTATATCTTCTACTGTGAATATTTAAAGCATCCGACTTCTGTAAAGCAAGTTAGTTAAGAAAAGACGTGCTTGTTCAAGTGGAAGATGTCTAGGTTTACCCTGGTATACAATCTGGTACTCTTTGATGTCTGGCCCATCTCCGTGACCAGAAATCAGCTTAGAGCGAAAAGCTTCTTCAGCAAGTTGTCTAACTTCATCTCTGAGGGCAGTTTGTGTACTATTCATTCTTTAGCTGTCTCCACGAAAATTTTTATTCTTATTATTCTAATAATTATATAATTTTTAAGAGATGATTGCACCTTTCAAAGGTTATATATTATATAGTCTGTGTCTGTATAGTAACTGAGTAGTGGGGCTTAATTATGCCCTGAGATAGTTGTAAATGCTTATAGATAGAGTTAGGGTGGCGCTAACCATCTTAATGGCAAACCAATCACTCCCTAGAAAACTCCCTAAAAAATAATGTGAGGTAATCTACAATCGAGAAGTCTAAGTAGCAACAACTTAGAGTCCAGATTTCAGGGTGTTTAGTCGAAGGTTTATTATCAATGGTTCAAGAAAAAAGCACTAGTTTAGTCCGCATTAATGCTAGAAAAAATGATGTCTTCGATATTTTCAACTTCAAGCATTACGTTGGGGCTAACCCTTATTTAGATACAGGGGCGCTAGTATTTGATTTTGCTCTGATTGAGTATAGAGAGCCTCTGCCCCTTGAGGATTATATTTCAGTTATTGGCGATCGCTATCCCTACCTTAGCGACCAAACCTACGAATCCTATGCCGATTTGTTTGCCCGTGTGACATCAGAGGTAGGAAAACTGGATATGGGTTTGCACCTCAACCATTGGAGTGTCAAGCCTGATATTAGATATGCGCGGATTAGTATCCAATCGCTGTATGAACGCACAACCAGAGAGGTAGTTTATTTTGTTTGGGATTGGTTTGAAGCCATTACCCAAGATGATGATTTCGATTTTGAGGAGCGGCTTGAAAGGCTGCAAAGTAAATTTCGCGCCTCTGTTTACGGTGGCCCCACAGTTTATGCTTTATTGCGAACAGCTGCGGAAAAAGGTATTCCCTTCTTTTATTTATGGGAAGAAGGACTAATGCAATATGGACTGGGAAAAAAACAGGTTCGAGGTGTAGCAACGACATTTAACTATGACAGCCACATAGATTCGGATTTCACAACCCGCAAGGATGACTGCAAAGCATTTCTTGATACCTTGGGTTTCCCAGTACCTAAAGGTGAAATCGTCATTTCCCAAAACGAAGCTTTAGCGGTAGCAAGAGAAATCGGCTATCCAGTGGCAGTTAAACCTGTGGTAGGTCATAAAGGAATTGGCGTAACGGCTGACGTGCAGGACTCAAAAGAGCTAGAATCTGCTTATGGCAGGGCACTGGCAGCGATTCCCGAAAACCAACCAACGCGGATAATTGTTGAGAAAAGTATTTCCGGCTCGGATTTTCGCTTGTTGTGTGTCGATGGCAGATTTGTCGCCGCCACAGAACGCCGTCCAGCGTCGGTTGTTGGTGATGGCTATCTAACCATCGCTGAGTTAATTCGTCAAGAGAACCGAAAACCTGCACGTTTAGACTCACCAACCTCACCGATGAGTAAAATTCAGGTTGATGAAGCGATGGAACTCTACTTAGATGAACAGCGCTTGTCATTGAACAGTGTTATTGAGAAGGGACGTACTGTTTACCTACGTAAAGTCGCCAATCTTTCAGCTGGAGGCATAAGCATCAATGCAACAGACACGATTCATGACGATAATATTATCTTGGCCCAAGACATTGCCCAATATTTTCAGCTAACTTGCCTTGGTATTGATGTCATTGCCAAAAATCTGTCAGAATCTTGGAAATCTGGTGGCTTTGCTATCTTAGAAATCAACGCAGCACCGGGCGTTTTGATGCATCTTAATCCTTCTGTTGGTGAAAGCGTTGATGTACCGTCTCGTATCTTAGAAACCTTTTTTAATTCGGGTACAGATGCCAGGATACCGATTATTACCTTTAATAAAATCTCAGTTCAAGAACTGCAAGAAACGATTGACCATATTCTTTTGCAGCATCCCGAATGGATAATAGGCGCTGTTTGTCGTGACGCAGTTTTTGTGAATCGGTCGAAAAAAGTATTACGTGAAGAATACAATAGCAACGTCCAAAGTTTACTACGCAATCCAAAACTGGATTTGCTGATTGCTGAATACCAGGAAGATATCCTAGAAGAAGAGGGTCTGTTTTACCAGGGGAGTAATATGGTAGTTCTAAATAATCCCACGGAAACTGAGATGATATTAATGCGAGATGTATTTGACGGTTCTACCGTGGTGATTAAGAAAGACAACGAGATTTCAATCCGTCGCAAGGGACTGATTGAAGATTACGCCTTGGGAGAAGATGAACCATTTACGCGGGTTTATTTGAAAGAAATCGGCACTATTTCGTAATATTTTCAACGCAGAGGTACACAGAGAAAAGGACTTCTCATGCAAAAATAGCTAACTTGTAGTGGCGTGGCACATCTAAGAATAGTGCAAATTTTAATCAGGTCAACTCAAGTTTTAGCAAAGCTTTTGCCTCTTGATTTATTGCACCAAATTAGCTGTGTTGCGCCAGTATTGGCATGGTATAGCTAAATACAGTACAACAGCGATTCTTTAGTTTCAACCTTCTTTCTGACTGAAAGGTAACTCTGCGTTAATTGCCTCAATTTCCTGCTGTTCGAGTTGATTTACTTCCCCAATATAACGGCTTAAGATTTGTTCTAAACGACTATTGTAAAAGCGGTGCAAACTGTGATTGGGCATAGCAGGAAAACCACGGCGTTTTTTGTGTCGTCCACCTGCACCGGGATCGAAGATTTCGATATTGTTAGCGATCGCCCACTCAATCGGTGCATAATAGCAAGCATCAAAATGCAAACAATCTATTTCTTGAAAACTACCCCAATATCGCCCATAAAGTCGATCGCCCTTAAATAAACAAAAGGACATACCAATAGGTTGACGAGAATCTTGCTCGTTATATGCGGCGAAAAACAAAACCCGATGGCGATAATCGCTGTGTAACTGCTCAAAAAACCGCTTTGTCAGGTACTTGCTACCCCACCAACCGAACTTATCACAGGTATCAGCATAAAACTGGTACATCAAAGGAAACAAAGACTTGGGAATTTCATCACCAGTTAGCGGTTGCAGTCGTAAACCCACCTTCTCTACAGCTTTGCGTTCTCGCTTAATATTGCGGCGCTGATTGGCGTTGAATAGTGCCAAATAATCATCAAAAGTCCTAAACCCAACATTTTCCCAGATATAGCTGTGGTGCAACCAAGTTGTAAAACCTTGCCGTTCCAACACTGGTCGCCATTCGGGATCGACATAAAGAAAATGACAGCCAGAAATTCCATGTTTGATACAGAAACTGTCAATTTCATGCACAATCATAGCTGTAATTTCATTTTCATCTTCCCCAGGAGCTATTAAGAATCGATAGCCTTCAGCGGGGGTAAATGGTGTCATGCCTAGAAGTTTGGGATAGTATTGTACACCGATGCGATCGCTTAACTCTGCCCACTGATGATCGAAGACAAATTCACCTTGGCTATGTCCTTTCAGGTAAAGTGGGGCTACTGCAATCAGCATTCTGTCTCGCCATAGCGTTAAGTGATTTGGCAACCAACCAGTTTTGGCTGTAGCACTCTGGGAAGTTTCCAAATTGTTCAGCCATCGCCACTCTAAAAAAGGAGTTTTGAGTGGCAGTGCTAGAGCATCCCAGGCATCTTGGGGTACTTCGGCGATTTTATTAATCCAAACAATAGAATAGCGAGGCTTGAGTTGTTCCATGTCAGGGGGCAAGGAGGCAGGGGAGCAGGGGAGGCAGGGGAGCAGGGGGGCAGAGGGGTAGAGGGGCAGAGGGGCAGAGGGGTAGAGGGGCAGAGGGGCAGAGGAAGCAGGGGGAGCAGGGGAAGCAGAGGGGCAGAGGAGATAAACCACTGACAACTGACCAATTACCAATTACCAATTACCAATTACCAATTACTACTGACAACTGACCATTGTAGAGACGCGATTAATCGCGTCTCTACTACTGACTACTGACCACCGACCCATGCCTTACTTAAGGTAATCTAATCTACCAGTCTTTGCAGCCGATAGTGCAAAAATACTTCTTGCTCAACTGTGTGAACTTCCAGAAGTTCTAATCTAGGAGCTAGTTGAGATAAAAATCCTTTGCCCTCTACTGGTGTAGGTGCAGTAGTACCGCCTAAAATCAATGGGCAAACGGTAAGCCATAATTCGTCTATTAAATCTGATTCCAACATAGAAGCGACTAATTTGCCACCACCCAATACCGCTAAGCGTGTTATATCTATAGATGCCAGGTGTTGTAGAGCAGCTAGAGTGTCAATCTTCCCTGTTCGTGTCTCAAAAACTAGAATCTGCTCAAATTCTCGAGGACACTTCTGTGCGGGAGTTCTCTCGGTTGAGGAAAGTGTCCGTGAGCGTCCTTGCCAAAAGATTGCTCCTGTTGTTGTCGTAATTAACCAGCGTTTGACTGGTTGTTGAAAAAACTTAATTTCCGGATTGAGGTCAGCAGAGTGTGTAATGACTATATGAATCGGCTGGGCAGGCTTGCCCTCCTGTATTCGATTTTGCAGCAGAAGGGGTTGTGATACGGTAAGGGTAGTACCGTAGGCACGGAGAGTGCCAGCGCCAAACAAAACGGCATCAGAGGCAGCGATTTGTTTTTCGAGGTGTGCTTTATCAGCCCCTGAACCAAACCGAGCAGGCGATCGCCTAAAATCTGCTATTTTGCCATCTGCACTCATTGCCAAAACTACTGTGGTATGAGGACGATGTTGCACCATTGGGTTGGTTTGATAGTCTGGATATTTTCCTTGCTAAGTGTGTTGATTAAAAATCTATGCCTGCAAGCTAATGTTTACCAATTTCACAACTGTATCTATATGCAACACAAGTCTCTTTCATATATACCGTCTATAAGTTTTAGTATAGGATGTTTCTTTTTGTATTTTAAATACTTGGTATTGTTAGGGGCTGACAATAAAGTTATCATAACTTCATGAAATGTCTCCTTTCTCTGGTCTAATTGCATATCTTTGCTGTTGTGGTTTGCAGATGCGAAGTGAGACAATCGATGGCTAAGCACCGTCAATCATCCTTTCGTCGTATTTTAGTAACAAGAATTTTGCTGCTATTTGTCCCAGTTTTATTTATCGGGCAGATTGTAGCTTTGAATAAGGCACGCTCCAGTTTATTGAAAACTGCCCGTCAAAACTTGACAGACAGCGCCATTATTAAAGGAGAAAAGATTGTCAGTGCGATCGCTACCCTCAAAACCAGCTTGTTAGTCGCAAGTCAGACAACGGTTGTTCAGTCTGGTTCACCTGATGAGGTAGAAAAATTTCTCACACAGCTAGCACAACAACTGCCAACTTACATTGAGTGTTTGCAATTAACTAATCTGCAAGACGGCAAAATTATTGCCAGCAGCTGTGGCGACAAAGCAATTACAGAATCGATACCACCTTTCCCTGGTGATGGGGTTGATGTCAAGACAATACTACCACCAAAGGCAGGAACAACTGGTCAACGCAACCCAGAGAATCAACTGCAATTAGTGTTATCTGCCCCAGTCTATAATCAAACTGGGCAATTACAGTATGCTTTGAGTCTTCAGTCGGCACTTTACCAGCAAACCCGCATCCAGCCCCAGCCGGGATCGCTAACAGGCTCGATGCTAGTAATTGCCGAGGACGGGACGATATTAGCACACCCATCAATACAGCGAGTGGGAACTAATATCAAACAGCATCCAGATGCTTCTAGACTACAAAACATTGTTAAAGATGCATTGACACATCCTGTCACAGGCATCACTGAACAAAATAATGCGATAAATTTATCTTTTGAAGACAGTAGAGAATTAGTAGCTGGCTATACGGTTATTGCCAATCCCGTTACACAACAGCAGGGGCAAAAATGGGTACTTCTAGCAATTACGAGTGTAGATAATGCTTTATTTGGTTTAGAAGAAATTAAACTCATCCTCATCGTTTTAACAGTTGGCTTGATTGGTGCGAGTTTGTTAGCATCGCTGTGTTTGGCTCCTTACCTTGCACGTCCCGTAGAAGAACTACGAGACTATGCTTTGAATATTCACAGCCACCACGCCGCACAGCCAGTTCCTCACAACTTCCAAATCCGGGAATTCAATCAACTGGCGCAAGCACTAGACCAAATGATGGATAGACTCAAAGCTTGGGCAGAAGAATTAGAAATCGCTTGGCAAGAAGCGAAAACTGCTAACCAAAGTAAGAGCCACTTTTTAGCTACGACTTCCCACGAACTGCGGAACCCGTTAAATATTATTATTAACTGCGTGCGTCTGGTTCGAGATGACATGTGCGATAGTCGGGAAGAAGAAATGGAGTTTCTCAAGCGTGCCGACGACACAGCCATCCACTTGTTAGGTATCATTAACGATTTACTTGATATTTCTAAAATCGAAGCTAACAAACTCTCAGTAGTCACAGAACTGCTTGACTTGCGACAAATACTGCAAGATATCATTAATTTACAATCAGTGAATATTCAACAAAAAGGTTTGCAGTTGAAAATTGACCTAGGCGATGAGCCGATTTCCGTGAAAGCAGATGCAGCAAAGTTGAAGCAGGTACTGATTAATGTTATCGGCAATGCCACTAAGTTCACTGACGAGGGAACCATCACGATTGCTACAGCGATTCAACAAAGTGATGACAAATCTCAGGCGATCGTTACTGTTACAGATACAGGTTTAGGCATTGAACCTGCCCAACAGCACAAACTATTTCGCCCCTTTGTAATGGTGGATGGTAGCACCACACGTAAGTTTGAGGGTACGGGACTGGGATTAGCGATTTCACGGAACTTAATTGAACTCATGGGAGGTAGCATTACTCTTGAGAGTCTAGGACTGAATCAAGGCACGACAGTGAAGATCGCGCTGCCGATAATTGATCTTTCACCGTTACCTATTCCAGCTGAGGAAGAGGATTTAGAGAATCCAGAAGTTACTGCTGAGAATGAAGGAGCAATAGGAAATTGTTACCCTACCCTGCGGTAGTTTAGGGAAAGGGGTATAGGGGTGTAGATGTTAAAAATCCCCATACCCTTACACCCCTATATCGAGAAAAACAGGGTTGCCGCCCTGCTGAAGAGATACTGTTAGAGCAGCTAGAATTTCTACTAACTCTTTGCCTACCCAGCCAGACGAAACTTCTGAAGGAATGTTCTTAAGGACGGAGACAACAAAGCGATCGCACACTTGCCGTAACGGTTCGCCTGTTGCTAGTTCCAGCACCTCACGCCTTTGATTCACAGGCAGAAAGTGATTACCTTGAACTTCAAACTCACCATGTAGTAAGGTCAAAGGTGATGAGGGTGACATTTCATCAAAAATCAAGCTGCCAAGGCTACCCACAATCGCAAGTCGCCTTTGTTTATCGGGATTAAGCCAGCACAGATGAATATACGCCTGAAAGCCATCTGGGTATGTCAGCGTTACCCAGACTAAATCAGCCAGTCCTGGAGGTAGAGGGGAAAAACTTACCGGAACTTTCTCTGTGTTCCCTTGCTCCCCCATCTCACTCTGCAACCACACAGTACCCGTTGCTTGTACTTTCACAGGTAGTTGACCCAGCCAGTTGTTAAAAATAGCAATATCGTGAATGGCTAAGTCCCAGAGGGCATCGACATCTTGTCGCACAGGCCCTAAATGAGTACGAGTGGCGTAGCCATAGCGTAAATCGCCTAATTTACCTGCCTGAACTATAGCTTGCCCTTGCTGAACTGCTGGATGAAATAAATAGGTGTGGTCAACCATCAGCATCAGTTGCTGTTGTTCTGCCAAATAGCAAAGTTCCCGACATTCCTCTGGGTCTAAGGTTAATGGTTTTTCTGCTAAAACATGGTATCCCTGTTTCAGGGCATCCTTTATTAAACCATAGTGGGTGGAAGCTGGAGTTGCGATCGCCACTGCTGTCAACCCCGGTACTTGTTGCAAATCTTGCCACTGAGTTGTCAATAGTATATTTTCATCTAAATTAAACTGCTGCTTCACTGCCGCCAATCTTTCTGGGTGTGGGTCTACTACTGCCACTACACTCACTTGGGGATGTGCTACAAAATTTCGTAGTAAATGCACTCCCCAACGACCAACCCCGATAACTGCAATTTTAATCATTAGTTAATAGTTAATAGTCAGTTGTCAGTTGTCAGTTGTCAGTTGTTAATTGTTAGTCTTTTGTTTGTGGAATATGACCGATAGATTTTAAATAAGCGTTTAACTTAGGTGAAAGTTCATCAACGATTGGTTTGAGTTTACCTACTTGCTCCTTTGTCAACAAATTGCGAGTATAAGCTCTTCGTAACCAATGCCTTGTTTCGTTTAAAGAACCTCTCGCAATTCTGACAAAGCGTCGATTGTCTTGGTAGTTATACCTACCACTGCCCTCTGCAATATTGGCACCAATGCTATCTACAGAACGAACAATTTGTTTGCCAACCGTATCTTTGGCAAATTGTTCCCATCTACCAACAATGTTCCAAATCTCATCAGCAAGACTCTCGGCAAGCTGGTAAACTCGCAAATTTTCAAAATCAGACTTTACCATCTCCCGCCACTAACAACTGACAACTGACCACTGACACCAACTGATTATCAGCTTATCAACTGTCTTTTGAGTTCAGGGATTATTCTGATTAGGAATTGCTAAAAAAGCTACTTTAGCTGCGGCTTGTTCAGCAGCTTTAATCGAGCGTCCCTTACCTTCACCTAGTTTGTTGCCGTGTAGCCATACTTCAGCAACAAAACGGTCTTGATTGCGATTAGTTTGATTGACTTCTACGACCCGATAATCTGGTAAAACTTTAAAATGTGCTTGCGTCCATTCTTGCAGCGCGGCTTTGTAGTTAAGTCGGGCGGGGTCAAGGCGAATTTCTGTAGTTAGGCGTTGGAAGTGCGAGTCTAGCCAAGGGCGAATCAGGTCTAGATTATGAGTGCTGAGATAAAGCGCGCCCAGAACAGCTTCAAAAGCGTCTGCTAGTCGAGACTCTTGACCAACTTTATCACTAGTAGCACTACCAGCAACCAGCAAGTATAACTCTAAACCATATTCTCTTGCTAGTTGTGCGAGGATGCGATCGCTCACCAATACCGAACGAATTGCCGCAAAATCTCCCACTTGACAATCTGGATAATTTTCCCACAACACAACTGCTGCTGCAAGTCGTACTACAGCATCACCGACAAACTCTAGCTGTTCGTAATTTGCTGATTCAGAGACAGTAGGATGAGTCAGCGCCAAATCCAGCAGTTGCCATTTAATAGGTGCTTCTATTGGCAGACCGAACTTTCTAATTAAACTTTCGAGCTGCCGCTGACGGCGTGGGTAAACAAGTGTCATTAAGGGAGGTGGGGTGCAGAGGAGTGGAAGGCAGGGGAGCCACTGCGGTGGACGGGTTTCCCGGCATAAAGCAAGTGGCGTGGAGCAGCGGGAAATAAGATTTCTAATTCCTAACTCAAACAACAGAGGAAGATATTAAGCCGATTTATGTTTACATATAATTTTCCCAATTTACAAGCATTTCTGCCTATACAAATTTGAAATCTATAAGTTTTGTACATTTTAACGATATTTTAGGCTTCTAAAAGGCGTTCAAAATATTACTTATAGTACAGAAACTTGACAAATACACACTAAACAGTATGTTCAAAAATTACCTGTATCTTCCTATCTTTCCTTTAGTCATCTCAAGTTTTCTAAGCTTTCTAGAACTTCTGTCAGGCTAATATCGGGAATGCCAAGCGATGCCTGCGGCGGGCTGCGCCAACGCTGTTTTGACTCAACAATTTGTGATTGGAAGCTAAATGATGAAGCTTGGAGGTCGAGCGATCGCCTTTTTTGCTCGATAATTTGTGTCACCGAGTGCAACTTTCGTGTTCGGAAGTCGAATGATGAAGCTTTGAGGTGAAGCGATCGCCCTTTTTGCTCGACAATTGGTGTTCTGAAGTCAAATAATCAGGCTTTGAGGTGGAGCCATGACTCTTTTTGCTCGACAATTGGTGTTTGGAAGTCGAATGATCGGGCTTTGAGGTCGAGCAATAACTCTTTTTGCTTGACAATTCGTATTCAAGCCTAACAAATCGGCTTTTTTTGCGTAGACACGAAGCGGCGAGTCAAAAGACATCAACCCAATATAACCGTTTATACTAGCTCAATTAGTAATTACAGCGTTTTTTTATTGATTGAAATACATTAATTTCTACGCCTCACTCCCCACTCGCTGTTTCCCATACTCTGCTCATGACCAACCAAGAACTGCTGGAAATCATTGAAAAAGCAGCCAAAGACAAAGTTACAAAATTAGACCTTTCTTTTAAAGGCTTAACAAAACTGCCAGCAGAGATTGGTCAACTCACCAACCTCAGCCAACTTAACCTCGGCTCCAATCAACTAAGGACACTGCCTAAAGAGATTGGTCAACTCACCAACCTCAGCCAACTTAACCTCGGCTCCAATCAACTAAGGACACTGCCTAAAGAGATTGGTCAACTCACYAACCTCAGCCAACTTAACCTCAACTCAAATAAACTGACGACGCTGCCTAAAGAGATTGCTCAACTCACYRACCTYAGCCAACTTAACCTCAATTCAAATAAACTGACGACGCTGCCTAAAGAGATTGCTCAACTCACCAACCTTAGCCAACTTAACCTCAATTCAAATAAACTGACGACGCTGCCTAAAGAGATTGCTCAACTCACCAACCTCARCCAACTTAACCTYMACTCCAATCAACTGACGACGCTGCCTAAAGAGATTGCTCAACTCACCAACCTCAGCCAACTTAACCTCAACTCAAATCAACTGACGAYGCTGCCTAAAGAGATTGSTCAACTCACCAACCTCAACCAACTTAACCTCCACTCCAATCAACTGACGACGCTGCCTARAGAGATTGCTCAACTCACCAACCTCAGCCAACTTGACCTCAGTTCTAATCAACTGACGACGCTGCCTAAAGAGATTGGGCAACTCACCAACCTCAGCCAACTTGACCTCAGTTCTAATCAACTGATGACGCTGCCTAAAGAGATTGCTCAACTCATCAATCTCAGCAAACTTTACCTTGACAAAAATCCCCTAGAATCACCTCCACCAGAAATTCTAAAGGAAGGATTGAAAGCAATTCTGAACTTTTACAAGCAACAGCTAGAACAAAAAACCGATCGCCTCTATGAAGCCAAATTACTAATAGTAGGAGAAGCTGGTGCTGGTAAAACTACCCTAGCTAAAAAAATCCAAGACCTAAATTATCAGCTACGGCAAGAAGAAAATTCCACTCAAGGCATTGACATAATTAAATGGAAAATTCTACTAGAAAATGGGAAAGAATTTCAAATTAACATCTGGGACTTTGGTGGCCAGGAAATTTACCATACTACCCACCAATTTTTTCTCACAAAACGTTCTCTTTATGTTTTAGTTGCAGATACTCGTAAAGAAGATACAGATTTTTACTATTGGCTAAATGTAGTTGAGTTACTTAGCGGCAATAGTCCCTTACTAATTATTAAAAATGAAAAGCAAGAACGCAAACTAGAAATAAACGAGCGAGATTTACGGAGTCAATTCATCAATTTTAAAGAAACACTCACTACAAACTTTGCTACTAATCGCGGTCTGCCAGAAATTCTAAATAAAGTTAAACATTATATTAGTAACCTACCCCATGTAGGAACAGAACTACCCAAAACATGGGTAAAAGTGCGGGAAGCTTTAGAACACGACCCCCGCGAACATATTAGCTTAGAAGAATATCTCAATATCTGCCAGGAGCATGGGTTTACTACACAAGATGATAAACTCCAACTCAGCGGCTATTTACATGATTTAGGCGTATGTCTTCACTTCCAAGATGATGACTTGCTAAGAAAAACGGTGATTCTTAAGCCTACTTGGGGTACAGATGCCGTTTACAAAGTATTAGATAATCCACAAGTCATTGAAAACTTGGGTAAATTTGACCGCAATGATTTAGCAAAGATTTGGCATGAAAACAAATATGCCAATATGCGACCGGAACTGTTGCAGCTAATGAGGAAATTTAAACTGTGCTACAAAATACCTAGTAGTCCCAATACTTATATTGCACCTCAATTACTTACTGTCAACCAACCTGAATATAACTGGGATGAGTTCAACAATTTAATCCTGCGCTACAGTTATACTTTCATGCCTAAAGGTATCGTTACCCGCTTTATCGTCGAGATGCATCCTGATATTGAGCAACAAAAGCTTGTTTGGAGAAGCGGCGTTATTCTCAACAAAGACGAAGCCCGTGCTGAAGTGATTGAACACTATAATTTACGAGAAATTAAAGTCCGGGTAGCAGGAAAGCGAAAAAAAGACCTGCTGACAATTATCAATCATGAACTCGAAAAAATACATAACTCTTATGAAGGTCTGAAATATGAAACACTTGTTCCCTGCAACTGCAAAAGCTGTAGGGATAGTCAAACGCCTCATTCCTATTTTTTAAATGTGCTGAACAGATTCCGGGACGCTAATAAATACCAAATTCAGTGTCAGAAAAGCTTTGATATGGTAGATGTCCGTGGATTAATTGACGAGGTTTTTAAACCAGAACTAGTAACCAGAAATAAAGTTTTTATTAGCTACAGTCATGAAGATCAGGAGTGGCTGAACAAACTCCAAACCCACCTCAAATCCATGAAAACCTTAGATGTATGGAACGATACCAAGATTAAACCAGGTGATGAGTGGCGCAAAGAAATTGAAAAAGCTTTAGCAGCAGCAAAAGTCGCAGTGTTGATGGTTAGTCCTGCCTTTCTAGCATCAGATTTTATTGCCGAGAATGAGTTACCCCCATTATTAAATGCTGCTGAGGCGAAAGGACTTACTATTATTTGGATACCGTTAAGCTATAGCGGCTATGAAGAAACAGAAATTGAAAAGTATAAAGCTGCCCACGAACCCAACCAACCTTTAAGTAGTCTGAATTCAGCAGAACAAGATCGAGTTTTGGTGGAAATCTGTAAAAAGATTAAAGCAGCAGTAGGGGTTTAATAGAAGATATAAAACATTTTTTTCACTCCCCTTAATCCCTCCTTTGCAAGTAAGTAACTACGCAAAATTAATTACAGTCATTGCGAGCGAAGCGTAGACGCGCTAGCGGCTTCTCGAAGAGTAGCAATCCCAGCCCTTGCGATTGCTTCATTTCGCTTCGCTGCATTCGCAATGACATTGTGTAATTAATTTTGTTTAACTACTTATAGTGTTAGGGTGGGGTAAAACTTCATCAATTATGCGATCGCCAGCGTCAACAAAGATAGCGATCGCGTTTTTAACTCGACAATTCATGTTCAAAAGTCAAATAATTAGGCTTTGAGGTGAAGCGATCGCGTTTTTAACTCGACAATTCATGTTCGCAAGTCGAATGATCAAGCTTTGAGGTGGAGCGATCGCCCTTTTTGCTCGACAATTTATGTTCGCAAGTCGAATGATCAAGCTTTGAGGTGGAGCGATCGCCCTTTTTGCTCGACAATTTATGTTCAGAAGCTGAATGATCAAGCTTTGAGGTGAAGCGATACCTGTGGTGGGCTACGCCAACACTCTTTTTATTCGACATAGTTACAAAAAACAATGGAGCAAGAAACTCTCGGTTTCTTAACTCCATTAAAGTTCGAGAGTAGGACATAAGCCGGGTTCTGTTCTCTTGCGAGGGCAGTTATCTATCTGGGACGGTTGTTACCAACCGCCTCTAGCGGCTCTATTGTAGGAACTGGTAAAAGACCAACCATAGTTCCTTTCGCCTTGCTCCTAACCGGGGTTTACCGAGCCAGTGCCTCTCGACACTGCTGGTGCGCTCTTACCGCACCTTTGCACCCTTACCAGGAATCGGGTATTGAGAATTGGGGATCGGGTATTGGGAAATTTCTTCCCCAGTCCCCCAGTCTCCAGTCCCTATTCCCCAGTCCTGGCGGTATCTTTCTGTGGCACTATCCTCACGATCGCTCGCACTGGACGTTATCCAGCAAGTCTGGTCTTTCGGGAGCCCGGACTTTCCTCAAACCAGTTATCATAACCGATCTGCAACCGCCTGCGCCTACTCTCTCCCTAGTTCCAGTGTAATCTTGGATGGCGTTATGTGTCTGGTGCGGATTACTTCTTTTTATTCCAGGGTAGAGCGTAAGTCCAAGGTAATTTCTTGACAATAAAGGGACAATTGATAATGCACACAGGAGGTATATTGACACCTGGAGTTAGACCTACACGTAATTCAGATAAACGTAGCACCAGTTGTAGTGAAAATTGCAATTCATTTCTTCTGTTTATAAATCCGTTGTACAACTTTTTTTGCGGCGGGCCGCCGGCTTTCAATCCATTGATATTAACTAAGGGTTTTTTGGCTGAGTAGGTTCCCGCTTCTTTATCGCGCTCAAAAACATCTTCTGCTGTTACTACCTCTGAAAGTGTTTTCCCGGGGGCAATCAGACTGGGACTTTGCGGTACGGCTAAGTCACGGGTTAAATCTGGTGATTTGCGAATTACCCTGCGCGATTGCTTGCTATATTCGGCAACTAATGAGCTATTGTCCCAATCAACGTATACTGCAAGATTATCGGATTTATTCTCGATACTAACTAACAATTCCTTCAAATCGTCAAATGAATATGAAGCATTGAGTTTAAAAGAAATTCCAATTTGATCTTGCAAATTTTGCTCTTTCAGTTGGTCGTCTACGACTGCTTTTTGAAACTCAAACTTAATTTTATCGTCGATGGATTCAACCATAAGATTGAAGACGTAAGAAACGCCGATAATATAAAGCGTTAAAACAACTAAATTTTGGTCGCTACTCCCTCTCATAAATCAGAACACAACTCCCTGTAATAATTATTTTGTATATTCAACTCATTGAGCGGTTACAATCTTTAATCGCGCTTAATCGTTGAGGAATTCTTCAGCCAGCCCCGCTGCCAAAAAAAGAATAACAATGCAAATCCAATTACTGCCATTCCCGCTAAGCAAATTGGGTAGCCCCAATACCAATTCAGTTCAGGCATATTGTACGGTGATTTTTCCGTATTGAAATTCATACCATATATTCCAGCAACAAAAGTTAGTGGAATAAAGATTGAGGAAACCACAGTTAGCACCTTCATGATTTCATTCATTTTGTTACTTACTGATGATAAATAAACATCCATTAATCCAGATGCTAGCTCTCGATAAGTTTCCACCATATCCATTACTTGCACTGCATGGTCGTAACAATCTCTCAAGTAAATTCGTACCTCCTCACCGATAAGTTCACTGCCATCTCGAATTAATGAACTAATTGCATCGCGTTGAGGCCAGATAGCACGGCGCAATTGCAGTAATTCTCGCCTAACTTGATAAATGTTTTGTAACGTTTGCCGGGTAGGGTTGACCATTACTTCTTCTTCTAATTCCTCAATTCGCTCCCCGTAAAGCTCTAACACTGGAAAAAAACCATCAATCATTGCATCTAATAGCGCATAAGCTAAATAATCAGCCCCTTGTTTGCGGATGATGCCTTTGCTTCTATCAATTCGTATCCTCACACCTTCAAAGCAATCATGCTCTGGTTCTTCCTGCACTGTTAGCAAGTAATGTTTACTCAAAATTAAACTTACTTGCTCGCTATAAAAACCACAAGTTTTTTCCTTTGGTACTACCATGCGAGCAATGAACAGTAATTGGTCTTCATAATCCTCGATTTTGGGACGCTCTGGTACATTAACCACATCTTCTAAAACCAGAGGATGTAAATCAAAAACTTGGCCCAATCTTTGTAATATGTCTTGATTACCTAAACCTTGTACATCTACCCAAGTAACAGATTCCTTATCCAAATAAGGGACACAATTTTCTGGAGTTTCTATTTGTTTGCGGATGAAATTAGTTTGGTTATAGTCAATCAAAAAAATTGTTGGAGGTTCAGCATTTTCATCAACTACAATCGTCCCTGGCAGAGTGCCCGGCTGGTGATAGAAGTCCTTTGGATACAGCTTAGTTACTGCTTTAGGAATGCGACGAATTTTTCTTGCTATGCTTCTTGCCATAAATTTTGCCCAATTGTTAGTTGTCAGTTGTCAGTTGTCTTTCCCAGCGCCTCTACCCCTCTGCATCAGCAATGGTATAAAAAAACAGTTTGCCTTGCTACGACAAACTGTTTACAAAATATTTACATAAGGAAGCAGGAATTAGAACATACCACCCATGCCGCCCATGCCGCCCATGCCACCCATGCCGCCCATGCCGCCCATACCGCCCATATCAGGCGCAGCAGCAGCTTTCTTCTCTGGTTTTTCCACGACAATGGCTTCGGTGGTTAAAACCAACCCAGCAATGGAAGCAGCATTTTGCAAAGCTGAACGCACGACTTTAGCAGGGTCGATAATGCCAGCAGCAATTAAGTCCTCAAATTCACCGGTAGCGGCATTGTAACCGATGTTAAAATCGCTTTCTTTGACTTTAGAGACAATCACAGAACCTTCTTCCCCGGCATTGTCTGCTATTTGACGCAAGGGCGCTTCTAGTGCCCTTTTGACAATATCTGCTCCAATTTTTTCTTCTTCTTCTTTGAAGCTATTTTTAATCGCGTCTACTTTCGCAATCAAGTTAATCAGGGTTGTACCACCGCCGGGGACGATACCTTCTTCCACAGCTGCTTTGGTCGCATTGAGTGCGTCTTCAATTCGCAGCTTGCGGTCTTTGAGTTCGGTTTCTGTGGCTGCACCGACTTTAATTACTGCTACACCGCCAGCTAGCTTGGCAATGCGTTCTTGCAGTTTTTCTTGATCGTATTCAGAATCGGTTTCTTCTAACTGCCTGCGAATTTGCCCGATACGCTGTTGCACTTCTGGCTTGGTGGAACTGCCAGCTACAATCGTGGTGTTTTCTTTGTCAATAGTGATTTTACGGGCAGTTCCCAGTGCTTCGATAGAAGCGGTATCCAAACTTAAACCGATTTCTTCAGAAATCATCTGTCCATCGGTGAGAATCGCAATATCTTGTAACAAAGCTTTACGGCGATCGCCAAATCCTGGTGCTTTAATTGCAGCAACAGCCAGTACACCGCGCGCTTTGTTCACCACCAAAGTTGCTAAAGCATCTCCTTCTACATCTTCAGCAATAATCAGCAGTGGTTGACCCAAACGGGCAACTTTTTCCAAAACTGGTACTAAATCTTGAATGCTGCTGATTTTTTTGTCGGTAATCAGGATTCGGGCATTTTCAAATTCGACAATCTGCCGTTCGTTATTGGTGATGAAGTAGGGAGAAATATAACCCCTGTCAATCTGCATCCCTTCAACTACTTCTAGTTCGGTTGTCAAGGATTTAGATTCTTCCACAGTGATTACACCATCTTTGGTGACTTTCTCCATGGCTTCGGCTAGCATCTGACCGACTTCTTCATCGTTACCAGCTGATACTGTAGCAACTTGTGCGATCGCACTTCCTTCTACTGGCTTTGCTGCTTTAGCAATTTCTTGTACCAGTGCCTCGATGGTTTTGTCGATCCCGCGCTTTAAGCTGACTGGATTAGTACCAGCTGCCACGTTCTTCAAACCTTCTCTAATTAAGGCCTGCGCTAAAACTGTGGCGGTGGTAGTACCATCCCCAGCGACATCCTTGGTTTTGGATGCTACTTCCTGGATGAGTCTCGCACCAGTATTTTCTAAAGGATCTTCTAATTCAATTTCTTTAGCAACAGTGATACCATCGTTGACAATTTGGGGCGCACCATATTTTTTTTCTAAAAGGACGTTACGCCCTTTTGGTCCCAAGGTGATTTTCACAGCATCGGCAAGGGCATTGACACCCCGTTCTAATGCCCGCCGCGATTCTTCATCGAAGGAAATAATTTTTGCCATGTTTCTTTTCTCTAGCGCTTCCATTAGACAATTTAGCACTCACAAGCTAAGAGTGCTAATTACCCAAGCAGTTCAGATTATAAATGGAAATAAAAAAAATTGATTAATATACTATTGATGCTCATGTAGGATACAGGCAGTAATGGTTGAATTGGGAGATGAATCTATACAACTCCCTTAGATCCCTTGGGATTGCCGACCCTAGCGGCACCGGCTGGTTGGCAGTAGTTTTTACGTTCCTTTTGGCTTGTCTAGTTACGTGGCGTTTGATTCCCACAGTACGCAAATTCGCCCTGCGGGTAGGTTGGGCTGACCAACCAAACGCGCGACGGCTGAATCGAGAACCTTTGCCGAATGCAGGGGGTTTGGCTATCTATGCGGGAGTCATTGCCGCATTGGTACTAGCTAGCCTCTTAAGACCCATTGAATTGCAAAGCGTACTGGCTCAGGTGCTGACTATTCTACTAGGAGGTTCAATCCTAGTGCTTGTCGGCTTTATCGATGACCAGTTCGGCTTGCCTCCCTCGGTTCGCTTGTGGGCACAGATTGTTACAGCATTGTTACTTTTTGCTAATGGCATCAATATCGCCGTTAATTTCGGCACACCCATTGATTCCATCCTGTCGATGTTGCTAACAGTACTGTGGGTAGTGGGTATTACCAACGCCATCAATTTGATGGATGGGATGGATGGATTGGCAGGAGGAGTTAGTTTTATCACTGCCATGAGTTTGTTAGCAGTTTCAGCCCAATTTCCCAATAAGGCAGCGGCAACCTTAGTTCTGGCAGCCTTAGGGGGTGCTGCACTCGGCTTTTTGCGCCACAACTTCTATCCCTCACGGATCATCATGGGTGATGCCGGAGCGTACTTTTTTGGCTATGTGCTGGCTGCAACCAGTATTTTAGGTAATCTGCAAGTAACTACGGTCTTTTCCTTAGTACCGACAGTTTTATTTTTGTTATTGCCAGTCTTAGACACCACTCAAGTGTTTGTCAGGCGGTTATTGGCAGGAAAAAACCCCCTGAGTACTCCAGGCAAAGATCATCTGCACCATCGTTTGCTGGCTTGGGGATTTTCTCAGCGCCACGCCGCGTTCACCCTATGGGCAATTACCTTAATTTGCAACTTGCTAGCGATGACAGTACGAGGTATGCCCTTAGCTGTGACGCTTGCTACCGCCAGTGGCATCATCATTCTTTTAGGCTTGACTATTTGGCAAAGAATCCGCCAGCAGTCCTGAGTGAGGAGCAGGGAGAAATAATTGTTAACTCTTGTACAGACGCGTAGACGCTCGTAAGAGCGGCTTCTCGTAAGAGTATAATCGCGTCTGTACTCCTAACTCACCACTCAGTACTCTTTAAGCCATTACCATACCGCCATCAACGTTAAAGACTTGTCCAGTAATGTAGGCGGCGGCAGGATCGGCGGCTAGGAAGCGCACCATGCCAGCGACTTCTTCTGGTTGACCGTAGCGACCCAGAGGAATGTATTTAACAATATCTTCAGTATTGTTGAGGTTGCTGGTCATATCGGTGGCGATGAAACCAGGGGCGACAGCGTTAACAGTAATACCACGAGAAGCCAGTTCTTTAGCAACAGTTTTTGTAAAGCCAATGACACCTGCTTTGGCAGCGCTGTAGTTAGCTTGACCTGGGTTGCCCATTTGTCCGGCAACGGAGGTAATATTGATAATTCGCCCAGAACGTTGCTTGAGCATGATTTTACTGGCGGCACGTGTGCATAAAAAAACACCAGTGAGATTGAGGTCAATTACAGCTTGCCAATCTTCCGGCTTCATTCTTAACAGTAATGTGTCGCGGGTAATACCTGCATTGTTGACTAAAATATCAATGCGCTTAAACTTGTCTATAACGGCGTTAAATAGTGTATCTACTTGCTCAGCTTTAGAAACGTCAGCTTGTAAGGCTAATGCTTGACCTCCGGCTGCTGTAATTTCTGCTACTACATTGTCAGCAGCAGCACTAGAACTTGCATAATTCACTACGACATTAGCTCCTTCTGTGGCTAATTCTAGTGCGATCGCTCTGCCAATTCCTCGTGAAGCACCTGTAACAATCGCAACTTGCCCCTGCAATTTTTGCAAATTTTCATTTAAGACTGCCATAAACTTTTCCTTAGCGTTTTGAGTTACCGCGCTAATTATCTTATGGTGATTCGTACCTTGAACTTATAGGATTTTGAATTTTGCGAAAAATTGAGCAAGTTGCGTTGGTTGGTTTCCCACGCCACTTGTCACAGGTGAACCCCCCTTCGGGTTCGCAGTTCCTTCAAGTCGGCGAAGCTGCCCAACGGACTGCTCACCGCAAGGCAATGGCTCGACTTGAGCAAACTGGTATGTCAAGAAAGTTAGCCCAACCTCGCAAACTTTTTAAGATGAATTTAAGTTTTCCTTAATAAGTTTGTCACATTTAAAAATGTATCTACACTTTTAAAATGAGGTGAGAAATTTGGCAACAATAAAAACAAAATGAGGTTATACCGATTCTAAGAGGCACGCATTACTATTGAAATCAATCAAGAGAAAATAGGTGTGTGTCATATGGCTACTAAAAAACAATTCAATAGCTTTGAAGAAATGCTGTCTGGTTCTGATGTACCTGTGTTGGTAGATTTTTATGCGGAATGGTGTGGCCCCTGTCAGATGATGGTGCCGATTTTAGAGCAAGTTAATGCCCAACTAAAAGACCGTTTGCGTATCGTAAAAATTGACACGGAGAAATATACACAATTAGCCAGTCAATACCAGATTTACGCTCTACCAACGCTAGTACTATTTAAGCAAGGTCAGCCTGTAGATCGGATTGAGGGAGTGATGCAAGCAGGACAGTTGGTACAACATCTCAAAGGTCTAGTTTAAGAAGTGTTAAGTGTAGAGACGTGAAATTTCACGTCTCTATTAGTAAATGTAAAGTTATTAAACACTCAATGTACATTTTTTGGAGTGGGTCATGCTGAAGCAACTCATCCTCGAAAATTGGAAAAGTTTCCGTTATGCAGAACTTCCACTTGACCCATTAACTGTTCTTATTGGGACAAATGCCAGTGGCAAATCTAATGTAGTTGAAGCTTTGGAATTTCTACAAAGAATAGCTAGAGGTGAAAATATTGAAGCAGCTTTAGCAGGTGATAAAACGCTTCCATCTATTCGCGGTGGTGTGGAGTGGGCTGCACGTAAACCTTACAGTGAATTTACATTAAAAACTATTATTCAAACAATAGATAATACAACTGATTTATTATATGAAATTAAAGTCCAAACCAAGCCTGATACTAAGATTGTACAAGAAGCTGTAGAAGTAGTAGAAAACTATAACCAGAATTCTCATGAAAATATGGTAATTTTATCACGACATAATCTAAAACAATCGTGTTTATCAGAAGCTATAGGTCAGTTTAATAACATAGAAAAGGAAATAACTAAACTTAGAGATGTTACAACAATATACCAGAATACAGTTGAAGAACTAAAAGCATTAAAAATACAACTGGAAAAATTAGGAGATAATATTGATAATAATATCTGGAAATCAACAATATCTGAACGGGTTGACAGCTTGGAAAATTTAAAAAATACGATAATTAATCAAATTCCTACTCATAATAAGTCTATTGATGATATAAATATTCTCAATAATGATTTAAAAAATGAAATAGAAAAAATTAAGACTATTATTCCTAAACTAATAAAAATTTTTGTTATAAATCCAATTCCTTCTAGAATGCGGAATTATTCATCAATCTCTGATGACTTTGAAAGTGATGGATCAAATATAGCTGGTGTACTTGCTGCATTACCTGATGAACGTAAATTAGAAGTAGAAGCAACGCTATCTGCCTACGTCAAGAATTTACCAGAAGGCGATATTAAAAAAGTATTTGCTGAACCAGTTGGTAGACTTAAAACTGATGCAATGCTTTACTGTGAAGAAGAATGGAAACCTGGACATATTACAGAAATCGATGCTAAAACTATGTCAGATGGAACTCTCCGCTTTCTAGCAATTCTTACAGCTTTACTTACTCGTCCGGAAGGTAGTCAAGTTTTAGTAGAAGAAATAGATAACGGTCTGCATCCTTCTCGTGCAGAATTACTAGTAAGAATATTACGAGAAATTGGCGCAAAGAGAAATATTGATATTTTAATTACTACTCATAACCCAGCTTTACTTGATGCTTTAGGCCCTGAAATAGTGCCATTTGTAGTTGTCGCACACCGCGACTCTGAAACCGGAGAAAGCAAGCTTACTCTTTTAGAAGATATTGAAAATCTACCTCTTTTATTAGCATCAGGTACTTTGGGAAAACTAGCAACTAAAGGCGCAATCGAAAGGAGTCTTTCCGAGCAAAAATAAAAGATGAGGAAGATTCTGATTATTGATACATCAATACTTTGCGTCTATTTGGGCGTTCCTGGTAAAGATACTTGTGGTTCTGGTAATGATAAATGGGATAAGAAAAGAGTTGAAGCTCGTTTTCAAGAAGAAGAAAGACAAGGCGCAAATTTCATATTGCCATTAGCGACAATTATAGAAACTGGTAATCACATTGCACAAGCTAACTCTAGGCGATATGAAATGGCTCAAGCTTTCGCTGAGATTTTAGTGAAAGTAGCAGATAAAGTGATACCTTGGGGAGTTTTTGAAACTCAAATGGATGAACTTTGGAATTCAGAACAATTGAAACAGTTAGCTAGTGAATGGCCGACTCTAGCATCTAGAAAGATTTCTATCGGAGATGCCACAATTTAGTCTGTAGCAGAATATTACGCTAAAACTAGCAACACATTCCAAGTAGAAATTTTCACTGGTGATGGGGGACTGAAGGCTTATGAACCAGCTACCCCAGCGCCAACTCCTCGACGAAGGATGAAAAAACCTTGAGTGGTAATTGCGATCGCTATTGATTTCCACAATTTTATTAAGTATTTTTTAGATAGTTATCACTGCTTCTTCGCTGGGTACTCTAACGGAGTATGAGTCTTACAGAAGTACAGCAATGAAGCTGAGTAAAGGAATACAAACATTTTGGGTTGCGGTAAGTAACTATATACTTTTGGGTATAACTTTGTTTTTATATCTTCTCGCTGGTAATGGTTGGAAATTGACCAATCTGCTGAATTTGCCAGATATGATAGGTTTTACAATAGTTATTGCCTTGGTGATATTTCCGTTGCTTTGGTTTTTATCCAATTTGAAATTGCAGTTACTTCAAGCAACACCAAATGAATGGCAATTTAAAGTAGCAGTACTTGCAGATTACCCACAGTTAGATTTAGGTTGGTTGCAGCAAAAAACTACCACTTTAGAATCTCTTGGTTTTGTCCAGTTAATGGACTATCAAGTTGACCCAGGTGCTGGATTTGCGCGGTGTTTTGCCCATCCGCAACAGTATTGTTTTGCTGAAATTGGCCAGATTTTTCAGAAAAATGGAGAGGTAATCGCAATCAACTGCTGTGTTTTTAGTATTTTACAGCAAGATTGGGTAGTGGCTGTTATTAATCGAGAAGTAAATCAAAATGATGGAATTCCTTACATGTGTCGTAATTCTAAACATGTAAGAACCTATGACCCTAATAGTAATTTGGATGAACTCTTACAGACTCATTTGAGATTTCGCCAGCAAATACTAACTAATTTAGGTATAACCGTATCCACTGATATTTCATGGTCTGCCTACAGTAACCTAGAGCGACAAGCTACAATTTCCCGCAAACAAAGCTTACGACGCAAAAATCTCTTGTTGTCAATATTAGAAGCTACACTGTTTGAGATAAATCCTAAATCTGAATGGTTAGGAGATTACCTAAAAGAAGCAGCAAAAAGACGGCTAAAAAATCGTTAGTGCAAGAAGCGCATACTTTTGTGCCTTTTTCAACTCGTCGAACTTACATGAAGTATGTGCCTCTTCATCAAGAAATAGTATCAGGATTAATATATTCTGAACGCCAGTTTGCAATGGCGGAGGAAACCTCCATATATAACTGGTTCCTCCTGAATACTGACGCAAAATTTTGAAAATTAAGTTATGAATGCAAATGCTATTTAGCTGCTACTAAATATTGCATTTGTTTGTTAAAGTGAATCCTGAACGCTATGAATCTTCAGGAAGAATCCATTTTGGTGGTTCCATCATTTTTTTTCGCAGACGTTCTTCAGCCATCTCTAACATTTGGTCTAAGGAAGTTTCTTCAATAAATTTTGCTGCTGCTTCTCTAAACTCGATATTAGGGCATTTATCCCCTAAAACGCACCCATTGACGCAGGCTTCAGCACAGTTAATTTTCTCCTCCATAGTGTAGAATCCTCTTGCTAAAAGTTTTGAGTTAGGAGAGGAACAAGGCCGCAGCACTATTGTTACTCTCAAGCATTATCCTCCCAATAAATCTTACCTTGCCAGTTGCCATCTCTTTAGTCTTCATACCTACCATTGATATATAAGTTGCTAATGACAGCACTGCTGCTACGCTAACCATATATATGCAATGTCTTGCTGGAAAGGGCGCTCATGTCAGAACTGTTTGCCACTACTAGAACCATCGCCGCGATCGCTACTGCTGTTGTGCCGCAGCAGGGTAGTGTTGGGATTGTGCGGGTGTCTGGTTCCCAAGCCATGGACATTGCCCAAACTCTGTTTCACGCACCTGGGCGACAAGTTTGGGAAAGTCACCGCATTCTCTACGGTTACATCCGCCATCCCCAGACACAACAACTTGTGGATGAAGCTTTGTTGCTGCTCATGAAAGCACCCCGTTCTTACACCCGTGAAGATGTGGTGGAATTCCATTGCCACGGGGGAATTATGGCAGTGCAGCAGGTTTTGCAACTGTGTTTGGAAAGCGGTGCAAGACTAGCCCAGCCAGGAGAATTTACCCTCCGCGCCTTTTTAAGTGGGCGACTGGATCTAACGCAAGCTGAAGGTATTGCCGATTTAGTGGGAGCGCGATCGCCCCAAGCTGCCCAAACTGCTTTAGCTGGCTTGCAAGGAAAGTTAGCTCATCCGATCCGACAGTTACGCGCTAACTGTTTAGATATCTTGGCAGAAATCGAAGCCAGAATTGATTTTGAGGAAGATTTACCTCCGCTGGATGATAAAGTCATAATATCAGCAATCGAGAACATTGCCGCAGAAATTACCAAGTTACTAGAAACAAAAGACAAAGGCGAATTGCTACGCACAGGTTTAAAAGTGGCAATTGTCGGTCGTCCGAATGTTGGTAAATCTAGCTTATTGAACGCTTGGAGTCGGAGCGATCGCGCCATTGTTACAGACTTACCCGGTACCACCCGTGATGTGGTCGAATCTCAGCTAGTTGTCGGGGGAATTCCCGTGCAGGTGCTAGATACTGCGGGGATTCGAGAAACAATAGACCAAGTGGAAAAAATTGGCGTTGAGCGATCGCGCCGTGCTGCTAGTGCGGCTGATTTAGTTTTGTTGACCATCGATGCCTCAGCAGGTTGGACAGAAGGCGATCGAGAAATTTACGAACAGGTGCAACATCGTCCGTTAATTCTAGTGATTAATAAAATCGACCTTGTAGAGAATGGAAGTTCTAAATCTTTAGAATATCCTGGTAATATTAACCATATTGTCCACACAGCAGCAGCACAAAATCAAGGTATTGATGATTTGGAAAAATCCATTTTAGAAATAGTTCAACTAGGAAAAGTCCAAGCTGCTGATATGGATTTAGCAATTAATCAAAGGCAAGCTGCTGCTTTAACTCAAGCTAAAATATCCTTGGAACAAGTCCAAGCAACAATAGACCAACAGCTGCCGCTTGACTTTTGGACAATTGACTTGCGGGGTGCCATTCAAGCACTAGGCGAAATTACTGGTGAAGAAGTGACAGAATCCGTTTTAGACAGAATTTTTAGCCGCTTTTGTATTGGAAAATGATTTAATATTAAAACTAATATTTTACTTTTTTAACTGATAAATAAAACAGATAAACATTATGCCCCTTTTTAGACAAGATGTTGATTTTTTCTTTGAAGAATTTATCAAAGTAACTACTGGTGGAGGTGGTGATGCCAGTGTATGGGTAGTGGGTAGTTATCAAGGAGAATACATTTTGACCGTCATTGATAAAAAAGTAGATTCCTTAACTATAGATGACATAGCTGATAAACCAGCTTTTTTTCTGATACACGATTTAATGAAATTTTCTCCTGAGTGGGAATACAATAAAGCAGCACTTGCTTTAGCAAATAAATTAGCAAAATTTAATCTTAAAAAAACTGACAACTAAACAATTCAACCTATAAAATTCATGCAATGTCTTTTATCGATGAAATAACAAATGTTAATTCTTTGATTGTCGGAGCCAGCCAAGGTATTGGTTTAGGTTTTGTAAAAAAATTACTTATAGATGACAGAATAGCCAAAATTTATGCAACGTATCGCCAAAAAAATACTGCCGAAGAATTACTATCTTTAGTAAATAAATACTCTGACAAATTAATTTGTCTAGCAATGGATATTAGTGATGAATCGCAGATTGTTGAAGCTGTGCAACAGATACAGACCGAAGTTAACAAACTGCACTTAGCAATCAATTGTGTAGGACTGCTACACGAAGGAAATTTACAACCAGAAAAAAGCTTAAGACAACTTAATTCAGAAAATTTACTGCGCTATTTTCAGATAAATAGTATTGGTGCTGTTCTGCTAGCTAAGCACTTGTTGCCTCTGTTTCGTCATGGAGAACGCAGTGTATTTGCTACTATTTCTGCCAAACTTGGTAGTATTGGCGATAATCAACTTGGCGGCTGGTATGGCTATCGTGCTTCCAAAGCAGCACTCAATATGTTTATGCGAACTGCGGCGATTGAATATGGTAGAAGCTGTCCCAAAACTTTAGTAGTAACATTGCATCCTGGTACAACCGATACACAGCTTTCTCGTCCGTTTCAAAGAAATGTACCTGCGGAAAAATTATTCTCAGTGGAACGCACTGTTACCCAACTATTAAATGTTATCGAACAACTTCAAGAAGGTGATAGCGGGCAGTTTTTCTCTTGGGATGGAAATAGGTTGCCTTGGTAAGAATATTTTAGTATTTTTGTACTAAAAATCAGTTGTTAATTTGTGTAAAGCTTTTTTAATTGCTATTTTGAAGGGTCATTCTATTCACCACTCAAATGATAATACAGAAGTACAGCTAATTTTTGATTCAGAGCGCGATCGTTATCAAGTTCTTCATTTGGGATGGGAAGAACTGAGGCGAGTGTATGGTTGCATCATCCATGTTGATATTAAGGATGATAAGATTTTGATTCAGCGAGATGGGACTGAGATTGGAGTAGCTAATGAGTTAGTTGCTGCTGAAGTTCCAAAACAAGATATCGTTTTGGGTTTTCACGCTCCCTACAAACGGAAGTTTACAGAGTTTGCAGTAGAGTAATTCAGAAGTTTTCAGGATGTCCTAAAATTTTTCTGTAAAAAACAAAATTTTGATTTCCAGTATGAACGAAACACAAGATTTATATATTGTCAAGCGCCCTACTGGTCATTGCGAAATCGTCCCCAGCAAACAAGTTGGGGACGATAATCCAGAAATTATAGAACAGTGGGGGCCTTTTACTTCCGAAGAAGAAGCGATCGCCCGTCGCATTGGATTAATCAGGGCTGGCAAATGCCAACCCCAATAAATCCAAAATTTTTAACTTTTAATTCTTAATTTTTTCTGCACTCGTAATTCCTTTAGCAGCAATTTGTTTACCTATCACTTCCACTGCTTTAGCGAATTGTGGATCTGCTAATGTAGCAAGTTTGTCGCGTTCGCGGAGCCACAAGTCCTGCCGCTGAGCATCAGTCAAATCAACCTTCACATCTGGATCGATCCCATGCTTATTAATATCTTTATCACTGGGCGTGTGGTATTTAGCAATAGTGACTGCCAATCCTGATCCATCTTCCAAAGGACGTACTGATTGTACTAGTCCCTTACCAAAGGTTTGAGTGCCCACTAGAGTAGCACGTTTATTGTCCTGTAACGCCCCTGAGAGGATTTCACTAGCACTGGCTGAACCTTTATCTACCAACACTACCAGAGGTTTATTCGTGAGAGCGCGTCCATTAGCTACTTCCCGTTCTCGTTCACCTTGGCGGTCAATTGTGGAGACTATTGTGCCTTGATTCAGCCACATGCGGGCAATTTCCACACTAGAGAATAGTAAACCACCTGGGTTACCACGTAGATCGAGAATATAGCCAGCTACCTTTTTGGTTTCTAAATCTTTGATAGCGTTTTGCATTTCCTTGCCAGCATTGGCGCTGAATTGATTCAGGCGAATGTAACCAAGGTTACCTGCGGGTGTTTGCTTTTGCGAATACTTAACAGGATGGATTTCAATCCGCGCTCGTTTAATCGCAAACTCTTTTACTTGACTGTTACGCTGAATTGTCAGATTTACTGTTGTTCCTGCTTCACCTCGGATCAAAGATACTGCTTGATTAGTATCCATCCCCTTAGTGCTTTTGCCGTTAATTTTGAGAATTGCATCTTTCGCAAGAATTCCAGCCTTAAATGCAGGTGTATCTTCAATTGGGGCAATCACAACTAACTGCTTCGTTTTTTCATCCTGACTGATTGTGATACCAATACCTGTTAGTTCTCCAGAGGTATCCACTTGCATATTTTTGAATTCCTCTGGGTCCATAAATCGGGTATATGGGTCATTTAGCTTTTTCAGCATTTCCCGAATGGACTTATAAGCTTCCTGCTGACTACTGTAGGACTTGTTTAAGTACTCCTTACGAACAGCCTGCCAATCAACTTGGTTAAAAGTACCATCTACGTATTGGCGGTTAACTATTTGCCAAACTTCGTCTACCGTTTCCTTTGGACTTGCTTTAAATAAAGCCTGACCTCGTGAATGAATGCCAAGACTAGTAACAGCGATCGTGGAGAGTGTTACTGCTGTAGCACCCAAAACAAGCCTACTTTTTGTAATCACCATAATGACAACTTTGTCAGAGGGAAAAATTATAGTCAGTATGCCCAATCTAACACAGGGTACCAATGTACAGGTCGAGCATGTATTTCTAATTTCATTAAAATACTTGACAATCCGGCCAGCTGGGAGAGTAGAGAGTAGGGACTAGGGATTAAAAAAATTATTTAATACCCAGTCCCCAGTTCCCTCATGGTTCTACCCAGCGTCCATCTGCCTCGATCAGCTTAATCAACTCTTCAACTCCTTGTGCTTCTGGGACTTTTTTAATTTCTTCTCTGCCACGGTACAAGGAAATATAACCAGGGGTCTTGCCAACATAGCCATAGTCAGCATCTGCCATTTCTCCAGGCCCATTAACAATACAACCCATGACTGCTATATCTAGCCCAGTCAAGTGCTTGGTGGCTTCTCGTACTTTGTGTAGCACTTCCTCTAAATTGAACAAAGTGCGTCCACAAGAAGGACAAGCGACATACTCGACCATTGTTTTCCGCAATCCTAAAGCTTGCAGAATGCTGTAGCAGACAGGAATTTCTTTTTCTGGTGGTTCTGTTAATGACACCCGAATTGTATCGCCAAGACCATCAGCGAGCAATGTGGCAATACCAGCTGTAGATTTAATGCGCCCGTATTCACCATCGCCAGCTTCTGTAACACCCAAATGTAAAGGATAATCCATACCCAGTTCATCTAAGCGCTTCGCCATTAAGCGATAAGCAGCTACCATTACGGGTACTCGCGAGGCTTTCATCGAAATTACCAAGTTACGAAAATCTAAAGATTCACAAATGCGAATAAATTCTAAGGCAGATTCCACCATCCCTTCTGGGGTGTCGCCGTAGGAGAATAGCATCCTTTCAGCGAGAGAACCGTGATTGACTCCGATTCGCATTGCTTTACCTTGGTCGCGTAGAGAAATCACCAGAGGCGCTAAAGTTTCGCGGATTTTTTCTCCAATTTCATCAAATTCGGCTTTACTATATTCAGTTCTCTTGGAATTTGGTTTTTCAAATACATACAACCCTGGATTAATTCGTACTTTCTCTATATGTTTGGCGACTTCTAGGGCGATTTTCATGCCATTATGGTGTACATCAGCAACAATTGGCACATCTTGATAAGTTTTAATTAATTTTTGTTTAATTTCTGCTAAAGCCACAGCGTGAGCTATACTCGGCACCGTAACGCGGACAATTTCACAACCAATTTCGTGTAATCGACGAATAGCTGCCACGGAACCGTCGATATCAAGAGTGTCTTCGTTAATCATCGACTGCACTACAATGGGGTAGCCACCGCCGATGGTGACATTTCCCACCTTTACAGATCTGGTTTTACGCCGCTTAATCGTGGTATCGATGGTGGATTGATTCCCTGTGGTGTTGGATGTTGTAAGGGTCGGCAAAGTTTGCATAACCTAATTAGGTAAATTTGCTGTAGTTAAAATATCAGATTGAAATGTCTCTGTCTCTCAGATTGCCACAGTAGGAGCTTTTTTGGACGATGAGGTTGCAAAAAAGAAAATAAAGAGTGAGACGAACCAGGATAAGTAATTCAAAATTAAAATTTGATCTAAATGGCGATCGCTACTTACTGAGTAGTAAATGTTATCACTAGTATCCATGTAAGATTATGACCCAACTTTCAATACCTAATAACTTATTAGCGAACAGTAAAGTTTTGATTGCCACCTTACTCTGTGAGTATCCAATTAACTAGTCCTACGGAAGCAAATTCTTATACAAAACATACGATAAATGAGAATCTACTTTAGCTTTGGGGAACCCTATTCAATGGAAACTTGTTGAAAAAGTAGAAATAAAGGATATTACTATAGATTTTTACTAGCTAGAGAAATTAGCCGAATTTGATAAATACTGCTATTCTCCTTTTTTGATTTTTCCCACTTTGCATAACTTATCTATATAAATGATTAAGAATCAGACAAAGTAAAAGCGATGTAATTATGAACACCCAAATACAAACTCAACTCCCCATTCCACCGCACTTTAACCCTAATAAAGTGAGTGAAGTCTGGCGCGTACCTTACCAACAACGTGCAGCAGAAGCTGAAGTATGGGCAAAACAACACGACATCAAACCAGCTTCTTTAGACAAAACCCGCATTTGCCTACTTTTAATTGATGTCCAAAATACTTTCTGCATCCCTGAATTTGAATTATTTGTAGGGGGAAAATCAGGAACTGGGGCAGTTGATGATAACCGACGATTATGTGAGTTTATATATCGTAACTTAGAAGTGATTACGACAATTGTACCCACATTAGACACCCATACAGTCACGCAAATTTTCCATCCGATTTTTTGGGTAAACGATGCAGGCGAACATCCTATACCAGCAGCTACTAGCATTACTCCAGAGGATATTGAACAGCGTATCTGGAAAGTTAACTCAGCAGTTGCTCACACTATTACGAATGGCGATCGCGAATTATTAGAAAAACACGCTTATCATTACGTTAAAAAACTCACTCAAGACGGTAAATATCCTCTCACTGTTTGGCCTTATCATTCTATGTTGGGCGGCATCGGTCATGCTTTAGTTTCGTCGGTGGAGGAAGCAATCTTTTTTCACTGCATTGCACGTCAAAGTCAGACGCAATTTGAAATCAAAGGTGAAAATTCTTTAACAGAAAACTATTCAGTTTTACGTCCAGAGGTATTGGAAGATTTCGAGCAGCGTCCACTTGGTCAAAAAAATACACGTTTGATTAAGCAACTTTTAGAATTTGATGCTGTAATTATTGGCGGTCAAGCTAAAAGTCACTGCGTAGCCTGGACAATTGATGATTTATTAACAGAAATTAAACAGGTAGATGCCACCCTGGCTAAAAAAATCTATTTGCTAGAAGATTGCACTTCTCCTGTTGTCGTTCCCGGTGTTGTGGACTATACAGAACAGGCAGATGCCGCATTTGCTAGGTTCGCGCAAGCAGGTATGCATATCGTAAAATCTAGCGAAATAATTGAATTTAGGTAATTGTCAATCTCCATTACTTTAGATAACCCTTTGGATCTTTCGCTACCCAACCTAAGTCTGAGCTAGCACGCATTTCAAAATGAAGATGTGGTTGCTTAGAAGTGGGTTGTCCAGTAGTTCCAACTGTTCCTAGCACGTCTCCTTTGTTGATTTGTTGACCAACAGTAACTTTGATACTGTCAAGTTGGGCATAACGGCTTTGGAGTCCGCCGCTGTGGTTAACGATCACCAATTTGCCATAAGAACCTTGGTCATTGGCAAAGACTACAGTTCCAGATGCGATCGCTTCTACAGAAGTACCTACTGCTGCTAACAAATCCACACCACTGTGGAAGAATACTTCACCATTAATAGGATTGATTTGCCAGCCATATGGTAATGCCACAGTTGTCGCTTGCGGCAAGGGATATCCAGATATGGACACACGGCTACTTGCTTCCTGATTAGCAGGTGCGGGAGACGCACTGACGGCGCGATTCGGCGATCCATCTACCCACGGAACAAAAACAATTCGAGGGTCTTGTTGACAGCCATTCACCTCAAATAGTGTATCTGCACGGACTTTAAACTGGGCCGCCACTTGTCGCCAAGTTTGCCCGCGAGGCACTTCCACAACAATCCCATTGTAGGGAGGAATCTGAAGCTCGCTGCCAACGGGAACGGTGTCATTTCTCAAACCTGGATTCATGTTGATAATCGTTGCTGGAATGAGATTGTAGCGCTGGGCTATACTCTCCAAAGTTTCACCACGAGCAACTTTATGGCGCTGAAAGCGAGATAAAGCTGGAGTTGGGCAACCCGGCACAGCAGCATTAGCATTTTTCAGGTTTGGAAATGTGGGTATTAGCCCAACAGCGCTAACTAAGCTACAGAGCAAAAGTAGACGATATGGAAAAGTCATATATACACTTCAAGAGAGCGCTAATTTTAGATGGAGGTTTGGGGACTGGGGGCTGGGTATAAGGGCTACAAAGAGGAATGATTGAAAAAGTCTCTTCCTTGTTTCCTCTTCTAGATTGAACGAGGGTGTAGAAGTGTAAAGGTATAAGGGTATAGGGGATAAGAAATAGTCACTCCCCCACTACAATTCCCGCCTAGTCCCCAATCCCTAATACTCAATACCCAATCCTTAGTCCCCAATTCTGCATCTAAAAATCTTGTTTTTTTCTTATGTAAATTGTTCTGTCCACTTGCCGTTAGCTTGACTACACTTAGAAATTAGCAACTGCACTGTTGTCCTTAAATGTGATGATTATGAATTTATCCTTAAAGCAACTAGCTATCTATTTATCTTTACTGACAATCGGCAGTGGTGCAGGTTGGTTAGGCAGTCGCCATTTCCTGCCACAAAATCGCTCGTTTCAACAGCTAAAAAATGTCACAGTGGCTTTGCCTCCACAATCTGTAGTTCCTAATTCTGTGAGCGGAATTAGTGGAGCTAATGGAGGCGATAATGTGAATTTTATTGCCACGGCTGTGCAAAAGGTCGGGCCAGCAGTGGTACGAATTAATGCCACCCGCAAAGTTCCTAATCCTATCTCTGATGCTTTGAAAAATCCCTTCTTTCGCCGATTTTTTGGCGAGGATGAGCAACCAATTCCCCAAGAGCGGATTGAGCGTGGTACTGGTTCGGGATTTATTTTGAGCGAAAATGGAGAATTACTGACCAATGCTCACGTAGTTGCGGACACAGATACAGTACAAGTAACCCTCAAAGATGGTCGGACTTTTGAGGGTAAGGTGGTGGGAGTTGATGCCATAACGGATGTGGCAGTGGTAAAAATTCCCGAAAATAAATTGCCCACCGTGAAGCTGGGCAATTCACAAAACTTAATTCCTGGACAATGGGCGATCGCGATTGGCAATCCCCTAGGGTTAGATAATACTGTCACCATCGGCATCATTAGCGCTACAGATCGTACCAGCGCTCAAGTTGGTGTCCCAGATAAACGAGTCAGTTTTATTCAAACGGATGCAGCAATTAACCCTGGTAACTCTGGCGGCCCTTTGTTAAATGCTCAAGGTGAAGTTATTGGTGTTAACACTGCCATCCGTGCCGATGCTCAAGGACTCGGTTTTGCCATTCCTATTGAAACTGCTGCCCGCATTGCTAAGGAACTTTTTACCAAAGGGCGTGCGGATCATCCTTTCTTGGGAATTGAAATGGCAGACCTATCTCCGACTAAAAAACGCCAGATTAATCAAGAAAACAAGCTCGACATTAAGCAAGACACTGGTGTTGTAATTAAGGGAGTCATGGACGATTCACCAGCAAAGCAAGCAGGACTGCTTCCTGGAGACGTGATTCAAAAAATTAACGGTAAACCAGTTAAAATTGCAGCCCAAGTGCAAAAGCTGGTAGAGTCCAGCTCAGTCGGGGATATCCTGCTCATTGAGGTCAACCGCAGCGGAAAAATTCAAACTTTGAAAGTCCAGTCAGGAACTTATCCCAAAAAATAGGTAGGGATTATGAGTTTGGCATGAGGATTTAGTAATTAAAAACTTTCCTCAACTCATCACTTTTAACTAAAGTAAGGGCGCAAGGCGTTGCGCCCCGCCAAACTCATAACTTTTGCTCTAATTGCATTCTTTGTTCCATCTGACGCAGAAAATAGCCTGTCATCATCGCCGATGCTAATAACCCCGCTAGGTTATCCCTATCTGTTGTAATTTGCACGTTGAAATTTTCTGCGGGGAGCATTCCCACCAGCCCTTGGACGTTTTGCGAAATGATTTGTTTAATTTCGGGGCTGACGGACTGAGCGACGCGAGCTAAGACTTCTGGAGACTGATGCTGTAAATATTTGAGCAACTGATTGGGGTGTTCCTCAAAGTGGTCGTTAAGAAGCTGGTTCGGGTGTTCCTCAGAGTTGTCATTCAAAAAGTTAGGATCAAACACCATTGGCAGTTTTTTTTAGCTTAGTTGCTAATTCTACTCTAAACCATAGTACAAGGGTAGCGCATTCTCCACGGGTATAGCCTTTGCCTCTACCCTAAGAAAGCAGGGGGGCGGAAGGGCAGGGGGAGATGGGGGGACGCGGGGAAAACAAAGCAGGGGAAGATATAAAAAATAACTCCAAACTCCAAATTCTTCACTCCTAACTCAGCACTCAGCACTCAGCACTCGCTACTGCTTCTAGTTCTTCTTTGAGTGTCAGGTCTAGTTCTAATTGCTCTTCTTTGGGGCTATTGGAAAATGTTTGAGGAAGCTGCTCAATTTGGAAATACTGATGAAATTTGGGTGTTACTTGTAATGAATATGAGCGAGAATCATTATCTCGGCGTTTCCGTACAAAACCAAGTTCGACTAGTTCTGGTACATGTTGGTATGCTCCTGAACCGCGCAGGTCAATCAAATCACTTTGAAGTATAGGACTATTGAGGGCGATCGCAGCTAAAGTTCGCAATGCGCCTAAACCCAATTCTACGGGAATTAGCGTTTGTACTAAGTCATGAAAGTCAGACCGCAGTTGCAGACTGTAACCAGCTGGAGTTTCTACAACTTCTAAGGCACTATCTCGATGGGCATAGTTGTCAATTAGCTCAATTATGCCTTCTTCAACGGTGGCGCGATCGCACGCGGCATACTCGGCGATTTCGCCGAGCGACAAGGGCTTGCCCTTTAAATAGAGAATCGCTTCTATCTTAGTCGCTGTGGCTGTAATCATTACTCAAGAATCAAAAGTCAATAGTCAATAGTCATAAAAAACTGACAACGGACGATTAACAGGTGTGCGAGATTATATTAGAATTCTCAAAAAAAGTCAAGCGATGTATTCATAAGACCAGATTTAGAGAGTGGTTCGTCCCAAACTGGTGTAATGTAATTGACCTTTCACAAGTTCCGAGTGCTGAGGATAAATTCTGCGATCGCTAAATCTTGGGGAGTGGTTACTTTTAAATTTGTCTCCTCACCCGGGACAATTCGGACTTGGATGCCGCACATTTCAAACAAAGCAGCATCGTCAGTTACTTCCCAACTTTGACGAAGACCTTCGGCGTGGCACTGTTTCAACAACTTGACATTAAATCCTTGGGGAGTTTGTGCTGCCCAAAGTCGCTGTCGGTCGGGTGTACTTTGAATTATGTCATTTTCATCAACGACTTTGATCGTGTCTTTCACAGGCACGGCGGCGATCAAACCAGGACATTGACGAATGGCTTGGGCACAAGAGTCGAGTAAATCTGGTGTAACTAGACATCTAGCTCCATCGTGAATTAACACTTGTTCTGCGGCTGCTGGCAACGCCTGCAAGCCGTTGTAAACCGATTCTTGGCGAGTGGAGCCGCCGATAATCAGTTCTACTGGTTTAGTAAGCTGTAGGTCAGCGAGAATTGCTTTGAAGTCAGGCCAATCAGTCGGTTGGGAGATAATTCCTATCCACTCGATTGAACTCGCCGCAGCCGCAGCCTTGAGAGTCCAAGCAATAATTGTTTGCGATCGCACTTCGAGTAGGAGTTTATTGCGGTTACTCCCCATCCTTTTTCCTGTTCCCGCAGCTGGAATTAGTAAATACACAGAATTCCTCAATCTTAAAACTGGGGATTGGGTACTAGGGATTGGGGACTGGGAAATTTCTCTGATACCCAATCTCTAATTTTTCTTAATCTTTAATTCCTAATACCCAATACCTAATACCCAATCTCTCATACCTATATTCCCCTAAAATAGGGAGCGAGTACGCGTCAATAAATATTATGCGAGTAGTAGCCCTTGTACCTGGCGGAATTGGCGATCAAATTCTCTTGTTTCCGACTCTAGATGACCTGAAGCGCTATTACCCCAACGCTCAGATAGATGTCGTTGTTGAACCCCGGTCAAAGGCTGCCTACCGGGTGAGCAAGTCAGTGCGCGACGTACTGACCTTTGATTTCAAAGACCGTAACAGTTTAGCCGATTGGGGCAACTTGGTAGGCTCGATTCGCGATCGCGAGTATGATGTCGCCATTCTTGTTGGGCAAAGCTGGTTGCTGGGTCTTTTACTTTGGTTGACAGGAATTCCCAAACGCATTGGCTACCAAGGCAAAGGAGCGGTTTTTCTCACCGATACTGTGCCTTTCAAACCATCTCAGAATGCGGCAGCATACCACGACTTGCTGCAACCATTAGGTATTAAGACCCCTTCCCCAGAGTTAACAGTGAATGTGCCAAAACTAGATATTGAGTGGGCACAAATAGAACAAAAACGCTTAGGGGTGAATGAAACAGGTTATATCCTAATTCAGGACGGTTCTAAACACGCATCCCCAGCTACAGGTCTGGATACAATCTATCCTGTGAAAAATTGGCAGCAAATTCTTCAAGACTTTCAATACAAGCAACCGGATTTGCCTGTGGTAGTCGTTAAAGAAGCTGACAATGAGCAGTTTGTGCGATCGCTTTTGGAGTTTTCTCCAGAAATCAAGGTAACCGCTCCAGATGATATCGGTAAGTTAGCTGCATTTATAGCCGGGGCGAATTTGATGTTGTCTACAGAGAGTGTGCCTTTGTTCCTAAGTGTAGCAGTGCAAACCTATACCATTGCCCTCTTTGGCCCCACAGAACCAGCAAAATTGTTGCTCACAAACGATAGATTTCTTGCCATTAAATCCCCCACAGGTAAAGTGGCAGATATTCCACCTAAAACAGTTTTGGAGAAAATCTGGGGTGGCTAAACCAGCAGGGTAAATGCGTTTGTAGTCAGAACTTGAGTCCTCAAACATTCAACTTTTCTGGTTTACTACAAACCTATTGCAATAGATTTAGCCACGATTACAACTTTGTCTCTGAAGCTCAGAGCTTCCAATCTTGGTACTATTACTAACTCAAATCCGCTGATAATGGCGGATTTTGGCTTTTCGATCGAAAATATCCTCAGTCCTTAACCAGTAATACCAATTAAAAAAAAATGGTTCTTCAGTACTTGTTATGCTAAATTGTTAGTTAAAAGCTGAAATAAATAAAAACCATAGCATCCAGACATCAATAAAACATTTGATGTAATTGACGTATAAAGCATATTTGCTGTTAACTTTAAGTACAAGAAATATATTTTTGTTGTATTTACAGTTATGGTCAGGAAACAAGATATTAAAATCCTAACGGAGCTTCTTGATTTAAAAGATGTGAAAGTTATATCACATCGGATTCATGATGGGATAGGAATGATCTTACAAACTGAATCAAAAAAATCTTGCAGTACTTGTC
>LXQD01000246.1 GCA_003326215.1 Nostoc minutum NIES-26 | reverse complement strand
ATTAATCACAACTTGCAAGCTGGTCAATGGTCTGCCTCGCCAGTTTTGGGTAATGTGACAAAACAAGCGATGCTCAATCTTATTCCATTTACTCGTGCCTGGAGGAAAATGGCACACATGAATAGTTTTACCAGTCTGGGTTGCTAGTTCTTGTAGCTTCAATTTCCACAAGCGTGAGCGATAACTATTGCTACCACCGCAATCTGCCGTAATCATTATCTGCTCACTATGAGGATAAAGTTGTTTTCCCATTGAGTGCCACCAATGACGAATTGACTCAACTGCAAATTCTGCTGTGTCGTGGTTAACGCCAACATTGACCCATCCTTTATTTAAAGTTAAGTCATAAATGCCATAGGGAATTGCTTTACCTAATTGGGGGTCAACAAAGTCATGCATCCTTACCTCAACTGGCTGTTGGGAATTACACCATTCACTTCCAGAATTTTTAAAGTCTCCGATTAATTCTTTCTTCTTCGTATCAACTGAAATTACAGGTTCATTTTGAGACTGGAAATGCTTGACTTGGTTGGAAATATGTAAAAACTGCTCGTCCCGATCGGGAGCATCCCAATTTAGCAAAAATAAAAGAATCCAGATTATTCGCGATGATAACTCGCGAATAATCTGGGGATTCAATCTTGTGGTTCTTCCTCTTCAAGCTCAGATCCAGAACTAATGTCTAGCAGACAGTCATCAAGGGTATGAATTATTCTCTGTATCTCATCCCAAACAAAACGTCTAAAAACAGACATAACAGCATCAATATGTCCAGTAGTACCAGCTTTGCCCAAATGCTTGTATTTGCTCAGTTTGTCTGATGTCGCGCATTGGAAGTATGGCATTGGCACTTGTAATTT
>LXQD01000245.1 GCA_003326215.1 Nostoc minutum NIES-26 | reverse complement strand
TAGTAGATGGTCATTTTGGTAACAACAATGCTTTGCAGATGGCAAGACAAGTCAACTTGCAGATAATTTCCAAGTTGCGCCATGATTCGGCATTATATATCCCTTATGAAAATCCTAACGCTCAGGGTCGCTCTCGTCGTAAATACGGTGAAGCAGCCCTGAAGACGGGTTTCCCGTCGCAGGGGACTGCTGAACCCGAAGGGTGACAAAATAGACTATCGTAATCTGCCTGACAAATATTTGTGTAAAAGTGATATTGAAGATGGAATTCAAACTGATATTTATCAAGCTACTCTTATTCACAAAGAATTTGCCCAGTCTCTCAATGTAGTTATTTTAGTCAAAACTAATTTTAAAACCAATACGCATAGCCATGTAATTTTATTTTCCAGTCACCTGGATTTGAAGGCTGATAAAATCATTGACTATTATAAGCTACGTTTCCAAATCGAGTTTAATTTTCGGGATGCTAAACAATTCTGGGGCTTGGAAGATTTTATGAATCTGAGCCAAACTGCTGTGACTAATGCCGCTAATCTCGCATTCTTTATGGTCAATTTATCCGTAAGGATTCAGGTCTAATATTGCGGAAGCAAAGAAGGACGAGACAAATAATTATTGGAGTCAGCAATTAGAGCTTGTGCAAAAAAATCAATCACAGACCGACCTTGACGACGGCAAGTCTGCACCACCGTCAGTAAATTAGCAGTGTGTTGAAACCGCTCCATCGAACGGGAACCACCACTAACCTTGCGTTTCGTGACAGCCAAACGTAGCGAACGCTCAGCTTGATTGTTATCAGGAGTAACTTCAGGGTTATCAAGGAAATACCACCATTGATTGGCTTTATCCCGTAAAGAAC
>LXQD01000244.1 GCA_003326215.1 Nostoc minutum NIES-26 | reverse complement strand
ATAAGAGTAGCTTGATAAATATCAGTTTGAATTCCATCTTCAATATCACTTTTACACAAATATTTGTCAGGCAGATTACGATAGTCTATTTTGTCACCCTTCGGGTTCAGCAGTCCCCTGCGACGGGAAACCCGTCTTCAGGGCTGCTTCACCGTATTTACGACGAGAGCGACCCTGAGCGTTAGGATTTTCATAAGGGATATATAATGCCGAATCATGGCGCAACTTGGAAATTATCTGCAAGTTGACTTGTCTTGCCATCTGCAAAGCATTGTTGTTACCAAAATGACCATCTACTACTAAGTATGTCAGTGGGATAAAGTTAGCTACTATCTCGAATAATGAATTAATCATCTTCTGGATTAGTAATAATTCCGCTGTTAATATCACTTGGGTTTTGTTTTTGTTCTTACTGCCTTTTGGTCGTCCCCTTCCACGTTTCTCTTTGGGTTTTATTTTTTTGATTGGTAATGTACTGTTAATTTCTGCATCACTTTTGATTACCTGTTCTATTCCAATAGGAAACGATTGCCTTCCTTCTACGCTTACTAATGACAATACGAAGAAAGATAAACCATTAATTGGTTTACTGGCAAGGCTAGAAAAAAATCTATCTATCCCGTAAGTTTGCTTACCCGATTTACTAACTACAACTTCATCTCCTGCAAGCAAATACACATCATTTTCTCGCCATAAATGTTTCCGAAAAAACAGCCAAAACAATGTTGCCCAAGGTATTACTGTAGAGAAGAATCTCCCCATTGTCCGATAGCTACCGCCAGCACCTGTCCAACGGGCAATTCCCAACATCGTGACTCGACCATTAAGAGCTAACATTGCCAGGATGATTTGGTTCAATTGCCGCATCGTTGTCGCGTTT
>LXQD01000243.1 GCA_003326215.1 Nostoc minutum NIES-26 | reverse complement strand
TGAGCGTCCCCTTCGGTTTAAATACTTTGAAACTTAATGGAAATGTTATATTTTCATAAACTCCATAAGCATTGACTGACACTATTCCATTATCTATTTTTCCTACGCTCCCTAGATATTGTCTTGCAACATAATCTGTCTTTTTACCTTTTTTCCTATCTCCAGTTTCATCTATTACTACGGTTATCGCCTGACCATTTAATGCTTTCTTTAATTTATTCAATCTTCGGCTCTTTAATTTATTTACTGACCAATCTGAATAGGCTATGAAATGATGTAATGACTGTGCCGAGTTTATACTTACTACCTTGGCTATTTCTGGTAATGATTTTCTTTTTATTGGTGAAATTATTCCTAAATGTAAATATTTGAAGCATTCATAATTTCTTACTTCTTTGAACAGGTCTTTATACTCTGCACAATATTCATCTACGAGCGCAACTGTTGGATGGGCATCTCTTGCCAGATGTTTCAGGATTTGTAATTCTACATCCATTGCCCTACTTACCTTCCAGGGTTTTTTATTCTAATACTTTTATTTCGCTCTTCCATCACTCTTATGAGAGAATAATAGAGTAAAATGTCGCAAACTCTTTGCTAGGCTATGTTTGGGGCAAGAAAACCTGCCGAAACGATAAAATTTATAGACGATTACTGTGAATGGTATAGGAAGCTGTTTCCAGAAGTGAGAAGTTTTGAGGCGTTTAAACATCTCCACGTAGGGATGATTTCCGATATTAAACGCAAAACTCTACCGGCAATATCACGCGTGGTGGGCTTAAGTAATGAGCAAGGGCTATTGCATTTCTTAACAGAATCACCGTGGAAAGTTGAGCAATTGAGGGAAGCCAGATTAAAGCTAATACTACAAGTACTGTTAGGGCGAGAAATCA
>LXQD01000242.1 GCA_003326215.1 Nostoc minutum NIES-26 | reverse complement strand
TGCGGAAATACGTGTAAACTGTCTGCCACGGCGGAAAATCCCCAGGCAACCCTCGCCATCTCACTCCTTCTAGCAGGACATAGAAGATCGCGTTTAGAACTTCCCACATATCGACAGAGCGCTTGCGACCACCGGGTTTTGCTTCTGGAAGCATGTCACTCAGAAATTCATATTGTGCATAGGTCAGATTGCTGGGGTATGCTTTACTCATGTTGCTCTTTTGGTGCTGTCTACTATCTATTCACAGCGTATACCGAGAGAGCTTTTTTACAACCTGACCGACTTTTCAAACATCCTCTGAAGCCCAAGAAAGCCCTGCTGCAAGGACAGTCGAAATTGTTGATGAAGAACCAGTAACCTAGTACATTCGATTTGATATTGCCTAGCTTCTGTTGAAAGAGAAGCTAGGTAATCATTATTTTTGTGTTAATTAGGATAAAATTTATACTTTTTATTTAGTTTAACCTGAGTTCGGGTTAAGTTCTTGAAGATAAAAGCCACTCCATCTGAAGACTGGGTTTTTTAGGTTGATGGCAATAAGCGATTAATCCGCACAGAACGTTAACGCAGAAATTAACTCTCTCTTCGGTGTCTAGAATGTTAGATTTGAGCCTTTAACTAGCGCGGCGACGCACTAGCAAAATATAGAAGAAACACAGTCTAGCGAATGTTTTAAAGCGAATAAATATTACACTTGAGTAGTACCATGACAGCAAAAACCGTCCGATCAATGGTGCATTATTCGCCCGAATTTGAGCCTGGTTCTGGGTGATTTTGGCAGAAATATTGGTGAAGTAACGATTGTTACTATCCCGTTTGAGAGATTAGATTTATTGGCCTCACCCAGGCATGGTACATCTAAAACAAAAACGACGGAATCCCTTTTATCAAAATTTATGAG
>LXQD01000241.1 GCA_003326215.1 Nostoc minutum NIES-26 | reverse complement strand
CGCGGCTTTGTTGGTAGGTTTGCTGGATTTCTTGGTTGTGGTGGATTTTGGTTTGGCAGTGGATTTCTTGGTTGCTGCTTTCGGTTGCACTTGAGGTGCTGGCGGTAGCAGTCTTAGTGTAGGGAATTGAAGTACAGCGGGCTGCGGTATTGGGTTTGGTGAAATATCTGTACTGAACCAAGGGTCAGGCAGTTGCTCGAACTGTTGTTGTTCTTTTGGGTCTGGTGTTATTGCTGGTTTTGGTATTGGTGCGGCGACTGGCTCTAGTTGAAGGGCGATCGCACCTGGATTTGTAGCGAYAGGTGCGAGCGTCAAGAGCGTTGGCACAGCCATCGCTTTTGTGTAGGGCAACTGGAACAAGCCGTTCACAAAGTCGATAACTATGATGCTAACAAAACCCATAACGATGATTTCTAGTAACCAGTTGGTTGCGGATTGTAATTGTAATTCCATTATTTTTCTCCTGAATGTCGAGAGTTTTCAAGCGGCTGTTTGCGAAGCGTTTTAACAGCATGATTTTGTAGCGACAATATTTCTGAGTTCCAAAAGTTAGGAACTTCTTGTGAAAGTGCATCAATCATCACAGACTTACCGCCTTGCGGTATCAAAAATTTGTGGTTCTTCGGTACATAGTATGCTTAATTAACAAGTGAAATGCCAACTCAACAAGCATCTAGCTCGGAAATTTTCAAAGTTTCTAAATCCATAGCCAGAACGTTTAATTAGCTTAAGTTTGTTATTAATACCTTCCACAACACCACTAGTTGTCCCATTATCAAAATAAGCGATTATCTCATCAAACCAACGGATAATAGTATTGTTGCTTTTGGGAAAATATTTTTTAGCTTTCGCTAACCACATCCCCAGTTTAAAAACTCCCGGATACCAGTTATCTGTCTGATTAAAAACCT
>LXQD01000240.1 GCA_003326215.1 Nostoc minutum NIES-26 | reverse complement strand
CTTGACTCAATTTCCCGGAACTCAACTTTTACCCTTGGCGGAGCCTGTTCCACAAGGGTCAATCCATCTTTTGAAAATGAGTGCTGGTACTACAATTCCAGTTCACATCCATTCGTGTGATGAGTATGTTTACATACTTGCTGGGGTGTTGGAAACTGGGGGAACAACATCCTCTGCCAAAACGTTTTGGTTTACTCCAGCCAACACTCGCCAGGGGCCACACAAAGCAATAACAGACGTTGAACTCCTAACAATTCGCCTAGGAGCAATGGGAACATTTGAAGATTCCGGTTTATAAGGGTGCAAGTTTTTTTATTAATGCAATACCAAATTGAACAACTGTTTCCATYSGAYARTGATTGGCAACACTTATGTAAAAAACTTCAAGCCAGTATAACTCTCACRGCACTCGTGCTTACCGCCTGGCAGATGGGACTGTGGTTCGCTAGAGCAATTGTAGAGCAGCAACTGAGACAACGTGCCCAATCTCCGACTTTTTGGGAGAACTGTCCTAAATGCAACAAACGCCTACGTAGCAAAGGGTTTATCAAACGAAAAATGCTTACCCTTGTAGGACAAATTGAATGGCTTCGACGAGTTGGTAGATGTTCTAATCGCTGTGCAGGTAGTCAAAGTATTCCTTTTGATAACGTTCTAAACATTCATCCTTATCAACAAACCTCATCTGAACTCACACGTTTAGGATGTCTACTTGCGGTGTTTCTGCCCTTTGGACTGGCAGCTTGGATGTTACAGCAATTGTGTGGCATTGCAGTGGATGAGGATACGCTTTGGAAATGGGTGCAAGCCGCAGGCAGACGCGCTATTGACCAGTTGAAAATTCAATTACAGCATTTGGAAAATGGACAATTACCCTGCCTAGAATTTTTGGATGCAACACTTGTAGACACACCC
>LXQD01000239.1 GCA_003326215.1 Nostoc minutum NIES-26 | reverse complement strand
TAAGAAGGCTGGAGAATTTAAACTAATCATTGTGTAAACACAAAAAATAATTTCCCACCATCTCTCTATATGTTGAAAATTTGTCAAGCGATAATCTGTCCAGCCGAGTTCCTGTTTACATTGTCGAAACCCATATTCTACCCAGGTTCTTAATCCATATAAATCGCCTAAAATTTTTTTGAGATTTCCTTGAAGATTCGTCATGACAAATGAAGTAGAATTTTCCGGCATTGTTTCTGGATCAGTAGTTATTTCCCAGTAAGTTATGGCTCTTTTTTTACCATAAATTATTTCTCGGATATATCTGATTTCGGCTTTTTGATTACTAAATGTTCTCTCAAATTTGCACCACTTGTTAGCTCTAACGCTCTGATTGGCTGGCAGCCAGACTCCATGATTACTTCTAATTGCTACAACATAAGCTAATTCATATTCATTGAGCTTTTTTATGAATTCGCTACTTTCACCCTCCGGGTTCGCAGTCGCTTCAAGTCGGCGAAGCCGCCCAACGCGCTGCTCACCATATAAACTATCCGCTAATACTAATTCAATATTAAACCCCTCATTTATTAATGATGTAATAATTTCAGACGCTAACTCTATTTTGGTTTTATATTTATCTCCTGATTTGAGCGTCCCCTTCGGTTTAAATACTTTGAAACTTAATGGAAATGTTATATTTTCATAAACTCCATAAGCATTGACTGACACTATTCCATTATCTATTTTTCCTACGCTCCCTAGATATTGTCTTGCAACATAATCTGTCTTTTTACCTTTTTTCCTATCTCCAGTTTCATCTATTACTACGGTTATCGCCTGACCATTTAATGCTTTCTTTAATTTATTCAATCTTCGGCTCTTTAATTTATTTACTGACCAATCTGAATAGGCTATGAAATGATGTAATGACTGTGCCGAGTTTATA
>LXQD01000238.1 GCA_003326215.1 Nostoc minutum NIES-26 | reverse complement strand
TCGAAAAATTTTCTACTAAACACTCAATCACTTCATCAAGAGTTTTTGAGTCTGTTAAAATCGGTTCTTCTGGAGACTCGCTCTTCTTGGCAATTCGGTGAGATGAAACAGTCAATTTCAAGAGCCAATATACGACACACTACTTTGATCATTTCACATTTTGAACTACTGCAAAATATGATAATTATTTTTTATAGTTTACGTATTATTAGATACCTGTTTCTCAGTATTCTTCATTGGTGATATCTGCTGTATCCCTAATGGTTCGCCCTTTTGAGGAAACTTTTTGGTTTACTGTTTTTTGTGGATATCTCCAGACGGGGGTTTCGATGAATTAGAACTATCTAAATCTCTACTAACTTTTAAACGCTCTATTTCTTGCTGTAGTTCTAGGATTATTTTTTGTAATTCACGTATTACCTTGTTCTGCTCAATAATTATCTCTACCAGTTCTTCTTTGGACAACTGGCTCAAACTTTCTCGATCTAAATCTTGAGGCAGGTTTTGGTTCATATTTGTGATATTCCTCCTCAACTAGCCCCTTTGTCAATACTCTGCCACCTGAATCCTTACGGAAAATCTTCAATTTCATAACAATGAAAAAGTCCAGACCAGTAGCTATGGGTGGTTTTTATAAAGTTATCGATTGCAGTGTTCAGCGTACCAGCTTTCTGCTTTTGTTGGGACATTTGAGTTAATAGTTGCTGATAACTTTGTTTGACCCCAGCAGCATCAACTAATGTATGTAGAGGCGGACAAGGTAGTGAATAGGATTGCTGCGTCTGGTCTTGTAATTTTGTTTCAGCACTAGAGTGAGGTATTACAACACTTGCAGGAATAGCATCTAATTCTTGTTTCAGCGATTGGATTTGGTGCAAATGGTTGCTGATTTGGGTTTGTATTTGTGTCTTTAATTCCTGCGGTGTTAGTAATCTGATTT
>LXQD01000237.1 GCA_003326215.1 Nostoc minutum NIES-26 | reverse complement strand
TCGTAACTTTTTCTTGAAACTTTGCCAGTGATTTGCTTAAATCTAAACTTGAATGTATATTTTTATTCATGAAGTGTAGGCATTCCCTGCTTTGATATTAAACATCAAAACTATTACTCAAAGGGCATCCTACACTTTTTTGTTCCTTTAATAGAATTACACCACCGTCAAAATAAATTTCTCTAAGTATTGCTGAGATTTTTGCTGGTCAATAAGTATCTATTTTACTAATGTACTGAAATTAGTGTTTAGCGATCGCTCGTTTAAAGTCTAACTTCAGAAAATCGCGTTGCTCCCGATTGATTTGCGTTTGTCTTACGTAGGAAGGTTGGGGCCAAGAGGGAATCGTGAGAGTGTTTACCAGTTTGTTGAGACTGACGATAGACGGGTTAGTATTTTCGAGAAATGGTTGAATCGGGAGTTGGTGTCAGCCACTAATAATATAGATATACCAACACAAGTTACTGACACAACATCATCATTAACATCCCATAATTCTGAATTGGTGTCAGTCACCAATAATATAGACATACAAATACCAATCACTGACACACTCGATATTCCCCAAACATTGAATGAAGCTGTTGGAGGCTGGAAGGGATTGAGGCTGAAACTGCGGCAGGGGTTACACAATGCGGGTCGGTTCTACACTGAGCTAGTTTCCTCCTTTGGTGAAGCTATTGGGGTTGCTGATGGCGAACCGTTCTGGAATGAGTATTTGGGAAACTGGATGGTTGGCGTGAAGTTTGCGGACGGTTGTAAGTCTGTTGTGTGCGATTGGCTTGAATGTGTGGGGTGAGGATTTGACAGTGAATTGATAAAAAATAAATTAGTTTCTAAATCTTTTTCTTAATTGTCTTAACTGTCTTAAGTGTCTTTGTGCTGATTTTTAATTTTCTCTAAAAAATAAATGCTACTTTTTTACATCTCAATCATATTCT
>LXQD01000236.1 GCA_003326215.1 Nostoc minutum NIES-26 | reverse complement strand
ATGGCTGCACAAACTTTATGTCGTAGTCATTCTGCTTTGGGTGCATATTACCGTCGTATGCAATCACGGATGGGCGCTCCAAAGGCGATTACCGCTACCGCTCATAAACTGGCACGTATTTTTTATCGCCTTTGGACATCTGGCGAACACTATACTGACCCTGGTATTGATGTTTACGAACAACAGTATCGAGACAGAATACTTAAAAACCTGAAGATAAAAGCTCAAGCTTTTGGCTTAGAACTCATCCCTATTTCTACACCTACCGAATGTGTTTCTTAGGAGCAGATCCACGGGCGATCGCTCACCCGCTATGAATGAAATAAACAAGCAAATCCTCTTCCCTTCTGCCTCCTGCCTTGTTTCTTGAAAGTTGAAGGACAATGTTTTCAATAATTTTCTATTTTCCTTAAAAAATAATACCTTTAAATTTTTGTTTCATACTAATTTTTTAAAATGAGACTACAAATATAAATCTGGAGAACCAGATTACATATGACTTTCTTAATTACGAATTACAAATTATTTCAACCATTCGCCGTAAACCCCGGATACAAAGTCATACCACCATCTATAAAAAGTGTCGCCCCATTGACATAATCAGAGTCATCAGAAGCTAGCCAAACTGCTGCTTTGGCAATGTCTTCTACTTCACCCACCCGTTTGGCTGGAATCAGTTGTAGTAACTTAGCTTCTGCTTGTGGGGTATCCCAAGCTGATTTATTAATCGGGGTTTTGATAGCACCAGGGGCAATACTATTGACGCGAATTCTGTGGGGGGCAAGTTCTTGGGCAATACTTCGCATCATCATATTGATACCGCCTTTACTAGTGGCGTAATTAACATGACCCGCCCAAGGAATCACCTCATGCACTGAACTGATACAAATAATCTTACCTGCGGCAGATGAGATCTGCGGTTGTACACCCCGACGCAAGAATTCCTTTGCAGCTTCCCGCGCACACAGAAACTGTCCTGTTAGGTTTACTCCAATAACTGCATTCCATTGGTCGAGGCTCATATCTACAAAAGGTGAATCTTTTTGCAGACCTGCATTGTTCACCAATATGTCAATGGTTCCAAATTGCTGGAGTGTTTGGCTAAACATCGCCTTCACTTCGTTTTCTTTACTAACATCAGCTTGAATGGCAATAGCTTCACCGTTTGTAGACCTAATATCATCGACAATTTTTTGAGCTTCCTCGGCTTCAGAATGATAGTTGATAGCTACTGCTGCACCTGATGCAGCCAAATTGCGAGCTATAGCTTCACCAATGCCAGAACTAGCGCCTGTTACAAGTGCTTTTTGACCTTTAAGCAGGTAAGGGGAATAGCTCATAATGTTTCCTTAGAATATAGATCTTGAGTGTTACTAAATATCAAAAACTTACAGCATAATTCAGCAGTGATAACTATTGACTGATTTTATAGACTCAATCATGGAGCTGCTTGCTAAACGTACTTACGTTAAATATTACTTAATACCCGCTTAGTTTTTTAGAGCAATTTCTCTGATTCTGGCATCACTTTAGGGGTTTGCAGTGGCGATCGCTTCTAGCTGTTGGAGTAATAAACATCTCTAACTAAAGAATTAGAAAAACTTCATTCTAATTTCATTATTGTATGAAATCCTTAGAATATAAAGTCAGCAGCATTTCTCTTCTAATCAAATATAGATTTGATGACACTTTTAATTTTGATAACAGATTGTTAATAATAAACATTGATTGTTTACCAATAAAGTTTGATAAAGCTAATATAATAAAAATTGTTTTTTAACTATGTCTATTATCCTTGAATACGTGAATTTTATAAGAATTAGTTAATAATTTTATTATCTCGTTTTTACATAAATCATCCCTAGGATAGTGTTTTTTGCTAATTTTTAGAAAATATTTTATTAAAAATAAACACTTTTGAAGTATTGTTATTTTACTGATATTAGTGAAAGTAAAAATATATAACAATCTAACACTTAATTTATTTTTACTAGAAGAAGTCATTATAGCCTTTGGATACCATCAGGAAAAAGCAATGCCTGCTCTACCTCTCAATAGCCAAAATCTCCCTTACCCCGACCCAATACACCCTATCATCGTCCACTTTGTGATTGCAATGGTGTTTTTTTCGTTTTTCTGCGACGTGGTAGGCTATTTCACCCACAATAACCGTTTGTTTGAAGTCAGTTTCTGGAATATGTTTGTCGCTTCGGTAGCTATTTTTCTAGCGGTTATTTTTGGTCAGTTTGAAGCAGGTTTGGCAAATAATTACGAAGCAGTTCAGCCGACACTCAATTTTCACACGGTCATGGGTTGGTCGTTGGCGGCGCTTGTTGCTGCTATCACAGCTTGGCGTTTTGTGATTCGTAACCGCAAACCCTTGAAAATACCACCTGCTTACCTTGGTGTAGCAACATTTTTGATTTGTCTGGTGTTCTTGCAAGTATACCTAGGAAGCAAACTATTTTGGGTATACGGGTTGCATGTCGAGCCTGTCGTTGAAGCAATGAAGCAGGGAGCCTTGCGATGAACTCGCAACTAATTGACCAGTTAAGATTGAGACTAGGCGCTAACGGACTGCCCTATGAAATTCCCATGCATCCGCAGTTAGTACATCTGACATTGGGTTTATTCATCATTGCCATCTTGTTTGATATAGCAGGAGTGCTTTTTCATATAGAACGACCAATCTTCAAATTTTTGGGTCTTACTGCCATCCGTTCTAGCTTCTTTAATGTTGGCTGGTACAACTTATTAGGAGCGGCTGTTGTAACATTTTTCACTGTCGCATTTGGTTTTTTTGAGCTACTGCTGGCGAACCCACCAGTGAATGAAAAGAGTGATTGGGGGTTAAGTCCCGGTTGGACGATGCTTTTGCATGGTTTGGGCGGTCTTTTGCTGTTGGGGAGCATCGTTGCCATGGCTGTATGGAGAGGTTTGCAACGCTACCAGTGGCGCAAGGATGCTTCCAGGCAAGTGCAGTGGAGTTACTTGTTAGCAGGCATTGCCATACTGGGTATCTTATATGTCCATGGAACTTTAGGAGCGCATTTGGGAGAGCAATTCGGGATTCATGTTACTGCGGCTAAATTAATCCGAGAAAGCGCAAACCCAAATTTAATACTCAAATAACTAAACGATAATTTCTCAAATTTTATGTTTAGATTTTTGGAATATTTACTAATAGCTTGTTGTATTGCAGTATTGCTTGTCCTCAGCCATTGGATTGGTCAACAGACGTATTCTTGGATGCCTCCTGAAGCTACAGCAGAAGCACAAAAGGTTGATAGTTTATTTAGCTTTTTAGTCTCAGTAGGAGCGTTTATCTTGCTTGGGCTTGTTGGCATGATGGCGTATTCAGTACTTTTCTTTCGGGCGCCCAAGGAAGACTATACTGAGGGGCATCCCTCTAGAGGCGATGTGAGGTTAGAAATCCTGTGGACGGCAACCCCAACTTTATTAGTGCTGTGGATTGCTTTTCAAGGCTTCAATATTTATCAGCAATTAAATATCTTAGGTTTGGGGCAAATCGTGCATTTGCATACGCCTCTAGAACCTGAAAAAGCCTACGCCGCAGAAGTCAGCGATGTTCCCAAACCAGCGTCTGAGACGATTGAGGTTTTCGTGAAACAGTGGGATTGGTCTTTCCGCTATCCAAATAATGTCACTAGTAATGAATTACACTTGCCAGTTAATCGCAGCACCCGTTTAAATATGCACGCTAAAGACGTACTCCACAGTTTTTACGTCCCTGAGTTCCGTTTACAGCAGTATATTGTTCCCGATCGCAATATCGATCTTGTGCTAACGCCGATTCGCCCAGGCAAATATCATTTAAAAGATTCTCTATTCAGTGGTACTTACTTTGCTTTGATGGATGCAAATGTATATGTTGAATCTCAACAAGCTTATAACCAGTGGCTTGTCAAGGTGGTTGGTGAACCAACCACTATAAAAAATCAGGCAGTTGCTGAGTATACACAGCCAGCAAAAACACTGGTTAAAACTGGCTGGTACACTGTTGCACCCTCAATGTCTCCCGCGATTGCGCGGAGCGCAGCGCCAGAGGCGATCGCAGTTGAAAAGAAGGTAAGCAATGACACATGATATAGATATAAACGGGGATAGAAAGCCTGAAAATTCCCATAACGAGTCTGATAATAACTGGCGGCACTACTTTAGCTTCAGCACAGATCATAAGGTCATCGGCGTTCAGTACATGGTGACGACCTTCATTTTCTTCCTGATTGGCGGGTTGATGGCGATGCTCATCCGCGCCGAACTCCTCACCCCCGAATTGAATTTAGTTGACCGCCCCCTCTATAACAGCTTGTTCACCATGCACGGGACAATCATGATTTTTTTGTGGATTATCCCGTTTAATGCAGGTATTTCTAACTACCTAGTTCCGCTGATGATTGGAGCGCGGGATATGGCATTTCCTCTGCTCAACGCCATCTCTTTCTGGATTATTCCACCAGCAAGTATTTTGCTACTGTCTAGCTTCTTGCTACCTAATGGTACCGCGCAGTCCGGTTGGTGGTCTTATCCACCAGTCAGTCTCCAAATTCCCCCTGGTCAACCAATTAATGGTGAATTTATTTGGATTGTAAGTTTAGTGTTGATAGGCATCTCTTCTATCATGGGGGCTGTCAACTTTGTTACCACCATCTTTTGGATGCGAGCGCGGGGGATGACATTTTTCCGGATGCCTGTGTTTGTTTGGTCAGTTCTCAGCGCCCAGTTGTTGCAACTGATTAATTTGCCTTCCTTGACAGGTGCATTGATACTGCTATTGTTTGACTTAGCTTTCGGCACGCAATTCTTCAAACCTGGGGAAAACGGCGATCCCATCATCTACCAGCATTTATTCTGGTTTTACTCCCATCCAGCAGTTTACATCATGGCGCTACCAGCCTTCGGGATTTTTGCGGAAGTTCTGCCTGCCTTTTCACGCAATCCCCTGTTTGGCTATCGGTCATTAGCGATCGCTTCTTTAGGCATTGCTTTAGTGAGCATCTTCGTTTGGGTGCATCATATGTTTACCAGTGCTACCCCTGGCTGGATGCGAATGACCTTCATGGCCACCTCAATGTTGGTTGCCGTGCCCACTGGCGTAAAGGCATTTGGCTGGACTGCGACAATTTGGAAGAGCAAGCTGCACTTGGAGACACCAATGCTGTTTGCTATGGGAGGTGCAGCAATGTTTCTTTTTGGCGGTATCACTGGTGTGATGCTTGCGGCAGTGCCGTTTGATATTCACGTCCACAACACCTACTTTGTAGTGGGTCATTTTCACTACATTGTCTTCAATACGATCGCGATGGCAATCTTCGCAGCCATTTACTTCTGGTTTCCCAAAATCACTGGAAGAATGTACGCCGAAGGCTGGGGTAAGCTGCATTTCTGGTTAACCTTTATTGGTGCCAACCTTACCTTTTTCCCCATGCACCCACTTGGTATACAAGGAATGGTGCGCCGAATTTCCTCCTACGACCCCCAGTATCAGGGGTGGAACATCATCGCTAGCCTTGGAGGCTTCTTACTGGGAGTATCCACACTGCCCTTTATTGCTAATATGGTGGGTTCCTGGCTATACGGCTCGAAGGCAGTAAACAATCCCTGGCACGCTAGCGGTTTGGAATGGACAACTTCCTCACCACCACCACGAGAGAATTTTGAGGAGATTCCGGTTGTTAGAAGACCTCCCTACGACTACGGCGATCCAAAATATTCAGTGATAGAAAATTCCGATAACCATGAATCAAGTAACTAGGGACTGGGTACTGGGGATTAGGGACTAGGAAATAATTTTCTTAATCCCAATCCCTAATCCCCAATCCTTAATCTCCAATCCCCAATCCCCAATCCTCAATCCCCAGCCCCCAGTCCCCAATCCCTAATCCCCAATCATGACCCGTCGTATCATCCATATAGATGAAAGTCCTATTCGTTTTGAGCGGTGGCATCGCCGTCTACCAAATTGGCTGAAGCGGTTTTTACCAAGTGGTGGTGGGAGTTATGAAGACCATCATGGCAAAGGGATGTTTGGGTTTACCGTGTTTCTGCTCTCTGAAAGCTTAATATTTTTGAGTTTTATCTTTACATACGTTGCTCTACGATTAACGCATTCAAGAGATTGGCTACCACCCGGTGTTTCGGGACCGGAATTATCTAACTTTGTGATTATTAATACGGTGGTGTTACTCTCCAGCAGCTTTGTCATCCAACCCGCAGAAAATGCTCTCAGGAGTGGCAAGCTAAACAAATTTCGCTGGCTCTGGTTGATGACGATTGCAATGGGAACCTACTTCTTAATCGGTCAAATAATTGAGTGGAGCAAGCTAGATTTTAAGTTAAGCACAGGACTAGTTGGTTCAACATTTTACGTATTAACGGGTTTCCACGGTCTACACGTTCTTACTGGTGTAATTCTCCAAATAATTATGCTTGTCCGTTCCTTCATTCGAGGTAATTATAATAAAGGTCACTTTGGTGCAAGTACGACTACTTTGTTTTGGCACTTTGTTGATATAGTTTGGGTTTTCTTATTCTCCCTTCTCTATCTGTGGCGGGCATAAAATTGCTAAGAGATAAAAGTATTTTCAGGAGTAAATGTATGAATTTATTAGCACAAGAATTACCATCACCAAGAGCAATTCAAGAAGCTCCACCACTTGGTACAGACAAAGACCCACTTATTGCACACAATTTACAGAAAGAGCAGTATGTTGGCATTATTGCGCTAGCGATCGCCTTGGTTGCTGCTGTAGGATTTTTTAGTCGCAGAGTTGAATACGCTATTGTATTCGCTGTTATCCTCAGCGCTATTTTGATTGCTTTCTTTTTACTCATCTAGTAGAAGCTCTCGTTAAAGAATACAGAATTCAGAATTCAGAATTAATTACTAGGGAATTTAGACCCACTACTAATAGAATTCATTTTTAATTCTGACTACTGACTCCTGAATTCTTTCTTGTTAAACATCCTGTCACAAAATTTGGGAGGAATTTTATGAACAGCCCAGTTTATCAAACTGTGATTATTGGTGGTGGTTTCACCGGACTATTTACAGCTTTACATCTAGCTCACGAACATTATCTTCGCTCTGTAATCTTAATTGATAAAAACGAGCGCTTTTGCTTTAAGCCATTACTTTATGAGTATTTCGATGGCGAGATGGATACTTTTCAAGTAGTCCCACGTTTTTCGGAATTACTTAAAGGTAGTGGTATTATCTTTGTACAAGATACAGTAGAGTCAATCGACTTGCATCAAAAGGCAGTCAAATTAGCTTCAGGAAACTCTTATAACTATAGCAATTTAGTATTAGCTTTGGGCAGCGTCACTGGCTATCATCAAGTGAATGGTGCTAGAGAATACGCCTTTCCTTTCTGGACACAAGCAGATGCGATCGCGCTTGACCATCATTTACGCGACTGTTTACAAAAAGCAGTCCAAACCGAAGATATAGAACAACGCCGAAAACTATTAACAGTAGTCGTAGTTGGTGGTGGTCCAAGTGGCGTAGAAATGGCTGCTACTTTAGCAGACTTTCTGCCGCATTGGTACGGCGCTTTAGAGGGCAATTCTACTGAAATCCGCGTGATTCTACTCAATCATGGCAAAGAAATCCTCAATGGTGATATTAACGATCCACTGCGCTCAATTGCTGAGAAAGAATTACAAAAACGCACTGTACCAATTGAAATCCTTACGGAAGCAGAAGCTACTGCTGTTCACTCTAATACAATTGAATATAAGAGTAACGATGAAGTTAAAACGCTGGCAACATACACCACAATCTGGGCAGCTGGCACTTCCACCCATCCACTAATTCAAGACTTACCAATTCCCAAAGAACATCGGGATCGTCACGGTCGTCCCCTAGTCACTCCTAACATGCAATTGCTCGACTTTCCAGAAGTTTTTGCAGGCGGTGATTGTGCAGCAGTTCAGGATAATTCGCTACCGCCTACAGCCCAAGTTGCTTATCAACAGGGAGCTAATATTGCCCAAAATTTGAAAGCACTAGCTTTAGGAGAAGACCCCAAACAGAAGAAGGTTAACATCCGTGGAACTCTCTTGAAATTGGGGATAAATGATGCGGCTGCTAACTTATTTAATATTTTTGAAGTTGCAGGTGAACCCGCACATTTAATCCGTCAAGGCACTTATTTAACACTATTGCCAACACCAATTCATGACTTCAAAGCTACGACCGAATGGGTAGATGAAGAGATTTTTCACCAGCACCTCGATCCTCAAGATGTAGGGAAAAAAGTGGTGCAAGCTGTGGAAATAGTTGGTGCAGGAGTTGTTGGTGTTTTAGTTGCTAGGAAATTATTGCAAATGTTGGGAGATGAGGATAAAAGAGACTAGGTAATGGAGAGTGAATTCTCTTGCTAATGTTCAATACTCTTTAATAACAACATTAACTGTAAGTACAGAGGTCGTTGAATATGCCTAGTCAAACCTATGTACAGGTACAAAAAATTCGAGCTATTAGCTTAACGATAACAAACTGCGTAGGCGTAGCCCGTCGTAGACATCGCTCTTTGGATTTCTATACACAAGCACTTGCTTTTGAACTCGTTTCCGATATCACTAAATTATCGCTGCTGAAAGAAGAAACTCACTAGTACAGCTTGGCGATTGTTTGTGATAATTTCATGCGTGTGGAGACGTTGCATTGCAATGTCTTTTTCTACAGGATAATTATTTCTACCAAGCTGTACTAGTATCGAATACGAGGATCGACATAAGCATTTAAAATATCAATTAAAATGCTGGCACTAACAACGATCGCCCCAAAAAATACCAATACTCCCTGGACTGTGGGATAATCGCGATCGCTGATTGCTTGATACAGCCGATTCGCCAACCCCGGCCAAGAAAATGTCACCTCAGTTAAAATCGCTCCTCCTAACAAAGAAGCAAAGGTTAATCCCAACACCGTAATCACTGGAATTAAAGCATTTTTTAAGGCGTGGGAGACTAGAATCTTCTTTTCAGGAATTCCTCTTGCCCTAGCTGCTTCTACATAGTCTGCGCGTAATGTTTGCTTTAAATTCACGCGCACAATTCGCTCAAAAATTCCACTGAGCAAAAGTCCGAGGGTGAGGCTAGGAAGGGCAAGATGATGCAAAGAGGCAAAAAGCTGACTGAAGTTTCCACCAAGCAAACTATCAATTGTATACAGCCCAGTAATCCGAGAAGGTGCGGCCAGAGTGGGCGGAAAGCGGTTGGAATTAGGAAACCATCCCAGTTGTACAGAGAAAATCAACTGCAAAAGCATTCCAGCCCAAAACATCGGCAGTGCGTAGGTGATGATACCAAACAACCGCCCGCCGACATCAAAATATGTCCCAGGACGAGAAGCAGAGAGAGTGCCAACCAACATCCCGACGATAAGAGCAACTGCCATACTAAATACGGCTAACTCTACTGTCGCTGGAAAATATTGCCCAATTATGTCCCAAACATCTTGTCCGCGGCTTGTTAAAGACGTTCCCAAATTAAAACGCAAGATGTTTCCCAAATAATTCAGGTACTGTAGCCCTAAAGGAAGATTTAAACCTAGTTGTTTTCGCAATTCCTCTTTAGCAGCTTCTGGCGCACGTCCACCGAGAATCGCATCTGCTGGATCTCCTGGTGTTGCTCTAAGTAATAGAAATACAATTGTAATAATTGTCAACAGTTGCAGTGGCGCTAAGAGCAAGCGAGAGACAATGTAATATTGTAAAGCTTTCGAGCGAGACATAAGTTAGTTGTCAGTTGTTAGTTGTTAATTTTCATTTGTCATTTGTCAGTTGTTAGTTGTCATTTACCACTGACCACTAACCACTGACTAATAACTACTTTTTAATGGTTTTGTAAATCAGATTTTGGGTGGGGTCAAGTTTTACGTTGCTGACATTTTTTTGGGCAAATACATAGTCTTTGTTTTGCCATAAGGGAACGTAAGGGACATCAGTTGCTACTTGCGTTTGAATTTGTGCAAAAATTTTCTTACGCGCTTCGGGGTTTAACTCTTTGCGTTGCTGGTCGATTAACTGATTTATAGCTTCACTATAGTAAAACGAGCCTTGAGTTTGACTGCCTCCATCCTCGCAGCCTTTAGCAACTGAACCTTTCTGACAAGATAAAAACGGTTGTACGTAATTATCTGGATCTAAAAAGTCTGGATACCAATCAAGCAAAGCGGCTGGATATAAACCTCTGGAAATGTCTTTAAAGAAAGTAGGACCTTCTACAGTGGTGACTTCAAACTGTATAATCCCATCCATTTTAGTATCAACTAAAGATTTGAGAGTTTGTGCTGCTAAACTGCGCGTGGGCGAACTCGAAGGATACCAAACTTGGATTTTTGCCGGATTTTCTTTGGAGAAACCAGCACCAGTTAATATTTGTTTAGCTTTATCAAAGTTTCCATCACCATATTTATCTTTAAATAATGGCTGGGAAACATCAAATGTGGTGGGAATCATACTGTACAGCGGATCGGCTTGACCGTATAATACTCGCTGCATAATTAATGGACGATCGACAATTGCCGCGATCGCTTGTCTTACTTCTAGTCGATCTAAAGGCTTTTGATTACGATTCAATACTAGATAACTTACTACACTACCCTGAGCGCTAATTGCTTGCCAATCTCCTTTTTTACCACGTTCCTCTAAGTTGCGAATTTGATCTGGTTCTAATGATAGGTAGGCTGCATCGACTGCACCTGTACGGAAGGCATTAAACAAATTAACTGGACTAGTCTGAATTTGGACGTTAACACCTTTATTGGCTGGTTTTTCTCCCCAATACTTGTCAAATACATCCAATCTTAGAGAATCAGTACCATAAGACCCTAGCTTGTAAGGGCCAGTCCCCACAAAGATATTTGGCTTAAATTTCCCAGCTCCAACTTCATAAGCTTTAGGCGAAACCGCACATACTCCAGAAAATGCCAGCAGTGAAGGAAATGCTGCAAAAGGTTTTTTCAGCTTGATTGTTAACTCATTCTCGCCTGTGGCTTGCACTGAGCTGACTGTATCGGCTAATAAAAAAGAAGGTTTACCTTTATTTTCAATGAAACGCTTGATGGTAAACTCCATTGCTTTAGCGTTGAAAGGAGTCCCATCATGAAAAACGACTCCCTGACGCAAGGGAATCGTATAAGTCAAACCATCTTGACTGACTTTAGGTAATGCTGTGGCTAGTTGGGGCTTAATTTCCGTACTACCTGGTTGATAAGTGTAGAGGCGATCGCTCATATTAAATACTAAACCCAAGGATGCCAACTCATAGGCATCAGCCGGATCTAAAGTTCTCGGCTTGCCTGTTGTACCTATGGTAATGCGACCATCACCTGCCGGAGTAGAAGTTGTATTAGTTCCCGCAGGCGGAGAATTGCCGCCACCAGTGCAACTAATGACTAAAAATAAACATACACAGAACAAAGATAGGAATTTTGTAATCCGAACCCACCGTCTTGCAGACAACGAAAACCAGGTCATATTATTCAGCTTTTTGGAATCAGCGGTCAGTCATCATACTATATATTTGGCTTGAATGGCTCCAGTACGCAATTTTTTACAATAGACCTCTTGCAAAAGTCTTGATTTTTAACTCTTTCTCTGTGCCTCTGCGGCTCTGCGTGAGGTAAAAAAATATTTATGCAAGAAGTCTAATCAATCTGGCTGATTTTTGACTCGTAGCGAAATGGGCGGTTAAAAACCGCGTTTACATAGACAAAACCTGCCTCCGCAGGTTTAAAAGCTTTAATTTTACGTCAGTCCGCGCAGAGTAGTAATTGGCGTACGAATTCCATTCGCTGCTAGTCGGCGTAAGCCTATCTATTCAAATTCTTCACTTAAATCTAGTAGACTTTTACCACCATTTACAGAAGAAGTACGCAGCCACTGTAAGAACTCAGCAGTTAACGTGGGAGTTTCTCGCAAGCGCCGCAAGTCTTCAGTTTGTTTTGCCATTTCTCGTACTGTAAACGGATGGTTGGCAACTATTTCTAATAATTCTTCGTGTGAGATGTCTTCCGAGTATTCGTCTTCAGATTGGCATCTTAAATAATCTATATACTCAAAAAGAGTTTCGTCTATTTCTTTTACTACTGAAATAGTCTTTTGCGGAGTTCGATCTAAAGAAAGTTCTATTTTTAATATTTGTTCGTGTGAAATGTATTGCAAGTTATCGTCTTCAGAGTCACATTTTAAATAATCTATATACACAAAAAGAGTTTCATCTATTTCTTTTGCGACTAAAATAATTTGTTGTGGAATTTGTTCGAGACAAAGTTCTATAGTCTCACAGACAATCCACGCGCCTCTCTGTCCTTCTGGAGTTTCTTCATTTTCATAGTCATAGGGATATTCTTCGCAATTAGACAATAACTGACGAAATCTTGCTGCATCGATTTTTTTACCTGCCAAAAATTCCCATATCTCGTCAAGTGCTTCTCTTATAGGATCTTGCTCATTCCAGCCTTGTTCTTTTATTTCTCGCAAGAAAATACCATAGTTCGGAAACAATCTCTCGCAACAAGCTGCCGCAAACGCAACTCGATGCATAGGTGAAAGAGCTTCTAATTCTCGCTCTAATATATCGAATTCACCATACTTTAGATTCATTTTTATAGTGAAGTTATATTATTAGCAGTTGCTGTGTCAATTATATGCTTGTCTATACTGATGGCTAAGTTTTTCAAAACGCTAGCAAAAACATTTGCGGCGAACAGAAATTGCCGGACAGACATTTGATGATAAATCAGGTGAAAGTCCGCTTTGATGCTTAGCGATGTACGAAGTTCATCAGAACTGCCTTCATCGCAATTTCCTTTACAGTAAAGATAGCCATCATGGCTTTATTTACAAACTGATTTTTATATATCATCGATTCAGATGAGGGTGCGATCGTCGATAGCAGATTGAAAGTTTAATAGTGAGAGACTAAAAACGTGAAATATTTCTTTCTTTCTGAAGGATGGACTGTTGGCAGAGTGTGGGCATCTGATGGATTGTGGCAGATAACCGCATGGCGACGGCAACCAGATATTCAACGCCTGAATATTTGTTTAGTGGAAAGCAATGAATTGCTATGGCTTTATCGAGTTGAAGAAGCTATTTTGACCGTGGAAGTAAAACCAACAACATCATCTGTCGCTAGTGATACAATCGGTCAAGTAGTGCTGAAGCGTTTGATGAGTGCTGAACAAGTAATTGAACGCCTAGGTACGGCCGAAACAAGGTGTCATTTGCAAAATTTACAATCTGTAGTTCAGTAGGAGAATAGGGGAATGGGGAGACGCGGGGACGCGGCGAAAAGTAGAGACGCGGGGACGTGGCGAAAAGTAGAGACGCGGGGACGTGGCGAAAAGTAGAGACGCGATTAATCGCGTCTCTACAACATCAAATTCCCCAGCGTAAACTCGCCGTTTTCACGGGTGTATCCCATAACTGAATCATTTCGTCATCTAGCTTCAGCAAAGTTATGGAACATCCCTGCATTTCTAGAGAAGTGATGTAGGAACCAATCAGGTTTCGCACAATTTGTAGTCCTTGCTGTTCGCAGATTTGGGCTAATTTGCGATAGACAAGATAAAGTTCAGAAACAGGAGTGCCACCCATACCGTTGACGAAAGCTAGCAAGCGATCGCCTTTTTCAAAAGGTGGATCTGTTAGTTCCAAATCTACCCATTCTCCTTGATTTTCATCCCACTCTCTAACTACACGGTGATAGGGTGCATCATCAATGATTGTTCGCCCTAAAATCTCAGTAATCTCATCTACCGATTTGACAGCAATACGTTCCCTACCTGGTTCGCCGTGAATGCCAATACCGATTTCTAGTTCGCGATCGCTTAATTCAAATGTTGGTGTTCCTTTCGCTGGTACAGTGCAAGAAGTCAAGGCTATTCCCATACTCCGCCCATACAAATTTACCTGACGGCACAAATTTGCTATTTGTAGCAAATCATACCCTCGATCGGCTGCCGCACCACAAATTTTTTCCGCAAGTACTGTTGTTCCCACACCCCGCCTTCCTTGGGTATAAAGGCTATCCTTCACAGCTACATCGTCATCAATCAAAATATTCAGCACTCGGATGCCTTCACTACGGGCTAACTCCGTTGCCATCTCAAAGTTCATTACATCGCCACTGTAATTTTTGACGATATAAAGAATACCAGCACCACCATCTACCTGCTTGGCAGCTGCCAGCATTTGGTCAGGAGTAGGTGAAGTGAAAACCTCTCCCGGACAGGCAGCATCCAGCATTCCTCTACCCACAAAGCCAGCGTGCATCGGTTCGTGACCGCTGCCCCCACCAGAAATAATTGCTACTTTACCCTGTACGGGTGCGTCGGCTCGATAAACAAAAGTCGGGTCATAATTCACTTTAATTAGATCGGTATAAGCTGCTGCCATACCCTCTAGACTTTCCCGTACAAAGTCTTCCGGCTTATTAATCAGCTTTTTCATAATTCGTAATGGCGCTCGTGACGCTCGATGACTCGCTAACGTAATTCGTAATTTGTAAGTCGTAATTAAGACACAAAAATTTTTCCCTTCTGCCTTCCTCACTCAATCATCTTTAAAAATCTCTTCTAGTGTTAGTGCTTTACCAGCTAACTCAGAAGCAAAATCCTTGAGTTTAAAAAGAGTCTCAAATTGGCAACGCTCAAGTTGGCCTTTTTTAGCAGATGACAAGGTTCTTTTATCTAACCCTGTCATGTCTTTAGCTTTTTGAATTGATATGTTCTTTTCTTCTGTCCAATAAGGAGAAAGGTCAACGTATTTCGGCATTTTAGAACTCAATAATTTACTCGTCTTAATCTATCTTTGGCGCGTTGGTGTGTCAAATAAAGTGAAATTTTACAGATTTTCTTTAACTAATATACCATCGATGTATTAACACATCAAAACTTTGAAGTTTGCAATCGTTCGTATAAAAAAGGCGATCGCAATAGTTTTGGTAAGAATCCGCGATCGCCTTCATATAACCCCTTGTCTTGCATCGTTACGTTCTCTCGCTGTAGAGCAAGAGCATTTTCTTTGTTAACACTTTCTTATCATGGAACAAAGCCCGTAAACTGAAAATGAGCAATGCTGACCCGTATTAAGGATTTAGCTACACAACTAGCGCCTCGCTTAATCGAGATTCGTCGCCACATTCACTCTCACCCAGAACTCAGCGGTCAAGAGTATCAAACAGCTGCCTTCGTTGCAGGTGTCTTGTCTTCCAGTGGCCTTCACGTGCAAGAGGGAATTGGTAAAACTGGCGTTATTGGAGAACTGCGAAATACTGGCAAAGATGACCGCTTATTGGCAATTCGCACTGACATGGATGCTTTGCCAATTCAAGAACGCACAGGGTTGGAATTTGTCTCCCGTGCTGAAGGGATTATGCACGCCTGCGGACATGATGTCCACACCACAGTTGGATTAGGAACAGCAATGATACTGTCCCAGATAGCAGAGGAGTTAGGTGGTAAGGTGCGGTTTTTATTTCAGCCAGCCGAGGAAATTGCTCAAGGGGCAAATTGGATGGTAAAAGATGGGGCAATAGAAAATGTCTCGGCTGTATTAGGAATTCATGTTTTCCCTTCTATACCGGCAGGGTCTATTGGCGTGCGTTATGGTGCTTTGACAGCAGCGGCCGATGATTTAGAGATTCTCATTATCGGAGAATCTGGGCACGGGGCACGTCCTCATGAGGCGGTTGATGCAATTTGGATTGCCTCGCAAGTCATTACTGCACTACAACAGGCGATTAGTCGCACCCAGAACCCTTTGCGTCCTGTGGTATTGAGCATCGGCAAGATTAGTGGTGGTAGAGCGCCGAATGTGATTGCTGATAAGGTGCAGTTGTTAGGAACTGTGCGATCGCTTCACCCAGAAACCCGTGCCCATCTGCCGAACTGGATTGAAAACATTGTGGCTAATGTTTGCCATGCCTATGGGGCGCATTATCAAGTCAATTATCGGCAAGGTGTCCCCAGCGTGCAAAATGATTATACCCTAACACAATTATTACAATTATCAGCAGAAGAAGCTTGGAGTAGCGATCGCGTCCAAGTCTTACCCGAACCTTCTCTTGGTGCTGAAGATTTTTCTGTTTATTTGGAACATGTCCCTGGTTCCATGTTTCGCTTAGGTGTAGGCTACAAAGACAGAATTATTAATCACTCATTACATCATCCCGAATTTGAAGTCGATGAGTCTGCGATTATCACCGGGGTTGTGACTATGGCATATACAGCTTATAAATATTTCCAGCAACCATAAACCCTTAAAAAATCGGGCTTTTTATTGAAATTAATTGAGTAGCAACGCCCCTTGCTACTCAAAAATCAGGAGACTCGGAATCTACCACGTTCGGGTGGCAGTAATGCTTTAAAACTTTTGTGACTCGATCCCCAATCCACAATGCTACCCGGTCGGGAGTAATAGCAAAAGCGATCGCCCAGGTAGCAAACGTGTAACGGTTTAAGTAGGGCTTGAGATAGGGGAGTTTGCCTAGTACTTCCAATTCTCTAACCACACTAGGGTAGAAATATTTGCGATCGCTTTCCTTGCCACATTCCCTACCGTAGCAGCAAAAAACCTCGGTGAAACTAACCGAGGCGAGAGAGAGAAGTACGAATGACGATGAGATACCAATACCGAAGCCAAAAAATTTTAGCTAACGCTTAAAGCAACCAAAACTAAAGTAGTGACAATTAAACTAGCAAAAACACCCTGTACAACATACTTACGTTGTTGCCAAATAGCAGGGTACTCAGCGTAATACATCTGGGGTTCAGTTGCGTAGTTGTTGAGAACGCCGTCTTCATTAACAGTGGTGTACATAGCTTTTTTTCCTTTATTTGTTAACTTATGTAACTAAATTTAACAATATTGTTACAAATAGTCAATAGCACTTGACAAAGAATAATAGATAGCCACGATAAAAACTACTTATCAGAAATGGGGGAGCAAGTATGTCGCTTACCAAAAATTTTTCTAAACGTTGGGTTTTCTGTATATATTTTAAAATTTGTAATAAAAATTACTTACTTTTATAGTATTTATACTTAAAAAATATTTTTACTATTTTTCTGAAAAATTAAATATAAACACTTGTCGATAAGTAAAGGAAGAGCCATTATAGACACACACATGACCACCTACTCCAGATGGTTCATAAATATTGAGGTAATAAAAATGACTTTAGATTGGAGTGAGATTTTGCAAGTTGTCCTAATTGCTGCTGTTGCTAGTGCAGTCTTATCTTCTGGAATTTACTGGACACTACCTAGACATAAAAAGCTGGAGTCTAATTCCCTGCCATAGCATTACATTTAAAGAAGGCAAAAGGCAGTCCCTAGTCCCTAGTTGCTTTTCCATGCATGATGGCGAGGCAGCCCGATCTTGGGGAGCCAGTCTGTTGCGTGAGTTCCCCAATGAGTGACTGCCGAATCCTAAAGGGGTAAAATTTTTTCATTGGGACTACCTTTGTTGTTAATAGAGACGTTTCACTGAAACGCCTCTAGATCAAATCGTTAATGCCTAGCTTTACCAAAACCGCCGAATGCCCCATCCCTCTATAGGAGAGATAAAAATGTCAAGAATGTGCCTGTTGCACTTCTTCAATATTCGGGCTGCGTAGGTCTTCCACCAGTGCTTGGACTTCTGCGGAAGGAGGTGGGGTTAGGCGAGAAACTACTAGGGTAACTACTAAGTTGATTAACATCCCCAAAGTGCCAATTCCTTCAGGAGAAACACCAAAAAACCAGGGTTGCATACCCGCAAATTTAACGCCGATAATGTAGATGATTGTAAAAGTTAAACCCGTCAACATGCCAGCGATCGCCCCTTGGGCATTGGTGCGCTTGTCGAAAATCCCCAGGAAAATCACGGGGAAGAAGCTAGCAGCAGCTAAACCGAAGGCAAAAGCCACCACCTGACTAACAAATCCCGGCGGATTCACTCCAAAGTATCCGGCTAAAACGAGGGATAGTCCGATCATGACGCGCCCGACAAATACCCGTTTTTGTTCTGAAGCACTTGAATCTACTATGCGGTAGTAGACATCGTGGGCTACAGAACTGGAGATTACCAACAACAAACCCGATGCTGTAGATAAGGCAGCTGCCAATCCGCCAGCTGCTACTAAGCCAATCACCCAAGGAGCAAGTTTAGCTACCTCTGGGGTGGAAAGCACGATGATGTCTGGGTCAATCTTAATTTCATTGGTGTCTTTATTGGGAAGCAACTGTAGACGGCCATCTTTATTTTTGTCATCGAAGGCCAGCAGTCCTGTTTTTTCCCACTTAGTTGCCCAGTCTAACTGCTGTACTTCTACTACCGTACGATTATGCAGGGAATCAATCAGGTTATAGCGGGCAAACATAGAGAGAGCAGGAGCAGTAGTATAAAGAATGGCAATAAATAACAATGCCCAACCAGCAGAAAAACGGGCTGCACGTACACTCGGTACTGTGTAAAACCTAACGATGATATGAGGCAAGCCAGCAGTGCCTACCATCAGGGCAATAGTGGTGAACAACACATCCAGCATCGGCTTATTCACAAATGGCTGAGTATACTCTTTAAACCCTAGGTCAACCTGGATTTGATTGAGTTTAGTCGCAACATCACTAAAGGTAAATGCTAGTTGAGGAATGGGGTTGCCCGTGAGTAGCCAAGCGATCGCTACAGCTGGAATTAAGTAAGCAAAAATCAATACACAGTACTGTGCAACTTGCGTCCAAGTGATGCCTTTCATGCCGCCCAACACTGCAAAGAAGCCCACGATCAACATACCAATGATGACACCTGTATTGATGTCTACTTGCAAAAAGCGGCTAAAAACAATGCCGACACCCCGCATTTGCCCAGCAACGTAGGTGAGAGAGATGAAAATAGCAGCAACTACTGCCACCAAGCGAGCGACATTTGAGTTGTAGCGATCGCCCACAAAATCCGGTACTGTATACTTACCAAATTTCCGTAGGTAGGGAGCTAAAAGCAATGCTAATAGAACATACCCACCAGTCCAACCCATTAGATAAATAGAACCGTCGTAGCCCAAAAAAGAAATCAGCCCTGCCATGGAAATAAACGAGGCTGCGGACATCCAGTCAGCAGCGGTAGCAGCACCATTAGCAATTGAGGGTATTCCCTGACCTGCTATGAAGAAATCCTTACTGTCTTTGACTCGCGATCGCCAACCAATGTAAATGTAGAGGAGGAAGGAGATTCCAACCAACAAAATCGTCCAAAGTTCAACTGACACGGTTTTTCCTCACTTCCTGATATTATACTTGCGGTCTAGCTTGTCCATTTGGAAGGCATAAATGAAAATCAATGCCACAAATATGAGGATCGATCCTTGCTGTGCCATCCAAAAACCGAAGGGTACGCCGAAAAAACGTATCGCATTCAACGGTTGAACCAACAAGATACTGAAAACTATGGAAACCAGTGCCCAGACAATTAAAAGATTGCGAATTAAAGCAGTATTAGCACGCCAATAAGAGCGAAGCTGATGTTCATCCATTGTTGTATATCGTAAGTGCATCAAGATAATATCAAGAAGACGTTATTTTTCTGTATAAATTCTTGTATTATTTTTCACATTACTTAGTAACATTTATGAAACTATAAGTCATAAAAATAACTTATAACAATCCGATTTCATTCCTGAAATTACTTGCGTAGCCAAGAAACAGTCAAGAAGGGAGGTAGAGTGTATAACTAGCTTCGCAAAAATCAAATAGAGTCCTATATATATAATATTTCGTGAATACTGATTGAGGAAACCATGCCAAGGTTTGCACTCTCAAATAAATGCTATTTTATACCAACTGAAAAACCACAGTTGTATGTAGACCAAATAAGGTTGATTTATTTGTCCTTTGCCTACTCCTCAACTGAAGAGTCCTTATTTTCAGGCTGATAAATTATTAAAGTTGAAGCTAATGGCTTTATTTATAAAGTATTGAATTTGAATAATTACTCCGACGAATTCAATATTTCTGCTAAGCAAGAGATTTAGCATCAGCATCTTTACACTCCATTTGCACAGCACAATTTCTCCCTTGTGCTTTTGCTTGGTAGAGTCCTTGGTCGGCAGCAGCAATTAAGGTTGCGGGAGATGATTGGCTATGAGGAATGATGGTTGCCACACCAAGACTTAGCGTGATGAATTCACAGACCTGAGAATTTAGATGAGGCAGTTGCAATGCCCTAACATTTGACTGGATCTCTGTTGCAACTGCGATCGCCCCTTCAATATCAGTATTCGGCAAAATGACTGCAAACTCTTCTCCACCATACCGAGCAACTAAATCAGCAGGGCGTTTAAGTGCCTGAGAAATTGCCTTGGCAACGTGTCTGAGTGCATCATCTCCTGCCAGATGTCCATGAGTATCGTTGTAAAGCTTAAAGAAATCGACATCACACAAAATTAAAGACAGCGAGACTTGCTCTCGTGCCAATCGTTGCCATTCTGCATTGAACGTATCATCAAAGCAGCGGCGATTTGCTACTTGGGTTAGACCATCCGAAGACGCAAGGCGCTGTAATTCTTGGTTTGCTTGTTGTAATTGGTGGTAAAGTTCTGATTGCTGAATGGCGATCGCAGCTTGACTTGCTAACTGGTTAAACAAGTTAATTTCCGATTGCTGCCACTGTCTAGTGTAACTACATTGGTGAGCAATTAATAGCCCCCACAAACGCTCTTGCTGCAAAATAGGCACAACAAGGTTTCCTCGGATTTTCAAACTCCGGAGGAGGTCAACATGACACGGTGATAGTCCCGCAGTTTCAATGTCTGCGATCGCTCTACTATTGCCTTGTTGGTAATAACTGGCACGCGTGGATTGAAAGCACGTGTCCATAACGTGAAATCCCAAAATGGACATGCACCCTTCTGCTAAAGATTCTACTGCCACTAACCCACTCCAGTCTGGCTGGAACTGATAGATAACTACTCGGTCTACTTCAAACAGTTGTCGCACCTCATCTGCCGTGGTTTGCAAAATCTCGTTTAACTCCAACGATTGGCGAATCCGCTGTGTCACTGCCGCGACAATTCGCTCTGACTCGGTTTGGTGTTGGACACGCTGCTCAACCTGCTGAGAATGTGCCGATGCTACAGTTAAGGCGATTGGATCGAAGTTAGGGGTTGCAGTCACAGGAATGGCAGTGGGTTTGGCAATTAGATATCCTTGAGCAAACGTTGCGCCTCGTTCTCGCAGCCAGTTCAGTTCCTCTATGCACTCAATTCCTTCAGCGACGGTCTGAATGTTTAACTTTTGAGTAATCTCTAGAAGCTTCTCAGTAATTGAGGCTTTATACAGGTCTTGATGGACATTCCGAATTAACTCTATGTCCAACTTGATAAAGTCTGGACGTAACTGATGCAGCAAGTTCAGGCTGGAATAGCCAGAACCGAGGTCATCAAGGGCAACTAAAAACCCAGTATCCCTGTAGTATTGCAGTACAGCTTTGAGGTGGGCTAAATCTTGAGGATTGTCTGACTCCACGACTTCAAAAACAACTCGCTCATGCTCAATGCCTGCTCGATCGATTGCCTCTACCGTACTGTGTAGGCAAGAAACGGGGTCATAAAGCGCTGTTGGTGCAAAATTGATGAAAATGTGCCCGCTCACTTGATAGCGACTGACTTCTGTAATCGCGCTGAGGCGAGCAACTCGGTCAAGTTGTGGTAGAAGCCCGGCTTCGGTTGCTAATTCTAGGATCGATCCCGGCAGCACTAAATTGCCTTGTTCATCCAGCCCTCGCAAGAGCAATTCATATCCATAAATCTGGGATGTATTCTTAATTGAGACGATGGGTTGGAAGTGAATAGTGAATCGTTCTGTTGCTAGCATTTCAACCAGCCAGTCTGACTGATTGAATTTAATAAAGCGCTGCAATGAAGCAATGTCACTAAAATCTTGGAGTTGGGGTTGGATAGCACCTCGAAGAAAAAGGACTTGCGTCTCTTTTAATTCTCTCGGTGCAAGGATTTGAGCTAAGTTACGGGCAATTTCTTGAGCCTGTCCGGGTCTACAGTTCAAACTCAGACCCGGCCGTTCGTCCATTAGTTCATACTCAATGGCGAACTGCTCTAGGCGGGAGGTAACTTTTGTCAAAGTATGGGAAATGGGGAACCAGAGAAAGAGCCTGCCTGCTTCCCCAGTCCGGCAACGCACAATATTGCGACAAGCACAAGTCTTGGAGGTAGGACACGTTTGGCTCATAGGTAACCGCCTTATTCAATCCTATTTATCTTAGTGTTCCCACCAGTCTTCCTGTAAGAAATGAACTACACTTTAACTAGATGAAGATTTCATGAGTTAGATAACTTAGCTAATTGGGTTACTCACTAGTAATGTGGAGTAAGGCTATCTGAGGAAGCTGGGGAATCAAAAAATTTTAATTTTTTTCAAAAAGTTTCAATCATAATTTAAAATTTAGCAATACCAAAAAATACTACTTTCTATAACTTTACCCAACTATAAATTTGTCATCTATGTCAAGCATAACTAGGCTTGTCTTAAATGTTTTTACACATTTATTCATCTTTGTTTAAGTAAATAACTAGTTTTGTGGCATATTTAGCTCTCATACCAATTCTGTATTAACTGAACCGCATTAGACGCGCAGCGGTCAGCCAGCGCGGTGAGTCAGCCCCCGTCTTGACGATGTAGTGAAGCGCGAGTCTTCTGTCAAAGGGAGCCAATGCGGTGAGACACTCCGTTGCGGAGGTTCCCCGTTGAAGGGTCTGGCGTGGTTTCTCTCATAAGCGACTGGCGTTAGCGAAGTTCCCCTAGTGGACGCACCAGAAGGAGCGTCGTCACACAAAGGGTAGAGCGCCAAAAACACCAATAAATAAGAAATTAAGTAGGTCGGCGTGAATATTTATCATTAAGATAAGGCAGATGGCAGATGGCAGATGGCAGAAGGGAAGAGAGTTTTAGTTAAGTTTACTTTTCGTAATATAGTTTTGTTTATTTGCACCGTTCTACTTAAGAGAGTTTGGCGCAGCGTTACAAATAAACGGTATCAAGAATCAGATTTAGTATCTAATAACTTAAGTGTTATAGTTGAAAATTTTCTGATTTACAGAAGGCTACATTTACAATTTTATCGAAAGTACCGAGTTGCGACGATAGTATCATTGGTGCGATCGCACTTACTATTTCAAGTTTAAGTATTACAACTTTTACATTCAAAAATAACAATATTATTACAAACAAAGAGAATTTAAAATGTTAAAAACGGACTATAAAAACTAAATTTAATATTATCTTTATTACTATTAATTTTTTTACTTAATAAATTAGAAATAAACTTGTTTTATGGTTGACACAAAATATTTTCATAGCTAGACTTTTGAAGTCCTCCACTGTTAAAAAGTCGTAAAATGAGTAATTTTTCCGGCAAAGTGGCCCTAGTGACGGGTGGTGCTTCTGGCTTGGGGCAAGGTTTGTGTGAGGAGCTTTCGCGACGCGGTGCTAGAGTCGTACTTACTGATATCAATATAGAGGCTGCCCTCAAGCTGGCAAAGCGCTTGCAGCAAGCAGGGGGAAATGTGGAAGCTGCCAGCTTAGATGTAACAAGCCCAGAGCGCGTTGCAGAGGTTATCACTAGTGTTGTAAATAACTACGGGCGGCTCGACTATGTATTCAATAACGCTGGCGTTGGAGTAGGAGGCGAATTTCAGGAACTCGATCCAACTACGTGGCGGCGCACTGTAGATATCAATCTGCTCGGTGTTGTCTATGTAATGTACACAGCCTATCAACAGATGATGCTCCAGCGTAGCGGTCACATCGTGAATATCGCTTCCATGTATGGCTTGATGCCTGGTGTATTGTGTTCGCCTTACGTAGCAACTAAACATGCCTTAACTGGTCTAACTCAGTCGGTGGCATCCGAAGCTAAAAACCATGGAATCAAGCTGACAGTCGTATGTCCAGGTTATATTGATACCAATCTTTTCAAAAGCGGTGCCTATGGTAAAAGTGTCAATGCAGAACAGATTAAGAGTCGCATTCCCCTAAAGTTTATTGATGTGCCGACAGCTGTCAAAAACATACTGCGTGGGGTGGAAGGGGGACAATTAATCGTAGCATTTCCTAGATATGTGCATATATTTTGGTGGATATATCGCCTGAGTCCTCAGTTGTCGTTGCTGATTAATAATTTCATTATGCGTAAACAGCGCCAGCGTTACGGCTCTCTGTAGGATGCAATAGGATTCTCTTGAAATTGATTACTATAAAACCAATAGCCTGCTTAGGCGCAGAAAAGTCTGAGCGGAGGAACCCTCCGCTCAGAACTTGAGAGCTTTGTTTGTGTAGCCGCATTCAGTCTGACAGAATGATTTCTGTTTCTTCAGACCAAATAACTGGTATTTGGCACAATCGGAAAGAAGGCATACTCATACCATGCAGTCCAGATAAAACTGCGAATCCACCGCGATCGCTTTTGTTGACTCAATTCATATTCAAATGCGCCATCAGATGGATCGATTGAAGATAAGTGAGAATTGCAACCGCAACCATGTTGATAAGTAAAACCATATTTAGAAGCAATACTTTGCACCTTCATTTGGATAGCAAACACCTTGCCAGCATGTAGAATAGCATCCCAGGAACGCTTATGTTCTATGTCACGCTTGTCAAATCTTAGAGCGCGTTCTTCAAACACATGATCTCGATAAATGGGAGCTAAATGCACGTGGTAGAAGCTCGCAGGCAATTCGTAACCAAACTCATGGAAAAGCTCAATGCCAATGCGAGCTACTTGGACCTCATTGGCGTACTCAGCCCCTTTTGACTCAAACTCACGCAAAACTTCCTCAAAATTAGGATAGTGGTGAATCATCAAGTCATACCCGTAGAATTCTAGGGTTTCCCATGCTAGATGTCCAAATAGCTGGGAGAATGAAGGTTTGAGGTGAGCTAACTCAGAGCGTTCGCTAAACAGGTCAACATCACCCTGTTTTAATTTGTACAAGAACAACTGTGCCATCTCAACATAACTTTGTCGATTGCATCCGACATTTGCCGTTCCCCTAGCAATGTCTTGCCACACAGGAGGCAGTTGAGAAACAGGAAGTGCATTTTCCCCTGCAATGACTGTGACATCGGGAACTTCAAGAAGCTGCATATGCAATATCCATTACGACTTTAAACAGCAATTTACCGCAAGCATTACTTATTCCGTTGTATCAACAGAATAAAAAAATGTTTTACAGACCGTCTTTTGACAGATTTCGATTGAATGTTTATCCTTACTAGAAATATTTATAAGCAGTTAGTAATAACTCGTGCTGTCGTCGCCGATACATAAGGAATTTCGGGGACTTTAGCTGCAAAACTCGAAAATTGCTACTTGGGCGCTATTCAAAAACAGTTAAAAGCCTTGTTATTTCGACTTTAATTAAGTTGCTACTGGTTTTAATTAAGCCCATTATGACAACCTTAGAAATCGGCGATCGCCTGCCTTGCCGAGTCGAATGGTGTAACATATTCCCGACAGAGGCGGAAGGTAAACCTTTGCATCGATCGGGTGAGAACAGCTACTCGCTGATATCCTCCCACTGTATGTAGGGCGATCTCCCAAATAATCGTTTACTCCTAACTCCTAATTAATGGAGTCCTAACTAATGGCTTCCTCGCAATTATGCTCCAGGTTTACCTTAAATACATATATTTAAGCCAATAGTACTTTCCACCTGTCGTATTCTCCCGCAGTTTTTTGAAAAATAAAACTGTATACCTATATATAAATTTTTGATAAAGTTACACGCTTAAGTGTTCTTACATACTATGATATGAATCGTTAGGTTAATCATAGTCTAACTATATATAAATACTTGTATAAAACTGAATTAACTAAAAAAATGAAACCCTATTGAATCAGGAAAAAATCGTGATTTACCGGATTTTTACCGTTGGTAGAATATGAAGTGACATAAGTTAAAGTCACAATCGCTCAAAGTATATTATGTTCTGTGCATGGATTTAAACCGGATAGGATAGTATGAGTTAAAAATGTTCATTAGCGAACTTTAACTTTTGGACAACCTCAATAAAGAGGTATTAGCTGACAGTGAACGCAAATATTACTATCCCGAAGTCGATTATAGTGCTATCGATGGGAAATACTGATAAAAATCTGCTGTCAACAGTCTTTTTATATTTGTATGACGATGGAATCTTTACCAAACGTTGAAGAAGTCAACATTCAGAAATATTTAGAGGTTTTACAACGGCGTTGGCTAACTGTAATCGGAATTTTTAGCATAGCCGTTACCCTTGGATGCTTGTATGCATTTTCACTAAAACCCTCATATAAGGCAGAAGGAAGTTTGATGATTAAAACCAATCGCACTTCCTCACTCACAGGGTTACCAGAAGACATAGGACGTTTGGAAGCTTTGAATGTGAACGACAATCCCCTGGAAACTCAGGTGAAAATTGTTGGTTCAAATCCAGTACTGGAGCAAACAATTAAAGAACTCAACCTCACAGATAATCATGGCAAACTGTTGTCTATTCGAGACTTAGCACAACAGCTAAAGGTAGAAGGAATTAAAGGTACCGATGTTGTGCAGCTTTCTTATCAAAGCAATAATCCTGAACTAGCTGCCAAAATCATCAACCAAGTAATTGACAATTATATCGACCTAAATATCAAGGCGAATCAGAACGAAGCATTTGCAGCCAAACAGGTTCTTGTGGCGGAACTACCTAAAGCCGAGGAAATTGTTAGCAGAGCGGAATCACAACTGCGGCTATTTAAAGAAAAGAATAAAGTTATTGTCCTGGATCAAGAAGCAAGTGCAGCAGTCGATACGATTTCCAAGTTAGACAACCAAATTTATCAAGCTCAAGCTCAACTTGATGATGTCAAAGGTCGCTTAGAACAGTTACGCGCTCAAGCTCAGGTAAATTCACAGCAAGGTGTAATCGCATCTGAATTGAGTCAAGCACCTGGAGTTCAAAAAGTGCTTGCCCAACTCCAAGAAGCTGAGAGTCAACTGGCACTAGAGCGGACTCGTTTTCAATCTGGACACCCTACAATTATTAACTTAGAAGGAAAAGTTACAGCTCTTAGGAGCTTACTAAAAGAGCGGATAGAACAAGTAGCAGGTGAAGCACAAGTAACAGAGGGAAGTTTACAAGTTGGACAACTACGGCAAAGCTTAATTGCAGATATTACTCGTGCAGAGGCACAGGGCGTCGGTCTAGAGAGACAAATTAACACACTCTTGCAACAGCGATATGCCTACGCCAGACGAGCAAATTATTTACCTAAGTTAGAGCAAACTCAGCGAGAACTCGAACGAAGACTGAAAGCAGCTCAAACGACTTACGAAACGCTTTTAAAGAAACGCCAAGAAATTGACATCGCACAAAATCAAAAGATTCCCAATGCGCGTGTTATTTCCTACGCCTTAATACCTGATAAACCAGAAGGTCCTCGCAAACTCCTGTTTATTGTTGGTGGGGGAGCAATTGGTTTTTTCTTAGGTATTATTGCTGCCTTTAGTTTAGACTTGATAGACCGCTCGGTGAAGACGGTCAAAGAAGCTAAAGAAGTCTTGAGATATACTGTTTTGGGAGTCATTCCGACATTAGGCAGAAATGGTAAAGAACATTCTTCCATAGCAGGACTTGATAGACCTATTCCTAAAATTATTGGCAGAGATATTCCTTACTTCCCTCTTGGTGACGCGTACCAAATACTGCAAGTCAACTTGAAGTTCCTCTGTTCTGACAAACCGCTCAAAAGCATTGTAGTTACAAGTTCTGTTCCCAAGGAAGGCAAGTCTGAAGTATCTGCAAATTTAGCTGTAACTATGGCTCAAGCAGGTCGTCGCGTATTGTTGGTAGATACGGATATGCGCCATCCTATACAGCATCATATCTGGGAACTAAAAAATACAGTTGGACTCAGTAATGTCATTATTGGTCAAGTTTCTTTAGATGAAGCGGTGCAAGAAGTGATGCCTAATCTGGAGGTTCTTACTTGCGGAACTTTACCTCCCAATCCAGTGGCAATGCTAGATTCTCAAAGCATGACAAAATTGATTAGTAGCTTTGGTAGAGATTACGACTTCATTATTTTTGATACGCCGCCTCTGTCAGGAATCCCAGATGCTGCTGTTTTAAGTAGCCTCACTGACGGTATCTTATTAGTCGTTCGTCCTGGAGTAGTTGACTTGGATCGTGCCAATTCGGCTAAAGACTTTTTGACTCAATCAGGTCAGAAAGTTTTAGGCATAGTCATAAATGGTGTGAATGTTAAAAGTGAGCCTGACAATTATTTTTACTACACCAAAAGACAACAACTCGAACAAAGTTCAGTATCTGGTGGTTTAAAAAAAATCGCCCCAAAATCATTAATTTCTCGCAAAGATAACGAGCGCTAATTTTTAAATAATGGTCTGACTTCCATGTAGCGCCTTCAATACCAAAATCATTGAGACAAAATTTTTTATTTCTATCAACTTCAGCCGCAATTACAAACAAATCTCGAATCAATTCTGGTTTTACCCCTCTACGCAAACCATAGCGGTTGTCAGTTCCATCCGGAGTATCAGCAATAATTTCATTGGCAATATCCCAAGATTTTAAAACTGGACTCTTACGATAATGCCCCATGACACCAGTAACATGGCGTTGGAGCATTTTAAGAGTAGGTGGATAAGCAACCCAGTCTGGTTTTGATAAGTGCCAAAAAAGAGTATGACCATGCATTGTCATATTATGCTTTTGGCAGAAATTGGCGATCGCATCTGCTAATTCAAACGTAAAATATCCTGGCTCTGGTTCAGTGCCGCTCCATTTTAATTCACCATTCGGTGTTGCGATCGAACATTCGCGGGCAATTAATTTAGCGTAATCCGGCTCTTTTTGCAAAGCGTCACTAGAAATTGCTGTCCCATAGCGCTTTCCTTTTGCGGCAGCTAATTGCCGAAGGGGAGAATTCACACTTGCACTTGTATAATTTGCCATAGCAGCATTCATGCTATGCTTATCTTTTTGTAAAAACCCCATCGTCAATAAAGTAGAAAGAGTTGTATATCCTGCTCTTTTTAAGAATTTTCTACGATAATTTTTCATTGTGACTGCTTTATAACTAAAATTTATCTTTCATTCCCCGTATACGGGCAAATGTTTGCACTGGCTCGCTACTCTTGGCAGATGATTGTAATGATGGTTGCTCCCAGCGTAAAAAGGGATTGGTGCGCTTCTCGATACCCAGCAAGGAGGGAACGGTGGCTTCTCCTCGGCTACGGTAAACTTTCACTTCATCAAAGCGTTTTTGTAAGTCGGTATTTTCACTATCTACAGTGAGGGCAAATTGCAAATTTTTTAAGGTATATTCGTGGGCGCACCAGACATGGGTATCATCTGGTAGAGAGCGCAGTTTATTTAGGGAACTTACCATTTGAGTAGGTGTACCTTCAAACAGGCGACCGCAACCACCAGCAAACAGGGTATCGCCACAGAATAATTCGCCTAGTTCGCCGAATGTGGCGGGAGGAAAGTAGTAAGCGATGTGAGCGCGGGTGTGTCCAGGTACGAAAATAACATCGCCTGCGCGATCGCCAAACTCAACGCGATCGCCTTGTTGCAAAAACACCTGCTGTCCGGGAATTCTCCCACGATCCTCGGCTCCACCGTAAACTATCACTTTCGGGAAGTGTTGTATTAACTCCTTGTTGCCGCCTACATGGTCATTGTGGTGGTGGGTATTAAAAATTGCAACTAACTCTGCTTTTAATTCTGCAAGTTTCTTTAATACTGGTTCAGCCTCGGCTGGATCGACAACAGCGGCAATATTGTGTTTGCTATCGTGCAGCAAGAATATGTAATTGTCTGAGAGTGCCTCAAGACGGATTATCCGCATTTTCTTTGCCTCCCTTACAAGTTGTTTGGTATTTATTTGCATCCTCTACTCTGGTAAGTAACCGGATTACTTACATCAAGTTATGTCAAATATTGATATTTCGTCTATTATAACTGTCAAAAAGCATTAGCCATGATAATATACAACCGTACTTGTACTTAAAATACACTAAAACTTGCTAAAAACAATCTTGATTTATCAGTAAAATTTCTCTGGGAAGTCAAGGAAATCCGAAGTTAAATTTATTGTGTTATTTTTTAATTAAAAAAATAGCTAAATCAGCATTATAACGAGTTAATAAATTGTTCTTAACGGCTCTTTTTAATTATTAAAAATCAGCAAATATAGACATAATTATTTGCATATTTCAGGAAAACTAATGAGCAATCGTACTTATATCTATATTAGCGTTCATAGTGAGTTAGAAATTGAAATTAAACGTATTATAGATAAAATTCTCTCATTGTTATAATTTCAAACTAGAGAAACATCATTTTCATTATTTATCTTATATCTATAGTTTTTAGGAATAAGAGAATTAAACTAGAAAATATTATAAAAATAGTTTATGACAGCACAAACCAGAGGATTTATTACGATTTTGACAGGACTTTACTCTTTTCAAGATTGTATCCATTTTTTAGCAGCGATCAGGAAATTTCATCAGGAACCGATTATTATTTTAATTGACCACGTTCCCAAAATCCTCTATCCTTTTCTCAAAGTATTTAAAAATGTAATTTTAAAACCTGCACCAGCCGATCAAAATACTGTCTTAGCATCGCGACAAGCTAAACTAGCTCTATATGCGGCTTCTGAATTTGATAAAACGATATACTTAGATTCGGATATTTGCTTATTATCCGGTATTAATGATGTATTTGAATACTTGGAAGACTATGATTTTTTATTAACTGAAGATGTGCAACCTAGTATTCCTAAAGCGACAAATTTATTACGGGGAAAGCAACAGGATATGTTGTCAGATGTGTTGCCAATTTTGCAATCTGTAGGTTTGCCACTGCGGGAAGATAGCGTGCAGTATAACGGCGGTTTTATGGCTTTTCGTAAAACAGAAACAACCAAGATATTTTTTGACGAATTCAAATATTATTTTGAGATTGTCAAAAATAATCAAGATAAATTACTTTTAAAAGACCAAGGGGCTTTTGCTTCTGCGATCGCTTCGGTAAAACCAAAGATGAAAATACTATCACCCGCTTATAATTATCTCAGTAAGTGGAAGGATACTTACAAGATTACCGAAGAAATTAAAGTGTTACATTGTACTTATCCTTACAGACCTCAGTACGCCAAAAATATTACTCGTTCCTTGTACACAAGAATATTTGACAAATTTGCTCAAGTATTTTTACCTAATCAAGTAACAAATCCCTGGCGCACGAAATGATTTATAAGTAGGAAACTGGCGATCATGAAAGAGAAAGTTAAGGTATCGCTACTCGTCTGGAATTTATCTACCAATGATGGTTTCATTCGTGCATCTTTGTTACAAACAGCCCTGAATCAGTTGGGTTATGAAGTAGAAATACTGGGTTTTCTATTTGGCAAAGAATTGTATAAAGCGATTCCTCCTGAAACGAAAATACATACTGTAGAAGGCGCAAATTATCCAAATTTTATTCAGTCTATTAGAAAAATTTTAAAAGCTATTGATGGAGATATTATTTATGCAATTAAACCTCAACCAGCTAGTTTTGGTGTAGCGCTTCTAAAGAAATTCTACAGTAAAAAACCAGTAATTCTAGATATAGACGACTGGGAACTTAGTTGGCATGGTGGGGATAAATGGCATTATCGTCCTAAACTCAAACAACTAGCTAAAGATCTACTAAAAAAAGATGGCGCGCTGAGATTACCTCATCATCCGTTGTATTTGAAATTAATGGAAAATTTGGTGAGTCAAGCTGATGCAGTGACGGTGCATACTAGCTTTTTGCAGCAGCGTTTTGGCGGTATATCTGTTCCTAATGGCAAGGATACTTGTTTATTCGATCCCGCTCGATATAATCCTGAAGAAAGTAGAAGTCGCTATGGTTTATCAGAATATCGAGTTTTGATGTTTCCCGGTGCGCCAAGACCTTATAAAGGTTTAGAAGATGTTCTGATTGCACTAGATAAAATTAATCAGCCAGACTTAAAACTGGTGATTGTTGGTGGCAGTCCCTATGATAATTATGACGAGCAACTTCAACAACAGTGGGGACGCTGGATTATTAAACTTCCTAATTATCCAGCTGATGTCATGCCTGATGTAGTCGCTGCGGCTCATATTATTGTTGTTCCACAGCGAGATACCCCTGAAACTCGTGCTCAATTTCCTCTCAAGTTGACAGATGGAATGGCAATGGCTAAACCTGTATTATCGACGCGTGTAGGAGATATTCCTAAAATTTTAGGTAACACTGGTTATTTAGTTGAACCTGCTTGTCCAGAACAAATTGCCGAGCAAATTCAATTGATATTTCAGAATTTGGATTTAGCAAATGCAAGAGGTATTAAAGCAAGGCAAAGATGTATCGAAAAATATAGTATAGAGGCGATGGCTTCTACTCTCAACTCGGTAATTACTCGGTTGTAAGCTATTTGTTTTGATGATAGCAACTAGGGAATTAAAATAACAGAAAACTTTCGGCAACGATCTGAAGTATTTGATAGTTATGCTTTCATCAAAATAAAAAACATGATTATTTATTCTTATCTATTTTAAGACGGTTTAATATAGCTATAAATTGATGATTAATGCTAATAATATAATGAATTGCCATCCAAATACCCAATGTCTACCAGAAAACTACTATTAAGATTTGCAAAACCCTATCCAGGTTTGATTCTTCTGACGATAGCGTTGGGATTTTCTGGAGCTTTATTTAATGGTGTCAGTACGGCTCTAATTGTGCCGGTAATTTTAAAAATTGTGGGACAAGAGGTAGATTTAACCAAAGCCCCTGGCATTCTTAAAGGAATTATGGCTCCTTTTGAGGAAATTCCAGACAGTTACCGCATAGTGGTAATGGCTGGGGCAATTATATTCACAATTTCCTTAAAAAACTTAGCTACATATACTAGCGCGTTAGCATCGAGTTCTTTAACCCGAAGGCTAACAGCAGATATGCGAGAAGCGGGACTAAAGTTATTACTAGAAATAGACATAGATTATTACGCCAAGATGAAAATTGGCGATTTAATCAACCGTCTTGGAGGAGAAATTGGTCGGGCAGCAACTGCAATCGGGAATACGGTAAAGCTAGTAATTCTCGGAATTACAATTTTAGTTTTTGTTGGTTTGTTGCTATCAATTTCTTGGCAATTAACTATAGCAGCGACGTTTTTATTGTCTTTGGTGACAGTAGTAAATCAGTATGCCATTGCTCGTTCTAAAAGATTTGGCAAGCAGCTCAGTGAGATGTCTAAAGCATATTCAATTGCAATGCTGGAACTGCTGAATGGCATTAGACTGGTCAAGGCAACGGGAAATGAAGAAAGAGAATACCAAAAAATTCATCAGTTAATTCGCGCTAGGGAAAAAGCAGATTTCCAATCTCAGGTGAATTCCGAAGCGATCGCACCTTTGAGTGAGGTGATGGGAATTACAGCCTTACTGTTGATTGTTTTTCTGAGTAAAACTTTCTTTGCCAACCAAGTTGCTTCCCTTTCAACTGTACTACTTACGTATTTATTGATATTACTGCGACTGCTACCCTTAGTGTCTCAGTTAAATACTATTCGTAGTACCTTTGCCAGTACCTCTGCCAGTGTGGCAATGGTGACAGAGTTTTTAAATCGGGATGATAAACCATTGATGTCCAAGGGTGAGATTCCCTACACAAAATTAGAGGAAGGAGTGCATTTTGATTTTCTTTCCTTTACTTACCCCGGTCATGAGAAGTTGGTACTCAAGGATGTGGACTTATATTTACCCCGTGGTACGACTCTGGCTTTAGTCGGTGGTTCTGGTGCCGGAAAATCAACCCTTGCAGACCTCTTACCGAGATTTTATGACCCTCTATCTGGCCGCATTACTATCGACGGGAAGGATTTGCGCGACTTCGATATCGCATCTTTACGTAGCAAGATGGGAATCGTCAGTCAAGACACTTTTTTGTTTAACGATACGGTGGGGAATAACATCGCCTACGGGCGACCCGAGGCTACCAAGGATGAAATTCTCGCAGCAGCCAAGCGGGCAAATGCCTATGAGTTTATCAGCAAATTACCTCAAGGATTTGACACTCTCATCGGCGATCGCGGCGTGATGTTGTCTGGCGGACAAAGACAACGATTAGCGATCGCGCGTGCATTGTTACAAAATCCAGAAATTCTGATTCTTGACGAAGCCACCAGTGCATTAGATACTGTTTCTGAACGCTTGGTACAGGCTGCACTCGATGACCTCAGCCGCGATCGCACAACTTTAGTAATTGCTCACCGCCTTTCTACCGTACAAAAAGCCGACCAAATTGCTGTGTTAGATCAAGGGCGTGTCGTAGAAGTAGGAACCCATGAAGAACTTTTACAAAAAGGTGGTTACTACTCGCGCCTCTACTCAATGCAATTTAGCGATCGCGCAGAAGCTGCTAACAAACAACATCAAAGCTTAGTCCGCATCTCTCACGAAATTCGGACGCAGCTTAACTCAATGCTTGGTTTCCTGCTTCTCTTACTAGATGATATGGTAGAGGATTCTCAAGAACGGCAGGAATTAATTGAACAATCTCATACATCAGCCTTAAGAATTCTCACCACCATTGATGTTTTTGATGATATTTTCAGCCTCCAACTAAAAGGCAAATTTCTATCATTTACCCAAGAGAATAATAGTATCGCAACTAAATACAAAACTTTCACTCATATCTCTGAAGAGTTCCGCGATCGCCTGAATATGATATCGGGAATTCTGCGCTCTTTAACTGATACTGTAGCCGACACACCTGAAGACAATAATCAATTAATCGCCAAAGCCTATGATTCTGCCATAAATTTGCTTGATAAATTAAAAGAGTTCGAGAACAATATTCAATTAGAAACTAATGAAAAATGCTAGTTTTAAAAAAGATTATATTTTCTATATTCAATCAGAATTACCCAAACCAGAAGCTTACTTAGTACAGTCTACAAATGCCGCCAATGGAGCAGCTAATTTAGGTTATTCAACCGTTTTAGTCTATCCTGACAAAAATTTAAAAGCTATTAATCCCGTAAATTTAGCTCGTCTATTTCAACCGAGGGAAGCACCAGAAAACCTTGTCAAATACTACAACCTGCATCACAAATTAAAAGTTGCTCCCTTACCCATGCCTTGGCCTATCGATTATTTCGATAGTAAATTTACCAACTCTAATACCATCGCCACCAAATATTATTTTCCCTTCTATATATTTCCCACTACGAAACTCGTCCACAGTCGCAACTGGAATTTAGTCAAAGCAGCAATTAAAAATGGCATTCCAGCAATTTACGAACATCACCACCACGAAGATAAAAAATTTGAACCAGAAATCGTCAAAAGTCCGCTATTTCAAATTGCTGTCACAGTTGTAGATACTATCCGCGAAAGCATGATTAACAATGGGATGCCACCAGAAAAAACGATCAGACTACACAATGGTTTCAATTGCTTGTTTATGCTGAGACAGCCAGAAAAAGCAGCAGTATGGCGCGAGAAACTCCTAAAAAATGCACAATCTCATTTAGTAGTATATGCAGGAGCGCTACAACAATTTAAAGGCATTGATATCCTAATTGAAGTTGCAAAAGAAATGCCAAACGTGCAATTTGCTTGTGCAGGTGGTAAGCCAAAAGAAGTAGAACATTATCAACAAATAGCAAAAGAAAAACAAGTCAACAATATTATATTTCTGGGCTACATCTTGCACGATGAGTTAGCTTCTTTACTGCAAGCAGCAGATATTTTAGCTCATCCTCATTGTTCTGGACAAGCAGCAACCTTCACATCTCCCCTGAAATTATTTGACTACTTCGCCTCTGGAACTCCCATTGTGGCCACAGAAATTCCCTCATTAAAAGAGTTTAACAATACACAGGCGATCGCAGCTTGGTGCGAACCAGATAACCCCATTAAATTCGCTGAATCTCTCAAACGAGTTTTAGAAAAATATCCCAGAAAAATAGACGGCTATTCAGAAATCATCGAATTTGTGAAACAATTTTCCTGGGAAAATCGAGCCGCAAAAATTCTTAGCTACGTCGATGAATCTCTACGTCCTCCACTTATCGCATAAATTACTACACTAGCCTTACATACTTCATTAAATCTTTTCTTCGTGTCCTTTGAGTCCTTTGCGGTTCGTTTAAAAAAAACCTTATGAATATAAAAACCATTGGTATGATTAGCAGCTATCGTGGACTTGAGAACAGAGGCGACTGGCTGTGGCAACAAACCCCTCATCAATTTGGTAAATGGGGCAATATACAAATTCAAGCACTTGCACCAAAACCAGACTTTTTGTTGATGTATCAATACGATTTTCCCAAACCACCCCAACACAAATCCTGGTTAAACAACTTTCGCAAAAAACAACAAAAATCAGAATTAAATATAGACTATCTCTTACGCGGTGTCAGCAAAGAAAAAATAATTTATCTTTTAAGAGAACCACCCCTAGACGAAGTTGTAGAAAACCATAAAAAAACCTATCAAGAAGCTCAAAAATATTGCGGCTACATTTCTGGCCCAGAAGACTTTGCTCCTATTCCCGACTATATGCCTGCTATTTGGTATCACAGCAACTCCTTTCGGGAATTAGATGAAATGCCACCACCAGTAAAAGTTTCTCCATGCAGTTGGATTACTTCCGGAATTAGCCGCACAGCAAAACATCGCCAGCGGTTAAACTTTTTGCAGTCCTTACAATCTAGTGAAATTAAATTTGATTTGTATGGACGCGACTTACCTAAATGGGCAAAAACATTAGGAGAACTGAGTAACAAATGGTATGGTATGGCACCATATTACTACAATCTTTCAATTGAAAACTATGCCGATAATGATTGGTATGTTAGCGAAAAACTTTGGGATGCTTTACTGGCATGGTGCTTGCCCATTTACTATGGTGGCCCTGCTGCCGATAAATTATTACCACCTGGTAGTTTTTTAAGATTGCCAAGCTTAGATGAAAAAGGAATTGCCTACATTCAAGAAGTGACTGCTACACCTGATGCTTGGTATGCTGCTAAAGATGCCATAGCTGAGGCTCGTCAGATAGTTTTACATAAATTAAATCTGCTCAATTGGCTATCAGAATTTGTTGATAAAAATGGATAAAACTATGACAAATGGAATTTATACGCTGGCTAATGATTACGTTTATAACCAACTTGTCGCATTACTAAATAGTATAGAAGTTAATGCTGGTAATGTGCCAGTATGCGTGATTGCTTATAACGATAATGTGGAGAAAATTCGGGACGAAATAGCAACGAGAAAAAATGTTACTTTATTCGATAATCCAGATATTTTTGCTCGATGGGAAGAATTTTCATATAAAGTTTGGCAATCGCATCCTTCTGCTATTCAAGCTTGGCAAGAACAAGGAATCAAGAAGTTTTACAGAGTTGGCGAAAATCGTCGTTACTGTGCTTTTGATGCTGAAAGTCAATTTGAAAAGTTTATTTACCTGGACGCTGATACTTTAGTGTTGCAGCCACTAGAGTTTGTTTTTCAGCAGTTAGATAAACATGATTTTGTCGTGTATGACTTTCAGTATAAAGACCCCGGTCATATATACAATTTATCATCGCCAAAACTCTTAGAAATATTTAGTCAAGAGCGTATTGACTCAGAAATTTTCTGTTCTGGTTTCTATGCCTCCAAGCGAGGAATATTTCCGCCAGAACAAAGAGAGGGGTTGCTATCTCAACTAAATAATGGAGAATCAGATGTTTTATATATGTCTGCTCCTAATCAGTCTGTGCTTAATTATATGAGGATGAGAGCCAATGTCTCTTTCTACAACTTTGCTCTCAATTTACCCACTAATGAAGCAACTGGTTGTTGTGTGACTTCTCCACACTTTGAAAATCAAGATTATATTCTCTATGACAAGGGAAACAGACTAACCTATCTGCATTACATTGGTTTATCCTCCAAACTTTTTAATCAAGTATGTGATGGAGAAAATATTGATTTTCCTTACCGAGATATTTTCTTGCATTATCGCTATCTGCACGAACCAGAAAAATGCCCACAGTTCACAACTAAACCGAAAGCTTACAATGCTCTTCCAAGTTTAGGCACAAGGATTTTAAAAAAACTAGGATTAACAGGTTGAGGTTTATATGACTCGTGGTATTTATATTATTGCCAATGACAAAGTGACGGATCATGCGATCGCACTACTAAATAGTATCCGATTACACGATCGAGATACACCAATTATCTTGATTCCTTATGATGACAACTATCATGCCATAGCGGATATACTCAACAAATATTATGGCGTAAAAACATACGCAGACTTAGAATTTATCGACCGTCTTGCTTCGAAATTACATGAAACTTTTGGAGGACAATTTTTTGCTCGTCCGAATCAGTTTCGCAAACAGGCTTGTTGGTTTGGCCCATTTGATGAGTTTTTGTATATTGATACCGATATTGTTGTCTTTGAAAAGATTATCGATAATCTTAACTACCTAGCTGAATCTGATTTTATTTGTTGTGATTATCAACATCTAGGTGGTATCAAGAATGTTTTCAGCTCTAAAGTTATAGAAGATAAAGTTTTTACTGAGGCTGAAATCCAAGATATTTTCAATGGTGGTTTTTGGGCTTCCAAGAAAAACTTAATCTCGGAAGAAGATTTGTATGAAACTTTTGCCGAGTGTGCTGCCCATCCACAATACTTTGATTTTTCAGAAAAAACTTCTGACCAACCGATTATTAATTATATGTTGCTCAAGCGGATTCCCCGCCGCTTTAATATTGTTCGTAGAGAAGGTAAAGCTCCAGGAAATTGGGCAGGTAGTCCCCATTTTCAGCAACAAGAATACATATTATTTGATACTGTCGTTAATCAACCTCTGCAATATCTTCACTGGGCAGGTATTCGCATTCAACCAGGTTGTCCCTACTGGGAAGTTTGGGAACACTACCGTAATCTTAATCCTGCCTTGCCTGCGGCAGCTATTCCTGAACCTGTAAAAAAAAGTCAGTGGTGGCAGCTAGGTACAGTTAAAAATCACTTACGTAAAATTAAAAATGAGATAATTTCCAGCTGATTATCTTTAAATTAACTTCTTTGATAACAAGGGGTAATACTAATTCTATGATTACTCCTTTACACCATAAAATTACCCATCTCTCTCTTCAATAACCAATAGTAAAATTCCTCTAAATTAATTTATTGATAATAAAAAACAAAATTACGCAATGTAACAATTCTTAAACGCAGTGAATTATATAAATATTTAATATTATTACTAATTTTAAATGCAACTTTTTGCCAAATAGACTGTTTGGGGTATTCCAGCATTTTTTGCTGCTCAAAATATACTGCCATATCCTGAATATTCGATTGTCCATTTTTGATTCTAATTAATTCAGTTCTATCCTTGAAAAAGGAAATTCCCTCCATCTCACTCCATCTAACTTGCAAGCCAGCCTTAGCAGCAGCTAAACCGATTGCATTTCCTTCGCCGTCATGAACTCCGTTTAATTCAAAATAAGGTGCTATTCTTTCCCAATGCTTGAGGAATTGAAGTTCTTTTCCAGAGTCTTTTGTAACGGCAAATAAATACTCATAAATAAATTTTACATCTTGATTTTCTAGATATAAATTTAATTTTTGTGCTGCTTTATCAGTCACTAAAAACTTTTTATAAAGTTTGCCATCAGCAGTTCCAGCAAAAACTTTGGCATACTTTTTCCGCATAATGTCACAAGACCTAGCTACTATTCCTGGAGCTTGCAACCATTTCATATCTTGCGGTACTGGTGCTACAATTCGCATATCTGCATCAATGTATATGCAGGAGTGAAACAGAGATAATGCTTTGGCAAGTACAAATCTTTTATCGTGGTAAAGTTTCACACTGTTTTGTATATGCTTAAAAGCTAAAACATTAGACTGTTTGCTAAATTCTTGAGGGCGATCGCTTAAAATTACAAAGTAAGTATTAGGCGAATATTTTTCTATATCTTTCGCTAATAATAATGCCAAATTTCGATAGTTTTTACTAAATGCTAGGGTGCAAAAGCAGAATTTTCTTTCTTCTGAAACCATGATTATCATCTCTTAAGCATAGATACAGGAGGGCGATCCAGTATTTATAGGTAAGTGTAGCTCGATCAAAAATTGAGATTTGTGAAATTTACGTAAAAAAACGGATACTCACCGCTAGAATAGCATTTTATGCTGAGCGGTGAGTAACAATGTTAGTTATTTTGCTGATAAATTTTACTATATCTACTGCAAAGAGTCTAAATCTAGAGATCGCATTCCTTGGCGTTCTGCAAAAGTCAGCATACTTCCTAACTGCAACCACACCAGTAAGCAAGTCAGAAGACTAATTGGTAAACCCACTGCTAAAGCCAAGAAGGACGGAAAGCCAAATATCGCTAAACCTGAATAGAGAAATAGACAAACACCAATAGTTATTCCCAAAAATGGTACAAACAATTGTCTCAGTGATGAATTAGATTTAGGGCTTTCCGTGCTATTTTTTTGCCATTTCTGCACAATTAATTTCAGCGTCCCAGATAATGCCACCCCAGAAGTTAATGCTATGAAAAAACCGATAACTAATAGCAAGTAGGGCGGTTGTAAAGGGTAATAGTACATGAAATCTCCGAATTGATATTAAAAGGAAAAATGTAAGAATTCAGGAGGAGCCAGCGCTGTGCGGAGGTTCCCGACGCTCGTTCGCGTAGCGTCTCCCCTTGGGAGAAGACTCGCTACCGCTTCGCTATCCGTTGAAGCGGCTGCCTCCCCGTTGTAGCAACTGCCGTCAACTGGCGTTCAGAAGTCAGAATAGTTAAATAATTAAAGAACCTTTGATCGATCGATGTACCAATCATATTGGATTTGTTTGACAACTTACTTCTAACTCCTGCCTGCTGCCTTCTAATTACTGTGTGACTTGTTTCCACCAAAATAAACAAAGGATGTAGCTTTTGGTAGGATAGCTGCCGCCCCTTCTCTAGATAACTCTGTTAACATCTCAATCGCTACGTTAAACAAGCGATTTGGCTGTAAGTCATCTTTAACTAAATTCCACAAACGTTGCACTTCTTCAGTGTGGAGGCGGTCATCTTCGGTGAGTGCTAGCACCAACTGTCGCCGCAGAAATTTGCCTTCATCAGACAGCAGATATTGCAACCCCATCTGGGCTGTTGGTAACACATCAAAGTTATTATCAGTACGAGCGATCGCAATCAAATTTTCTAACCGCTGCCACTGAAATCTACCATCTTTGAACAACACATTCAGCAATCGCCGTCTTAATTCGGGCGATTCACCCGTCAGCAAGCGCCGTGCTATGTATGGATAACCCACCTCAACAATTTTGAAATTCGGGTTGAGGCTAAGGGCAATACCTTCCTGTGTTACCAGTGAACGAATAATTAAAGCAAACTTTGCTGGGACTCGGAAGGGATATTCATACATCAATTCCGAAAACTCATCGGTAATTGTTTTGAAGTTAAAGTCTCCAACGTTCTTACCAATAGCGTTCCCCAGCACTGCTTCTAAGGCAGGGACAATGGGGCAAATATTTGTGTCTGGAGTCAAAAACCCTAATTTTACAAAGTCTTCGGCTAAGTCGGTGTAGTCTTTGTTAACCAGATGTACTAGCGCATCTACTAAATTTTCTTTGGTGGTTTCCTCTAACTGATCCATCATGCCGAAGTCAATATAAGCCATACGACCATCGGGCATCGCAAACAAGTTGCCAGGATGCGGGTCAGCGTGGAAGAAACCATGTTCCAACAATTGTTGCAAACCTGAAGTCACACCAATTTGGACAATCGCTTCTGGGTCTAAACCTGCTTCACGGATACGTTTAGTATCTGTCAGCTTGAAACCGTTAATCCATTCCAGAGTTAAAACACGGGTATTGGTGTAGCGCCAGTAAATACTTGGAACTTTCACTTGCGGGTCGTTGCGGAAATTGTTCGCAAATTTTTCTGCGTTGCGACCTTCGTTAATGTAATCAATTTCCTCAAATAACTTTGTGCCAAACTCGTCCACAATCAAAGTCAGGTCGTGACCAAGATTGAGAGGCAACCAAGGCGCTAGCCAACTCGCTGCCCAACGCATCAAATAGAGATCCAGTGTCAGAACTGGGCGTAAGTTGGGGCGTTGCACTTTCACCGCTACTTCTTCACCGCTCAGCAGACGACCGCGGTAGACTTGACCCAAGCTAGCAGCAGCCACTGGAGTTGGTGAAAGTTCGCTAAATACCTCGTGAATTGGTCTGTCTAGTTCAGTTTCAATAGTTTGATAGGCGATCGCATTATCAAACGGTGGCAACTGATCTTGCAGTTTCACCAGTTCCTCTAAGAAATCTTTACGTATCAAATCAGGTCTAGTAGACAGCGCTTGACCCACTTTAATGAAAGTAGGGCCTAAACGGGTGAGCAGTTCTCGTAGCTGGGTAGCGCGTTTGCCCTTATTCTGCTCAACTTGATTTTGCCATTCATCCCACTTCAGACAAAGGATAAATCTACTAAAAGACCAGATAATTCTCAACAAGCGTCCCCAAGCAAGCCAGGGACGATATCGATAGTGACGAGCGATCGCGTCCGGATTGTAGCGGTTTAGCTGAGCAGATTGATACTGACCCACGCCTTTGTTTGCCTCTTCCACTGGGAAATTTACACTGTTGTTTGTATCCCGACTTGCAAATTCTTTGCAAATCTAGGGTGTTGATAGTTTTATAAAAAACTATTAAATTTTATTTTTTGGATAGTAGTTGCGGCAAGCTTGGCTTACCTTACTACCCAGGCTTTTTTATCTTTTTCTTAATTATACTTTATAAAAGTACAACTATTATCTATATTCGCAGACAGAAGGCAGTTGTCAGTGGTCAGTGGTCAGTTGTCAGTTGTCAGTTGTTATTCTTGCTTCCCCTGCCCCTCTGCCCCTCTGCCCCTCTGCCCCTCTGCCCCTCTGCTCCCCCTGCTTCCCCTGCTCCCTCATATTTTTATTGGGGCTAATAGTTGCGATCGCCCCCTGCCTTTCGCTAGGATCTGTAAGCTTTAGGGTATAGGCAAAGCTACTTGGGATAGAGCTACACATATGTAAGCTATCCTGCCCAAACCTAAGTTAATGAGATTTTACAGGAAAAACGAAAAACAATGGCGAAACGCGTGCAGTTAGTATTAAATCAAGATGTCAGTAAGCTGGGAAAATCCGGCGACTTGGTGGAAGTAGCTCCCGGCTATGCTCGTAATTATTTGATTCCCCAGAAGTTGGCAACTCATGCCACTCCTGGTATTCTCAAGCAAGTAGAACGCCGCCGCGAGCAAGAGCGTCAACGGCAGTTAGAACTCAAGCAACAAGCTTTAGAACAAAAAGCAGCTTTAGAAAAAGTTGGAAGTTTGAAAATTGCCAAGCAAGTTGGTGAAAACGAAGCAATTTTCGGTACTGTCACCAATCAAGAAGTCGCCGATGCAATTCAGGCAGCTACTAGTCAAGAAGTCGATCGGCGTGGTATTACCATCCCCGATATTGGCAAACTCGGTACTTATAAAGCCGAAATTAAGCTACATTCGGAAGTGACCGCACAAATCGATATTGAAGTCGTAGCTAATTAATCGCGTAATTGTTAATTAAAAATTAAAAATGCAAAATTCCAAAATTGGATTCTTCATTTTTAATTTTTAATTTTTAATTGGAGCGAAGCAGCTAGCAAACCCCCGCTCTCAAATCTCAAATCGCTTATGGCTGAAGAACTAAGTTTTCAAGGTGATGGTAGCGATCGCCTACCACCCCAAAATATTGAAGCGGAAGAAGCGATTTTGGGGGGAATTTTACTAGATCCAGAAGCGATCGGTCGAGTTAGCGATCGCCTTGTTCCTGAAGCTTTTTATATTAGCGCTCATAAAGATATTTATCAAGCGGCGCTGCGCCTCCACGCTCAAGGCAAACCCACAGACCTACTCTCGGTTACAAGTTGGCTGGCTGATAACGATATCCTAGCCCGCATTGGTGGCAGAAATAAATTAGCAACCTTAGTAGATCGCACAGTATCAGCCGTTAATATCGATGCCTTAGCAGGGTTGGTAATGGAAAAACACCTGCGGCGGCAGTTAATTAAGGCTGGTAATGAAATTGTGCATCTCGGTTACGAGACAGAATCTGAGTTACCCAAAGTTCTGGATCGGGCAGAACAGAAAGTCTTCAGCGTTACTCAAGAGCGTCCGCAATCAGGTTTAGTTCATATTTCTGATACCCTGATTAATAATTTCCAGGATATTGAAGATCGAAATCAAGGCATTGCTTTACCCGGTATTCCCTGCGGATTTTACGATTTAGATGCCATGACCAGTGGCTTTCAGCGTTCTGATTTGATTATTGTCGCTGGCAGGCCTTCAATGGGAAAAACGGCTTTCTGTCTTAACCTTGCTCATAATATCGCCGCTTCTTATAAATTACCTGTTGCTGTTTTCAGTTTGGAAATGTCCAAAGAGCAGTTGACGCAGCGTCTATTAGCTAGCGAGGCGCAAATTGAAAGTGGTTATCTGCGGAGTGGTCGTCTCAGTCAAACACAGTGGGAACCTTTAAGTCGTGCTATTGGTATCCTCTCTGAGATGCCAATTTATATTGATGATACGCCGAATATTACAGTTACACAAATGCGTAGTCAGGCAAGGCGACTGCAAGCAGAACAGGGAATGGAATTGGGATTAGTGGTAATAGATTATTTGCAATTGATGGAAGGAGCAGGCGATAATCGCGTGCAGGAATTGTCAAAAATTACGCGTCAACTCAAAGGTCTAGCCCGTGAATTATCTGTACCAGTGATTGCTTTATCTCAGTTGAGTCGAGGTGTGGAAGCACGCACCAATAAGCGACCGATGTTATCGGATTTGAGAGAATCCGGTTCGATTGAACAAGATGCGGATTTGGTAATCATGTTGTACCGGGATGAGTATTACAATCCTGACAGCCCGGATCGCGGCATTGCAGAAGCTATAGTAGCTAAACACCGCAACGGCCCTACAGGTATCGTAAAACTTTTGTTCGACCCGCAATTTACAAAGTTTAAGAATTTAGCTAGATCGGGTAATTATTAATATCAAACTAGTAACGCTGCGGAGAATTCAAAACTAAAAATGCCTTATTTATAGGCTGTTGATGAACTTTAACAAGGCAGAAGTACGAAGGCAGAGGGCAGAAGGAAATCCCCAGAAATAAATTTAGGGGATTTAATAAGGACACCTTGTCTTGAAAAATCCTTTTACTTTTTTGCATAAATGAATTTAGGAGCCAGTTGCGTGGGCGGGTTCCCCGACTTGAGCAAACTGGCGTGGGCAATATACCCTTTTGGCACGCAAAAATTGTATTTTCTTCCTTCTGCCTCCTGCCTCCTGCCTTCTGCCCTCTACCTTTCTTCGGTAAGAAACATTAAAAAACGCTTGTAGCATCAAAGTTAAAACTATGTTACTACAAGCGTTTTAGGTTTAATGCTGCACCTATTTGTTATTCCGTTGGTTCTGGGTGCTTTGGTACAGATAGTTATATTAAGCACTAACAGCAGATGCAGGAACTTTCACTGATTGTTGCAGCAGATCGATATAGAGTTCGCTTAGTTGTGAAGCAACACCATCCCAGCTGAACTTAGTTCTCACACGGTGTCTAGCCGCCTCACCTAATCGATCTCTCCAAGTCGGGTTAGAGAGAATTTGATCGATTGCTTGAGCAAAAGCGACTTCATCTTTTGCTGGGGCAAGTAATCCAGTTTCTCCAGGCACAACAGTAAATTGAAGACCGCCCACATCACTAGCCACTACTGGGGTTCCGCTTGCCATAGCTTCAATCGCCACTAACCCAAAGGGTTCGTAGTGACTGGGAACTACGCAGACATCCGCTGCGGCGTAGTAAGTCGGCAGTATCTCATGATTAAGGTTGCCAGGAAAACTGGTAAATGAACTCATTCCTAGTTCGTTGACAATGCTTTCGATGCGATCGCGTTCTAGTCCGTCACTTTGTCCTGGACGACTACCACCACCAATAATCAGTTTCAAAGGAGTTTTGCCACGCAGTTGGGACTGACTTACAGCCCGCACCAGAGTTTCAATACCCTTGCGCTGGTCAAACCTTCCCACATAAAAAATTAGTTTTGTTTCGGGGTCTATTCCTAACTGTTGTCTGGCTTCTTGCCGATCGACTGAACCAAATCGTTCTACATCGGTGCCACAAGGAATAATATCAATATTGCCCTTAGAAGACACAAGCGATCGCATGTGTTCTTTTTCTTGGGGACTGGTTGCCACAATTCTCTCGGCTGTTTCTAAAACAGCTTTTTCAACTGCTAAACGTGTCTTGGAAATCAGGGGAATCGTGGATATTGACTTATATTTTACTGCTCCTAGAGAGTGGTAGGTATGAACTTGCTTAGTACCTTGGATTTTCTTGAGTTCCATTCCCACCCAGCTGGAGATCCAGTAGTTTGTGTGTACCAGTTGGTATTGAATGCCTGATTGTTTCTGGAATTTTAAAAATTGCTGAACAAACTCTGGTGCATACCCGAAAATATTATCTCTAGGCACAAACTCAGCAGGGCCAGCAGTTAACCTAATTGTGCGACAATTATCTCTATGCTCGACTACTGTAGCTTGTTCAGCATTCGCCCTGCGAGTGAACATATCTACTTTCCAACCTTGTTTGGCTAGGGCTTCACCTACTTGGCGCACGTAAACATTTTGTCCCCCAGCTTCTTCTTTACCAATTTCAATTGCCGGATCGCCGTGGACGGAAATCAGAGCAACGTGCTTTTGAATTGCAGATTTCATAAATGCGTTAAAGGGCTAGAATTAAATAAATTAAATGTGGGATGCAGCAGAAGTTAACACCATTGGCTACCTCAATGCAGCCCAAAAATCATTAATAATAATTTAAATCATCTGATAGTTTCTAAAATCTGTTGCAGGAATGAGTTTGACTTGCAAAAGTTTCATTCTAGAGAACTATATTTTGCATACAAAGCATTTTTTTTTATTTTGTACCTCTAGCCATAGGAGAGGTTATTAGCCTGTTGATATTCCTGTTTGTACCTTGAAAGTGTCTGTTTGAGGAACGAAACAAACTCTAAAAAACCTTGCTATTGTTGGGTTTGACTCCGTTCAACTAAACATCAAATTATTTTTTCCTCTACAGAATGACAGAAAATGGATAGACAAAACAGAGTGAAATAATAAAATTATCCTTTGTTTTCCATCAAGCATATATCACTTAATTGTTAATTTGTCAGTATTGTTATCAACAATTTCTATTTTAAAGATTGTGATAAACATCTCTTATCTATCCCTAGGCATACCTCAGAAAGCATGACTTTCAATATTTGGAAATTTTCTTGGGCAAAGCTCTGCTTGTTGTCTGTACTACATATTTCCTAAGTATGAATGCAGTTTCTCTCATAGGTCTGATGGAATACATGAGAAATTTCATTATCTTTATAATTAGCGGTATGTCTGTACCTGCAATTTTGTCAATTTATAAACGTTCTTTTCCAACACAGATAGAGAGCAGCGTACAGAGGTGAAGAGAGATTAATTTACAGCTTTGAATAGTATGAATTCCTGTAACTACAAATACCGCTCAGAATTGGGTAAAAGAGGATGAGATAAGTCAATATAGAATGTTAGCTAATCATTGCAAAAGTTTTTGATTCTGACATAACAGATTTGTTATAGTCCGAGCTTAGAAAGCTCTGTATCTGAGAAGGAGGAAAATAAACCAATGAAAATTCTAGCTGATGCCGATTTAGTCTTAGAATTTCTTCTTAACCGCGGCACTTTTGCAGAAGATGCTCATAAATTATTAATGGAAATTGCAAAATTCCCGGAAGTTGAAGTGTATGTGACAGATAAGTGTTTAAAACGAGCGCACTTAGAATTATTGGATCGGAGAAACGACCAAACTAGCGAACATATAGTCAACAGCATAGTAGATATGCTGGATGGTCGTATTATTGAAATTGATAACAGTATCAAAGAAAAGGCACGTAACTATTCCTTGAGAGATTTTGATTCTGCTGAGGAAGTAGCTTGTGCTATCGAAATGCAACTGAATACAATCGTTACCCAAAATCCCCAAAATTTTGATGGCTCTACTTTAGCCATTTGGTCTGTAGGAAACTTACTAAATATTGTCCAATTAGAAAAAAATTTAGATCGATGCTATTCACCTTGTAGAGGAGCATCTTCAGCATTTGAACCCAACCAAACCCAAGAAGCTAGTCTGAGTGCTGCCAAACTACGTGAAGCTGGTTTATATGGTACTGATTTGCATGGTGTAGATCTGCAAGGTGTAGATCTGAGTGGTGTTAATTTGTTTGCTACCAACTTATACGATGCTAACTTATGTGATGCTGACTTGACTGGGGCTAATTTATGTGATGCTGACCTAAGTAGTGCAAACCTCAGCGGTACAAACCTCAGCGGTGCAAACCTCAGCGGTGCCGATCTTACTAGTGCTGACATTAGTGGTGTCAACCTCAGCAATGCCATAGTTAAAAAAGCCCAGTTTGGAGGAAATTCAGGACTTACCGAGGAGTTGGAACTTGACTTGAAACAGCGAGGGGCAGTTTTTGAGGATTGCTGGGGATGAGGGAGACACGGGGACGCAAAGAGAAGTCGCTCTTGTGGGTTTCCTTACAAACGAACTTTGGGACGCAGACAAAGAGAATAACTCGTAACTCTTGTACGGACGCGATTAATGGCCCGGCGCGTTGCTCTGGTCAAGAGAGTTGTAACGAATGGTGTTGCGCCTCTACTCAGCACTCAGCACTTTGAGTCTGACTAGCTCTACGATCGCAGCGACTAATTCAGATGGTACAATTGGTTTGGTAAGATGTTGCTGAAATCCAGCAAAGAGTGCCTGTTGTTGGTCGATTTCTCCAGCATAAGCAGTCAGAGCGATCGCTGGGATTTTTCCTCCTTGTTCTGGCGATCTGCGTCTTACTTGATTTATCAGCATGTAGCCATCAATATCTGGCATACCAATATCGCTCACAAGCACATCAAATTGGCATCGATCGAGCGCTGCTAATGCTTCTGCGGCGGATGCAGCAACCGTGACTTCTGCCCCAGCTTGCTCAAGAATTACAAGCGTTAGCTCTCTAATTGCCGCTTCATCATCAACGACTAAAAGCTTTAGTCCTATTAAGCATGAAGAGTCATAGGTCAAGGGTAGAGAAGGGTTTTCATCAGGGATACTTCCCTCATCTAGCAGCAGTGGTAGCTCAACTGTAAAAGTCGCTCCCTGTCCCTCGCCTGGACTTTCTGCCTTCACTGTTCCTCCATGCAATTCTGTCAAATACTGGACAATTGCTAGTCCCAATCCCAAACCACCGAATTTACGAGTTATTTTGCTATCTTCTTGGCGAAAGTAGTCAAAGATATACGGCAGAAACTCTGGGGTAATACCTTTTCCATTATCTTTGACTTGAATTTGGGCCTTCATACCCACTCGTTCCAACCAGATTTCTATCCGTCCTCCCGCTGGCGTGAACTTGACGGCATTGGAAAGCAGATTCCAAACAATCTGCTGGAGACGACTAGAATCACCAGCAACCTGTATCAATTCGGAAGACAAGGAGAAAGAAGACGCGGTGATGGGGAGACGGCGAGACGCGGAGAGGTTAGAAAATGTGGAATTGGGGAGATGCGGTGAGGAAGTCAAATTCTTGGCAATTTCCCTCAAGTCAGAACTTCCAAACCCGGAGGGTGACGTGGAGAGAGAAAATGTCCCCGTGTCCCCCTGTCCCCGCATCCCCGCGTCCTCTTCCCTCACCTCAAACCGCAGTTCAATACCCTTCGCTTCAGCTGCTAGCTGCACCGTTTCCAAAGCAGCTGCGATCGCACTCACCAAATTCACAGGAGAAACATTGAAAACCATCTTGCCTTGTAAAATTCGTGAGACATCCAGCAGGTCTTCAATTAATTGAGTTTGTAACTTGGCGTTGCGCTCAATAGTTTCTAGCGCCCGCTGTGTAGTTTGCTCGTCAAACTTACGAGTTTGCAGGAGTTTCGTCCATCCGAGGATAGGACTGAGGGGCGATCGCAATTCATGAGAGAGAACAGCAAGAAACTCGTCTTTAATACGATTGGCGGCTTCGGCTTCTTTGCGGGCGGCTCGTTCCCGCGCCAATAGTTGTTCTCGCTCTTGTTGCGCTTGTTTGTGGTCTGTCATGTCAACAAAAGCTGCTATTACCCCTCGAACATCACCAGTATCATTGCGTAAAGGGGTTGCCTTGCCATAGATGAATCGAATTGTTCCATCCTCAAAAACAAGTTCCATCTCATCTGTGACTTCCTCACCGGTTGTGGCAGCTCGTTGCATGGGTAAGTCGTGAGGTGAAATTTCTTGGCCGTTTTTTTGCCGCTTAAACTTGAGTGGATCGGAACTATGCGCTGGTGTTGCTGTGATGACTGAACCTGGAGTTTGCCGTACTAAGTTGTAAGCGGCTTGATTGGCTGTTATGTGATGGCAATTTGGATCGTGGGCTATCCAAAGCGCCACAGGAGTGATTTGCATGAAAGCTGCCAATTCCTCCGCTTTGGAACGGGCGATCGCTTCGCTTTGCCGTAAAGCTTCCTCAGCTCGTTTGCGATCGTCAATATCTGTGGAAGTGCCATACCAGTGAGTAATCTCACCTTGCTTATTTTTAATTGGTACTGCGCGCACTAAAAACCAGCGATAGACACCATCAGATGCCCGCTTCAGGCGACACTCTACTTGATAAGGTACTCCTGTGGTTTGAGAAATTATCCATTGCTCCTGAATCCTGCGAGCATCATCGGGATGATATATCTGGGTGATTTGGGCGCGATCGTCGGTTTCTTCGAGGGTCAGTCCGCTATAGTCGCGCCACTGTTGATTGACGTATTGCTTTTCACCATTGGCATTAGCCACCCACACAATTTGCGGCATAGCATCGGCAAGCTGACGAAATTGTTCTTCACTTTGACGTAATGCTGCTCCAGTTCGCTTTTGTTCGGTTAAATCAAAAACAAAGCTGACACCTCGTCCTTGGGAGTTCTCCAGCAAAACGCCCCCCACCAAAACTGGAACGCGGGAACCATCTTTGCGAATAAATTCTTTTTCGTAGGGAGTATATTCTCTAGTTTTTGCAAATTCCTCGCTTGCTCGCTCGTCCAACCAGCGCCACTCTGGTGGAGTCATATCTTTCCATTGTAATTTTCCCGCTTGCAAGTCTTCTTGGGTATAGCCAACCATTTGCAAAAATGCTGCATTGGCATCGGTAATGTTGCCCTGAAAATCCCAAGCAACAAAGCCAAGTAAATTAGACTCCACCAAACAATTAAATCGAGCTTCACTTTCCCTTAATGCTGCTTGAGTTTTTCTGTAGTCCGTGATTTCAAGGGACATTCCCGCAAGCAGCTTGTGTCCTACACTACTGTGTAAAGGAAACTTGAACGACATGAAGTAGCGATCGCCATCATCTTGCGGTTCAATCTCCAACACTTCTAAAACCTGACCTGTAGTCAGTACTCTTGTATCGTTAGCGCGCAATTGCTGAGCTAGTTCAGCCGGACATAAGTCAAAATCTGTCTTGCCTACCCAATCGTATAACTCACGATTAAACAGCCGTTCTGCTAAGGGGTTGACATACAAATATCGTCCCGCCTCGTCTTTAATAAATGCTGTGACTGGGCTATGCTTCATAAAGCTCTCAAACAGTTCCTGACTGTCGTGGAGTTTCTGTGCTATTTGCTCAGCCTGCTGTTTGGCGCGACGATAACGGCTGCTTAACCCGCAAATCATCAATGCTACCCCTATCAGCACAATTAGTCTTACCCAATAATTGAGAGTTGTAGGGTCTAAGGAGTTAGGCAGTGGCAGCCACAATAAGATTGTAGCGATCGCTGCCAAAGCTGTAGCAAATATTCCAGGCCCCAGTCCCCCAGATAGAGAACTAATCATCACCGCTGGATAGAACAGAGCAAAAACAGTGGGTGCAAGTAAGGGCTGAAGGAGCAATGTTATCAGTAGGGCAATAGCATCTGTTACCAAAGCAGTTCCATAAGCCAGGATCTGAGTATGGAGAGCTTTTGAAATTCTTCGGCGTGCCATTTAATGCCTTTTAGGGAGGAGTATGCTTAAGATTGCGATTGTGGGTAATTCAGGTTTTGAATGCCGATTGTGATTTTAAACTCACCAGCTTACCTCAACTCCTCCCAAAATATACAACAATTTTTAGATTGCATATTTTAAATATTAAGTCATTAAATGATAAAAACGGCAATGTATATTTCAACGAGGAATTTACCGATTTAGAAATTTATCTTTACAAATCAGATCGACATTCAACTAGCTGTTTCATGAAATAACATTTAGGTATTTTCGACATGGCGATCGCTACATTTCCTATCACATTTGCCTGAAGACTTATCATTAGGGTCGAGGCGGGGACAAGAGAGAGATTTAAATAATAAGTGATTTCCCGGACTTAACATTATAATTGTTGACTATAAACAACTTCAAGCAGTTGTTTTGATTTGTTAGAGTTCCCATATTACGTTGTATTTACAGCATTTTTCAAAAGTGAAAGGCAAGAGGTGAAGCAGTGCGGTAGCGACGTTAGGAGCTTCACCCGAAGGGTCTTGGGGGTTTCCACGCCAGTTGCTACGCTGCGGGTTCTCCAAAGGAGTACAAGTCGGCAAAGCCGCCCAACGCACTGGCTCCCCATGAGCAACTGCTGTTAGCGCCGCGAAGCGCGAGTCCTCTGCCAAGGGGAGACGCTACGCTTTCCGAGCGTCACAAGCGTCGGCACGAGCTTCACCCAAAATGCAGGAAGAGAGTTAGAAGTTTCAGGCTCATACCATTTCCCAAAAATAATGATACAGATTTAAACCCAGGAGCCTAGACTAAATAGGACTTTCTTAATTACGAATTGGTATCAGACGTGCAAACTCCCCACTCCCTACTCCTGTGCTGCGTATGCATGAGAAAATCAGATAATACAATCGCAACAGTTGCGATGATGGCACGGAAGGAAAAAAGATGTCGGAGAATTTGAGAAGCCAGGTTGTCACGCAAGGAGTGCAGCGATCGCCGAATAGAGCTATGCTGCGTGCAGTTGGTTTTAAAGATGAAGATTTTAATAAAGCCATTGTGGGCATTGCCAATGGCTACAGCACGATTACTCCCTGTAATATGGGGATTAATCAACTGGCACAAAGGGCAGAAGTTGGGATTAAAAATGCTGGAGCGATGCCGCAAATATTCGGCACAATTACCATTAGTGATGGTATTTCGATGGGAACGGAAGGGATGAAATATTCCCTAGTGTCGCGGGAAGTAATTGCTGATTCGATTGAAACTGCCTGTACTGGGCAAAGCATGGATGGGGTGCTGGCCATTGGTGGTTGTGATAAGAATATGCCAGGGGCAATGCTGGCGATGGCTCGCATGAATATCCCTGCTATCTTTGTTTACGGTGGCACGATTAAACCCGGTCACTATAACGGACGCGACTTAACTGTTGTCAGTTCTTTTGAAGCGGTAGGTCAATACAGCGCTGGTAAGATTGACGATAAAGAACTATTAGAAGTTGAAAGTCGGGCTTGTCCTGGTGCTGGTTCCTGTGGTGGTATGTACACGGCTAATACCATGTCTTCGGCTTTCGAGGCGATGGGGATGAGTTTGCCCTATTCCTCGACCATGGCAGCAGAAGATGCCGAAAAAGCTGATAGTACGGAAAAATCGGCTTTTGTCCTAGTCGAAGCCATTCGCCAACAAATCTTGCCCCGCCAAATTATCACCCGCAAATCTATAGAAAATGCCATTTCTGTCATCATGGCTGTGGGTGGTTCGACAAATGCAGTATTGCATCTATTAGCGATCGCTCGTGCAGCAGATGTAGAGTTAACTCTGGACGACTTTGAAACTATCCGCGGTCGCGTTCCAGTTTTGTGCGATTTAAAACCAAGTGGTAGATATGTTGCTACGGACTTGCACAAAGCTGGTGGCATTCCCCAAGTGATGAAAATGCTCCTCGTGCATGATTTACTACATGGAGATAGCCTTACCATTACAGGGCAAACGATTGCTGAAGTCTTAGCAGACATCCCAGAAGAACCATCCACTAACCAAGATGTGATTCGTTCTTGGAATAACCCGATGTATGCCCAAGGTCACTTAGCCATCCTCAGAGGGAATTTGGCAACAGAAGGCGCTGTCGCTAAAATTACTGGAGTCAAAAAGCCAGTAATTACCGGCCCCGCCCGCGTGTTTGAATCGGAAGAAGCTTCTTTAGATGCAATTTTGGCGGGTAAAATCAAAGCTGGTGATATTCTTGTCATCCGCTATGAAGGGCCAAAAGGTGGCCCTGGAATGCGGGAAATGTTGGCTCCCACCTCAGCAATTATCGGTGCTGGTTTAGGTGATTCTGTAGGATTAATTACCGACGGACGCTTTTCTGGCGGTACTTACGGTATGGTAGTTGGTCACGTTGCCCCAGAAGCGGCAGTTGGGGGTGCGATCGCTCTTGTAGAAGAAGGCGATAGTATTACCATTGATGCCCCTGCACGCCTATTGCATTTAAACATATCTGACGAAGAATTAACCCGTCGTCGTGCCAACTGGCAACCTCCCGCACCGCGTTACACCAAAGGCGTATTGGCGAAATATGCCAAATTGGTATCTTCTAGCAGTATCGGTGCAGTGACGGATTTAGACTTATTTAATGATTAGTTGTTAGCTAAGAAGTTTTGGCAAATTGTCCTGAGAATATAAGTAACTGGCTCTATTTATAGAGCCAGCTTTTCTTGGAAATTTTAAATTGGTGTAGTTTGAAAGCATTACCACAGTTACTACTTACAATCCTCGCAATTCCACTCAATAGTTAAATAGCCTTGATTATCATTGAAGGCTCCACCGTTATTATTATCTCCAGTATCATTGATTGTAAAGAAAACTGTTTCATTTGGGTCTAATGTTAAGGTTTGCTCGTGTCCAATAAAATGGTATTCGCCTTTCTGACGAACTATCAAAGATCCCTCTGGAAAACCAGGCAAGTTGTATTTTTGAGTAGCCCTACTGTAATTAATATTTCCATCAGCACCATTAGGCTCTAAGTTTGAATTGTATGTCCACTTGTCTTTGTTAGCAACGAAGTGAAATGTCCTAATCGAGGATTGTTTATTAACAAAGGCTTTACCTAGCGAACTGTTAGCTGCTACTGTAAACTTTCCTTCCGTCTCTTGAGATACAGGTGATGAAGTAGCTGCATTTGCTGGTGGAGTATTAGATTGTGCTGGTGTTGATGGATGCGTAACTTGAATTACAGCTGCAATAATAGCTGCAATCCCGGCACCTCCGCCTAAAGCTGTAAAAACGCCAGGTAAGCTTTTCCAGAAACCACTTTGCTGTTTATTGTCACTCATAAATTACACTCTGATTTATCAAACCAAGAAACTTAGTTGCTTTAACGCCGTCAAAAAAGAACCACAAGTGTAAAAATGCTGATTACGGAAAAATAAACAGATCGACCAAAGTAAAGATATTATCAGTCTAAGCTAATCGTCATTCACTTTTCTTAGATAATTCGTGTAGTAAGGGCTTATGAATAAATATCAATATCCGCCTGGAAGCTTTGGTTTACCTGTATTAGGTGAAACACTTCCTTTTCTTTTCGACCGAGACTTTATTAAAAAGCGCTATCGTCAGTACGGGTCTATTTTTAAAACTCACCTGAGTGGCAAACCGACTGTGGTGATGATAGGGCCAAAGGCGGTTGATTTCGTGCTTTCCAGCCACATGGATTATTTTTCTTGGCGTGAGGGATGGCCTGATAACTTCAAAACATTGCTAGGCAAATCGCTTTTTCTGCAAGATGGAGAGGAACATCGCAAAAATCGTCGTTTGATGATGCCAGCCTTGCATGGGCCAGCATTAGCGAATTATGCCACCACGATGGAAGATATCACACGCACCTATCTCAAAAAATGGGAGGAGAAACAGCAGTTTACTTGGCACAAAGAGTTTAAACAGCTGACATTTGATATTGCCAGTCAATTGTTGTTAGGTACTAGTCCTGGTGAGGAATGCGTGCGTCTCAGCCAGTTGTTTACAACTCTCACAAATGGACTGTTTGCTATTAATACCCTGCCCTTACCATTTACTCAATTTGGCAAAGCCATAACAGCTCGCAATCAAATCTTAGAGCATTTAACAAAAGTTGTCACAAAACGCCAGCAAAACCCAACAAAAGATACCCTTAGCCTGTTAATACAAGCTAAAGATGAAGAAGGTAACAGTTTAAGTGAAAAGGAACTTATCGCCCAAGCAGTGCTTTTACTATTTGCTGGACATGAAACCACCACATCAATGCTGACTTGGCTATGTGTAGAATTGGCCCGTCATCCAGAAGTGTTGCAACGCGCTAGAGAAGAACAATTGCAACTTGCAAGTAAAGGCGATCTAAATTTGGAACAATTGGGGCAAATGCCTTATTTAGAGCAGGTTTTGTTGGAAGTTGAAAGATTTCATCAACCTGTTGGAGGCGGGTTTCGTGGCGTGATTAAAGACTTTGAGTTTAATGGCTTTCATGTCCCCGCAGGTTGGCGACTGTTGTATTCAATTCTCATGACTCATAAACTAGAGGAAATTTATCCTGAACCAGAACGTTTCGATCCTGACCGTTTCAATACTCAGCGCCAAGAACACAAACAGTATTCTTTTAGCTTAATTGGTTTTGGTGGCGGCCCGCGCATCTGTATCGGCATAGCCTTTGCCAAAATGGAAATGAAAATTATTGCTGCTCAACTTCTACGCAGCTATCATTGGGAGATATTGCCCAATCAAAGTTTAGATCCAGTGTTTTTTCCCTCAAATCGCCCCAAAGATGGTTTGCGGGTTCGGTTTCAGCCTAGGTGAAATATTCTATGACACCTCAAATAGACATAAATTTGCCCGAAGGAGTTTGGCAACGCTGGCAAACAGCCAAAGATTTTATTAACCAAGGCGTTAACTCTGTTACTAACTCAGCACAGCAAGCTGGACAGTCTTTAAAGCAAACAGCAACTACAACGACCGATAAAGCAATTAATACAGTTACAACTACTCTTGAGCAAGCAAAAGGTTCTTTAGAACAAAGTTGGCAAACAGCTGAACAAGTTAAGAGTACAACATCGGCAGCAGTTCAAACTGCGATCGCATCTTCAGTAAATGATTGGCTGGTGCAACACCCTGCATTGTTGCGGCTATTTCAAATACTAGGTTGGGCAGTCGATCGCCCAATTATCAGTTTGGTAATTTTGCTTGTAATACTTGCTCTACTCTGGAGCATGATTAAAGCAATTGTACGATTGATTGAAACAGCTAGTTGGTCAATACTGCAAGTACCCTTAAAATTAATTCAGACTTTAATTCAAGTTAGCTTTTTATCATTAATTAAAGTTGGTAGGTTTTCTGTTCAACAAATAACAGGTGCGAAAATAACTGACAATGTGCCAGATTTACTACCTGCCAATTCTCAAATAATTTATCCAGATAAACAACAACGTTTATTAGAAATTTCTCAACGTTTAGAAGCAATTCAACAGGAACAAAAGGAACTACTAGAAGAAGCAGCAGACTTGATAGCTTCAGATAATGTTGAAATCAAAATCTCGGAAATTAAACAGCCAAAAACTTTTGGAACGCATCTTGGCTGAGTTTAACTAATGAGGCTTTGGCCCGCCATTTTGGGGTCTGGCAATCATAACCAGTTGTTCGCCCAGAGAGTCCACCCAAAACACAAGTTCTTGAAAGGCAGATTGCAAGCTGATTTGGGCAGATTGTATTCCTGGGCAGAAATCAAGGACTCTTCAGGCTTCACTAAAACTAACTAGATCTCCCACAAAAAAGTCACTAGCTGCCAAAGTTGGCGCACCAGAAAGAGTAGCAAATAGACCACCACTGCCGAAGCCAAGCGCCGTACCATTTTGGTTGTAGTACAAAGCTAAACTATTATCTGAGGTAGAAGAGAGTGCGCTAAAGGTAGCCCTATCAAGTGCAATCTTGTCGCCTTGGGAGCGATTGAAGTCGCTGATGGTATCTTGACCGACATTAGCCGTAGAATATTTAATAGCTTATAAAAAACATCCTACTTTTCTTACTTTTCTTACCTTTAAGTGTTTTATTGAATATTTTTCTTCTGTAACTTTGGAGGAATAAAAATAATTGCAGGTTAGTGAAATACTTGCATAAAAGGATTTACAGGCTTGAGAAGGTGGCATTTGAATAGAGTGAACCCTAATTGAAAAAGAATGCATAATTCAGAATTCAGAATTCTAAATCAATCAGTATATGTAGGGTGTGTTACGGCTTCCGTAACACGCCATCCAAAGGTTTTGGTGTGTTAGCCTGCGGCATAACACAACGCCAGTTGCTATAACGGAGGGAACCTCCACAGCGCACTGGCTCCCCTACGTGTATTTCAAAAAGTCCTATATAGAATACTGAAGCCACTACTCTCAAGTCTGTAGCGACTACTCCCAAGTCTGTAGCGACTACTCCCAAGTCTGTAGCGACTATTCCCAAGTCTGTAGCGACTATTCCCAAGTCTGTAGCGACTATTCCCAAGTCTGTAGCGAYTACTCCCAAGTCTGTAGCGACTATTCCCAAGTCTGTAGCGACTATTCCCAAGTCTGTAGCGACTACTCCCAAGTCTGTAGCGACTACTCCCAAGTCTGTAGCGACTACTCCCAAGTCTGTAGCGACTACTCTATACCGAGAGATTACTGTTATAAGCTAAAAATTTTACGATCGGAAATTGCGATTTATGCTGAACCGGAATCGGGTTTAATTGAGGCAAGCTAGCTGTAGAAGTATCTTAAAAGAGCAAATTTATGTCTCGTAAAAAACGTACATCCCGCGTTTTAGAAAAAGTTGAGTTAAGAGCCGCTGGGATGAAATCGATTGTTCCAAGCATTAAATTTGACGAAGATTATACTTTAGAAAAACTGATTGAATCAATCGAAAAGTTACGTAACAAACTTGATGTTCATAATAGCGCTCTGGCTATAGTTGATTCTTCTTTAACAGAAGTTGAAGAGATGGAAAAAAACTTAAGGCAGCTTTCTGAGAAAATGTTAATGGTGGTTGCTATCAAGTACGGCAAAGACAGCGCTGAATATGAAATGGCGGGTGGTGTTCGCAATAGCGATCGCATTCGCAAAATGAGATCGAGCCGCTTAAAAAATATTGCAGAACAAGCATCAGATAAAAATGGGAAAACTGCATAGAAAACAAGGTAATTTGAGATTTGAGATTTTTGATTGAACAATCTAAAATCTCAAAGGCGCTTCTAATTCTGACGTGAGTTCGATGAACCTCTCCCTCCCAACCTCCCTCTCCCACGGGGAAAGGGAGGAGCAACGAAAAATTAGGGTTTTAGCTCCCCTCTCCGCGTCGGAGAGGGGCTGGGGGAGAGGTCAAAATAGGGCTTGTCGAATTCACGTTAATTCTGGCTTAAGCAAGCTATGGATAGCCTGCAATTGAGCCAACGCCGATTTAGCTAGGCGATCGCCAATCGAAATCTTCCAAATAAAAAAATAATCAATCGCTTGGGTGAGCAGGGGGAGGCAGGGGGAGCAGAAGGAGCAGGGGAGGCTGGGGGAGAGGAAATTGGATACTGGTATTGGATGCAGGAATTGAGTAATTTAATTATTGGATGTCCTCAGAGAGGAGATAGCTGGGTAATTATTTCATCTCCCTTGCCAGTTGCAAAGTTAGCAAAGCGCTCTGCTAAGGGTGGTACGATGACGAGGGGATTACTAAAGCCAGAGAAAATGTGAAGGTTGTCAAATCCAGGAATAGCACCAATTAAAGGTAGATTATTGCTACTAAATGCTACCAAGCAATGATGCCAAGTTCCTGGTAAATTCTCTAAAACTGGTAAAACTTTCCCAACACTTTTTCGCAACCAATTTTCGCTTTCTTCAGAGTTTACCTTAGCATCAGGATCTGTGAGAACGCGGCTAATTTGACCTAAGCGCAAACTACCATCTTGAAACTGAATTGCACCCGCATCTAAAATCGGCGGTACTGGCTGATTACCAGATTCATTCCATAATTCATCAACTTGAGTAGATTCAGCTTCGAGTTGAAACCGTTGCAGATTAGCTGGCATTACCAAGGTGTGTAAATGCAAATCAACAGGTGAAGTTTCAATAATTTCTGCGTGAGTAAAATACAACTTAATAGAAATTCCAGATAATTGTAGTAGCTGTCGGCTGAGTCCACCCGCACAAATTACCACGTTAGCACTATAGTAATTTGTAGTAGTTGTTTTTACACCATTTTGTAGTACTTGCAATACTTGGGCTATTTGCATTTCACCCCCAGCACGTTGAAATGCTTGAATGTAAGATTTTGCTGTTTTTTCTGGGTGAATATGACCATGTTTAACAGTTAAAGCACCTGATATTACCTCTCGATTTAATAATGGTTCCAATTCACAAGCCTCTTGGACGTTAAGTAAGCGAGGCGGTATGGCAAAACGAGTATAGGATGCCGCAGTTGCTTCTGGATCGCTATTGGCTGAAATAGTTAGTAATAAATCTACTTCCCGAAACTGAATATCAGCGTCTAACTCTTGAGACAAAATTTGGTAACGTGCGATCGCTTCTTGGCATAATTGACGAGTTAAGGGTGTAGTACCAGACCAATAGGCAAGTCCACCATAACTATAGCGAGTTGCATTTTGGGGTGTTGCGTGTTGTTCTAACAAAAGTACAGCAAACCCTTTTTTCGCCAATTCGTAGGAGAGTGCAGCACCTGTAATTCCACCACCAACAACAATCCAGTCGTAGGTTTTCATATTAATAAGTAGCTTGCAAGCGTTGTAAAAGATATTCTCCCGCAAGAATGGGTGGATATATAGGTTGCTCTCGATCGCAACCCAAGCAAGCAATTTCTGTATCATCATTAGGATGACAGAAAAAAGCAATAGAATATCGAGACTGTTTTACCCTACTGTCATTGGGAATTATTACTCGATGCTTAGTCGAGCAAAACACATGATTTGTCCAGCGTTGCATTAAATCGCCAGTGTTGACCACTACCGTATCAGGAATCGCGGGGGCTGCAATCCAATCTCCTGTTTTTGTCTGCACTTCCAACCCTCCGACTTCATCTTGAAAGAGTAAAGTCAGACTGCCATAATCAGAATGCTCGCCAGCACGTACTTGTCCGGGTTTGGCGAGTGTTTGCAATGGGGGATAATGCAGCGATCGCAAGGTATGATGTTGTCGATTGTGTCTTGTAGTAAAAAAATCTTCTGGCAATTCTAACGCTAAAGCAAAGGCTTGCAACACTTTATTAGCAATTTCCGTGCAGGCTTGAAAAAAGGTGAAAATTTTAGGGTTTTTGGCTGGAGATATAGAAGATACGGTGGGACAAGTTAATTCTGCTTTACTTACATTAAACGCTTCTTTTAAATCTCCTGGTTTATTGGAATCTAAGCTTTCTCTCTCAATCCCAACGTAACCTGTGTTACTAAATTCGTTACTCCAAGCTAGCTGTTGCTTCACTGTCAAAGGTAAATTGAAGAAAGATTTATTCAGTGCGAATACTTGCTGAACCAAATCTTTTGAGATTCCCGGATTTTGCAAGTACATAAAGCCAATTTCATGGCAAGCTTGATAGACTTGTTTTACTACTCTTTGCCGAGTTACTGCATCACCATTGCTGAAAGCAGCTAAATCAATTATCGGAATTGCAAACATTATGGTCTGACGTTATATTCCAAAAGTTCTTGGCCGAGTTTAAGTTAAAGCTAGAGAACCAGCAACGCGCTAGTGGTAGTTTAAATCAAAGTGCGATCGTTCCAGCTTATCTACTTTATCTATGTCTAAACCTGCTGATATCAGTACCAAACGCCTAATTAGTCTTGCACCCGATAATTGGGTAAAATGGGTAACACAAATACCTGATATCATTGCAGGTGAAATTCTCAACTCAGAATTTCAGTGGCTCAGTAGAGAAAGTGATGTCCTCATTCGTGTTGAAAATCCCCAGTACGGAAAATTTCTCGTTCTCAACGAATTGCAACTGCGCTATCAACCAGAAATGCCACGACGGATGCGTGCTTACGCAGCCCTTGCGGAAGAAAAATATAATTTACCTACCTATTCAGTATTAGACCTCTTGCATAAATCCTTAAAGTGTCATGTTAAGCAAAGCGACACATTGGGTGAGATTCTTCACTACACTACGTTTCGTTCAGAATGACATTCCTAATTTTTTGACTTTTGCAAGAGGTCTATTGATTAATATTCTTAAAGTTAATAACAATCATTAACCAAATAACAGATTTACAGCGATTAAAAGAGATTCAGCAGGCTATTAAAACGCTAAATACAGTTGAAGAACTACAGCAAGTTTTGTAATTAAACAGTAATCGTTATATAAAAAATTTGCCAGTGCTATGACAACTGCTACACCATCATTTAATATCCCCAAAAAGCTGCCTTTTTTGGAGTCAATTTGCTGGCAGACAAGAAGTGTCTATAAGTTTACTCCAGAGCAAATGCTTAGTCGCTATGAGCGGGGTTGGCAGTATCGCCAGCTATTTAACAATCTTGAAGGCGAAGAACTAAATTTCGTTAAAGAACTCGCCAAACATTATCATTCATGGCTACAAGCCAGTTTATGACATTATTTTACAGAATACCGTTTTAGTAAGGATAAAAACCGAAAACCGAGCGCCAGATTTCTGGAACTGTAAACTCAGTTGCTGTATTATGACTGGTTTGCTAATCGGTTCAGGAAAAAGTTATGGCTCAAATCCGGCGAATGCCTCTGGTAATTGCGATCGCAATTAGTATCCTAGTTACACTTGTTACCATTTTCCCAGGTATACCCGCACGTTCTCAGGCAATTCAAACACCTTCAGTTGTTTCTGCAAACCCTGTTACTCAAGGTGTTGACCTTGGGCGTTCATTCAGAGAACTGGGCATAGAAGGTTCAATTCTAATTTACGACCAAAACAACAAAAAGTTTTACGAACACAATGCTGCTCGCAACTCACAAGCATTCTTCCCCGCTTCGACTTTCAAAATTTTCAACTCTCTGGTAGCTGTAGAGACTGGCGTGATTCCCAATGAAGTAGCTGTCTTGACTTGGGATGGCATTCAGCGGCAAATTCCGGCTTGGAACCAAGACACTAACATTCGCCAAGCTTTTAAAAATTCCACAGTATGGTTTTATCAAGTGTTGGCTCGAAAAATTGGTCGCGAACGGATGCAGAAATTTATCAATCAAGTCGGTTACGGCAACCGTCAAATTGGTACACCTGAGCAAATCGACCGATTTTGGTTAGAAGGGCCGCTACAAATTACACCCAAACAGCAAATTGAGTTTTTGCAACGCCTTTACCGCAAAGAGTTACCATTTTCTCAACGCACTTTCGATTTAGTTCAAGATATCATGGTCTTTGAGCGCACCCCAGACTATGTAATGCGAGGAAAAACAGGTTGGGCAACCAGCGTCACTCCTAACATTGGTTGGTTTGTGGGATATTTGGAACAAAACAATAATGTCTATTTCTTCGCCACAAATATCGATATGCGTAATGCTGACGATGCTGCAACTCGAATTGAAATTACTCGACGCAGTTTCAAAGCTTTAAAACTGCTGTAAGATTTGCAACTGTGAAACAGAGGTTCCAGCATTCGTTACTATTAAAAGGCTGTTTACTATCGACATTCAACGTTTGACAGCAATGCAGCTACACCAGAGGAAAAGAATATGTCGTTGCTGGAATTGAGCCTCGATACAACACACGAGGCTGTTGATTGGGTCTGTACGCTGCTGGCTGGAAACATTGATATGGATAATGTTCAGATCGCAAAATATGATACTCAAAACTCAAGCGATCTAGATGTAGATGCTACTTGGTCGTTTACGATTCGTTTGTATTTACCATACGATGTCCGTGCAAGGGTACGCATGGAAAAAATTGTGAATCTGCTTTCCTCCTTGCATCGTACAGGACTAACAACAGCAATTCAGGCAACTGTAGTTGAGGAAAAATTCCCAGGTGCAGATATATCTAATTCCCTCGTTCGTCGAATTGGGAAAAGATTTGTTGTACTTACTCCAGATGCAGTTTATCAATCTGAGGCAGCAGACGAAATAATTTTAAGACTGAAAACCACCCCTGCATTCGGTAGCGGTTTGCACCCAGCAACTATTCTTACCCTCAAATTACTTGAACGGTACATCGTTCCTCAGATGCATGTCCTCGATTTGGGATCGGGTTCTGGTATTTTAAGTGTAGCGATCGCCAAGCTGGGGGCAACAGTTTTAGCATTAGACAACGACAGTATTGCTGTACAAGCCACTCAGGATGCTGTACATCTTAACGGTGTAGAACAGCAAGTGACAGTTATCCAAGGAAGCTTAGGCTGTGGCAGCGATCTGGGGCATTGGATGGGTGGAGACATAATCGATAATGTGTCCAAAATCGAAGCGAAAGAAAGCTTTGATATTATAGTTGCGAATATTTTAGCAAGGGTGCATATTGCCCTTGCTGAAGATTATCGGCGATCGCTTCGGCAAACTGATACACACTCAGGACTACTGATTACAGCTGGTTTTACCAGCGATCGTGAGGAAGATGTTGTTACAGCCTTAACAGAAGTAGGATTCGAGGTCATCGATTGCGAACGATTAAACGAATGGGTTGCGTTTGTTTATCGCATTAAGTAGAGACGCGATTAATCGCGTCTCTACAATGGTCTCCCCCTACCTTCCCTGCTCCCCCTGCCTCCCCTGCTCCCCCTACCTCCCCTGCTCTCTTATCCCCTTATCTCCCTACTTTGACCGTTGCTGAGATAAATCCATTAAATTCGCTAGCTTGTAAACAATCCTTGCACCAACATTGCCATCCCACTCAGCATCACCGACTTCGCACAAATCAAAGCCAATGATTTTTCTACCACTATTAACCAATTCTCGGAACAGACAAAAAGTTTGCTCTAATTCAAGTCCGCCGGGAACAGGAGTACCCGTACTCGAACAGAGTTTGGGGTCGAGTCCATCTACATCAAAGCTAATGTGAACGCATTCAGGTAAATGAGCGATGATTTCGCGGCATAAATCAATCCAAGTTGTTCCAGAGTAAAGCTTTTGTTTAATAGCTGGGTCGTAATAAGCGACAATGCGATCGCTACGGTCAATCATTTGCACTTCATCGTGAGAAATATCGCGTAAACCCACCTGCACTAACTGAGAAATTTGCGGTATCTTTATCGCGTTGAACATTATAGACGCATGAGAAAATTCAAATCCTTCATAGGCATCGCGTAAATCTGCATGTGCATCGATGTGCAAAATGCCAAAGTTGTCGTAGTTAGCTGCTAATGCTTGAAAATAACCTAATGGCGAACTGTGATCTCCACCAATTACGGCAACTCGCTTACCATTTTTGATTGCTTCTTGAGACCGTGTAAACAACCATTGATTTACCTGTTGACAAGCTTGATTAATTTCTGTCAAGACAGGCGTTAAATCTGGCGTTTCTGTTAGAGGTTTCCCTTGCGCCAATCGTTCAATAACTTTTGCTGCTAAGGCGCGGAAGTATGTGTTTTTCTCTAAAATATCTTGAGAAATTTCCTCCATGAAAATTCCCTGTTTCCAGCCATCAGGGTGGTCGAAATCGAACAAATCTAGTTGAACTGAAGCATCTAGAATTCTCTGCGGGCCGTTGGCTGTGCCAGCACCATAGGAAACGGTAACTTCCCACGGCACGCTAAAGACAATCAAGTTTGCAGACTCGTAATCGAATGGTAAACCCAAGAGATTGCCATTAATTTCACCTATGCCGCTGGGATTGTAGTCCTGAAGTTGATTACTCATTGATGTCTTTCAGATTTACGTGAGTAGACAGCACGCCGCCTAGTGGACACCTGTATTGTAGTAGAGCAAATTAAGCTCTGAGGCTTTAGCTGTTAATCTCTAGGTAAAATTTGTCTTAAACTTTCAGGTATTATGCTCTCAAAGAAACGTTCAATCGCTCTACTGTTTTGTTCGTACAAAATACCCAAATAAATAATGCATATTCCCACAACAGTCAGCGCCACCGGAAATAGTACGGCATCCTGAAAAACGGATTGGGCAAGGTGTCCCAAATACGCAAATACTCCTATTGCGCCAAAAATTATAAAAACTTTTCGTTTCAATAACACCGACAGTACTATTAAGCCCAAATTAATCAAACAATATATAAATTTTTGGAATTCATTACTATCTCCTGTGAAAGAAAGACCGAACCAGAAAGCGAGTAATCCAAACAAATACAGCCAAAAAGCAAAATCTCCATCCCGCCTGCGAGTGCGAATATCGACTAGGTAGGCGACAATTAAACACGCGATACCAAACCACATGGAAACTAATAATCGTTGTTGCCAATTAAAATCAGCTTCACCAAATAGTATTGGTGTTATATCCATCGACATGAAGTACAGTGAAAAGGCAATGGGAGCAGTCAAAAACGGAAACCTTACAAACTTGAGTGCGATTAACCCAGCAATAATAGTGCCCAACTCCATGAGAAACCAACTGCCTTTGATCCAACTATAGTAATCGCGATACGTACCGGGATCGCCTTGAGTCCAAAATCCCGTCCATCTTTGCAGTCCGTAAATGGCTAGGGGAGTCATGGAAACTGCTATGGTAAATAGCAATCCTCCAGGAATTTTGAGATTTTGGCGAAACCACATATCCCTACCTACGAGGATGAAGCACAAGGCATAAACGCTGGCTAAGAGAAAAATTCCGCCACCGCCAAACGACTCCCACGCCAATGTCATGAACCAACTCATAGCAGAGATGACAATCAACGCACCAAAGTAAAAAGCTACATTGGCAAAATTAAATTGCGGGCGATCGCTGTTACGCTCAGATAGTGCTTCCCAAAGTGCATCTGCTTGTTCCGCAGAAATTAAACCTTGCGAAGCAGCCCAGTGCAAATCTTCTTTGTCAAATTTCATATGACTGATGACGAATGAATTCCAACAGTCTAACAAGTGAATTTGCAATTTTCTTGATGTAATAGCTTAGTGCCTAACTATACGTTATTCGCTTACAAAAATGCTTCTATTACTCGATCGAAATTGCGAAGATAGACTTTTTCGTTATATTCTTGCCACTTTTGGTTTGAGGAGTAAGGTAAGCGTTTTAACGTTACCTCTTGCACATAAGCCATCAATGGACGACGAAGACGTTCATATTTCTCAAAGGCTGTGGCTATAGCTTGCATATCATCCCAGCGATTGTTTTGGGCAATATTTGCGATCGCAGTTACAATTGCGAATGCATCTTCCAATCCTTGATTCGCCCCTTGAGCCATAAAAGGAGGCATTCCGTGCGCTGCATCTCCCACTAAGACAACGCGCCCTGCACTCCAGGCTGGTTGTTTGATAGAGCGATCGCCATTACTGTCAGTTGGATGTGAACTGTTAGCGCAGTGAATGTAAAATGGACGCTGCTGCATATTGGCAGGAGGAGATATCCGCAGTAATTGTATAAGTACGTCAGGAAAGCCTGCTTTCTCAAATTCCTGTACAGCTAACTCTACTAGGGAAATTCCAGACTTACCTTGCAATAGATCCAAAGGCAAAGCTACATGTATAGCGTATCCAACTTCACCAGTTGGTCTACGAAATAATAGCATCCTTGGCTGATCCACATCAGTAGGATCTGTAGATATTTCATCACTACAAATTGTTAAAATGGGTGAGCCTTCAAAGAATTTCTCTTCTAATTCTGTCCGCAGTTCCTTTGGTATTTCTGTTACCATACAATATATAGATGCATAGCCAGAATATTCAGGTCGTGCATGAGGATTATCTGAGTAAAGCACCCTACGAATGGTAGAATTAATCCCGTCTGCTGCAACAATTAGCTTAGCTCGGATTGATTTTGTTTCCGATTGTTGGTAGCCAATGTCTGAATTTTGGAACTGCATCTCATTAGATTCATCTCCATCCGTCCAATGTGCGTAAGGGTTAGCTTCTGCACCTTTGTCAGATACATAATCAAGCCGGATGCACTCATTTTCTGGCTCATTGACAACATTAATACAACGATGATTAGCTTTAACTAAGTCTTGAGGCAGCAAGTTTCTCAAGGTAGTTTGCAATTCATACCAAGACAGTGAAACTCGTCCCTCGCCATAATCTTGAAACCATTCATCAAACCCAAGAGGAACTGTCCGAATTCGCTCGCCTTGCAAATTTTTGAAAACCCATTCTAATGGAGTTTTGGTAGGTGTTTGTTCCTCATTTGTCTTTCGATCGGACTGCTTACCATTTAAAAACCCAAGGTTATGTTTCTTGACTTCTTCATAAGCATTAGGATCTAAATATTTAATAGCTTTTAAACCATTGGGAAGAATATCTAACACTTGCCCGACTTGACGAAAGGCACGAGTTTGGTCGATGACAAGAATATTTTCAATACCACGTTTACGCAAACCAACAGCTGTTGCTAATCCCACAGGCCCAGCGCCAACCACTACAACATCGTATATCCCTGTGAGAGAAGGTGAGGAAACAACAGCTTCAGCCAAGGTATCAATGTTGGTTGATATGTCTGCGGGTGTATGAAGACTTGATTTAGTTTCTGACATTTTTATACAAAAAAAATGTGGGTTAGTACTCAGTAAAGTGAGAAAGAATAGCTATCAAGTAACATACCATCACACAATAATCTTAATTGATTAGACTGCGATCGCTCCTCTCAACATACTAGCTACTAGCACCGAGCAGGTTTTCATCAGATATCGCATTTTTTGCTCGACAATTCGTGTTCGGAGGTTGAATGATGAGGGTTTGAGGTGGAGCGATCGCCTTTTTTACTCGACAGTTCGTGTTCGGGGGTTGAATAGTGAGGCTTTGAGGGGGAGCGATCGCCTTTTTTGCTCGACAATTCGCGTTTAGAGGTGGAATGATGAGGGTTTGAGGTCGAGCGATCGCCTTTTTTGCTCGACAGTTCGTGTTCAGAATTTAAATGGTGAGAGTTGGAGGGGGAGCGGTCATTCCTTTCACGCTTCAAGCAAGCTAAATTGCTGATTAACTCAATTTTTCTCTGGTATTCGCCCCAATACAACAATTAATACAAGCTAAATTAGTAATTAACTTGCTCTTCCTGCTGTGTAAACGTGCAGTAGAACCTGTTCGTCAGACACTACTTTGGTGAAAACTCTGCTCATGATCAACGAAGAACTACTGGAAATTATTGAACAAGCTGCCAGAGATAAAGCGACAAAATTAGACCTTTATAGCAAAGGCTTAACAAAGCTGCCAGCAGAGATTGCTCAACTCACTAACCTCAGCGTGCTTGACCTCAGTGACAATCACCTGACGACGCTGCCAGCAGAGATTGCTCAACTCACTAACCTCAGCGAGCTTTTCCTCGGTGGCAATCAACTGACAAAGCTGCCAGCAGAGATTACTCAACTCACTAACCTCAGCAGGCTTGGTCTCAATGATAATCAACTGACGACGCTGCCAGTAGAGATTGCTCAACTCACTAACCTCAGCGAGCTTTACCTCGATAACAATCAACTGATGACGCTGCCAGCAGAGATTGCTCAACTCACTAACCTCAGCGAGCTTTACCTCGGTGGCAATCAACTGATGACGCTGCCAGCAGAGATTGCTCAACTCACTAACCTCAGCGTGCTTAACCTCGGTGGCAATCAACTGACAAAGCTGCCAGCAGAGATTACTCAACTCACTAACCTCAGCAGGCTTGGTCTCAATGATAATCAACTGACGACGCTGCCAGCAGAGATTGCTCAACTCACTAACCTCAGCGAGCTTTACCTGCGTTACAATCAACTGACGACGCTGCCAGCAGAGATTGCTCAACTCACTAACCTCAGCGTACTTTACCTCGGTGGCAATCAACTGATGACGCTGCCAGCAGAGATTGCTCAACTCACTAACCTYAGCAAGCTTGACCTCGAWAACAATCGACTGACGACGCTGCCAGCAGAGATTGCTCAACTCACTAACCTCAGCGAGCTTTTCCTCGGTGGCAATCAACTGACGACGCTGCCAGCAGAGATTACTCAACTCACTAACCTCAGTGGGCTTGCCCTGAAGAACAATCAACTGACAAAGCTGCCAGCAGAGATTACTCAACTCACTAACCTCAGCAAGCTTGGTCTCAGTGACAATCGACTGACGACGCTGCCRGCAGAGATTGCTCAACTCACTAACCTCAGCGAGCTTTACCTGAGTAACAATCAACTGACGACACTGCCAGCAGAGATTGCTCAACTCACTAACCTCAGCGAGCTTGACCTGAGTAACAATCAACTGACGACACTGCCAGCAGAGATTGCTCAACTCACTAACCTCAGCAAGCTTGGTCTCAGTGACAATCGACTGACGACACTGCCGGCAGAGATTGCTCAACTCACTAACCTCAGCGAGCTTTACCTGAGTAACAATCAACTGACGACGCTGCCAGCAAAGATTGCTCAACTTTCCAAGCTAGAAAGACTAGCTCTTGATGCTAATCCAGTCCCTATTCCTCCTGAAATTTTAAGATCACAGGATGCAAAAGAAATCTTAGATTTCTACTTCCGCGTGCAAGATCCAAATGAAACCGAACCTTTATATGAAGCAAAATTCCTCATTGTGGGTGAAGGGGGAGCAGGTAAAACTTCTCTAGCCAAAAATATTAGATACAAAAACTACGGACTCCGGTCATACGAAAAATCAACTGAAGGAATTGATGTAATCAAGTGGCAATTCAAACAGCCCAATGGACAAGATTTTCGCGTCAATATTTGGGACTTTGGCGGACAGGAAATTTATCACCAAACCCATCAGTTTTTCCTCACTGAACGTTCTCTATATGCGTTAGTCGCTGATACTCGTAAGGAAAACACAGATTTCTATTGGTGGCTTAATGTTGTGGAACTCTTGAGTGACAACAGCCCTGTCTTCATTATCAAGAATGAAAAACAAGGTCGTCAGTGCGAAGTCAACGAGCGGCAGTTGCGCGGAGAATTTACCAACCTCAAAGAAATCCTGGCAACGGACTTAGCAGACGACAATCGCGGTTTAAAGGAGATTAAACAGGCTATTCAGGATTACATCATTAAGCTTCCCCACGTTGGTACTCCTTTACCAAAACTCTGGGTAAGAGTTCGAGTTGCCTTAGAGAACTATTCCCGCAATTACATTAGCGTCGAAGAATACTACAACCTCTGCCGAAACAATAACTTAACTGACCGCAAAGACATGCTGCGACTCAGCCGCTATTTGCACGACCTTGGTGTTTGTCTCCACTTTCAAAGCGACCCAGTGTTGAAAAATAGCGTCATTCTTAAACCAGAATGGGGCACAACTGCCGTTTACAAAGTTCTGGACAACAAGACTGTGAATGAAAATCTGGGTCACTTCACCAAGGATAATCTCGCTGATATCTGGAAAGACGCTGAGTATACTGACATGCAAGATGAACTGCTACGCCTGATGATGCGGTTCAAACTGTGCTACGAAATTCCTGGAAGTCCTGGCACTTATATTGCACTTCAATTACTCTCTACTAATCAACCTGAATATAACTGGGATAATTCCGATAACCTGATTTTAAGTTATACCTATGACTTCATGCCTAAAGGAATTCTCACTCGCTTTATTGTTGAGATGCATTCCTTGATTGAACAACAAAAGCTTGTTTGGAAAACAGGCGTTGTTCTCAGCAAAGACCAAACCCGTGCTGAAGTGATTGAACAGTACAATCAACGAGAAATTAAAGTCCGCGTCACAGGAAACCGCAAGAAAGAACTGCTGGCAATCATCACTCATGAATTTGATGAAATTCATAATTCTTACGAACGCCTGAAATATGAAACACTTGTTCCCTGCAATTGTGAAAGCTGTAAAGATAGTCAAACGCCTTATTCCTACCGCCTAAAGGTGTTGAAAAAATCCCTAGACGCTCGTAATTATAAAATTCAGTGCCAAGAGAGCTTTAGTATGGTGGATGTCCGCAGACTGATTGACGATGTTTTGCCGACACCTAAAGATTTGCAACCGAAATCAGAACTTGTAACCAGAAATCAAGTTTTCATCAGCTACAGCCATCAAGACCAAAAGTGGCTCAATGAACTCCAGAAACATCTGAAACCCATGATTCGCAACCAAAAACTAGTTGTGTGGGACGACACCAAAATCCAACCTGGTGCTGAGTGGCGCAAAGAAATTGAAAAAGCTTTAGCAGCATCAAAAGTAGCAGTGTTAATGGTTAGCCCCGACTTTCTAGCATCAGACTTTATAGCTGATAATGAGTTACCTCCATTGTTAGATGCTGCTGAAGCCGAAGGACTTACAATCATTTGGATACCAATAAGTTATAGCAGCTACGAAGAAACAGAAATTGAAAAATATCAAGCAGCGCACTCTCCCAACCAACCCATAGACAGTCTAAGTTCAGCGGAACAAAATCGAGTTTTAGTGGATATTTGTAAAAAGATAAAAGCAGTGGCAAATAATCAATAAAAGGGATAAAAATTTATTTTATCAATTATGAGCGTACGATTATAAAAGATGCTGATACTATGGGATTTCCAAATACTGTATTTGGTTACATCAAAGTTGAAGGTGATATTAATAAAGCTTTAGAGAAGATTGAACAACTGCCATCAGTCACAGCAAAAGAATGGCCGCCCATGCCGCGTGAAATGTTTAGTGTTGTCAACCATTCTGATTCGCTTGTCAGTTATAAAGATGAACACATCGTGCATTTTGGTATGTGCGTTAAAGAAATCAATTATGAATGGGCTACATGGTTAGAAAGATTTGAGGCTTTATTTAAAAGTATGAAGGCTACAGAAGCTTTTGTTGTTTTACAGATAGTGTATTGGGATTCAGGTGAGTTTGATGGACGGTTTTATTACAAATGGAGTTTGGAATGGTCAGATGAGATACCCGTCACAGAAAGGACTTTAGATAATCAAGTATGGATATTTGCAGGTAGTCCAAGAGAGTTTTGAGAACAATAACACTGAGGACAAATCTGTAAAGTGTTCAGACTAACTCAGAGATGATATCCTTAGCCAATCTCCAGTAAAAGATAGAGAGGATTTTTTCTGTCAAACTTGTGCATGGTTTTGGGTAAAGGCGATGTTTGGCAGTAAGCTGCTACATCTACGCATGAATAGAATAGTTATATGTCAGCATTGCTTTAAGAAATTTATCGCAAAATAGTTAGCAATCAATTTGAATTCTCTAAACATGCAGTTGACCAATCTATCCTGCGTGACATTCACATACAAGAAATTAAAGAGGCAATTGCCAGTGGTTAAGTTATTGAAGACTATCCTGATGATAAATATGGGCCTAGCTGTTTGATTAGTGGCTTGACGCAAACAAACCGACCTATTCACGTTCAGTGTAGTTATCCCTTTCGCTCATTAATCAAAATCATTACAGTTTACAAGCCTAACCCAAATCTATGGAATAGTAATTTTACTAAAAGGAGAACCAGCAATAATGAATAACTGGAACGAGAGACTAGTAGAGCAAACAGTAACCTACACATTAGAGATGAATGGCAAATTATACTTGATAGAGAATGTACCTGCACGAGTAAATACAGAGACAGGAGAACAATTTTTCTCACCATCCACAGTAGAACGCTTGCAGCAAATTATTCAGACTCAACAAGAGCCTGTTCGCACGGTTGAAACGCCAGTGTATGACTTTGCTGCTTAAGCAAGCAAGCTGATAGTTAATATCCTCTTGTACTTTATGCGATCGCCAGCCTCAATCAAGATAGCGATCGCCTTTTTGACTCGAAAATTCGTGTTCTGAGGTGCAAACTTCGTGTTGGGAAGTCGAATGATGAGGCTTCCAGGTCGAGCGTTCGCCTTTTTGACTCGACAAACCGTGTTCTGATGTGCAAACTTCGCGTTCGGAAGTTGAATCATGAGGTTTTGAGGTCGAGCATTCGCCTTTTTGACTCGAAAATTCGTGTTATGAGGTGCAAACTTCGCGTTCGGAAGTCGAATGATGAGGCTTCCAGGTCGAGCGTTCGCCCTCTGTGTACAAAATCTTCAAAACGGTGTCTTTACATATAGGTGAATAGTTTCTCCTAACTGTGGATGCTGAAAGCGAATTTCTCTTGCGTGTAAATGTAACCGATCGCCAACTGCACTACATCCATAAAGGCGATCGCCTAAAATATTCACCCCAAGTCCTTGCAAATCAGCAGCGTGAACTCTCAGTTGATGAGTCCTTCCTGTGAGAGGCATAAACTCTACACGAGTGTAGTTTCCTTTTTTTGCCATCACCCGAAAGCGTGTCAAACTAGGTTTACCGCGTTGCCAATCAACTTTTTGATAAGGGCGATTTTGCGGATCTCCCCATAGTGGCAATTCAATTACACCTTGTTCAGTTGTCACAGCACCAGCAAGTACAGCTTCATAAATTTTGTGAATCTGACGCTCTTGAAACAGCCCACTAAGTTGACGATGGGTGAAGCGATCGCGAGCCAGCAAAAGAATACCAGAAGTTTCCAAATCCAAGCGATGCACCGTCGCCAGTCCTATGTCATCAGGCAATAAATGACGCAAACGACTGAGAACGCTGTCTTGGGTTTCATAATAACGACCAGGAACCGATAGTAGCCCAGCAGGTTTATCCACAGCAATCAGCCACTCGTCCTCATAAACAATCGGTAAAACCTCTCCCCTACTTAGTGACATTCTTACTCCCCCTTCCCTCGCAGGGAAGGGGGTAGGGGGGTTAGGTTTCAATCCCGACAGCAAAAACCCCATCAACGGCTGACACCGTTCAACACAAGCCTCATAAAATTCTCCCTGAACTTTATCCTGATTCACCGAAGATGGCCCCCACCAAAACTCTGCCATCGCTAATGGTTTCAACCTATGCGTCGCTGCATAGTGGAGTAACTTCGGGGCACAACAATCTCCTGTACCAGTGGGCATAGAACCTTTCGGCATTAATTGTTGCAGCGATCGCGATTGTCCTGAAAAATTCATGAGGCTGTAGACAGCGTGCATCTGAGCCTGCAATTGCCGGGATAATTCTTTACGCTGCTGTTTCAGTTCGCGCATCCGTGTATCAACTGCTGCAATCAATTGCTGAAGCGGCTGTAACGCTTCATCTCGTCGGCGTTTGAGTTGTCGCCGTTCAATTCCATGCTGACGACTTTCGGCATCGAGGTGTTCGAGGGCAATACTCAGCGCTTCCTCTGTGAGAGTTTCGCACAGTAGCCGACGTTTTTCTTGTCGTTGGTGTTTGCAATTGCGATGGCGATCGCTCATTGCTTGCAACTGCTGCTCAAATTCACGAGATAATGTTTCGTACTCTTGCCGTTCTGGGAGTTGCTTTAAAGTAATGAGTTCTTGCTTAATAACATCCAATTCAGCTAAAGTACGGGCTTCTTCTAAGGCTACTTCGTCTCGTCCTGGAATTGGCGGTATCCAACCTTCAACTACGCTGTAACCATTCATTAGGCCGGAAAATGCTTTTATTACCCGTTGTTCGCCAGCGGGTAATTCTACCAGCAACACCCCATACATCTTGCCCTCACGAGAATAACAGTCATTTTCGGCAAGATATCGCATCAAACCACAGGCGATCGCTTCTGCTAAAGATGTGCGCGGCAATTTCAGCAGTTCGCCACTTTGAGGACAACGCCCTTCATACCAATAGCGAACAGATGAGTCACTGACAGCAAAATTAGAGTCAATAAAATCTGAAAGCGGATGAAGAATCACGGTGATTGGGGATCGGGGATTAGGGATTAGGAATTAGGAATTGGGTAATCATCTGAAAAATTATGGAATTCTGCTTTACCCACTGACAAATTTTAGAACAATTTCCCAATCCCCAATCTCCAGTCCCCAGTCCCCCGTCCCCAATCCAAAATGGTATAACCTAGAAGCAATGCCGGGATTATTCTTGTCAGTACAAGGACATCCTTCTTCATTCAATTTGAAGTTTCCTGTTACCGTGACTTGGTGCTATCTCAAGCGCGATCGCGGCAAGATGGAAAAAGGCTTTTTCCCCAGGTGCAAGCTATGAATAAGGCTATCTGCATAAATCCTGACTGTCAACGTCCTTATCCTCAGCCTTGGGGAAACAAGTTTTGTAACAGTTGTGGCACAGTCCTACAGCTGTTAGACCGCTATATCCCAGTCCAGCGGTTGGGTTCTGGAGGTTTTGCCCAAATTTACACAGTTTGGGATCAAAAGACCAAAACTGAGAAAGTGTTGAAAGTATTGGTGGAAGATTCACCAAAGGCACTAGAATTATTTGCCCAAGAGGCAGAGGTTTTAATTAGATTGCAGCATCCCGGTGTTCCGAAAGTCGATGCTGATGGTTTTTTTCAATTAAATTTGACTAATCCCAAATCTCGCCAACTAGCTTGTTTGGTGATGGAAAAAATTAACGGGAAGACTCTTGAGGAGATCCGAGAAAATTATCCTCAAGGATGCCCTGAAGATATGGTGTTAACTTGGTTCGCTCAAGCACTCAAGATATTACAAGAATTGCACAAACGCCAAATTATTCATCGTGACATCAAGCCTTCTAATTTAATGCTGCGAATGCCCGCAACAGCACCCGCCTCGAACCAAGGCAGAAGCGGCTGGGAACAATTGGTATTAATTGATTTTGGTGGAGCAAAACAATTTAGGGCAGCAACGCTAAGTCGAGAGTCTAGTTCCACGAGGTTATTTTCTTCAGGTTACAGTCCACCAGAACAAGTGACTGGGGGAAATGTCGGGCCAGCTACTGATTTTTATGCCCTCGGTCGGACGATGATTGAATTACTAACGGGTGAATATCCGCCAAACTTGGAAGATCCCATCACTGGCAAGTTGATGTGGCGAACCAAGGTAAATGTAAATGTGCATCTAGCAGATTTACTCGATGAGATGGTGCAAGAAGATGTGCGATCGCGTCCGGCAAATGCAGCTCTCATTCAAAAACGTTTGGCAAATATTACCCGCAAATCAACACAGCCAAGGTTATTTGCCCAACTTCAGGACTTTGTGCGCCAAGCATCTACGCAAACTTCTAACCAAATGACTTTGTTAATCCAAGCCCTAGAACAAGCTGGAGCCGGTTTTACCCAAACTTTAGGCAAAACAGTTATTTTTATCGCCCAAGTGATTATTAAAGTCTTACAGGCATGTCTGGCAACAATTTGGGCGATGCTGCTAACTGGTATTGGCGCTAGTGTAGGTGCGATCGCTGGTTATATCTTGGCACGATGGACAATCTTAGGCGATCGAGTTGCCGAATTTATTTTTCGTCAGTTGCCCGAATTAGTGCAAAATACTCAAACTGTCGTCGGCACACAAACTTTAGTGTTTGCCGCCGCAGGCTTGGGGACAGCATGGGGACTAACAGCATCGGGGTGTTTTGGTCAACGGCGGCGGTTTTTGGTCGCTTCGCTAATGGGTGCGATCGGCTATGGGTTCGCTTGGTTATTTTTGCAATTAATCTCTTCACAAGATAGCGGCGAGGGACTGGTGACAGTGATTTTAGTTGCGGTTTTTCTGCTCACTCTCAGTTTAGGTTTTCGCAGCCATCACATAGTTCATGCTGTAGTTGCTGCATTTGGTACCGCAAGTATCTTTGCAGTTTTAATTTTTTTAGGATTTCCAACGAATATCTTGCAATTTTCCGGTGCAAACTTTTGGTCAGCATTATTTCCTCCCCTGACTTTTTTTGGTTTTGTGGGCATCTTCATGAGCTTTTGGTTAGGGGTGAGTCATTATCTAATTGTGCCTGGGCTACGCTTTTTGGGATGGCGTTAATTAAATGCCCAAAAACAAGATCCCCCCGGCTACTTGTTTATCTAGCCAGGGGGATCGCATATGTGGTAGTCTATAATTGGTTCGGTATAGTTCCTTACGAATCGATTCTATAGCCTAAATTTTGTTTTGAGTAGTCTAAGAGTTAGAATTTATAGTATTTTTACAGGTTCTTCACCACCGCTTCATCCCTGATATTTACTGAGAAAATCGTGTATGTTAAGTATGATACTTAGAAACGCGTAATTTTTCATCCATAACAATATCCATAAGAAATATGAAACTCAAGATTGTTGCTACTATTGCCCTGTTAACCTGTTTCGGTTTAACAGAACAAACCCTCGCGTTTAACCAGGGAGACTTGGAGCAGTTGAAGGCGACTGGTGTCTGTCCCCGATGCGATTTGAGTAGTGCAGATTTAACTCAACTGAATTTGACTGGAACAAATTTACGAGGGGCTAACTTAAGGGGAGCCACTTTATCTCAAGTGAATCTTACAAATGCAGACCTGACTGGAGCTAATTTAGAAGTTGCTGTTTTAAATTCTGCAAATTTAACTGGTGCTGCGTTAACAGGCGCAAATTTAAAATCAGCCTCTCTAGAAAATGCCGATTTGTCTTTCGCTGGTTTCATTAGCGCCAATTTAGAAGCAGCTAACTTAAAGGATGCCAAATTACAGTTCACCAATTTTCGGGGAGCCAACTTCCGACTAACAACTCTAGCAAATGGTGCTGTCACTTCTGACAAGCCCTATGACTGGTCGTTAGAGCGTACAACTCTCAAAGAATGTAACAAGTTCCGCACTGAAAATTACGGAGGCACAACTTGTTCTACTAAATAAAGGGAGTGGGAACTGGGAGATAGAAGCAGAGGGGCAGAGGGGCAGAGGGGAAAAAGACTGTATTGAAATTAGCTTGTTTACCCATTTCTTCGGCTCCCTATCACCCATCCTCTTTTTTTCTCTAACTCTTGTACAGACGCGATTAATCGCGTCTCTAAGTACAGACGCGATTAATCGCGTCTGTACTTAGCACTCAGCTACTAACTGTCTTGTTCGGCTGTAGCAATTTCCAGCATGGTTTTGAGTACAGAGTCAGGGTTAAGACTGATGGAATCAATTCCTTGTTTTACTAAGAAGCGGGTAAATTCAGGATAATCGTTAGGTGCTTGACCGCAAATACCTATTTTACGTCCGCGCTGTTTAACAGTAGCGATCGCTTTAGCAATTGTTCGCTGCACAGCATCATCGCGTTCATCAAATAAATGCGCTACTAACTCCGAATCTCTATCTAGTCCCAGTGTTAACTGCGTCAGGTCATTCGAGCCAATGGAGAAGCCATCAAATACTTGACTAAATTCATCTGCTAGTTGCACGTTACTGGGTAACTCGCACATGACATAAACTTGTAAGCTGTTTTCTCCCCGCACCAAACCATGTTTTGCCATTTCTGCCAGCACCCGCCGACCTTCTTGGGGAGTACGGCAGAAGGGAATCATTAAAATTACGTTGGTTAAACCCATCTCATCCCGTACCCGCTTCATTGCCTGACACTCTAGGGCAAAACCTTCCCGGTAGCGTTCGTCATAGTAGCGAGAAGCACCACGCCAGCCAATCATCGGGTTGTTTTCTTGGGGTTCAAACTGCTTGCCACCTAAGAGATTGGCGTATTCGTTGCTCTTAAAGTCTGATAGGCGGACAATTACAGGTTTGGGATAAAAAGCAGCAGCGATCGCACCAACACCTTGTGCTAATTTATCTACAAAGAATTGCGCTTTGTCTTCGTATTGGGCAGTTAATTCAGCGATTTTGTATTTGGCAAGTTTGTCTTCTAACTCATCAAAGTGAATCAACGCTAGAGGGTGTGCTTTGATGTGGTTAGCAATCATAAATTCTATTCGCACTAATCCCACCCCATCATTAGGAATAGCAGTTAAGCCAAAAGCTTCTTCTGGATTGCCTACGTTGAGCGTAATGTGAGTGTGGGTGCGGGGCAGTTTTTCTAATGCTACTTCTGTTACTTCGTAAGGCAATAAACCCTGGTAAACCTTTCCAGTTTCACCTTCCGCACAACTGACGGTGATTTCTTGCCCCGTTCTCAAAACATTAGTGGCATTACCACAACCAACAATCGCCGGAATTCCCATTTCTCTGGCAAGAATTGCAGCGTGACAAGTGCGCCCACCTGAATTGGTGACAATAGCGCTGGCGCGTTTCAAAATCGGTTCCCAATCAGGGTCAATACGGTTTGTCACCAGCACCTCTCCTGACTGAAACTGGTTAATTTGATCTACATCCACAATGACTCTGGCTTTGCCTTGCCCAATCATTTCGCCAACACTACTACCAGTCACAAGAGGATGGGGCGACAAGGAGAAATTATTTAAGAATTCTCTCCCCTGCTCTGTTGGTTGTCCTACAAGGCGATAGCTACGTAGCACGTTGTTCATCTTCTGAGACTGCACCGTTTCTTTCCGCGCTTGGACAATAAATAATTCATTAGTTAAACCGTCTTTTGCCCATTCAATATCCATGGGTGTGTAAACGCCACACACTTGGGAATAGTGTTCTTCAATTACGCAGGCCCAATGTGCCAGTTGTAAAATATCATCATTGTTGAGTGCAAATCGGGTGCGATCGGATGGTGTAACAGAAATGTTTTTGGTTAATTTCAAGCCTTCCCGGTCATAAACCATCTTTATTTCTTTAGTACCCAGGCGCTTTTTAATAATTGAGCTATATCCCTGTTTCAGGGTAGATTTAAATACTAAGTATTCATCGGGGTTAACTGCTCCTTGGACGACATTCTCACCCAAACCATAAGCTGCGGTAATGAGGGCAGCATCTTTAAAACCTGTCTCAGTGTCAATAGAGAACATTACGCCAGAAGTTGATAAGTCAGAACGCACCATTTTTTGCACGCCCACCGATAAGGCAATATTAAAGTGGTCGAAGCCTTTAATTTGTCGATAGGAAATGGCACGGTCTGTAAATATTGAAGCAAAACACTTGTGACAAGATTCCAGAACAGCCTCTAATCCGCGAACGTTTAAAAAAGTTTCTTGCTGCCCAGCAAAGCTAGCATGGGGATCTTGAGCAGTGGCACTAGAACGGACGGCTACATCAGTGTCAGCACCATAATTTTGGCAGAGGTTTTCGTAGGCTAGAGCGATCGCTTTCTGTAATTCTGGAGGGAACGGAGTTTGGAGCATAAGCAATCTCGCTTTTCTGCCACACTGTCGCAGATTTGTAACATTCTCGACATCTAAATTTGTAAAAATCTCTCTGAGTTTTGCTTCTAAACCTGCTGAAGAAATGAAATACCTATAAGCATAAGCAGTTGTAGCGAACCCTGTGGGGACTTTCACTCCTTTGCGTCGCAGTTGCTGAATCATTTCACCCAGAGAAGCGTTTTTACTGCCTACTAAAGCAATGTCTGCAATCCCAACTTTGCTCAAAGGCAAAACTAAGGCTTGTTCTTTAGAGATTGGGTTTTTATTGTCTGAATGTACAAGTATTTCTAACATGACTGAAGTTCCATAAGTATCAGGATACTTAAAAGGCATGTAGTAAATTAATCTACTACTAAGGTTCGCACTTAATGTTTATAGGGAGTTATTTTGAGGATCTTGTGAGGATAAAGCTAGTAAGCAATTCTATTCACATTTGACATATAGAGAAGGTCAGAAACGTTTGACTAGCCTTGTATTGAAAAGCTAATGGATTGCGGACGGATTTTCTCATTATGTAGCAACTAGACCGCAACTATACATCAAGTACTAAAAATTACTATTACTATTAGTGCTAGTAAAATTTTAAAAAGCTAATTCGTGGGTATTACTTAAGCAATTATGTATAAATATTAAAAAAAATTGATTAATATGATTTTCTTCACAACTTCCTCATATTTGACGACTATCCTCGAATTATAAATAGTTTGTTTTGAAAAACTACTGGCTTATCAACTGAACCGCTTTAATATTGAACACACTTATTTACAATCAGGGTTTCAAAAAATATGACTTACTGTCCTTGCTGTTCTGGATTACTTTTACAACATGTACGTGGTTCCGAAATTTCCTGGTTTTGCCGCCATTGCTGGCAAGATATGCCAGTATTTAGTGGAAATAATTCTGGGTCATTGACAGAGCTTGTTGTAGGAGAATTATCTCCCAATCTTCAGACCCGAAAAAATACGAATACCAGAAAATACACTAGCAACCGCAAAACTGTAACTGGGTGGATAGGGGTACAAGATGTGCCCGCATAAAACGCTCGCACTTATAAAGTTTAACTTGCATATTCTAGCCTCTCTCAAAGTCTAAATAAGTAAACGCTGAGCTTGAGCAAAAAGTACCAATTTTGGATTTTAGCTCGCACCTTTGGTGCTATTCCAGCGCAACTTGAATTTTGGATTAAAAGGCTTTTCCAGAAATTTCAAACAATACTATCCATCCCAATTTGGGACTATACTCTAATAAACGACTAAATCGTGTTATTGCTCAAGTATGACTGCTATATCATGCAAAATTCGTCAAAATTTCTTATAAATGCCCTCAAGCGCCTGTTTTTTAGATAGAAATATGGTGCTAAAATGCCAAAAATTCCGTTTCATAACTTAATTATTTAAGACCCTCGAAGATATTCGGGGGTCTTTTATTTAATTTTTAATTGTTAATTGTTAATTCAATAAGGATGCTGTTAATGTAGAGCAATTTCTACGTGCAGCTTCAATCGTCTTCCCAGTTTTCACAACCTAATAAGTCAATGACCCTATCTCTGAGCAAAAATTCGTTTTTTTCGAGTTCTAGCTCAAAACATACCCAGTCGCGATCGGGGATGTATTTACAGAGTGTATAAATTGGTTGCTGACGGTGAACAAGTCCCTTATTCACCAGTAGACGTGCTTCTTCCTTGATAACCTCAATGTCATATTTAACAGCAGTATCCATGGCTTGTTCCTTCGCTTTTGATCGAGGAATTAAGAGTCAAAACAAAAATGTTTTGACTTTATCTTAAACTTATCAAAAAAATTGGAGGAAATTGTGAAGAATCAAGACGTTGAAACTTGCTTAATTTAGCTAATTTATCAGTCTTTAGATAGACTCATTGCAGAATATTTTATGCGGATTGGGAAATTTTTAATTAGGGAGTGGGGGGATGAGGGGCATGAGAGATGAGGAAGATGAGGGAGAAATAATAACTACTCCTACCTCGTACCTCCTGACAACTAACAACTAAACGGCAGTTGCTACCCTGCGGGAACGCGCTTGACCGAACAAGTCGGCAAAGCCGACGACAGTCGCCTCAAGTCGAGCTACTGCCTCCTCCTAACTCAGCACTGTTATTCACCAGACAAACGCCAAATCTTGATAGTATTATCCTCACTACCACTGACTAGGGCCTTACCGTCAGGACTAAAGGTAACAGATGTCACAGTATCGGCATGACCGACAAGGGTACGAATTTCTTGTCCTGTTGCTAAATTCCACAATTTGATTGTGCGATCGCGGCTAGCACTGGCAAGGGTCATACCATCTGGGCTAAAGGCGATGGATGTAATGGTGTTGGCATGACCAACAAGAGTACGAATTTCTTGTCCTGTGGCTAAATCCCACAATTTGATTGTGCGATCGCGACTGGCACTTGCAAGGATTGTACCATCAAGACTGAAGGCAACGGATGTGATCGTGTTAGCATTGCCAGCAAGTGTACGGATAGCATTTTCCTTGCCCAGTTGCCAAATTTTAATTGTCTTGTCAAAACTGCCACTAGCTACAGTACGACCATCTGGGCTGATAGCGACTGACCGCACCCAAAATGTATGCCCTGTAAATGTACGTATTAGCCGTCCCGTTGCTAGATTCCATACTTTAATGGTGTTATCATCACTGCCACTCACCAAAGTCTTACCGTCCAGGCTGATGGCTAGCGCCTGAATCGAGTCGGAATGCCCCTCCAATGTGCGGATTTCCTTTCCTGTTGCCAGATTCCACAGTTTGATAGTTTTGTCATCACTACCACTAACCAGAGTTTTACCATCTGGGCTGATAGCCACAACATTTACCCTTCGGGAATGACCTTTGTATGTGGAGATTTCTTCTCCTGTCGCTGCATTCCACAGTTTGATCGTCGGTTCAGCATCGCCACTGCTAGCAATGGTTTTGCCATCTGGGCTGATGCTCACCGATACAACTGATTTTTCATGACCTTTAAGGGTGTTAGCTAAGAAAATATTATTTGAGGTAATATTTAGCGCACTCTTATCCGAACTATTGTGATGCTGGCTCAGCCTAGATAACAAAATGGTATGAACGCGGCGATATTGGTTATACCAAGTTTCTCCAAATCCGAACAAGAGGATGACAGTACTCACCAAAACTATATTTCTGAACAGGGTAGATTTGACTGGTAATAATGGTGTCTGTGTTACTGGTAGTTTTCCAGACGACTGACCAGATGCTGGCAGTGCAAGTATTTGTTTTGGAGTCAAATCTTTGATCGCTTCATCAGCTGATTGGTAACGTTGCTGGATGTCTTTTTTCAACAGCTTGTCGAGCAGACAATCCAATTCAGGAATTAATGGATTCCGCAAATATTGCCGCCAATCGTTCACCCAGCCGTACCCATGTTCCATCCACAACTGAAAGGGGGAAGTTCCAGTTAGTAGGTGAAAGCAAGTAGCCCCCAAAGCGTACAAATCGCTAGCTGGGCAAGCTTTACCATCTCTGAGCTGTTCTAGGGGAGAATAGCCATGTGAGCCGATTGATGTGCCGATTTTCTTTTGTACTTTTGCTGTAAATTGCTTAGAGGAACCAAAATCAATCAGACTTAATCGCCCATCTTTACGATTGCGGATAATATTTTCTGGTTTGATGTCTCGGTGAATGACACCGCGATCGTGAATGAACTGGAGGACAGGTAGTAAATCATACAAAATTGCTTGAATTTCCCCTGGTCTATACGTCTTTCGCTGCTGTAACTCCTTTAACAAATTCTGCCCATTGATAAACTGTTGCACCAAATACAGACAGTTGTCTTGCTCAAAATAAGCCAAGAGAGTTGGTATTTGTGGATGTTCTCCCAGTTCTTGTAATCGCTTTGCTTCTTCAGCAAACAAATCCATTGCTTTCTTCTGCGACCAAGTTCCTTGGAATTTTGGCGCTAGTTGCTTGATTACACAACGTTCATTGAGTTTATCTGTATCTTCTGATAGATAAGTTCTGCCAAATCCCCCCTCATCAGAAAGCACCCGGATGACACGGAAGCGATTTCTCAAAAGTGGCACCAAGGGGGTGCTACAAGTTCGGCACAACTTCTTTCCATTGGGATTTAGGGGATTTGGGCAATCGGGATTTAAGCAGCAGATCATAATCTGACAGACGCGACTGCACTACAAAATAGGCTAAGTTTGTCCCGAAATTTCCCTTAATAAAATTGGCTCTTGTGTGATGTTGGTAGAAAACACTGGTGTTGAAATTGGGGAATTACTTGTAGAGACAATATTGGTAAATGCTAGCCAGTTCTCCAACTTTGTGGAAAACTACAAGAGCCTGAAAATTAATTATTTTACGATTATAGAATATTCTTGTAAAAAAGTGTTTGCGACTTGAAATTCAGGTAAATCTGCTTGGCTATCACTGAATAAAAAGTCACTTGATATTTAGTAAGAATTATTGTTTGTGAATTATTAATGTTTATCTATGTCATAAAACAAACTCACTAAAAGTATATTTTGTGGTAATTTGTTATGCAAAAAAATTGCAATTGAATCGAGTATACTTTTGACAGTCATCCCTCAACAACCACATTAATTTGATACTTGAGATAAGTAATGATTTAACTGACGGTGCGACTTATTTTCTTGGAGTTTAGCTTTTCGTGCGCGAATGGCGATCGCTGTTCGTGCTATAGGTGGCACATATATCTCAGGACTTTCTACTTTTGTTTGACCATTGCTGCTGAGTGGTTGGGTAGTCAAACAATTAGTCAAAGTTGGTGAATAGTTTTGAGTACCTAAAGCTTTAATAACATCATCAACTGTATTAAAACGCTCTAGTAAAGAAATTTTCAGCATTTTTGCCAAAATCTGAGCAAAACTGTCACTGACATTGACCTCTTTATGCCAACATATCTCACCAGTATCAGTATCATATTCAAATTCTAAAGGGGCTTTGCCAGTCAGCAAATAAAGACAAGTTACACCCAGAGCATAAATATCACTAGCATAAACTGGACGTAAAGCAAACTGTTCCGGAGGTGCAAACCCCATCGTTCCCACAAAATTGGTAGTTGCGGTTTTATAGAGTGAGTTTTCACAAGCGTCAGCCAATTTCTCTTTCACTGCGCCAAAATCTATCAGTACTATCCGCTGATCATCTCCACAACGCAATAAATTTTGCGGCTTAATATCCCGATGAATCACATGATTTTGATGAACATACTGCAAAACTGGCAGTAATTCTTGCAAAAACAGTTTAACTGCGGCTTCAGTTTTGGGGCCTGTTCGCTTCACTTGGCGGGCTAAGGTGTCACCCGGTACATATTCTTGAACTAAATAAAACTCTCCATTCCCTTGAAAGTAGTCCAGTAGCATGGGAATTTGCGAGTGACTGCCAAGTTTAGCCAAAGTTTTTGCTTCTTTTTCAAAACGCTGACATGCACTTTGCCAGCTTTTGGCACTAGTTACCTTGGGACAAAGCTGTTTAATGACACACAAGGGATTTCCAGGCAATACAGCATTTTTAGCTAAAAAAGTGATGCCAAAACCACCCCTACCTAAAATTCGCAGTATTTCATAGCGATCGCGAAATAACTGCTTGGAACCACACATCTGACCAAGCCGATTTTGCTGTAAATTGTACTCGCGAAAATTCGCGATCGTTCCTGAAGAGACATTCATCGGTCAAGCACAGCTACTGGATAGTGTTTTTAATTTAACCACAAATATATTTTAATGGCAGTAGTATTACTGCATCTTTGCAAAATCCTGACCTTTGCTACTATCCAAAAGCAAATTTAAAATAAAAAATTTAACATTTTACCGTAAATTCATCCGGACATACTGAAGGGTGAAGTATGAAGCTGATTTTTCTTCATCCTTCACCCTAGCCTGTGGCAAGTCGTTACGCATCTAAAGCCTTTCTAAGGTACTTCAATCGGAATTAAAGTATTTTCTGGCAAGTAGTTGCAAAAACGCCCTTCATCCGATGTAACCAAAATCAAGCGTAGAGGATAATCTGGTGGAACTTGTAAATCTGCCCACGGCACTGCTACTTCCAAACAAGTATTTAAACCTACTTGAGCGCGGCTAAAACGGGGATGCCATTGATAATTATCTCCAGCTTCTCGAAATTGCAGCGATTGTGTTAGCAAATTAATCTCTAGATGGTGATGGAACAGATAATTAACTGGGGCTGCATCGGGTACATCTGCCAAGGGAACTGGGCTATTGTGCATTGTTTGATTGGGATAGAACCACAGCAGATTCAACTCTGGTGGTAAATCCTTTCCTGGCGCAACGCCACTTTTAAAGTCCACTCGCAAATAGAAATTTAGGTGATCGACCCCATACCAAAGTCGCTGGATGACACTGCTATTGTGCATCGTCCCTCGCGCCCCGCCGATTTCTATGCGCCCAGCTTTGTCCCAGTCCTGTTCATCACCTTTACCATCAATAACGGGATGAATAAACCCTTCGGGCCTATGGTCGGCTCTTGCTTCGTGAACCTCCACTGCTTGCCTGAGATAGGGCGGTACAGGTTCATTTAAAGCTTTGTAAATGCCAAACAGGTGTTCTCGAAACAATTGGTCAAAGATGGCATCTTGATTTGAGGAATGACCTTCACCAAACCACCAGAACCAATCAGAACCTTCTGCGGCGTACAAAGCTTCCCAAGCTGCTGGGTTGTTTTCTTCTGTGGCTTCGGGATGATTTGCTAGGGTAATCCTGGCTTGTGTCAGGTAGTCCCAAGCACGATTTTTGGCGGGGTCGCCAATCCAGGTAGTGAAGCTACCATCAACCCAAGAACCGCTATGCAGTTGCCCTCCGGGGATGGTGGCTGTGGGTGGAAATTGTTGGAGAAATTCGGAGACGGTGACGAGTTTCAGGTGGGGTTCGTTGCTTAAGCTTTGATACAACGCTTCTAGGAAAGGTTTGCCGTCTTGCTGATAAAATTCCCAGCAATTCTCTCCATCTAAGGCGATGGTAACTAACCAAGGTTGTTCGCTGGGGCATTCTCTTTGCTTTTTGGCGATCGCTTGTAGGTGTCCCACTAAGTCTGCAGCTGCCTGTTTTGGTGGCATCGCCCCGTAAGTAAAGCCAATCAAATCCGATAATCTGTGGTCGCGAAAGACAATTGCCAAATCACCTGCTGGTGTTTCCAGGTGGTACGGTCGGTACAGTAATTCTGGCTCTTGGACGTTCCCTGCCCCATCTCTATGGAAGAAGTGTTTTAGCGTCCAACCTAAGACGGCTTCATCCGAGCAAATCCACTGAAATCCTTGTTTAATAATATATGGCAATATTTCAGGACTTACTGATTGTTCTGAAGGCCACAGACCACGCGGTTCCTGCCCAAAGCGCTCTCTATATAATTCCCAAGCTTTCCGCAAGTGGCGGGGAATGTCTTCCGACCACCGAAATCTGGAGTTAGGTAGCGTCATATTTGGCACAGCTACACGTCCAGAGTTGGTATCAGCTAGCAAAGGCAAAATTGGGTGGGTGTAGGGCGTGGTAGTAACTTCTAGCTGCCCCGCTGCTTGCATTTTGCGATGTTGGGGGATGATGCGACTGAGGATTTCGCGCTGTTTGGAATAAATCCGCTGGCGATCGCTTAAAGTAAAATTTCGACCTTGTTTTAACCAAGCTGCAATTTCCGGATCGTCCCAAAACAGAGGATCGATCCAAGCTAGATTATGCCAAGCGAGCAAATCGCTATAATCTGGCAATTGCCAATTTGCCAAACACCAAGATTGCCCCTTTTCCTGCTTTTGCTGATACAACTGGGCATAGCGGGGATGGGGATCGATTAGAGTATGGTGATTGGCATCAAAAAAGTGTTGGATAATAAATTCCCGTTGTTGCTGAGTTAGTTGTTCAACGGGTGTCAAGCTAGCTGTGAGGTAAGGGTCAAAAGCAGTGCCAGCAATATAATCTTCTATTTGTAACATCAGGGATGGTACCAAATTCACCGTTTGGTGTAACTTGGGATACCGCTCCAGGATTAATACCAGATCCAAATAATCCTTAGTGCCATGCAACCGTACCCAAGGCAAGCGGTAATGTTGACTAGAAGAAAGCGAAATGCCGCTGTCAGGAGATTTGTACAGCGGCTGATGTTGATGCCAGATAAACGCAACGTAGAGTGGATGGGACATAGAAGGTGATTGGGTATTGGGTATTAGGGAGTGGGGATTAGAGATTGGGGATTAGGATTAGGAATTGGGGAAAGGGAAAGGGGAAAGGGGAAAAAGGAAGAACCATCCCTTTGCCCTTTAACTTTTAACCCTTTGGGCGACGCTTCTTTGTCGCTACCGCTACGCTAACGCCAGTTGTCTACCGAGGGAAACCCTCCCCGAAGTTGCCACAACGCGACGGCACTTCCTTCAAGTCGGCAAAGCCGACGGCAGTTACTTCAACGGGGGGAACCTCCGCAATGTACTGCCTCCCCAACGGAGTGTCTTGGAAACCCACGCAAGGCACTTCTCTTCGCAGCACTGGTCTCACCTTTTCCCTGTCTTTCCTAGTCCCCAGTCCTCAGTCCCCAGTCACCAGTCCCCAGTCCCTAGATTACTTGCTCGACTTCTCCAATTTCAGGAATCAATTCCTTCAGGCGGCGTTCAATGCCCATTCTCAGGGTCATTGTAGAACTCGGGCAAGAACCACAAGCACCTTGCAAACGTAGTTTGACTACAGGGCCATCAAGTTCTACAACTTCCACATTACCGCCATCAGATATCAGATAAGGGCGCATTTCATCTAAGACAGTTTCGACGTTTTCAAGTGTCAGTTCCATGGTTTAAGTCCTCTTTCGGCTGAAAAATCTTTATATTCAATAGCTTGTTAACTCAATCCTAGATCCAATTGCTGCTAGATTGTGTTGTGTGTCAAGTTTGGGAGCTTGAGAGTCATGTGTTCGTGACTCATGAATAAACCGCTGCTGGTTCTAGCAGTCTTATATTAGAGTAGCTATACTCAGTGTTGGAACGTTGTCCATTTATATACTCTTGTAAGATATGTGAGGGTTTCCCTCCGGGCAAACTTTGGTGATTCAGCACTCAGCACTATTTGATAAGTCGTTGTCACTAGATAAAAGCACTACTGGTTGTTGATAAAGAGGTACTGAGAATATGACTGTTGAACCAAGTCCTTCACCAAGACTATAAAAATGCACTTCACCACCCATTGCCTCTACTAGCTTCTGGGATATTGCCAGTCCTAAACCCGTACCACCGTACTGGCGAGTACGAGAGCCATCTACCTGAGAGAATAATTGAAATAATTTATCTTGTTTATCCAAGGAAACACCGATACCAGTGTCTGCCACCCTGACTCTCACCATTCCTGGAAATTGCTGTTCCTGAAATTTTGCTTTTTTCAGTACTAAATCGGCGCTGATAGTGATGCCCCCTTCTTGAGTAAATTTAATGGCATTGTTCACCAAGTTGAGCATAACTTGTAGCAATCGTTGGTAATTGCCTTGGACAATAATTTCATCAGAGGTGGGAGGCAATTGCATCCGGAAGCTGAGTTTTTTCATCTCTGCTTGGGGACGCATGAAACTTTCTACATCACCGAATAGCTCATCTAGCTTGACTGGAGCGCAAGCTAACTCCATTTTACCTGCTTCGATTTTGGCTATGTCTAAGATGTCGTTGATGATGTTTAGTAGGTGTATTGATAATTGGTGAGCTTCTAGCAAAAATTGATTCTGTTCTTCTGGGTCATCTGCCATGCCCTCTAAAATCAGCTTCAAAAATCCGATCATGCCGTTGAGAGGGGTGCGAATTTCATGAGATACATTGGCTAGAAATTCACTTTTGAGGCGTGAGGCTTCTTCGGCTTTTTGACGAGCTGCTTCTAATTCTTTATATAAAGTAGCATGGGCGATCGCAGTTCCTAACTGATCTGCTACTTCTTTTGCTATCTCAAGTTCTGCACCTGTCAACGGGCAGCATTCATCTCGCAGAGTTATGGCAATTAATCCATTGGCTTGGTCTTTATAGCATGTAGCCACCACCAACATTTTCTGCTGCGGACACAAACTACACTCAGATACCTCCATCACAATTGGTTCTAGGGTTGCCAATGCTTGAGCAAAGGCTGGCTTAGAAGTTACATCTATTTCTTCGCCAAGCATTGAGCTACTACAAGCTGGCTGATGATACTCTGCTATCACTCGCACTCTCGAGCTAGAAGGCTGGTATGGACAAATAATACAGCGCTCTAGCCGCAGTGCTTTCCCCAAACTGTCTACTGTTTGTTGCCAAATGATATCCAAATCCAATGTGCGCCGAATATTTCTGGTAATTTGATTGACAAGCTTTTGATGTTGCTGTGAACGTAAAGCCAACTCTACCTGTGTGCATGGTTTTGATACCACATTCACTTCTTTTTTGTTGACTGTTGCTTGCAATAGCCGTCCCATTACCAAAACTGTAGTAGTAGCTGTTCCCAATTGCGGCATTATTGGGCAAATCAACAATTCCAACTCGAATAACTCTTGGTGGCAGCTAAACCAGCACTGAAACTTTTCCGGCACCAAACTGGTCAAAATTCGGTGCAACCGTTCCAAATAGGCAACCTTATCCACTGGGGCAAAAGTTTCATTTTCATCGCCCTCATTAACTATTTGCTCAGAGTTTAACCCCAACAGTTCGCTTTGCTGCCAGTGAAAGGTCAGATAGCGTCCTGCCCCATCTTGCGTGTACACCAACTCCGCTCCGAGAGTTGATAATGAGCCATCGCTCTTACTATTGAAATATTCCAGATTTTGGGGAAATAAGTTTGGCAATTGGGAATTGGCAGTAATAGTCATTAATCGAGTTGGATAGACAAATGGCAACTCAAAACAGTTTTTTTAAAGCTGTTAAAAGTTTGGCATAAAATGTTACAGCTTTGACAAACATACATTGGTATTTTGGCTGATTTGGAATCCAGATTGACAAACTTTACATTTGTTTATTTTCTTTTTACAGCTTATTTATGGATGTCAATCGTTCCATTCTCCCCTAGGTGGAATAGGGGTGCGGTGAGGGGTACGTGTCAGTTCATCATCTCTAGGAACATCACCCCGCAACCATTGCCGGATCGCTACCTCAATCACTTTACTGGGGTCATTGGTTAAATGCTGAATTTGCTCCAATAACTCCGAATCTAGGCGGACAGCAATTTCTACCTTATCGGCTCGTCTTTGCTCCGCATCGGTAGCTTTCTCTTTCATATTCATAGGTTTATATACTCAGAGGTTGCTTTTTCAAAAGCTTTGTAAAGTAGTTCTATTCATGGTTCGGGTTTATTTACTGACAAGTTTTAAAGGTCACAATTACATAGTTCCCCGAAATCGTACCAAAATAACAAGGTCAGGTTTCAAGTGTTAATTTTCATAGAACTCGCTATACAGTAGCTCTCTAGAAGTTTTGTCAGTAAATCAGTAGTTCCGGGCAATTACGAGGTGTAACTGCCCACGATATCTACGCTATGTACTTATATATATTTATTGTACGCCCCTGCTTGAGCAATACCATCAGGTAAAAATAGACTTTATATATAGACTTTATATATTTTTAAAAGTCTACTTGAGTGGTCAGTGGTGAGGCAGCGCGGTCTTGGGGTTTCCACGCCACTTGCTTTAATGGGGGAACCCCCACAACGCAGTGGCTCCCCATGAGCGACTGGCGTTAGCGAAGCGCTAGCTACGCAGGAGCGTCACCCGAAGGGGTCAGTAGTTCTTCTCCTTGTCCCCCATTTCCCCAGTCATCGGTCATCAGGAGCCAGTGCGTTATGGAGTCAGCGCTGTGCGGAGGTTCCCTCTGTTGAGGCAACTGGCGTTCATCAGTCATCAATGCCCGATAGCAGCATCTTGACTAATAAAGCATTAAAATACATTAAGTAAATTGTTCTTTAAACCTTTGGTTGCTGCTTCAGCAAAGATAGTATATGACTGACGTTCCCGCAGTTCGCATTCGCAATTTTTGTATTATTGCTCACATCGATCATGGGAAATCAACCCTGGCCGATCGCTTACTGCAAGCCACTGGCACTGTTGACGAGCGGCAGATGAAGGAACAGTTTCTCGACAACATGGATCTAGAACGGGAGCGCGGCATTACAATTAAGCTGCAAGCTGCCCGGATGAACTATACAGCAAAAGATGGTCAGCAGTATGTGCTGAACTTAATCGATACGCCTGGCCATGTGGACTTTTCTTACGAAGTGTCGCGCAGTCTTGTCGCTTGTGAAGGGGCGCTGTTGGTAGTCGATGCGTCTCAAGGTGTCGAGGCGCAAACTTTGGCGAATGTATATTTAGCTCTCGAACATAACCTGGAAATTATCCCGGTTTTAAATAAAATCGATTTGCCTGGGGCGGAACCAGACAGGGTAATCAGCGAAATTGAAGAAATTATCGGTTTAGATTGCAGCAGTGCTATTCTGGCCTCTGCTAAAGAGGGAATTGGCATTGATGAGATTTTAGAAGCAGTTGTGGAGCGCGTACCTCCACCACAAAACACAATAGATGAACGCTTACGCGCATTAATTTTTGATAGCTACTACGATAGTTACCGAGGTGTGATTGTCTATTTTCGGGTGATGGATGGCACTTTGAAAAAAGGCGATCGCGTCTATCTGATGGTATCTGGTAAAGAATACGAAATTGACGAGTTGGGCATTCTCTCTCCTACTCAAAAGCAAGTAGACGAACTACATGCCGGGGAAGTAGGCTATTTGGCAGCGGCGATTAAAGCTGTAGCTGATGCTAGGGTGGGAGACACAATTACCCTAAGTAAAGCCAAAGCAGCAGAACCCTTGCCTGGTTATACAGAAGCGAACCCGATGGTTTTTTGTGGGATGTTTCCTATCGATGCCGACCAATTTGAAGATTTACGGGAAGCCCTAGAAAAGCTCAGTCTTAACGATGCAGCGCTACACTACGAACCAGAAACTTCTAGCGCCATGGGGTTTGGCTTCCGCTGTGGATTCTTGGGCTTACTGCACATGGAAATTGTCCAAGAACGTCTAGAGCGAGAGTATGACCTTGATTTAATTATTACAGCCCCTTCAGTAGTTTATAAAGTCATAACTAATAAGGGTGAGGAACTGTACATTGATAATCCTAGCCACTTACCTGCACCCAACGATCGCGAGAAAATTGAAGAACCCTACGTCCAGGTAGAGATGATTACGCCGGAAACATACGTCGGCACATTGATGGAGTTGTCGCAGAATCGGCGTGGCATCTTCAAAGATATGAAATATCTCACCCAAGGACGAACTACACTCACTTATGAGCTACCCTTGGCGGAAGTCGTCACCGACTTTTTCGACCAAATGAAGTCGCGATCGCGTGGTTATGCCAGCATGGAATATCACCTCATCGGCTACCGCGAAAATCCTCTGGTGAAGCTGGATATTATGATTAACGGCGATCCCGTTGATTCTTTGGCGATGATTGTCCACCGGGATAAAGCTTACAATGTGGGGCGGTCAATGGCAGAAAAACTTAAAGAACTAATTCCCCGGCATCAATTCAAAGTGCCAATTCAGGCATCCATTGGCAGTAAAGTGATTGCCAGCGAACACATCCCCGCCTTACGGAAAGACGTGCTTGCCAAGTGCTACGGGGGCGACATCAGCCGCAAGAAGAAACTCTTACAGAAGCAGGCAAAAGGTAAAAAACGCATGAAATCTGTGGGCACGGTGGATGTACCACAGGAAGCTTTTATGGCGGTACTGCGTTTGGATCAAACTTAATTTGACAGCGGGTATTATCTACAGCTAACTCATAGGGAGTAGGGAATAGGAATTTTTCTTCCCCACTCCCTATTCATTTAATTGCTGTGAGTTATTAAAAGGTAGGAGGCAGGAGGCAGAAGGCAGAAGGCAGGAGTTATTATTCTTTCCCTTGTCTCCCTTGTCTCCCTTGTCCCCCTTGTCCCCCTTGTCCCCCTTGTCCCCCTTGTCCCCCTTGTCCCCCTTGTCCCCCTTGTCCCCCTTGTCCCCTCATCTCCCTCTGCCTCCCCTGCTCTTCATCAAGGGGTATGATACTTCCTTGAAATTTGGCATTTTTAGGTTAATCTTCTGAGATGTTTCATATGGTCTTTGCTGATTTCCTCAGTCTTGATAACCTTTTAATCAGCTTTATCAAAAAAACTGTTAAAAAATCTAAAAGTTTTCGTAAATTTACTCACTGCAATTGTCACCCTTGTATTTTTAGATAAATGTAGTTTTTTAGATATTTATAAAAGTAGCGGAGAGTTTAGTATATGAAGGTACTGGTACTGAGTTGGGAGTTTCCACCAAGGATAGTTGGGGGAATTGCACGTCATGTCGCAGAGTTGTACCCGGAACTCGTAAGGCTAGGACATGAAATTCACCTGATTACCGCAGAGTTTGGTCAGGCATCAATGTACGAGGTAGTCGAAGGAATACATGTGCATCGGGTGCCAGTGGGATATAGCAACGATTTTTTTCACTGGGTGGTCAATCTGAACCAGAGTATGGGGCATCACGGGGGCAAGTTAATCTTGGAGGAAGGCCCGTTTGATTTAATCCATGCTCATGATTGGTTAGTTGGGGATGCAGCAATCGCCCTTAAGCATAACTTCAAAATTCCTTTAATTGCCACCATCCACGCTACTGAATACGGACGTTATAACGGCATTCACACTGAGACTCAATATTATATTAGTAACAAAGAAAACTTACTTGCTTACAACGCTTGGCGGATTATCGTTTGTAGCGATTATATGCGGCAGGAAGTACAACGAGCGCTGCACAGTCCTGGGAACAAAATTGATGTTATTTATAACGGTATCCGCGCCGAAAAGAAAAAGCACCACGAAGATTTTCATGCTCAAGATTTTCGCTGCCAATTTGCCGAAGACAATGAAAAAATCGTTTACTACGTCGGTCGCATGACCTATGAAAAAGGTGTACCTTTATTACTCAATGCTGCTCCGAAAGTGCTTTGGGAAATGGGGGGTAACGTTAAATTTGTAATTGTTGGTGGTGGCAATACCGATCATCTCAAGCGTCAAGCTTGGGATTTAGGAATTTGGCATAAATGCTATTTTACTGGCTTTCTCTCCGATGAATATTTAGATAAATTCCAAACTGTTGCTGACTGTGCGGTGTTTCCCAGTTTTTACGAACCTTTTGGAATTGTGGCTTTAGAAAGCTTTGCTTCTCGCGTTCCTGTGGTAGTTTCCAATACAGGAGGTTTTCCAGAAGTAGTCCAACACACCAAAACAGGTATTGTTACCTGGGTAAATAATGCTGATTCCCTTGCTTGGGGAATTTTAGAGGTTTTGAAAAATCCAGGTTATCGGCAATGGCTGATTGATAATGCCTATGAAGATTTGAAGCGACGCTTTAGCTGGCCGAAATTAGCCGAGCAAACAGAGAAAGTTTATCACCGAGTTGTGCAAGAGCGAGCGCAAATTGTGTGGCTTTAACACTTACAATAAAACCAAAAATTCTAACACAATAACGCAGATAATTAATGATTATTCTGCGTTATTTTGCGTTAATAAACAGTACAACCTCTGTACGCTGGAAATTCTACCTTATCTGGTGCGAAAGTTAGCAATAATTGCAGTTTGCACCAGAAGTTTAGTATGACAAACGCATTACCAAATATAGGAAAGCGCTTGAAGACTGTCGGAACCAAGTTGTTGAGGATGGTAGTTGTCTTCATCGGCGATTTTATAGCAGACTTGAAACGCTACTTCCTGGGGGGCGACACTGCCGATTTTCGTTATCCCTTGCCTGAGACTGTTCGTCCCGCCTTAGCTGGGCCTGCCATTAGCTTGGGTGGGGGTGGTCCTGATGTAGAGGAGGGTATCCAATGGATGATTAACCAAGTTAGGGGAGGTACTCACAGCGCTACCAAAGTTGATGTTGTAGTTATCCGCACTTATGGCAATCACGATTACAATCGGCTAATTTCTGACATGAAGGGTGTCAACTCTGTGAAGACGCTGATTATTAGCAATCGCAATGATGCAAACAAAGTGGAGATTGTTGAGAAAGTCGCAAATACTGATGTGGTTTTCTTTGCTGGTGGCGACCAATGTCAGTACATCCGCAGTTGGAAGGATACCAAACTAGAGGAAGCTGTCAAGTCAGTTTATGCCAGAGGTGGTGGTATTGGTGGCACTAGTGCAGGTGCAATGATCCAGAGTGAATACATCTACGATGCTTGTGCTTCTTCCGAAGAAGGCATTGAAACTAGGAATGCACTGGAAGATCCCTACCGAGACATAACTTTTACTTACAACTTTTTTAGATGGAGAAATCTTCACGGAACCATCGTAGATACCCACTTCGACAGGCGTAAAAGAATGGGTCGAATTATGGCTTTTATTGCCCGTCAGATTAAAGATGGTGTATCTAAAAGCGTTTTAGGTATAGCTATTAGCGAAGAAACATCGGTTGTTGTGGATAGAAACGGTCTAGCAAAAGTTACGGGCAGGGGTGCCGCATATTTTGTACTTGGCGATCATCCACCAGAAGTATGCGAACCTCGAACTCCTTTGACATATCATGACTACAAGATTTGGAGAGTTCCCCGTGGCGATACATTCGATCTAAAAAATAGACCGACGACAGGATACTATCGTCGCAGCGTTAAGAAGGGACGGTTTGATTCAGATCCATATTGAGGGGCAGGAGGCAGGAGGCAGGAGGCAGGAGGCAGAGGGGCAGAGGGGCAGAGGGGAAAGAAGAAAAACTTTTATTAAACTCTCGCACCCTATCTCCTCTGCTCCCCTGCTTCCCTAGTCCCCAGTCCCCACCAGGGTTGTCTGCTTGCGTAAACTTTGAATAGTAGCGATCGCATGTTTAGCTACAATATCAATCTCCTCTAAGGTATTAAACCGTCCAATGCCAAACCGTACTGAGGCATAAGCTAGTTTTTCTGAATGTCCCAGTGCTGTGAGGACATGGGAAGGCGCTGTGGTAGCCGAGGAACAAGCAGAACCAGAAGATACTGCCATAACTGGCTGCAATCCTAACAACAATGCGGCCCCATCCACTCCTTCAACGCTGATATTCAAATTTCCCGCCAGTCGTTGGGTAGGATGTCCGTTGAGGTGAATTCCTTCTAATTGGGAAAGCTGCGATCGCAATCTTTGCCTGAGTTCGGTGAGGCATTGGTTTTCTATTGTCTGTTCTGCCAAAGCTATTTCTACAGCTTTGCCAAAGCCGACAATTTGCGGTGTATATAAAGTACCAGAACGCATCCCCCGTTCGTGTCCGCCACCATGTTGCTGGGGAGCAAGTTGCACTCTGGGATTGCGCCTGCGAACGTACAGCGCCCCGATGCCCTTCGGACCGTATACTTTATGTGCAGTGAGTGACATCAAGTCAATTTTCATTGCCTGCACGTCGAGGGGAATTTTGCCAATAGCTTGAGCTGCATCTGTGTGAAAAATGATATTGCGATCGCGGCACATTTCTCCAATTTCTGCCAAAGCCTGCAAAACACCAATTTCATTATTTGCAGCCATCACTGACACCAAAATCGTTTCAGGACGGAAAGCTTTTTCTAATTTAGTTAAATCAATCAGTCCATCTTTTTGAACTGGAAGTATAGTGATTTCAAAACCGAGGGTTTTTAAATATTTGCAAGGGTCAAGAACTGCGCTATGTTCAGTAGCAACAGTAATAATATGTTGTCCTTTTTGAAAATAAGCCTCTGCAACACCTTTAATCGCTAAATTATTTGCTTCAGTTGCGCCACTAGTGAAAACAATTTCTTCTGGAGTAGCATTAATTGCTGTTGCTAATATTTCTCGTGTTTGTTTAACAGCAGCTTCTGCTTCCCAGCCGTAAACATGACTAATACTAGATGGATTGCCAAAACGTTCTGTGAAGTAGGGTAGCATTGCTGCTACTACCCGTTCATCTACAGGTGTAGTAGCATGACAATCGAGATATATAGGGCGAGTAGACATAAATTAACTCAAAACTTGACTTAATTTTTTTAAGATACTTAGAACCTGATGTAATTCATTTCCTCTTCTGGATAAAGTAAATTTATCAGACAAAGCATACTCAGGTTTATCTTGATTTATTAGCTTGATAAATTGAAAATCTTCTCCACTTGTCACACATCCAAATACGGGTTTTTCTGGATTGGGATTAGCCAGCATATAACCTAGTGCCTGGGGTATAGCTTCTAAAAGAGAAAAACTAGCCCTTTTAGATTCAATTACTAACAACCATAGTTGTTCTTGAATAATTAAAACGTCAATGCGCTCTCTAACAATTTCTTCTTCATCTTCCAAAGCAAGTTCTATAGACTCTTCAGTAGTGATAAAAAATGGCTCCCGATAAAATCCTGCTAAATCTAATAATGGAGACACAACTACCATTTTTACTGTATTCTCTAAGATTGGTGGGCGTTTTACCAATCTGAGAAAATTAGTTTTAACTATATCTAAATATTGCTTTTCTAAATCTGTAATTTCTGGTAGGCTTTCAAGCCATTCTAGGAAAAATGTCTCATCTTCAGCAAGCTGTAGACCAAATCTTTCTTCCAGATAGTCAAGCCCGATATTTTGTGCTTGGATGAATTGAACCATGTTTATTTCAACTTGCGAAAAGTCTGATTCCTTACTTCGATGATAGCGCTGGCAGTTTCTAAATCTATATCCTAATCATTCGAGAATTATCAGTCCTTTCACTTGGGACTTGAGGTGTGTACTAATTCCCGTAATTTAGTTAAAACTGTTTGAGCATGACCTTTGACCTTCACGTTAGGCCAAGCATAAGCAATGATTCTATCAGGTGAAACCAAGAAGGTTGAGCGAACAACACCCATATATTCTTTACCCATAAACTTTTTTAGTCGCCAAGCACCATAACTTTCTGTTAGCAGATGTTCTGGGTCACTCAACAAGGTGATTGATAAGTTATGTTTGTCAATAAATTTACAATGGGATTTACCTGAATCTGGACTCACACCTAAAATTGTCGCTCCCAGAGCGCTGAATTCTTGATGTAACTCGGTAAAGTCTTGCGCTTCTGTGGTACAACCAGGGGTGTCATCTTTGGGGTAGAAATAGAGGATAACCCACTGTTCGCCAAAATCATCCAGACTGACTAGGTTGTCATTTTGGTTAGGAGTAGAGAAATCAGGCGCTTTTTGTCCAGCCTCGGGAATGTTACTCATAATGGGGTATGTAAAGATTGCGTAGATGCAAAGCAGCTTGTCGCTAGACATCGCCTTCAAATTTTACCCAGATTGGGCGATCGCATGTAATTACCAGTGAAGAATCAGGCGTTTAGACTGATAGCTCTGGTGAATGGCACAAATTCTGTGACAATGAGTAACAGCAAACCGGAATACCGATTTAAGCTACTCATGAGCCATTCTCATAAAAGTCCTTTACGACGTAAACCCTTTCAATCATACCTTTATGCTTTTTGGAAGTTCTCCCGCCCTCACACAATTATTGGCACGAGTCTGAGTGTATTGGGTTTATATTTAGTTGCTATTGCCCTTTCTAAGACAGAATTTTCTAATATTCAATTAGTTTCACTTTTGGGTGCATGGATTGCCTGTTTGTGTGGCAATGTTTACATTGTGGGGTTAAATCAGCTGGAAGATGTTGATATTGACAAGATTAATAAACCTCATTTACCGCTAGCATCAGGGGAATTTTCTAGAGCGCAAGGGCAATTAATTGTCATTATTACTGGAATTTTGGCGCTAGTTGTAGCATGGCTAACTGGACCTTTTTTATTTGGTATGGTGGCTTTGAGCCTAGCAATTGGTACAGCTTATTCATTACCACCAATTCGCTTGAAGCAGTTCCCATTTTGGGCAGCACTATGTATTTTTTCAGTGCGCGGCACAATTGTGAATTTAGGACTATTTCTGCACTTTAATTGGGTACTGCAAAAAAGCCAACTAATTCCTTTGACAGTTTGGGTACTAACAATATTTATTTTGGTATTTACGTTTGCGATCGCTATCTTTAAAGATATCCCCGATCTGGAAGGCGATCGCCTGTACAATATCACTACTTTCACTATTCAACTCGGACCGCAAGCCGTGTTTAATTTGGCTCTTTGGGTACTAACTGTCTGCTACTTGGCAATGATTTTAGTTGGTGCTATACGGCTAGCTTCAGTTAATTCAGCATTTCTCGTGATTACTCACTTGGTAGTGCTGTGTTGGATGTGGACGCGGAGTTTAGTTGTAGACTTGCAAGATAAAACTGCGATCGCTCAGTTCTACCAATTCATCTGGAAACTATTTTTTCTAGAATATCTGATGTTCCCTGCTGCCTGTCTTTTGGCTTAACACAATGATAGACACTTTTCAAGTAACTGATATTCTGGCGATCGCCGCAGTAAGTACCAGTATTGCTATTCTCGGTTATTTTGCTTGGAAAACCTTGATTACTTCAGACTTTTATCAAAAAGGAATCAAACTTTATCAGCAACAAGACTATGAAGGTGCAGAAGCAGCTTTTCGCAAAGTGATTTCTATCAACTCTACAAATGATGTTGTTCGCTTGTTGTTAGGAGATGTTTTAAATCAGCAAGGCAAAGTTCAGCAAGCAAAGGAATTATTTAGTGAAGTAATTCAACGCAGTCCTAAAAATCCTGATGCCTATTTGCGTCTGGCAAACATTTTCATGCAGGAAAACCAAAAAGAAAAAGCTAAAACTAATCTCCAAAAAGCTCAAGATTTATTGCAAAAACAGCGCCAACCAGATAAAGCTGAAAAGATCGGTCAACTTTTAAAGCAAATAAACGCTAAATCAAGTTAAGTTTAAAAAGCGCTTTTGGGATAATTTAGTAAAATTAAGACATTTTCTAACAATTAAGTTGGGTGGACAATGTCCACCCAACTGTATGTTCACTATTTTTGCTTAATTATGCTTTGCTTTTTTCCCGATCTTTATTTTTAAACTTTCCAGCCGCCAGCAAGCTGCTAAGTAGAAGTACAGCACCTACAGACGATGGTTCTGGAACAGCCTTCACAACACCTACATTAGCTGCCACCAAGTCAATACCGCCGATGGTGTTAGGAGTATCTTGAGGAAATATGCTTGCATTTGTCCAATCAAGTAGGTTAGCCGGATTACCTCCATCATTTACATCCGGAGCAAATATTGAGTAACCGTAGATTGCAGTATCTGTAGTTGATAATTCAGAAAGAGAGATCAGCAAACCACCAATTTGTTGGTTAACACTCAAAACATTGCTAAAATTCCCTGCGCTGTCAGTAAGAACTGTGTAGTCTGCATTGTTGTTAGCATCACCACCAGGTCTCAGGTTGGTTTGTCCCCAACCAGCAGCAATAGAAAGTAGAGAGCCATAACTTGTAGGATTACCAGCACTGTCAACACTCAGGATAGGAGCGATTTTGAATGGATCGTGTGCTGTGTTAGGTCCACGGTCAAAGAAAGTAATGGCTTGTTCTGAAGGGGTGACACAAAGGCTATAGAGCAGACTGGATAAGAGCCATAGCACGTAAACCTTTATGAAAATAAGGTAATTTACCAGGCTTTAAACGCATGAATTCATAGGCTAAATCAGCCCAAAATTCCATTGCACCTACCCATAAATGGCCATATAAACCAACCCAAAAGGCACTATGCCGACGGTGCAATCGCTTGAGTTCTTTGAGACGACCAACATATTTTTGTAATCCCATTTTGCAAGAGTTACGACCAGCTAAAATAGCACAAGTATAGGCAATAGCAATTAATAAAATCAGTGCGAGCAAGCGTTGATTATCAGCATGAGTAGATTCAAGATTATAACCACCAGTCTTGCAATCTTTGAACATAGCCTCAATCCCACTTCGCAACTTAAATACTTTAATTGCATCGGGAAGGCTGTCAAGATTAGTGAGTAAAAACCAGCCAGCAGGCTCCAGCTTACCCCGATATTTGCGCTTGTAATATCCGGCTAGATTAAATTTAGTAAAACCTTTCTGTTTGGTAGCTTGAATCCCTGTCAGAAAGAACGAGATACCAGGATTTAGCCCCAAGGATTGTAAACGTTGGTATGACTGGTTTTCTTGTCGAATATAAGTACCTTGCTTTTGACGCAGTATAAAGTTAATGTTCTTACTATGTAACCAATTTGCCAACTTGATACTATGAAATTCTCTATCTCCTAATACCAGGATTTCATATCTCTTAAACAACCTCAACAGTGGACGAATTAACTTTTTCTGCTCACCTAAATTGCTACATCCTTTTTTTGGTAACAATAGCCAGTACACAGGTATTGCTCTTTTTTGTTCAATCAAACTAATTACAAACACATTTTCTGCGCGCCACTGTGTTCTATCTATGGCAAATATCAGTTTTTTATTCCTAGAAGCAGGGCTGTGTTTTACCCATCGTTTGAGTATCGGAAACCATAGGTACTGAATTGACAACTGGGGCAGTAGTAAAAACCTTTGAATGCTCCGTCGTCGGCTTTCAAATTTTATTGGTTGTGGAAATACAGATGAGAGCTTCTCTATCGTCACAGTTTTATGAAATTGCAATAGCACAACCAAGATTTCTAGCATCTTGTATTGTGCAGGTGTCAGTAGATTTTGAGCGCAGTTTTGGTAGAATTTAGGTAACATTATCATTTGATA
>LXQD01000235.1 GCA_003326215.1 Nostoc minutum NIES-26 | reverse complement strand
AATGCGCCCGGACTCTCACATCATGGCGCACAGCGGAATAATAATTCAGATCCCTGTAAGATAGCACAGTCTTCTCTAAAAGCGCAAGACTTAGCACCACGTAATGTCCGAGAAACGATCGCGTGGTTGTTGCGATTAGAGCGCCCACCGCTGCCAGAGAACCCGATAGAAGCAGCAAAACAAGGCAAGGAACCAAAACAGCCGTGTTTTCTAGATGCTAAGGGGTATTTCAAATCAGTGAATTGGAAGCACTGGCAAAATACCCAGCCAAACCAAGAAATTATCGATGCTTGGTTCTGTAACCCAAAAACAGGTATTGGAACGTTAGGCGGGTGGAATGGTAAACACTGGCTGGGATGGACTGACTTTGACCTGAAAGACTTTAGCAGTGCCCAGGATTGCGATCGCTCAATCACTCAATGGATGGAACAGTATCCAGTTGCCCAAACTGCACCAATGTTCCGTACACCCAGCGGGGGCTATCGCTTCCTGTTTGCCTTTGAGCGAGAGCCAGAGAATTTTAAAGCTAACTCTGGTTTCTCATTAGCAAAAGATGGTTCTCACCACTGTGGGGAACTGCTGTGTAAAAACGGAGGGCATACGCTACTACCTCCAACTGTGGGGTTAAATGGCGAGGCTTACCGCTGGGTGCAGTGGTCGGAGTATCCCCCGGTAGTTGACTCTCCAGAAGAAATTGGGCTGTACCCACTGGTGAAGAAAACAGAAGTTAAACCAATTGCAAAAGCCGAATCCCATCAGCGTTTCACCACTGTTAACAGCAATCACTCCCTATCAGAATTATTGGAGAACGAAATTTACCCACGGCTGAACCTGGAGCAAGCATTTAACTGGGGTGGACACGACTTTCAAGTTCACGGCAACAAGCTAAAAGGTAACTGCCCCTGGCATGATAGCCAGTCTGGGACAGCCTTCTACTGCGAACGCACTCAGAAT
>LXQD01000234.1 GCA_003326215.1 Nostoc minutum NIES-26 | reverse complement strand
TTAGAGACTATTTATAAAGTAAATCTTTAGACAACAAGACGACGCAACATAATTCTAGTCATGACAGCATATATAGCAGCTTCACTCATTTCAGGTAGGCGCTCATAATCCTTGCTGAGACGATGATATTGGTTAAACCACCCAAATGTTCTTTCGACTACCCAACGCTTGGGCAAAACTTGAAATTCTTGCTCGGTACGCCGTATGACTTCAACATGAGCTTGGATAATTAACCAAACCGAAAGAGCAAATTTATCCCCGTCATAACCGGAATCAACCCATAAAACTTCGACTTTTTCCAGTAATTCTGGACGCTCCTCTAACAGTTCCGTGACTTGCATAGGCAGCAAGCACTCGCTCTGGGGCATTTGCTTCACTTACAACCACTTTCAACAACAGTCCCAGACTATCAACCAAAGTCTGTCGCTTTCTCCCTTTTACCTTTTTAGCTCCATCAAAACCGTACACATCCCACGCCAGTTGCTTCAAGTCGGCAAAGCCGCCCAACGCACTGGCTCCTCTTTTTGGTCAGTCTTGACCGACTGGCTGTCTGCGGCGATCGCACTGGGTTGTGTTGATTTACCTAGTTTTGTGCGAACTTGACCGCGCAATGTATGATTGAGTTTTTCCCAAACCCCCTGGCGCTGCCATTTTCTATAGTAGTTGTATACCGTTGAGCTTGGTGGGAAGTCTCCTGGAAGCATATTCCATTGGCATCCAGTTTTCAAGTGATAGTAGATTGCATTGCATACTGCTCGCATATCAGTTGTACGGGGATGTCCTCCAAATTTCGCTGGTGGAATCAAGGGAGCTAGGATTTCCCACTCCATATCAGTTAAGTCTGTGGGGTAAGACTTTCGCGCCATGACTAACTATGTAAATACACTGTGCATGAGGTGTTTTATACTTTACGTAACACCTTTCTTCTCGCTTTTAGATTTACTTTATAAATAAC
>LXQD01000233.1 GCA_003326215.1 Nostoc minutum NIES-26 | reverse complement strand
GAGGAACTTTTTTATTTTCGCTCTTTTTGTGAATGTCTCCAGATGGTGGCTTTGATGAGTTAGAACTGTCTAAATCTCTACTGACTTTTAAACGTTCTATTTCTTGCTGTAGTTCGTAGATGATTTTCTGTAACTCACGTATTACCTTGCTCTGCTCAATGATTATCTCTACCAGTTCTTCCTTCGACAACTGGTTCAAGCTTTCTCTATCTAGTTCTTGAGGCAGGTTTTGGTTCATATTTGTGATACTCCACCTCCAATGTCCCCTTTGTCAATACTCTTTCACCTGAATCCTTACCTAAAAACTACCTTGGGTATGGATATTCTGCGATGTAAAACACCCTCAATGGTATGCAAAGAAATTCGGAACTACTTACACCACTCCTCCATTACGCCTATCGTTGCAAGGTACTCGCCACCATTTAATTAACTTTATTCCCAAATTATTAGCAGCAACTTCAACAAAACGTCTCCGAATTTATCGCACTTTGTTAAAAGTTATTGCTCATAAGGCTGTTCCAGAACGCCCAGGTCGTAGTGAACCACGAGTTCGTAAACGTCGCCCCAAAATTTACCCCTTAATGACCAAACCTCGCCATGAATTACGAAAACAATTACAAACTGCTTAATTGATAAGCGTTTTCACTTTTCTTAGTGCCATTCATACCTGTTTGCTGGATTGTTTAACCCGTTTGAGAACCTGTTTGCCCCCTTCACGCTCACCCAGATTAGCCGCCGTGACCAAGACCCGCAAAACTAACCCCAAGGTATCAACTGTCATAAATCGCTTGCGCCCTGTGATTTTCTTGCCCGCATCGTAGCCCACTTCTTGGCTCACCATTGCTGCACTCTTGACACTTTGACTGTCGATTACCGCTTCTGATGGGCTTGGATGGCGTTGGAGTTCGATTCTCGTCCATTCTCGCAAGCTATCGTGGATCTGTAACCATGTTCCATCTTTG
>LXQD01000232.1 GCA_003326215.1 Nostoc minutum NIES-26 | reverse complement strand
TAACCTGAGTTCGGGTTAAGCAGATGGAGGCAAAAGCCATTCAAGACGAAGGCTAGGCTTCTGAGGCTGATGACAATAAGCAATCAATCCACACAGAACATTAACGCAAAAATTCACAGGACTACGATGTCTGGAATGTTCAATTTGGGAAATGTTTTTGAGTTGGTCGTTAATAGTCTCAATAATCGAGCGTTTACGGGACAAAAGCTTGTCGTGAAGACGCATCAACTTATTCTTCATGTTGCGGCGTGGTTTAGCAAAAAATTCAATACCGAAGTCTTGTAAAAGTTGAGAGGCGAGTTTTTGGGAGACATAACCGCGATCGCCAAAAATTTTGCCAAACAAACCACTAAGTAAATCATGTACAGGCTGGCGGTCATCAAGATTACCAGGAGTGAGGGTCACATTTAAGAGTTGCCCCAACTCATTGACGACAAGATGCAGTTTAAAACCAAAAAACCAATCCACAGAAGTCTTGCCACGATTGGCTAGACCTTTAAACACCCGATGGCGTGAAATGCGACGATTATGGCAGACTTTTAAGCTAGTTGAATCGATAAAACCGATACCCGTACATTTGCCAAAACAATGCTTGAGATAGACGCATAAAGGTATCAACGTTGATGGTATCCATTCGATGAATCTTTGATAGCTGGGAAGACTTGGAAACGCATCACTCCAATATTTTTTCACTTGATTCAAATAAAAATACTTGAAATTTCGGTAGTGATTCTGATGAAATGCAATCAGTATCGTCATGATCTCGCTCAAACATAGACTTTTAGCCCGATTCCGTTTGATTCCTCCATGTATCACCAGCCTTTTGTGCCATTGGGCTTCAAATGCCTTACAGAAATCATCTACATGACAAAACAAAGCATCTAAACTAAACATAGGACAGGTTGCTGGATTTAACGCTATTTTCAGCTTACTACCTGTCCCTTTTCTTATCCCGAACTCAGGTT
>LXQD01000231.1 GCA_003326215.1 Nostoc minutum NIES-26 | reverse complement strand
TTGGAATCTTTTATGCCTTCTGCTTACCAGCGAGAAACTTTCAATACCATGCTGGGATTATTCTTGGAAGCAAAGGGCTATCCCCTACCACAGCACAGTCAAACCAAGTCGGCTAGTGCTATCAGTCGCTTCCTAAATATATATGATTGGCCAACCCGTCAGATCATTCGTACTACCCGGAAACACATACTGCAAGCAATTCTATCTTTTTGTCCCAATCATCCTTGACCTAACCACCCTGGAAAAATGCGGTAAATTCAAAGCATTTGACCATTTAATCCGTGTATACAACCGTAAACGTGGATTGCATCTAGTCGTGATGTATCTGGTTGTCGGGCAATGGCGAATACCTTGGAGCTTTCGGGTTTGGAGAGGTAAAGGTACACCATCTCCTGCTCAGTTGGGCTTAAAACTGCTCAAGAATTTACCCAAATCATTCACCAAACACTTTCAAGTCATGGTTTTGGCAGATACTGCATTTGGCAGTGCCGATTTTATCGCTGGTGTCCGTTCTCTCAAATAGGGAGCAACGCGATTTTCTGAAGTTATACCAATTCACGAAAAGCCTGATACAAATAAAGCATCAAGAATAAAACCCCAACCTGTGATAGAAGCAACAACTGATGTGTTTAATTGTTCCAACCGATTCCAGATAAATTCTCTTAATTCATCTAAACTTAGGAACTGGAGTTTAGACTAGTTCGCGGTGTGACGACGAAAAAATAAGGGGTGTGCTTGAACACAGGCCCCCTATTAGCAGAAGCTGAGAAAAGAACCACCAATTCTCATCTGCCAATATGAACCGTGCCAAATTAGAGGAGTTTCGTCAAGCAGCGTACAGTTATTTAGGAAGAGCGCATGATGCAACATTTGAATTAATGGATGCAGTATTGCTGACTCGGAACGCATACAGTTTGGCAGATTTATCGCTATCACCAGCATTTAGACGTAAGTGGCCAAGCATCTACGAAGCATTACAAG
>LXQD01000230.1 GCA_003326215.1 Nostoc minutum NIES-26 | reverse complement strand
AAAACAAGCATAGGCATATTTGCTCTTGGATAACTAATAATTCTTTGCGACCTCCACCAGCCGCATTAATTCTAATTTTCTGACTCTCCTGTTTAGCTTTGATACCTTGGTGTCGTTGTAAGGCGCGATTTAGCAGTAATTGCAATTGTTCGTAACTAATCCCTAAAATCTGTTTTGTTCGTAGTGGATACTTTTGGATATAATCAAAAACCATAACTAATTGCGAAAAATGGTAGACACTCAATTTAACGTTTTACCATTTTTCTTTTCCTAAGTTAATATTTCGGACAAGTCTATTTAATGATATTTAATGGCTTATTGATTGGTGCTGTTGGTACTCTAGTAGGCCAAAATAATCTTGCTTATCCTTTTTGGGCGTTTGTATTTCCCCACGGTTCCCTAGAATTACCTGCCATTTTTTTTGCTGGTGGTGCAGGACTGTTACTAGCACGAGGAATTTTATTTCCTGGAAAATATCGCCGGGGTGATGCGTTAAAATTTTACGGTTTTCAGGCGGTACAGTTAGTATTTGGCATTGTACCAATGTTGATTATCGCAGGTATTATTGAAGGCTTCTTCTCACCTAATCCCATTGTGCCAGACCCATTTAAATATCTTTTTGGATTAGGATTATTTGTACTTTTGCTAATGTATTGTAGCCGTAAGCATCCCTAGGGAGGATGGCAGGACTGTTTCATTCTCGAAAGAAAAATGGTTGAATCAGAATGAGAACAGTATTGAATCAGGGTGCTAATGGCTAGCAGCTTAATCACAGAACTCAAAAAAGTCCCAGATTTCCGGACTCAACAGGGTCAAAGATATCCATTATGGCTGGTGTTGTTGTTTGTAATCATGGGAACAATGAGCGGATGTAAAGGATATCGAAGTTTAGGAGATTTTGTCAAACGGCATAAAGACTCGCTAGTAGAAGTACTGTGCATACCGATATCAAGAGTTCCCTCATATTCAACAATTCGACGT
>LXQD01000229.1 GCA_003326215.1 Nostoc minutum NIES-26 | reverse complement strand
TAGGGATATGTCCCGCTTCTGCGTAGGTTACTTTTCTAGGCATCTGTTTTACCGTGGGAACTCCCTGTTAGCGTCAGTGTCCACCCATAACAGTAGTCTGATTACGCCCTGTTCCCAGCTTCACTCTCCAAGTGACGAGCTTGGTCGGTGTGGGCAGGTAAGGAGTCAAGCATGAACCTTGCTGGTAGGACTTCCACCTACATCTGTCTGAGAGTTCAACCCGTAAGGGTTGGTTAAGTTATTTACGGGCTGATTACCGTGATTCACTTAACAACAAATCGCACCGCAATTCGCAATTATTAATTAGGGGGAAAAGACATGAACCAAAATATTAGTATTGCTGACAGAACAAAAGCTTTGGCGATAAGAATAGTTAAGGCTTGTACTTTTTTAGATGAAAAACCTGGAGTTTGTCGAACATTATCAAAACAATTACTACGAAGTGGAACAGCTATTGGAGCTAACGTTAGAGAAGCTCAATCTGCACAATCTGATAAAGACTTTTTGAGCAAATTAGAAATTGCACTTAAAGAGGAGAGAGAAACAGAGTATTGGCTAGAAATATTGATAGAGTCAGAGTTAGTTGAGAAAAACAAGTTTGAAGCTCTCCTTCAAGAAACTAAAGAAATTGGAAAGATTCTAGTTGCATCTACTCGAAAAGTCAAAGATAAAATCAACAAACTCAATTAATTGCGAACTGCGAACTGCGGTGCGATTTGTTGTTAAGTGAATCACGGTAATCAGCCCGTAAATAACTTAACCAACCCTTACGGGTTGAACTCTCAGACAGATGTAGGTGGAAGTCCTACCAGCAAGGTTCATGCTTGACTCCTTACCTGCCCACACCGACCAAGCTCGTCACTTGGAGAGTGAAGCTGGGAACAGGGCGTAATCAGACTACTGTTATGGGTGGACACTGACGCTAACAGGGAGTTCCCACGGTAAAACAGATGCCTAGAAAAGTAACCTACGCAGAAGCGGGACATATCCCTAGAAACCGACTT
>LXQD01000228.1 GCA_003326215.1 Nostoc minutum NIES-26 | reverse complement strand
TTTTTTATTCAGCTAAGACTTATCGAATTAGCCGTTGATTGCAGGTGCAGTCAATGCAACAGGAGCAACTTCGCCAGCAGCCAAGTCGAGGGGGAAGTTATGAGCGTTACGCTCGTGCATTACTTCCATACCCAAGTTAGCGCGGTTGATGATGTCTGCCCAGGTGCTGATGACGCGACCTTGAGAATCAATCACAGACTGGTTGAAGTTGAAACCGTTCAGGTTGAACGCCATGGTGCTGACACCCAGCGCGGTAAACCAAATACCGACTACGGGCCATGCTGCCAAGAAGAAGTGCAACGAACGGCTGTTGTTGAAGGATGCGTATTGGAAGATTAGACGACCGAAGTAGCCGTGGGCTGCAACGATGTTGTAGGTTTCTTCTTCTTGACCGAACTTGTAACCGTAGTTCTGAGATTCGGTTTCGGTTGTTTCACGAACCAAGGAAGAAGTTACCAAAGAACCGTGCATTGCACTGAACAAGCTTCCACCGAATACACCTGCCACACCTAGCATGTGGAAGGGGTGCATCAAGATGTTGTGTTCTGCTTGGAACACAATCATGAAGTTGAAGGTTCCAGAGATACCCAAGGGCATTCCGTCAGAGAATGAACCTTGACCGATGGGGTAGATCAAGAATACTGCCGCAGCTGATGCCAAAGGTGCACTGTATGCTACGCAGATCCAAGGACGCATTCCCAAGCGGTARGATAGTTCCCACTGACGACCTAGGTAGCAAGCGCAACCGATCAAGAAGTGGAAAATTACCAATTGGTAAGGACCACCGTTGTACAACCACTCATCTAAGGAAGCTGCTTCCCAGATGGGGTAGAAGTGCAAACCGATGGCGTTGGAAGAAGGTACAACTGCACCGGAGATGATGTTGTTTCCGTAGATTAAAGAACCTGCTACTGGTTCGCGGATTCCATCAATGTCTACTGGAGGAGCGGCGATGAAGGCGATTACGAAGCAAGTGGTTGCGGCTAGCAACGTTGGAATCATCAATAC
>LXQD01000227.1 GCA_003326215.1 Nostoc minutum NIES-26 | reverse complement strand
GATTTAAAGTACATGGATGAATCAGGGTTTTGTGCTTGGAGTGAACCAAGCTACAGCTATTACTTCCGAGGTGAGCAAAAACGTCTAGAACAAAGCCAGCGTCGGGGTAGAAGGTTAAGTATTATTGGGTTTCTTCAACCCCTAATTAGTTTTGTGTATGGTTTGGTGATTGGCGGCGTTTCACGCAAATCTTATATACAGATGATGGAGACCGAAGCCGTAGAAGCCCAAAAAACAGGACGCATCAGAGTAATCGTCCAGGACAACGGCCCGATTCATCGGTGTAAAGAAGTTATTCATACTTGTAAATTTTCTCCACGACTTACTTATTTTTTTTTGCCGACGACAAATATATGATTCTTGTTTTTGAAATTTAATTCTTTGTCCATGTAACCAAGCACTGGTCATGGCCAAAGCAATTAAGAAAATTAAACGCACAAGTTTATCAGGATTAGCTTGAGAACCTTCAAGATTATAACCACCAGTTTTACAATCACGGAACATAGCTTCAATGCCAAACCGCGCTCCATAAACTTTGATAGCAGTTTCTAAATCAGGCAAATTGGTTAATAAATGGCTTTGTTGCATGAAACAGAAAAAGACACACTTTCTCTCAAAGCGAGTAGTGAGTTAGTCTTCCACTCTGTAGCTGTCAGGCTTACCTAACTGAATCATGCGATTGAGAGCGGCACATTGCAGAAATAACCTAGTGTGGTAGGGAGCAACGCGATTTTCTGAAGTTAGACTTTAAACGAGCGATCGCTAAAATATACATTTAAGCAGAAAGTTATTTTTATAACAAAGTTTACGCAGAAAAGCACGAAAATTAATCTTGATGAGTTACCTCAAAAAGATTGCTGGGAAGTAATTTGGTAATAATCTAGCGTTAATACTAAGTATTAATTATGACAAAAAGCTGGGGATGAGAAAACTTATGTATAAAATTTTTTAAGCACTGCTGGGGTTAAGGAAAGAATTAAAAATAGAGTCACAAAAATTGTCCCAACTACAAGC
>LXQD01000226.1 GCA_003326215.1 Nostoc minutum NIES-26 | reverse complement strand
TTAGACTTTAAACGAGCGATCGCTAAAATATACATTTAAGCAGAAAGTTATTTTTATAACAAAGTTTACGCAGAAAAGCACGAAAATTAATCTTGATGAGTTACCTCAAAAAGATTGCTGGGAAGTAATTTGGTAATAATCTAGCGTTAATACTAAGTATTAATTATGACAAAAAGCTGGGGATGAGAAAACTTATGTATAAAATTTTTTAAGCACTGCTGGGGTTAAGGAAAGAATTAAAAATAGAGTCACAAAAATTGTCCCAACTACAAGCGCACCATTGGCATCGCAGATGTAACATAATCTCTGCATTATTTTGAAGCCAAAACTTACTGTTCCCCTTCATGCGTAAGTTCACAGCTTGACGAATTAAACTTTCGACTGCACCGCTACCAAGTGGTAATTGATGGGCAGCAACCAGAGGATAGTTTAATAGTCGCCGACGATAAGCTTTTAGAATATAATTACGCTCTCGTACCAGAATTTTAGAACGCTCTCCAGTAGCCTGGGCAATAAATTCACCCATCTCTCTCATTAAATCGAGAGCTTGACCCTTTTTTAAAGCTTTCCGAGCTTTTTTAAACCATGATTGGCGGTCATTATCTGTACTAAAAGCAGCATCTGCAAAGTCTTGTAAATGTGATGCAGCATGGTAAAAATCCAACAGCTGATAAGTAGCAAGTGGACATTTTAGTTTCTTTAATAGAGGCGGAACATGTTTCCAAATCCATTCAGCACCGTCAGCAATAAACAATACCTGTTTAGCTTGACTTATTCCTAGATTAACTAGATACATCTCTAAAATATTTAGAAAATCTTGATAACCCGAATATGTGCCGTCATTGGTAATAGGAATCGATGATGTCCTAATTTTTTTGCCATGTTCATTCACGACATAAATAGTTAATAATTTTGGCTCAACCCATTCTCCTGTGAAGCCTAGTCGATTGGTTTTCAGCTTACGTCTACCTTTTTTGTTAACCCGGATTCTCGTTCTCCCGCCATCTACAGCAATGA
>LXQD01000225.1 GCA_003326215.1 Nostoc minutum NIES-26 | reverse complement strand
CAAAAGTTATTAGACAATTTGACTCCAGGAAGGGTTGCTCAGGCGATGGAGAGCATTTTAACGACTATTGGTACTCCTGCCCGTCCACCCAAACCCCGCGGAAAGTCCCCAGGCTGGAAGACCGGACAACCTCGACAACGTAGAATTCGCTATCCTGTGGTCAAAAAAACTACAACTAAAGCCCGGAAAGAACAACCAAAATCTGCATAATATCTAACTCTTTTCTCTTTTCAACTTGTCTTACATTAACTCAGTCCTGCTGGGGGTTTTTTTCATGCTTAGTCTAACGTCCAGTACTTACCAAATTGGGGAAAGATTTAGCAATTATTGTTTGTATGAAGTGCGCTTTTTGATGTGATGCTATAACGCTTATGAAAAGTTAAAAATCTTTTTTATAGAAACTATTTATCAAAAATTATCAAGTGAAATAATGTGGTAATATTTAATAACAAAACGTTTCTTATTATATTCACGCAATTATTTCTAAGTTTCTCTATACATGCGATCGATCAATCTAAAATTTAATAATTATTAACAAATTTTTTAAACCAAACCGTAACACAAAAAGCATAAAGGCTGGTATTATTGGAAATATTTACAACTCCCAAAAGTGAGAAATTCTCTACTTTTTCCGCTAAAATAATTAATCTAGAAAGTATTTAAGAAGATAGAGGTAATATATCTTTCTTGGCAGATACAATATCTTACCAAGACAGTAATGCGTCATTAATATAGACTGTAATTCAGTTTAATAACTATAAATTTTTGCTAGTCATTCGTCGGGTGTCAAGTTCTCTTTTCGATGACTAAAGACAGAACACCTCAAAGTTTTATCTCCTGCACACCATGACATCTAGGCGATCTTCTAAGAAATCTCAATCTAATTCTACTCCTGCTAAAACATCCGATGCAGAACAGGAAGAAAATCAATTATTTCCTATTGTTGGCATGGGAGCCTCAGCAGGTGGATTAGAGGCGTTCGCGGAATTGCTGAGCCATTTACCAACTGATACTGGTATGGCATTTGTACTGGTTCAGCACTTGAGTCCCAATCAAAAAAGTTTGTTGTCCGAGATTCTTTCTCGGACTACCCAGATGCCTGTGACAGAAGTGGAGAATGGCATGTCTGTGGAACCGAATCACGTGTACGTGATTCCGCCCAATACAACGATGACCATTTCTCAAGGGGTACTGAAACTGATACCGCGTGAGAAGGTGTTTGGGCTATCTAAGACAGTCGATGCTTTCTTTATTTCGTTAGCACAGGAGCGGGGAAGCAAAGCGATTGGAGTCGTGCTGTCGGGGGGCGATGCAGATGGCACACGAGGAGTGGAAGAAATCAAGGGGGCTGGCGGCATTACTTTTGCCCAATCTGAGAAATCGGCAAAAGTCAATAGTATGCCAAACACCGCTGTGGCTTCGGGTCATGTAGATTTTATCCTGACCCCGGAAGCGATCGCAGAAGAGTTGGCAAAGATCAGCCGTCATCCTTATGTCAGTCACCGGAGTGTGAGCAAATTGACTGAGCCATTGCCTGAAGGCGAGGATGTACTTCTTGTAATCTTTAATCTGCTGCGGACTGCCAAGGGGGTAGACTTTAATCACTACAAGCAGACAACTTTGAAGCGGCGGATTCTGCGGCGGATGATTTTGTACAAGCTGGAAAGACTGGAAGATTATCTCCGCTATCTGCAAGACAATCCTGCCGAAGTCAGCGCCTTGTATCAGGATGTACTGATTGCTGTCACCAGTTTTTTTCGCGATCCCGAAGCCTTTGAAGCTTTAAAAAGCAAGGTATTTCCTGTAATTGCTAAAGATAGAACGCCGGAGTCGCCCATCCGCATCTGGGTGAGTGGTTGTTCAACGGGAGAGGAAGCCTACTCCATTGCCATATGCTTATTGGAGTATTTGACAGATTCGGGAATCAACCCGCCCATCCAAATTTTTGCTACAGACATCAATGAGGTGGCCATTGAAAAAGCCCGTATCGGTATCTACAAGCCTAGCGAAGTAGCAGATGTTTCTCCAGAACGTCTACAGCGTTTCTTTATCCAGGTAGAAAGTGGTTACCAGATTGGCAAGCCAGTACGCGAATTGTGTGTCTTTGCTAGGCAAAACCTGATCGCCGATCCACCATTTTCCAAACTGGATTTAATTACTTGTCGAAATGTGCTGATTTATTTAGGAGCCGCTGTGCAGAAGAAGCTCCTGCCAATCTTTCATTATGGTCTGAAGTTAACGGGCTTTCTGATGTTAGGCACTTCGGAGACAGTGGGTGAGTTCTCGGACTTGTTTTCTCTGGTGGACAGAAAGTACAAGATTTATGCTCGGAAAGTGGCATCTACTCAGTTGGGTATCGCTCTGCCCATGAGCAACCATCCCGTAGAAACCGCGAACCCTCAGCCCCCAGTCAGCGAGGATGACTGGAACGACCTGGAAATGCAGAAAGCCGCTGACAAGATCGTCTTGAGTAAATATGCCCCGGCCGGTGTCATTGTCAACAACAATTTGGTGATTCTGCAATTCCGAGGGCAGACTGCTCCCTATCTGCAACCCTCACCTGGAAGGGCAAGCTTTAACCTGCTAAAGATGGCTAAAGAAGATTTGCGGCTAGAGCTACGCACCGCCATCCACCAGGCAAAAAAGCGGGAAATACCAGTGAGAAAGGAAGGTTTACAAATCAGAGAGAACGATCGCGTCAGGCAGGTTAAAATTGATGTAATTCCGTTCAAACCGATCGCAGCAGCAGAATCTTACTTTTTAGTTTTGTTTGAAGATACATCCCCGTCATTACCCCCCGCTTCAGAGATAGCTGGCGATCGCAACCTTAGCGCTAGGCGGCGCAACCCAACTGCTGACCAACAGGAGATTATCCAACTTAAACAAGAACTAGCAACCACCAAAGAGTATCTCCAATCGATCATTGAGGAGCAGCAAGCCACCAATCAAGACTTGAGAGCTGCCAACGAAGAGATCCTTTCAAGTAACGAAGAGTTGCAAAGTACCAATGAGGAACTAGAAACTGCCAAAGAAGAAATTCAGGCAACCAATGAAGAACTGAACACAATTAACGACGAACTCCAGCGGCGAAATCTCGAAACAACTCAAGTCAGCAACGATTTGCAGAATCTGCTCAGTAGTATCAACATTCCCATCCTGATGTTGGGAGGCGATCTGCGAATCCGGCGCTTTACTCCGCTAGCAGCGTTAATCTTCAACTTGATTTCCACGGATGTGGGGCGACCGCTGAGTGATATTAACCATAACCTGAATCTTCCTGACTTAGAACAACAAATATTAGAAGTAATTAATACTCTTAACCTGAAAACTCAGGAGGTTCGAGACCAGGACGGTTATTGGTATGACCTGCGAATCCGACCTTATCGGACAATAGACAATAAAATTGACGGTGCTGTGGTAGTTTTAGTTGATATTAACGCCCTCAAACGTAGTGCCGAGCAAGTAAGAGCATCTAGGGATTACGCTGAAGCAATCGTGGACACTGTGCGGGAATCTCTTGTGGTGCTGAATCTAGACTTACGGGTGATAACCGCCAATCAGTCTTTCTACGAAACATTCCAGGTTACGCCCACAGAAACAGAACAGCGTTTAATTTTTGAAATCGGCAATGGGCAGTGGAATATTCCGCAATTGCGATCGCTGCTAGAAGATATTCTCCAAAACAACGCCCAGTTTCAAGATCTGGAAGTTGAGCATAACTTTGAACAAATCGGGCAAAAAACTATGCGCCTCAATGGCCGGAAAATGCCTCAAACCGACGATATACCGATGATTCTGTTAGTAATTGAAGATATTACCCGACGCAAGCAGTTGGAGGCAGAACGCACTCAGCTGTTGACTCAAGAGCAGTCAGCCCGCGCAGCCGCTGAGACAGCCAACCGCGCTAAAGATGAGTTCTTATCGATTGTATCTCACGAACTGCGGAACCCACTTAATTCTCTGCTGGGGTGGGCAAATTTACTGCGAAAGCAGCAGCTTGATGAAGCTAGAACTAAGCAGGCAATTGAATCCATTCATCGCAGTGCCAAGGCTCAAGCCCAGCTGATTGCGGATCTCTTAGATATCTCACGCGTTAGCTCAGGCAGGTTCCGTTTAAATGTCCAGTCGATTGAGTTGGCTCCGATAATTGAGGCTGCGATCAAAGTCGTCAGCATATCAGCAGAGACCAAAAACATTCAAATTGAATCCAGGATGGAGCCTGCAACGAAAAGGATGTTAGGCGATCCGATCCGCTTACAGCAAGTGATTTGGAATTTACTCTCTAACGCCATTAAATTCACTCCCGTGGGAGGCAGAATTGAAGTCACACTAGAGTACTTTGATTTACAAGCTCAAATTCAAGTTAGCGACACAGGTCAGGGTATCAATGCTGATTTTCTGCCTTACCTTTTTGAGCGCTTCCGTCAGGCTGATGGCGCCAGAACGCGCTCAAATCCAGGACTGGGACTAGGGCTTTCGATTGTTCGTCATTTAGTAGAACTCCACGGCGGTACAGTTGATGCCCAAAGCCAAGGTGAGGGACAAGGGGCAACATTTACCATCAGGCTACCGCTGCAAACTAACTTGCAAGAGATTTCTTTGCCGAGTACCGAAGAGGCAGTTGTCTCAATAGAAGAGCCGGAAGTGTTATTAGATACCATTTTATCGCTTGAGGGTGTGCGGGTACTTATCGTGGATGACGAAACAGATATCCGTGAGTTATTCACAACAGTACTTGAGGCGTATGGAGGTGAAGTGACGGCTGTTACATCTGCCAGCGAGGCACTCTCAACTTTGATGGCCAACCCTGGCGGGTACGATGTGCTGTTGTCTGACATCGGTATGCCAGAGGAAGACGGTTTCATGCTGATCGGTCAGGTAAGGATGCTGAGTCCCGAACTTGGAGGAAGAATTCCAGCCGCAGCGTTGACTGCATATGCCGGAGATGTAGAGCAAACAGAGGTTCTGGCAGCGGGCTTCCAAATGCATATCGCTAAACCCGTCGAACCCGATCGATTGGTATTCATAGTCGCTTCCTTAGCCGGAAGAATCAGAAATACTTGAAAGCTGACTAACCAAGGTTGATAGGATAAGTAAAAGCTAAAGATTGTTGCCACAGTTAAAGTTCTTGTGTGACATGACTACTCTCCAAGTTGTTTCTTCCCTAACTGCGATCGCCCACCAAACCCGCCAAGCTGCAAGTAAGCTGGCAATTCTGTCTACTGAGGCGAAAAATCAAGCCATTGAAGCGATCGCCCAAGCTTTAGAATCGGCCAGAAGTGAAATTTTACAGGCAAATGTTGCTGATTGTGAAGCTGCGGCTGCCCAAGGAATTCCTAAACCACTTTATAAGCGTTTGCAGTTAGACGAACATAAATTAAGAGATGCGATCGCAGGGGTACGAGATGTCGGGAAGTTAGCCGATCCTGTTGGTAAAGTCCAAATTCACCGCGAACTCGATACTGGCTTAATCTTGAAGCGGATTACTTGCCCTTTGGGTGTTTTGGGGATTATTTTTGAAGCACGTCCAGAGGCGGCAATTCAAATTGTCTCTTTAGCTATCAAGTCAGGGAATGGCGTAATTCTCAAAGGTGGTAAAGAAGCTGTGCGTTCTTGTGAAGCGATAGTCAAAGCAATTAAGCAAGGATTATCTCAAACCGCTGTTAACCCTGATGCTGTGCAGTTGCTGACAACTAGAGAAGAGACTCTAGAACTTTTGAAGTTAGATAAATATGTCGATTTAATTATTCCTAGGGGTTCTAATTCGTTTGTGCGATTTGTGCAGGAAAATACCCGCATTCCGGTACTAGGTCATGCCGACGGAATTTGTCATCTTTATATAGATAAAGCTGCTGAAATTGCCAAAGCAGTTACGATTACAGTTGATGCTAAAGCGCAATATCCTGCTGTTTGTAATGCCATTGAAACTTTGCTAGTTCATCAGTCAATTGCCGCAGAATTTTTACCAAAAGCAGCCGAGGCTCTAGCAGCACGCCATGTAGAATTAAGAGGCGATGAACGTACTTTGGCAATTTTGCCTGATATTGCAGCTGCAACAGAAATAGACTGGGAAACAGAATACAGCGATTTTATTTTATCAATTAAAATTGTGGATTCCATAGAAGATGCGATCGCTCATATTAACGAATATGGTTCTCGTCATACTGATGCGATTATCTCTGAAGATTCTCCGGCTGTGGAAAGCTTCTTTGGACTGGTAAATTCAGCTAATATATTTCACAATTGTTCTACGCGCTTTGCTGATGGTTTCCGCTACGGTTTTGGTGCAGAAGTCGGGATTAGTACTCAACAAATGCCACCTCGCGGCCCAGTCGGTTTAGAAGGATTAGTGACATATAAATATCAAATGACTGGTGATGGTCATATTGTAGCTACTTACACGGGGGCAAATGCTAAGTCCTTTACTCATCAAGATTTAGCGTAGGTAATTTTAGTGGTCTGTCGCAAAAGTTTTGATAGGTTAATCAACTTTTCAATTTCTCTTCTTTCTCTCTTACTTTCTGTACTTTGCGTCCTACCCTATGGGAAGCCGCTAGCGCGTCTATGCAGTTCGTTCTTTTACCCCTCAAAATTAATGGGACAGACCACTAGCTTTTTATGGGGATGGTTAGCAATCCCCATAAAAAGAGCGTAATCAATAGCAAGAGATTTGTCTAGGTTGAAAACAAAGTTGTTTGCATCAAGTTCAAGATTTTTTAGCATTAAACCACTTATCATAGAGCGATTGATAAGTGCCATTCTCTTTTAGTTTCAGCAAGGCGCGATTGATGGGTTTGCGGTAGGAACTGTCATTAGGCAAAACAATGCCGTAGTTTTCTTCACGGAAGATACTGCCCACGACCTCTACCTTACCTTGACCTTGATTAGCAGCATAGAACAAAAGTACAGGAGCGTCAAACACTACAGCATCAGCTTTTTTTGTTTCTAAAGCATCATAAGCCTGCTCAATTTTGGCGACTTCTAAGACTGAAATTTTGCGTTCTTTGAGGTATGTTGCGGCTGTACTACCAGCTGTTGAAGCCACTAATTTGCCGGGTAGATCGTCTACACTTTTGATATCTCCTTGTAGCTGTTGCACAGTCAGGGAGGTGGTAGCGGCAGCTGTAAAGTACGCGACGAAAATAACTCCAATAAACATCCAAATAATAGCTAACACTCTGCCAATTACTCCTTTGGGCATCTCATCAGCTTGGGTAGCTAAGGTAGCAGCTGCCCACCAACAGGCTTTGAAAATCCCAGGAAAGTAGGATTTGGAAATCATGCCTTCTTTGTGATGACGCTCAGATAACCAAATGATGTGAGCGGCTATGACAATTAATAGCATCGCCAGACCTATTACTTGCAAGAGTGCAGCAGAGAAAAATAATTGCAAAATATTAGGTGGGCCACTACTATTTAGTGTTGGATTGCGTACCAGAATCTGTAAGCCTCCAGCAAACATGGGTAAAGAAAAATCGAATTGCTGCTCGCGTTCGGCAGTAATTGAGATGGCTGCAATGCCTGCGTTAACTTTACCGCCCTTAACACCTGAGAGTAAATCAGCTACATTTGGATACTCTACAAATTTAGAATCTACACCTATATCGCTGGCGATGATGCGCCAAAGATCGATACTGAATCCCGATAGTTCACCATTGTCTGCAAATACAAAGGGTGGAATAGCTCTGGTTGCTACTATTAATGATTGTTTGGCATCAGGCGTTTGGGACTGCACTGGATGGACTACCAACAATAACACTAGGAGTCCGCATACCAGTCCCAACCACATATGCGGTTTTGGGAAACATTTCATCTTCCTAGCAGCTAGAAATTGGTGAAGTTTCCTGGCGATCGCATTTATCATAAATATTTTCTGGGGATTATATGCAATATCTATCATTCCCAACTGATAACAAATATTACATAGCCCCCATTAAAACCAGAATGAAACCTGCACCAATTAAGCAAACACTAAATTTAATTTATACCAATGCTTTAAGTAAAGCCTGAAGTTTGAGTTGCACTTCTGCAAACTCTCTATCGGGATCGGAACCAGCAACGATACCAGCACCAGCATACAATCTCGCGCGATCGCCATCTATTAGTGCTGAACGAATACCAACAATAAACTCGCAATTACCGTGGGAATCTATCCAACCCAGAGGCGCAGCATACAAACCCCTCTCAAAGCTTTCGTAACGACGAATTTCCGCACAGGCAATATCTCTAGCTGCACCAGCAACCGCTGGTGTAGGATGCAGTTGTGAGACAATCTTCAAAGGATGTACATTAGCAGGAACTATAGCGTTAATTGGTGTCCATAAATGCTGAATATTTGATAATTGTCTCAGACGTGGTGCTAATACCTGGGGTAATAAACCTAACTGAGATAGGCGCTGAGTAATGAAATCAATTACTAGCAAATGTTCGTGCCTTTCTTTTTCACTTTCAAGTAAGCGATTAGCATTAGCCGCATCTTCCGCAGGTGTTTTTCCTCGCGGTGCAGAACCAGCTAACGCATCAGTGATTAACTGTTGGCTATAAATACTAATTAATCGTTCTGGACTAGCTCCTATAAAGTTTTGTCCTTTACCATTGCTTGTAGAAAAAATATAACAATTAGGATGTATTTGTCGGAGATTATCTAAGGATTTAAATAAGTTAAAATTATTGCTCGATTTTACATCTAATGCATCTGCCAGAACAATCTTACTTAAATGATTAGATTTAATTTTTTCTAGGGCAGATACAACTGAACGTTTAAATTGTGTAGAATTGGTGACAGGTTTTTTGCTAAAATTTGCTGTCAAATCAAACTTTGAAGGATAATATTCCAAAGAATCGATAAGCTTGAGTTTGCTTTGCAAGTTTTGCACTATCTTTTGGACATTTACTCTAGCATTAATAATTATATTATTTACTAATATACACTGCTGATTTTTCACCGCTATTTGCCAACGTGGAAGAAAAATGGTGGCAGATGGAAATGGGTAATTTGTTTGGGTATTTTGATGAAAAAAGCTGAAGTAACAAAAAAAGTGAGAACCAGCAAAAGGTTGGTTTGTGTTACCAAAGTTAATTATATTTTTTAGACAAGATTTGATAAAATATTCAGCTTGAGTAAAACGCTCTTCCCCATCAATTTGTAATTTTGCTACAGCATCAATGGCTGCGATCGCTTCTTCTTTGCCTTTGTTCTCAAAGTAAAAATTTATTTCATTTGCTTGCGTAAGTCGATCTAATACAACTAGGGGGTCTACCCAGTCAATATCTAACGAAATACTCACAATTTGCCTACAATCATTTTTGAGGCAATTTTCCTGAACGGATAACAGAAATTGGTATAAGTCTTTGTGTTTGACAAAGAAGTTGCTGCGACATGGTGAAACTGTCATGGATCTAGCAATAGTAAACTTTTTTTAAGTTAGCTTCCTAAAGTGTAATTAAACATGGTCGTATTTCTACAGGTAACATATTCAGTTGCCATTTCACCAGAGTATGGATTGCTTTGTTTGTGGTGTTCCTAGACGCTGACAAGCCATACTCAGTTTTGGGTTGCAACCAAACAGTGAGTGTTACTAAACGGAGGTTAACCAGCTGAAAACAGTGCTGAGAATGTCTAAAAACTACTTTCAAAGCACACAAGGTTTGAGGCAAGCAAATTTATTCGTTTATTAAAGAAAAACGAGACTTTTTCCTTACTCAATCCTATGACTCAAGCTGGAGTATACTACGTCAGCACTCAGTATGAAGGAATTAGGGTAATGGTTCTTGTAATTTAATTAATCAAGACTGATGACACAAGCGCAGATTTCACGTCCTAAAATTAAATTATGGATGGCGGCAATTAAACCGCCGATGTACAGCGTTGCTATTATGCCTATTTGGGTAGGAACAGCGGTAGCTTTCGCCCAGACAAAAGTTTTTAATGTTGCAGTATTTTCTACTTTTGTAGCTGCGGCAATTTTAATTCTGGCGTGGGAAAATATTAGCAATGATGTCTTTGATTCAGAAACAGGAATCGATCAAAATAAACATCATTCTCTGGTGAACTTGACTGGCAATAAGCCATTAATGTTTTGGTTAGGAAATTTGTGTTTAATCGGGGGTTTGTTGGGAATATTAGCGATCGCTATTTGGCAACAAGACCCAACTGTCATCGGGCTAATTCTGTTGTGTTGTGGTTTAGGCTACCTTTATCAAGGGCCTCCCTTTCGCCTAGGATACCAAGGTTTGGGTGAGATTATTTGCTTTTTTGCCTTTGGCCCCTTAGCAGTGGCGGCAGCATATTATAGCCAAACCCAAAATTGGTCAATGACGAGTTTAGCAGCCTCGCTAATTGTGGGAATTGCCACAAGTTTAATTTTGTTTTGTTCGCACTTTCATCAGGTTAAGGATGACATAGCCGCTGGCAAGCGATCGCCTATCGTCCGTCTGGGTACAGCAAAAGGTTCTCAACTCCTCAACTGGTTTACAGGCAGTATTTATCCCCTCACCTTGCTGTTTGTGTTATGGGGAATTTTCCCAGTATGGACGTTGCTGAGTTGGCTGAGTTTACCTTATGCCTTCAAGTTATGCCGCCACGTCCAGCAAAATCATCATCAGCCGGACAAAGTTAGTAATTGTAAATTCATTGCCGTAAAAGTGCATTTTTGGAGTTGTTTATTGTTCGGCTTGGGATTCATGTTTTAGTCAATAGCAAAACACAAACAACTGACTCTTGTACAGACGCGATTAATCGCGTCTCTACGACAACTAACAACTGATTCGCGTAGTGACTTACAAATTTCAATTTCGTCCTTATCGGCGTAGGTTTGTGCGATCGCTAGCTACCAGTCACGGTATCTGGGATATCCGCGACGGAATTATTCTTAGCCTTGGTGATGAAACAGGTATCGGTTGGGGAGAAATTGCCCCTATTAGTTGGTTTGGTTCTGAAACTCTAGAACAAGCCTTAGATTTTTGTCGCCAACTCCCTGAAGAAATCACAGCCGAGACAATTTTCTCCATTCCAGATGAGTTAAGCGCTTGTCAATTTGGCTTTGAGTCAGCGCTAGAGGGATTGGCGACTGGGGACTGGGGACTGGGGAATGGCAAGAGTAATTTTATAACTCCTAACTTTTGTACAGACGCAATTAATCCTAACTCTTGTACAGACGCAATTAATCCTAACTTTTGTACAGACGCGATTAATCGCGTCTCTACTCCTAATTCTTCACTCCTACCCTACAGTGGCTTATTACCAGCTGGTGAGGCGGTGTTAGAACAATGGCAAACGCTATGGCAGCAGGGATATCGCACGTTTAAATGGAAAATTGGTGTAGATGCGATCGCGCATGAACTGAAAATTTTTGATTTACTAACCCACGCCTTACCAGCTTCTGCCAAACTGCGATTAGATGCAAACGGTGGACTCAGCTATGAGGAAGCTAACTTATGGTTGTGGACTTGCGACAATCTCAGGGCAAATAAAAACTTATTCCTGGAAATTGAATTTATCGAACAACCGCTACCTGTTGAGCAATTGCAGGGAATGTTGGAATTGAATATGTGTTATGCGACTCCAATAGCTTTAGATGAATCTGTTGCCACACTCAAGCAACTCGAATGCTGTTTCCAACAAGGTTGGCGAGATATTTTTGTGATTAAACCTGGGATAGTAGGTTCACCATCCCGTCTGCGGCAGTTTTGCCAACAACACAAAATTGATGCTGTCTTTTCATCCGTCTTTGAAACTGCCATTGGTAGACAAGCCGCAATCCAACTAGCAGCGGAATTATCTCAACACAATAGGGCTGTTGGTTTCGGCATCAACCATTTTTTTGAACAAGAAGGAGCCTGGCTGCAAAGTCTATGGAACAACCTTTAGACTATCTCAAAAATTGTGTTCAGAATGATTGGCTAATCGGTTGCAACAGCCACCAATTTCAGGAACTTACCCAAGAATTATATTTAGAACTAAAGCAATTATTAGCAGGTGGAACACCACCAAAAATCATCTTAGCTGAACGCGAACCAGTGAGGTTTTTAGCAAGTTTTATCGCCGCTTGTGCTGCTAATTGTCCAGTTTTTTTGTGCAATCCAGACTGGGGAAAACAAGAATGGCAACAAGTCTTTGATTTAGTACAGCCAGACATAATTTGGGGACTGGGGATAGGAGACCAGGGGAGCAGGGGAGCAGAGGGGCAGAGGGGCAGAGGGGCAGAGGAGAGAATACTTAACTCCCAACTCCCCACTCCCCATTCAGCACTCCCTTGTACAGACGCAATTAATCGCGTCTCTCAGCACTCCCTTGTACAGACGCGATTAATCGCGTCTCTCAGCACTCAGCACTCAGCACTCATAATGATTCCCACAGGTGGTTCATCGGGGCAAATTAAGTTTGCCATACAAACTTGGGAAACTCTTATGGCATCTGTACGAGGATTTACAGAATATTTTCAGATAAAGCAAGTCAATTCTTTTTGCGTGTTGCCGCTGTATCACGTTAGCGGTTTAATGCAATTTATGCGTTCTTTTACTACTGGCGGTCAACTAGTTATTTTGCCATTCAAAACAGTAGAATCTGGACAAATATATAATATTAACCCCTCAGAATTTTTTATATCTTTAGTCCCAACCCAATTACAACGTCTTTTACAAAATCCCCAATTAACTGAGTGGCTAACCCAATTTACAACTGTACTTTTAGGAGGTGCGCCGGCTTGGCACGAACTACTAGAAAAAGCTAGATTTCATCGTATCCGGTTAGCACCAACCTATGGAATGACAGAAACCGCTTCCCAAATTGCCACCCTCAAACCTGATGATTTTCTCAATGGTAAAATTAACAGCGGTCAAATTCTTCCTCATGCCCAAATAAAGATTTGCGATCGGCAAGGCAAAGTCTTGAATTCAAATCAAACAGGCAATATTACTATTGAAACTAAATCTCTAGCTCTTGGCTACTATCCTCAAACTTGGAGCGATCGCAATTATTTTCAAGTAGACGATTTAGGCTTTTTAGATGAACAAGGTTACTTAAATATAGTCGGGCGTAGCAGTGAAAAAATTATCACAGGTGGGGAAAACATCTACCCAGCAGAAATTGAAGCAGCAATCCGAGAAACTCAAATGATTGCTGATATTTGCGTGATTGGCGTATCAGATAAATATTGGGGACAAGCGTTAACAGCCCTTTATGTTCCGACAAACTTCAATACTTCGACAATTGAAATTCAAGCCATACTCAAAGGCAAACTTAGTAAATTCAAAATTCCTAAACACTGGATTTCTCTGCCAACCTTACCCCGCAACTCCCAAGGTAAAATCAACCGCCAGCAGCTACAGCAAATAGCTACGGAATTCTTACTTAGCACTAACGACTAGAAGTCGCGGTTAATCTTGCACGCAAACGAATTTTGCTTATCTTTCTTCCAGCCTACAGGAATTGTATTAAAAGCAAGAGAAATGCGATCGCTCTAAGTAAACTCAATAGTTGAGTAGATTAACTTGCAACGGCAACTGACTTTTTGCGACTGGGACGCTTGCGGTTTGATTTTTTCTTCAGTCCAATCGCTTGGGCTTGATCGCTATCTGAACCATATTGTCCGCGTACTACTTCTTTCATCGCTAATACAGCATTGTGAAATTCCCATTCTGCTAATCTCGCAGCATCAATGGCAGCACGGTATAAAGCAATACGGTTCAATTAAGAAAAAAGTAGGTTGGGTTAAGCGTAGCGCAACCCAACAAAGTCTTAATGATGTTGGGTTTCCTTGCGTCAACCCAACCTACCATTAGTATTATTTTTAGCTTTAACTGAACTGTATTGATTTATGCAATGCAAGTCGATGCATTCACAAGGCCGCCTCCGCATTTACAATGCAAATTAATGCATTAATAAGGCCGTTCCCGCATTCACAATGCAAGTCGATGCATTCACAAAGCCGCTGCCGCATTCACAATGCAAGTTAATGCCTTAATAAGGCCGCCCCCGCATTCACAATGTATAAGGCAATGATTTACTAGCTAAAAATGCTGAACAGCAATTATCAGATGATGAAACTGCCACTCTAGATTGTTTAATAGCACAAGTTGACCAGCTAAATATTCTTAAAACCAAAGCTAGGTATACCTTAGAGGCTTGCTGTTGCAAGACGCAAATCAGCAATAACGGGTAATTCAAACAATGTTTTTTCAGATAAACGCTTAGAGAAAAATAAAATTTCCAAGTTTTCTATTTCACCTGTGGAAGGATTGAGACGAGCCACAATTCCATATTCAATTTCTTCTGATTCTTGTTCTGGATAGGGTGAGCATTTATTGATGTAGAGAATATCTCCGTTGCGATCGTATTCAAAAATTAATTTCGCGTCCATATTACTTCTCCTTGAGTTACATTGCGGCTGATGTAGGCAGTTATATATGCAAAAAAACAGCTATAAATTGGGCATATGAATTTTATGTAATTTCACAATGCCCCGTCCTCTACGCAATTTTCAATCAGGTTTTTGTTATCACATCACTACGCGCTGTAATAATCGGGAATTTCGTCTGACACGCTTTGAATGCCGTGAAGTTTTGCTTTATGCCATCAAAAAGGCACAGCAAAAGTATGGGTTTAAAGTTTATGCTCTGTGTATTATGAGCAATCATGTACATTATCTGCTGGAACCCAAACAGCCAGAAGATATGCCCAAAATTATGCACTGGCTAAACTGGTATACTGCGATGTGTTTTAACAGAATGCTTAACCGGACAGGGCATTTTTGGGAGAAGCGATATCACAGCACAGGTTTTGCCAATACAGATAAGCGCCGGGCTTTAAACACCTTGCGATACATTCACGCTAATCCGAAAGCTGCGGCAATGCAGCAGGGTTTTTTCTACGACTTTAGCAACTACGGTATTCATGACCGTTTGAGTAATGATGGCATCACACAATGGCATCCAGCGTTTTTACAACTGGGGAGAACTTTGGAGGAGTGCGCTGCTAAATATCGTAAGTTCTGCCAGAAATACAGACCGCAAGCAAAGCCAGAGAAACGGAGCTATTGGGGGAGTCGTTTTTTGCCATCAATGATAAAAGGTGGTAAGTCGAAAAAGTTGTCACCAGGGCAGATGAGTTTACCTTGGGATAAGCAGAGAGTGCCAGAGTCTACGGAGGTGCATGAAGTAGCAGAAAAATTTATAGAGGCGAACTGCTATCAGCCCCCAGTGCCAGGTATCGGATCGATGAAATGTTGATGATTTCGTGAAATAGAAGGCTGTAATAAATATTTATAAACTTCTAAAAGCCTTAAATGTTACACTTTACAAGTCTCGATGCGAGAGAAGAGAAGACCAGAAGAATGGTCGGATGGTAGTTTGCTTCCAAATCAAGAAGACCACCAACCACTAAGTGAACCGTGCTTAAAGGGAGGTGTCCCTCAAGTGCTGAAGTATCAAAAGTGACTTGGTTGTAGTTAATCCAGGTATTATTCACTCTCCATCCAACGCGATCGCAAAACTTTTCCCAAGCTTCTTCATAATACTTGCCGTCGGGCTTGCCGCCAACACTCAAATAAATTTCTTTTTGAACGCTGAAGCCAAAGCGTCTATTGCTGTATTTTAACCACAAGCGGTCAATCGTGCGGAGGTCAATACAAGAAAAGTTTAAGAGTTCTTCGTCTCTAATCCAGTCATGTTCCTTACGCCCTACTGCTTCAAGCATCACCAGATAGGTTTCATAATCTGCTTCTTTCCACTGTCCTGCTTTCAACAAGTCCCGCAGTTTGGTGTAGTCTATACCTTTTTCTGAACTGAGGTCATCTTCGTCTGCTGGTGTTTGTCGAGGTGCGGGTGTCGATATTGGCTGCTGGGGAATCAAACGTTGATGTATGGGTGCAATATCCTCATCTCGAAGTTTAAGAATTTGCTGGAATCGTTTTAAATCTTCACGAGTCCAATCACTGAGAACTGATTCTTCTTTCAAAGCACCAACCAGTGTTTGTTCATATTTCTGTAAGCTTTTCTCAAATTCACGAAACGGTTTTAAAACTTCTTCTTCTATCGCCGCAGCAACTTCAGCCTGTAATTTCAATTCCGTTTGCTTATAAGTAAGAATCTCACGTCCCACATATAAGATACGACCATTCCTGACACATCGCTCTACTTCTTTGCGATACTCTAACTGCGGATCGCCTATTGGTGCTTTCGCTAAACGAATTGTATAACCTTCCCGAACTGCAAAGATTTCCGGTTTCATTGCTGGTTTTGCTTCTAGCACCTTACGCTTGGCATATTTATGCAGTTCATCTACTGTAATTACGCCATCGTTATCAGTATCAGCAGCCCCCGTTTCAATACCTTCAATCAAATAGCGGGTGTAAACTCCACCTCCTGAATCTTCAAAAGATTGCTGTGTCGCTGTTGAGGAGGTTAACACAGCTCTACCTTCATCGCCTAATTGTTGAGCTATTTCATCGTTAATATTTAGAGCAACAAGTTTTTTTGCGCCCATGCTTTCAGCAAATGCTCCGCTAAAGCAGCAGTCAAGAATTAGCACCTGTCGCTGGGATTTACTGCGACTCATGTAACGTTCGTGAATAAACTTGGCATCTACTGCTGTTGCAATTCTCGGTAAACCTTGAGGGTTGATTTGCGTGTTATGGGTGACAAAAAATAAATTTCCGTCTTCATGTCTGTAACCATGTCCAGAAAAATAGAGCATTACTATGTCATCTTTTTGACATCTTTCCATGAACAACTGCTCAATTTCCGACTGCATGGTGATGGAATCAGGATTAAGCAAAAATTTGACTTCATCAAACCCGCCGATCTCTGAGTTCTGCAAAACACGCTGCATTGCTTCGATATCTTTAACAACACCAAGTAACGGATTTATCTCTTGAGATTGATATTCACTAACTCCAATCAGCAATGCATACTTCGCCATTTTGCTTGCTTATTTACGTTAAAACGCTCAAACTTGCCTAATTGTATATTTTAGACGGTATCAAAATCTAAAAGCGATCGCCCCTTTTGATGAGTTTCAAATTTAGGGGCGATCGCATTATTAAACTAATATTTAAAACCTACTTATCTTTTGCCTTCTTTTCATCTAGTGCTTTCTGAATTGCTTGACGGCAAAATTCAGGAGGGTCGTCTAGTGCTTTCACCTCTTCTTTCATCTTTTCGGTGACACGAAAACTAAGGGTTGTTGTTAATTGCTCTTCTCTATTAGATTTAATTGGTTCTAAGTTTTCAGGAGTTCCTTTCGGATTAGGCATTGTAGAGAAATATAAATTAAACTTGAATCAAGTGTGTACAAAAGATTAGATTTTTATTCGGTGGGTATCACAGCGTCGAAAACTTGTTACCCACCGATACCACTTTTATCAAGAGGTAATTCTATTCTATGTTTACGCGTTCAGAACTTGAAATCAAAACCATCCAGGAATTACGTGACTTATGCCGTAGATATGGTATCAAGCCAACTGGTAATCCAGGTTACAAAACCTCATTCATCACATCCTTGATGGCGTTTCCATACTTGGCACTTCAACAGATGAAGGAAAACAGAGGTTTAAAGCCACCTAGTTTTGCAAACTTTCAGTCCTTTGCTTGTGGACTAGATGAAATGGGAATACCCACAGACGAGCAATCGGCATTAATTCGCATCACAATGGAAGGGCGTAAGATGAGCTACCCAGAGCGTTATGAGCAATCACAGTTAATGAACTTGTACAAGGCTAAATTGCTACTCGAGCAACTCATTGACCTGTTGAATCAGTAAAAAAAGGAGCGGGCAAGATGCCATGGTGTCAACTTAACGCAAAATAGGTAGGGTGCGTTATGGACTTTAGTCCTAACGCACCGAAAATCTTGGATGGTGCGTTAGCCTACGGCATAACACACCCTACTTTTGAAAAGTGATTAGATCGTTTGTGTGTACACCGTAGCTTTTTAAGGGGGGTAGTGGGGGGATCAACAAGTGCCTAAAATCACAGCTAACCACTTTTCAAACAACCTCTTAAGTTGACACGTATGGCAAGATGTGAACCTACAAAATCTCTCTTGACTTTCTCCTCTCTGCGCCCTCTGCGCCTCTGCGGTTCGTTTCCAACCATTGAATAATTTCCCCAGGCAATTCCTGCTTACTTCTACTACTCACATCAATACAAACATGCCTAGTAATTGCCTTAGCAACAACCACATCTGCAACTGAAACTTCGTAACTTAATTCAAACTTATCAACACCTAGTTTCTGTGGAATTAAACTAATAGCCAAATTATCCCCACAAAACATCGGGCGAAAAAAATCTACACTAGTATGAACAATCGGAAAACCTACAGATGGATTAGTAAAAAAAGCTTTGAGATTAATACCTGATGCCCTTAGAGACTCTTCATAAGCTTCATGACAAATCCCTAAAACATTAGCAAAATAAACTACCCCAGCAGCATCGGTATCTTGAAACCGGACGATGCGATTGTAAGTAAAAGACATTTTTAATTTAAAAAATGTAAAAAGAGCAAGCTCTCAGCCTGCTCTCTGAATTAATTTTACTGTAAAAACAAAATTTATCACTTCAAAGGGTAATATATATCCTCAGAATTGGGATTGAGGTAGGGGCGCTGCAAATCAATTAAATGCTGTGCAAAATGCCCATTAATTATTTTCATCCGTTCTTCAATTGCATTCTTACCTTTTTCCCAAGCTTCTAACAAAGCATTAGCGACAATTTGACAGCGGTTCATACCAAAACTTTCTCTGGCTGCAAATTTTTGAGTTGGTTCTTCCGCCAAACCCAGCCCAGGTGCTAAGAATTTGGTGAACAAAGGAATTTCCGCTTGAAAATAAGCTTGATGCTCTGTATACACAGCCTGAAGTATTTTATGGATGGCTGGATAGTCGTCACGTTCAAAGTAAAGTAACCCTGAGTCATAGCGTCCGTATGCACGGGGATTGTAAAGAACCTGAAATGTAAAGGGAATAGCAGCTGCATTTAGTTGCTGCGTTAAACTGTCCATGAGCGCGATCGCACCAGATGCAGCGAAATTAAAATAGATTCTTCCTGTACCTAGATCGGTGTCTGGGGTACTCTGCTTTTCCTGTCCGATATTGCTCAATGCTAGGTAAAAGCCGTTTTGCAGCCGATTTTTGGGCATCCAAATGGCAACTGATTCACCAGCTTTGGTAGATTTTTTACTCGGTTTGAGATGGCAATCTGGCTCAATATATAACGTCAAACCACCTTTAGTGACTGCCATACTACCATCAGGTTCTTGGCGCAACACTTGCCAACTAGGGTCAAAATAACCTCTACCGTGATTGCTAGCGTGCAGTTGCTCGTAAAATTCCCAATCAATTTCCAACATAGAATTGTTTTCTAGATTTTGGTATGTTGGGCGATTGGCAGTATCAGTTTTGGCAGATAGAACACTTTGCAGAGAACCATTGTAATAGATTCCATGCAGAAAATTTCGCAGTAATAGAGTCAGATATTTATGTTGGAGAGCAGTAGAATTTTGCTGAAATCTTTCAGCAACTTTAGTCGGCAGGGAAAAAGGTTGATAACTAGGATGGTAAATACAAAAATTTGGCTCAATCTGGATATTGTTAGCAATGTCGAACAGAGAATTTAGCAGTGTATTGGTAGAAGAATCTAGCATTATTCAATTCAGAACTCAAAATTTATAATTAAAAATTAGACGCAGATTATTTAGATGTGTGTTCGCCAAGCATTAATCAAGATGATAATGACAAATTCAAAATTCAAAATGCAATATTCACGATTTTGCTTTTTGAATTGTTCAGCTTTCTCTTGTTAACAACCACGCAGGCGAGTTTTTTCGTAATAAAGACGAACTAACTGTTGCTCTTTTTCCGGCTGAGGAAGTTGATGCAGCTTAGCCACAGGACTGACGATTTCTGATTCACTGATGCCGAAAATACTCATCACAGATTGCTCAGGTATGGTGAGGAGATTTTTAGCTACCTGAAGCATATAAATGTCAGCATTGTCAAAGCATTTGTGACACTTAATCGTTTCTTGAATCTGATTAATCAGTGTCAGTCCCGCAAACTGGATAACTCGCACCAGAAAGTCACTACGGTAATCCAAAATCATCGGAAAAGCATTTAAATAAGCCCGAATAAGAGCTAGCAGTGAAGGTTGAATAACTTCTAGCGGTGTCATCGCTAGATGCAAAGATTCTTCTAACTCAATGGAGGAATCTACTACAAGGCTCTTAAGCCAAATTCCTAAATAGCTTGCTAGTAAAGTTCCTAAATCAAAAGCTGGATCTCCCCAACTACAAGCTTCCCAATCAATCAACCGCACTAGACAATTGTCTAATTTGTTCCAACGAGAATGAATTAAGATGTTGCTTAATTTCAAGTCGTTGTGAGTCAAGCAGCAGGGTTGCCATTCATAAGCCAAATCTGCGATCGCAGATTCTAAACTTTCATAACGCTGGTAAAGAACATAAAATTTCAGTGCATCCGTGGGAACCATACCAAAAATTTCGGGGCTAATTGACCCTACCCCTTGTGCCGGATTATAAAAATTATACCTAAACTCTCCTTCAGGAGCAGCGGACATAAAATCACGATATTCTCGGCGTTGGAAGGTAGCACGATGTAGCCCCGCTAAGGTAGCGCCAATAGCAGTAGCAATCTCCGTGGGAAAAATATCCTGATGGCGATAAAATTTGCCAAGTTCCACATATTCACTTAAGTAGTTGCGGACAAGGATAGAATTTTCCTCGTCAAAATGCTGTATTAATGGTGCGATCGCAGAAAGGTTACCTAAAACTGGAAACTGCTGAAGCAATTGGTGAAACAGCCACTCATTAAAAAATTCATGAGGAATTCCATCACGTTCAACACTACGTTTTTGTTTAACCAGCAGTTTGCTATTACCTGCTATCACCAGTAAATTCAAATTCTTCTTGCCACTTTCTGGCAACTCAGATGCATCTAATAAACCATCTTCTGAGCTGCACAGACATTCATCTTGCAGATACTGGATAACGTTGTGAGAAGACAATGGTAATAACATGTATTATGTCCTACTTCGTAAAATTGCTGAGAAAATCACCTAACGTCCAGATTGATTCAGCTTTGGCAGTTTCGGTAGACAGCAACAACTTTGCAAATAACAATAACGATCGCTCCCATTTATTAATATCTCATCTATCTAATAAAATCCTGCCAAAATGGCAATATAAGCTTTATTTTTACTTTAAATTCTACGGTACACACTATCAAATCTTTAAAATTATTTAGTTACTTACTTACATAGTTCTAAAGTTTTTTAGTCAAGATTTCGTCGTAGTGACCTATCCAGATTTTTGGAGATAGAGAAAAACAAACAGTTAATTAATGACATAATTTTTACCAACTAAATTCAGTAGCCAGCAAAATCCCAAATCCAATACTATTATTAGCTGTCAAGCTAGATTCAGTAAAGTATTGCTGCCAATAGTCCATAGTTCTTTCCAGCGTTCCAGGGCACTTCTGGATGGCATCAATATAACTTGTTTGTAATTTAGGCAACATTATTCTTCTTTTTGCAATGAACAATTGAATTACAGTGCTTTACTGCTTTTTAAAATTAGAAATTTTGTGCCATCGACTAAACAACTTACCAAAAAACTGTCTTCAGGTGGATGTTTTTTGATAACAAGTATTTACTTCTCAATCAGAATTTTTTCGGATCTTGAGATAATATTGCTAAATGCAGCATAAACAACTATTCATGTCATAGCGAGCGTGGCTTCCCATACTCCGTTCAGCAAAGCTGTTCTCGTAGAGAAGGGTTAGTAGAACCTCTTAGCTCCTCAACCCTGTGTAAACGAAATGCAATATTATTTTTATTTATCATTACAAATTGAAAAAAACCGGATATTTTAGTTAGGTAATAATTAATTTATTTTTGTTCAAATATTAAGAATCTATGCTTCAACCTTCCCCAATGCTGAGTTAAGAGTACAGACGCGATTATACTCTTACGAGAAGCCGCTCTTACGAGCGTCTACGCGTCTTTACAAGAGTTAGGAGTTTTATCTTTACTTTCCTCCCCTGCCCCTCCCTACCGATGTCATAAAATCACTTCTACGGTAATATATTTGTACTACATAGAATGATTTACGACAGGAAGAGCCATAATTATGTCAAAACCAAAAGAGGATAATTGTTACTTGCCCGTGACAAGTTGATTTACCATCACCGTTAGTGCCAGCATACCCAAAATAGTCATTAATCCCGCAGGCATAAACTTGCGGGTTTTAGCCAACCTAAATGCAAAGACAACCACTAAGACAGCAGTAATGAAAGCTGCTAAAATCAAAGCCCAACCTTGTCCTTGTAATTGAAAGTAAGCTGCAAAAATTAGTAATAAACCGCTAATACTACCACTCAAGAGCGAAACTTGACTATTAGCCTGAATGTAGCCAATGATGCCACCAACAATCGCTAAGATGCCGTAGCTAAAGACAGCGATTATACTTAAATTCATTGTTAAAACCTATGTAGATTTTGATTTTGCCCCAAAGGTCGGCAGACAATTTACCATAGCTGTTTAGCTACATCACCCAATTGATTGATGGATAATCAAGCAATGCCAGCAGCAAGTAGTTCATCCTATACCCAAATTCAATTCCTCCAGCGTCAAGCAGCTTCACTTTTACTTTACCAATCCGTCCTCCAAAGCGAAGTAGGAGTGGCATTTCTTGATTTGTTGCAAGCTATACGTTACGCTGATGCCGATGCACGGGGTTGCCTCCAAGCCTACGGCAGTTACTTCCACACTTTGGCTGCTAGAAATCAAAATTGGGAGGAATATTTAATTACTCAAATTCTTAAAGATGAGAATCCTTTTAGTCGGCTTGCTCAACAGAGAGAATTTAAGGATTTACCGCCTGCTTTAATAGCAGCCGTTCAGCATGATTTACAGGTGTTGCAGAGTGTCTATGAATGTAGCAGCGCGTCCTTGAGTGAGTGGGTACAAAATGTAGCTCATTTGCCTGTATCACCTGTTGTATGGTATCAGGAACAAGATGGGGTAAACGCAGAGAAAACTCTGTTTTTACAACATTTAGAACATTGGGCTGATGCTGTAGAAGAATTAGCAGCTTACTATCGGCAATTTGGCACGGGTTTATTTGCAGAATATCACGCCTTGCGTTGGCAAGCTGGGGAGTTTATTGGCATTCGGTATCCCGACCCAGTTAAGCTGAACGAGCTTGTAGGTTATGAGTCTCAGCGAGATGCCTTGTTAAAAAATACAGAGTTTTTATTATCAGGAGAGATGGCACTGCACGTATTACTTTATGGTAGTCGGGGGTCGGGAAAATCTTCTCTGGTAAAAGCTTTGTTGAACGAGTATGCTGATGTCTGTGATAACCTCCGTTTGTTGGAAGTAGCAAAATCTGACTTAAAAGATTTATCAAAAATCGTAGAACAATTGCGGGGCGTACCCCAGAAATTCATCATCTTTGTCGATGACCTGTCTTTTGAAGAAGATGATGATGCTTTTAAAGCACTCAAAGTGGTTTTAGAAGGCAATTTAACCGCACGACCCCAAAATGTAGTAGTGTATGCTACTTCTAACCGTCGCCATCTAATTCGGGAATTTTTCGCAGACAGACCTACTCCTAAGGATAACGAAGAAGTCCATGCATGGGATACGATGCAGGAGAAACTTTCGTTTAGCGATCGCTTTGGTCTAACTTTAACCTTTGAGGCGGCCGATCAAAAAACTTACTTAAAAATAGTTAAGCATTTAGCGGCACAAGCCAAAATCAATCTTAGCCAAGAAGATTTAGAATATCAAGCATTACAGTGGGCAACTCGCCACAACGGTCGTTCTGGACGCACAGCACGCCAGTTTGTTGATTTTTTTAAAGCAGATTTAGCGTTATTTAGTGTAAATAATAATACACCTAAAACTTAATTAGTAAATTAAATTGATTGGCTGGCGATCGCACTTTTTTATTACTTAGAGTCAATGTTATACACAAATATTTACAACCGGAGATATCACAACAAGAATGTGAGGAGTAATGAGCTTAAGAACTAACGATCCTGACAACTTAACTACGCTAAAAACAAGCAATATGCAAACAGTAATAGTAAGTAATAGATTTATCTTAGGCATAATTGCCTTTAGTGTGAGTTTTGGTCTTAGTCTCGTCCCCAACTGGGATTTTAATCGCTCCTTTATCACAGGTGTAATTACTGTAATTGCTACCTATGCAGCAGCATTGTTTGTAGATAAGCGACGTAGAAATTATGAAATGCTGGTTTTAAGTTCACTCCGCAAGCGAATTAAAGAGATGGAGGGATTAAAATCTCGTATTGTTAAAGAAATCAACCAAATAGAAGAGCATCGCAGCTTATTATATACAGAGTCTAAGCAACTACAAAATCAGATATTAGAATGCCGTAACCAGAGAGATAGTCTTCACAGAGAGTTAGGAAATTTTGCCGGACAAAAAAAACAATTAGAAGCGGAATCTAGCAACCTCAAAGCTGAAGTGCATACTCTAGAAAATCATAAATCAGAACTAAATAATTCATTTTCTAACCTGACAACAGAAAAACGCCGTTTAGAATTGCATTGTAATACTTATCGCTCGGAAATAAGTCAATTACAAAATCAAATTTGCGAAATCCAGCAAGAAAAACAAGAATTAGAGAGTAATTTAACCCTACTAGGCAGACTCAAACCCCAACTTGAAGAAAAACTGTACGAGTTGCGAATTAAACTTCAAGACTTGGAAATTGAGCTTAATCAGCAAAATCAATTACTTGCAGCTACAAAACTTGAAAAAGATAATACAGCAGCTAGCCTCAATTCTTTACATACGCAAATAGTAGAACAACAAACTGAGTTAGAGCAGTTACAAGGCGAATTTTCATTATTACAAGAGGAACGCGACCTGTTGCAAACTCAAGTTTGGGACTTACTGCAACAAACAGAAACACTCAATCAAGAAACCTTACCTGAAACCACTCCAGCAGATGAAATTGAGTTGTTTCCTTTTTCCGAATTAGTTGAACCCATAACATCAACAGATATTACAGCCGATAGATCTGAAAGCTTACCAGAAGAATGGGCTAATTTTATGGAGAAATTACCAGGGCATGAAATCCAGGTATTAAAAGCCGTAGTAGCTCAAGATAATACCAATGCGCTCCTTAAACAGATTGCCGAGGCACATATTACAATGCCGAATTTGTTAATTGACTCTATCAATGAATGTGCAAATGATACTATTGGCGAATTAATAATTGAGCCAAGTGTAGAAGTTCCCAAAGTTTATCAAGAGCATATAACCAACGTAAGAAAAATGCTCGATATGTATGAAGATCTCATGGCTAGACACGCCTCATCCAATTAAATGTTCTGGTAAATTGTAAAATCATTAATCATTAGGCATATGACTAACTATCTGTGTGCCTCTGCATTGAAAATCCAGTGAAGTGAATTACATGGCAAAGCTCAAAATCTCGAAAAAAATTTCCACTGCTTTAATCAATTCCCTGGGCGCAGGAGTAGTGCCCAGAGTGGGAGTAGAATACATAGCAGTTGGTCGGGAACAAGAACTTAAAAGCCTATCACAAAATCTTGATGATATTGCAGAAGGTGTAGCCGCATTTCGCTTTATAATTGGTAACTATGGTTCGGGTAAAAGCTTTATACTACAAATGATTCGCAATCGCGCTATGGAGCAAGGTTTTGTAGTAGCTGATGCTGATTTATCTTCCCAACGCCGACTTGCAGGAAGCAATAATGAAGGTTTAGCAACCTATCGAGAATTAATGAGCCATCTGGCTACAAAAACTCGTCCTGATGGTGGTGCTTTAGTTTCAATATTGGAAGGATGGATTAATAAAATTCAACAAGAAGTAGCAAAAGAATCTAGCTTACGTCCAAATGATGATGGTTTTGATGACCAAGTTGAAGCAAAAATTAGAGAAGTAGTTCAATATATTGAAGATTTAGTTCACGGATTTGATTTTGGTAATGTTATTGTCGCTTATTGGCGCGGCTACCGATTGGATGATGATGAATTAAAAAATGCGGCGATGCGCTGGTTGCGGGGAGAATTTAATACTAAAGTTGAGGCCAGAACAGCCTTGGGAGTACGTGTTATTATTGATGATGAGAGTTGGTACGATTACATCAAGCTAATAGCTAAATTTGTAGCTGAAATTGGTTATAAAGGATTGTTAGTTTTAGTTGATGAAGCTGTAAATTTATACCAAATAACCCCTACAGTCACTCGTGAGAAAAACTATAACAGACTCTTAACAATGTTTAATGACACCATGCAGTGCAAAGCAGAGCATCTTGGCATTTTCATTGGTGGTACAACTAAATTTTTAGAAGACCCAAATCGAGGGCTTTTTGCAGACCAAGCTTGGCGAAGACGTACAAAAGAAAGCCGTTTTGTCACGCAAGCAGGTGTGCAAGAGTATATGGGGCCAGTAATACGTCTTAACCCGTTAAGTGAAGCAGAAATTCTGACACTTTTACAACGTTTAACCGAGATTCATGCACTCAATTTTGGGTATGAAAATATTTTAACAAATAAACAGTTGCAGGAGTTTGTAAAAGAAATTGTCAATCGTCTGGGTGCAGAGGCGTTGCTGACACCAGGGGAAATTGTCCGGGATTTTCTTAGTGTGCTGAATATTCTCCATCAAAATCCATCACTGGCATTTGGTAAATTAATTCATGATTCTAAATTTAAACCCACTCCTGTTGGTAAAGATGCAGATGTGGATGAGGATAATGCAGCAGAATTTAGTTTGTGAATTAATTAAAATACACTTTATCAAATATACTTTTTAGTAATTGGCAACCCTAACCAATTACTAAGTTCATCCGCGAGCAAGTCTAATTCTGGGTTGGTGACTGAAAACAAATGTGATTCATTAGTACAAATTTCATACTTTTGCCTACCTGCCCAGATTGTCAAGTAAGTTTTATTGAACATATCTTGGTTTAGTTCTAGACAAATAATTTCTTTATCATAACTATTTGTATTACCTATTACTCGTGACAAAACATGAGCGATGCCTTCAACAAACTCGCACCCTTCATCCAAGAATATATCTATGCTCATAACTGGACTGAATTACGACCAGTGCAAATTGCAGCTTGTCAAGTTATATTTGACACCGATGCTCACTTGTTAATCGCTGCTGCCACTGCTGCGGGGAAAACAGAAGCAGCATTTTTACCAGTTTTAACTCAGTTATATGAAAATCCTGTAAATACTATAGGTGCATTATATATTGGCCCAATCAAAGCTTTAATTAATGACCAATTTGAGCGCCTCAACGACTTGCTAAAAACAGCGGATATACCTGTTTATCATTGGCATGGTGATGTTACTCAAAGTCGCAAAAATAAGCTTCTAAAAAATCCTCAAGGAATTCTACAAATTACGCCGGAATCACTAGAAAGTTTACTAATTAACAAAAATAGCGCTCTAATACGCTTATTCGGTGATTTGCGATTTGTAATCATCGATGAAATTCATGCTTTTATGGGTTCTGAACGCGGTTGCCAGATTATCTGTCAATTGCAGCGTTTGGCAAATTTGACGCATACACAACCCCGCCGCATTGGTTTATCAGCAACTCTTGGCGACTATTCTCTGGCTGAAGATTGGTTGCGTTCTGGAACTGAAAAGCTAGTGATTACTCCGAAAAATGATGCAGGAAAACGCCAAATTAAACTAGCTGTAGAACACTTTTATCTGAGTAATGAACTTGACAAATCAGAAGTAACAGCATACGAACAATATATTTTTAATCTCAGCAAATCTCGTAAATGTCTTATCTTTGCTAACAATCGCACGCAAACCGAATCTATAATTTCATCTTTGCGACAAATTGCCACAAAACAAGTATTACCAGACATATATCACGTACATCATGGCAGTATATCTGCTAGCCTGCGACAAGCTGCTGAAAATGCTATGCGCGAACCTAACAATCCAGCTGTTACCGCCGCTACACTAACTTTAGAATTAGGTATAGATATCGGTCATTTAGAGCGGGTAATTCAGTTGGAATCACCCCTTTCGGTAGCTAGCTTTCTACAGCGTTTAGGACGCGCTGGCAGAAGAGGCGCAGCTGCTGATATGCGCTTTGTCTGCGCTGAAAATGAACCCTTATCAGACGCATCTTTACCTGAGCAAATTCCTTGGCAACTTTTGCAATGTATTGCCATTATCCAACTTTATTTAGAAGAGCGTTGGATTGAACCAATAAAGCCTATTAAATATCCTTTGAGTTTGCTATATCACCAGACAATGAGCATTTTAGCAGCGACCGGAGAACTTTTACCTGCTGCTTTAGCAAAACAAATTTTAAGCCTACCACCATTTGCAGCTATTTCACAAGAAGATTTGAAGTTACTATTGTGCTATTTAATTGATATTGACCATATTCATCAAACTGAACAAGGTAAATTAATCATTGGTTTAGCTGGAGAAAAGATAATAGGTAAATTTCAATTTTATGCTGTGTTTCCAGACAATCCTGAATATGTGGTAAAACAAGCAACGACGGAAATTGGCAGTATTGTCACACCACCTCCTGTTGGCAATCAGTTCGCTTTAGCAGGAAGAACATGGGAAGTGTTAGAAGTTGACTTTAGAAAAAAGTCAGTTTCTGTGAAGCAGGTAGAGGGTAAAGCTACTATTTATTGGCGTGGTGGGAGTGGTAGTATCCATACAAGAGTTTTGCAACGAATGCGGCAGGTTTTACTAGAAGACATAGAATATAGTTACTTGCAAGATAATGCTAATCAATGTTTGCAAAAGGTTCGCCAACTCGTACAAACTGCTGGGTTAGATAAACAGAATATCTTGCAATTAGAAAAAGGTAAATGCTGCATCTTTCCCTGGATGGGTACAGTAGCTTACCGCACTTTAGAAAGATTGCTCAACTCCTTTTGCCGAGAATCTTTGGAAATTAACAGTATTGGTGGGGTGAATCCCTATTATTTGAAAATCAAATTAGGTAAAGATAAATTTAAATATCTTCGTCAAGAAATAGTTTCATTATGCGAGCAAAGGATTACACCAGAAGATTTAGTAAGTTCTTCAGAAGCACCAGAAATTCAAAAGTATGATGAATTTATTCCTCATCCACTTTTACGGAAAGCTTTTGCTAGGGATTATTTAGATATTGTAGAACTCAAGCAACAAGTGGCGCTGTGGTAAGGTAAACAGGGACTAGGGATTGGGTAAAGATATATGCTAATTTTTTTTCAATATACTGAGCGGATCTCCAAACCACCACAAGACACTATCAAAATTTGGAAAAAAAACAGACTCTATTTCGACATTTGACATTATTTCATTAAGTTCAGTATCACTAATCGGTTCATCCCATAATCCATGTTCAACAAGGTTATCAGTATGAAAAATAATGCGATCGCGCAAAAAACTTAACTGCTCATCTTTTGGGGCGGCAGGCAGGCGGATAGTGAGGGGAAAATTCCCAAATAACACTACTACTTTCCCTGGTTTATGATGGGGCATATTTTTTGTAATTTTTCAGCGATTTTAAACTTATTAGCTGCTAACCTGCTTTTTTGCTTTGCAAATCTTGATAGAAAATACTAGCGTATCCTGACAAATCCGGCCTTATCAAGCAACTGTTGTCCTTGATTTGTTAATAGCAAGTTAGCATAAGCTTCACCTGCTTGTCGTTCAAATTTTGCATTTTCTTTCACAACCACCACTAATCGACGACTCAAAGGATATTCCCCACTGCGGAAAGCATCGTTATTTACTTGATTGCGCTTTTTGGGGCATTCAGTGGTTGGTACTAAGGGTAGTTTATAAGGGGGAATGAGTTTACTAGAGTCACGACCTATCGGTAATGATTTTACACCGCACTGCGGAACCAATAGCGTTGCTGAAGACCAATAAATTCCTGCGGGATCGGCAGCAACTTTACGTAAAGCCTCAGTTGTAGTTTGTGTTAACTTGAAGCGATCGCCACTATCTCTATCTTTTTTACCGTATAGTTGGATTTTTAAATCTGGCCCACCTACCTCTCGCCAGTTAGTAATTTTACCTGCAAAGATGTTTTCATATTGATCTACAGTCAGACCGGGAATATTCAAACTGAGATGGACAACTGCTACCAGTCCATCAATTGCCACTGGAATTTCTCTGATTTGAATGCCTCGTTTTTGCGCCGCCTCATACTCGTTGTTAGCAACGGGTCGAGAAGATTGAGCAAAATCCAGTTGACTTTTTAGTAACATTGAAATGCCTGTTGCAGAGCTAGGTGCTTCCTTTTCAGGATTAGCATAGCGTAACTGAAACTGGGGCCAGACGTTTTGAATTATTGGGTCTATTTCTTTGCGGACAGGTGCCCAAGTCGTACTACCACCGTAACTTATTAAACCACTGGGAACATTCTGTACTTGAGCAAAGGTTTGAGGAGTAGATGCTTGAGATTCAGGAGAATTATTGCTGGATTTTAGTGGACTGGTGGTAAAGCCAGAGGATTTGACAAACCACCAAACACCACCTCCAACTAGCCCAACCGTAATTAGGAAAGCTAAGACGAGAAGGGTGGTTTCATTCTTTTGTGACATAACTTGTGGATAATTCTGTATTTACCGCTTCTCTTCTTATATTGCCCAAGTACTTTTACGAAAAATATATTACTCCATACTTGACATAGTAGGAATTACACAGTCTAACTCTAGGCTACGGACAAAATAATGTGTCGCGCGTATCCCGTCCTGTAGCTGGATTAGTCCCTTTGGCAACCTTGCACAATTTTTTTTGTTCGTCCTCACGCAGCAGTACATCTGTAAAATCTGCTCCATCAACGATCGCACCATCAAACTTGGCATTAGCTGCAAACGCACCCTCTAACACCGCATTTGTCAAATTTGTATTTATTAAGCGAGCTGAATCTAAAGTGGCGTTTGTCAGATCGACTCCCTCCAAATTCGCAGACTCTAAATTTGCAGCAAAGAAACTTACACCGCGCAAATTAGAATGACTGAAGTTACTCTGGCGGAGATTAGCTTTCGTAAAACTTGAATCTGTGAGATCGCGTCCTGAAAAATCAGCTTCTATTAAGATTTCTTTGTTGTATTCGAGGGCTAAAGCTGTTGGAATGTAACCTATTGCTGTGATACCAACTACTACCCAAAGCAATAAACTGAGTAAGCTTGCCCAAATCCGATTGCTTAATCTAAAATTCATGCTATTTTTAGCCAATGGCGAATCTTCCTCCCTCTCATTATCTCGATAGTGGTCAATTAGGAGAAGACCTAGTAGCAAAATGGTTAGAGTCTACAGGTTGGGTGATTCTGCATCGACGCTTTGCCTGCCGATGGGGAGAAATTGATATTATTGCTCAAAATCCTGGCAGCCCAGAGGAGCAACGGGGCAAGGGTGCAGAGGCAGATAATTCTTCACTCAGAACTCAGAACTCAGCACTCAGCGAGAAGTTGCAAGGAGGGTCTCCCTCCGGGCAAACTTCGGTGAATCAGCACTGTATCTTAACGTTTGTCGAAGTTAAAACCCGCAAGTTAGGTAGTTGGGATGCAGGGGGAAGAAGTGCAATCACCCTACAAAAGCAGGTAAAAATCTCAAGAACGGCTGGGATATTTTTAGCTGAGTACCCTGAGAAAGCAGATTACATCTGTCGATTTGATGTTGCTATTGTCTCCTGCCAACGGTCGCTACAGGGAACGAGGTCTAAAGTTCCTCAAGAAGCTCTAGCTAGCTCATCAATCGCTGGATATCAATTTTATCTACAAGAATATATTCCGGCAGCTTTCGACGTTTTGATTGATAGCTAATGTCTTAAAGTTGCAATATTGCCTCCAGTAGATTGTTGACTATTAACTGTCAAAGGTCAACAGTCAACGACTACTATGAGTATTTATACAAATTAAATGCTTTTAGCTGATACCAATTCTTTGGTACTAGTGTTCCAACTAAAAGTTATCACGCTAAAGTTTCTGGACAATAACCCAGACCACGGACAAACTGTTGGCGGAAAGCCTCAATTTCTTCTCTCTCTGGGCTACCGTGAGAAACGATCGCTACTTGGTAGCGGCGCATCACATCCACCGGGCACTGTCCTGCTTCCAAACTCCAAAGTGCCATTTGCACCCGCATTGGCGGCTCATAGCTAATTCCTAATTCATTTAGAAAAGCCCGAAAGTCGCCGTCTTCTTGGGGCGAGACGTGACCTTTAAGTTTGATCCTAACCACCCAGCCATCAATCTGATGAATCACGGTGACGAACGAGACAGGCATCTGGGGTCTGCCATGCAGGTATTGAACGACCCTCAGGGTTAGACTGGCATTTGCCAGGTAATACAAGTATTCCATGTTGGTGCTTGGGATCAAAGCCAATCCTACATATCTATATTCGTAAATAGATCCCTGTTCCCGGTAGGGTAGAAGCCCCCGTTTTTGTATGGGGAGGTTTACCCAATTTTTATCTGATTTTTTGCGTGTTACCTAATAGTGTCAATCTTAATAGTCAAAAGATGAAATTGAGTGTTTCTCTAGGAAATCTTAAACTAAGTTGTTGAAGGCAGTATTAATTTTAATGGAGCAACAAATAGCACACTCGAATTTGGATCGTTCCTCTATTCCAGAGGCAAAAGATATGAATTTAGACTGTTTATTGGCAGGGTATGACTACGAACTACCTTCAGAACTCATTGCCCAAAATCCGGCATTTCCCAGAGATAGCTCGCGGTTACTAGTAGTAAATTCTTACACTACAGGTAACGAAACAGCACCCTTAGACCAGATTTTTCGCGATCTTCCCGAGCTACTGCATCCTGGTGATTTGTTGGTAATGAATAACACACAAGTTATACCAGCACGACTGTATGGTCGTAAATCTACAGGTGCAGAAATAGAGGTATTGCTATTAGAGGAACGGCAGTATAACTGTTGGTTAGCCTTAGTCAAGCCAGGAAAGCGCTTCAAACGGGGAGCGAGGATTATCTTTGAAGCAGGGGGAGTAGGGGCAAGGGAGCAGGGGAGTAAGGGAGGAAGTTCTTCTTCATCTTCCTCATCGTCATCTCCTCATCTTCTCTCGGCTACGGTGTTGGAAACAGACGAGGCGACTGGAGGGCGTTTGTTGCAATTTGATGTGCCGGAGGGAAAGCCTTTGGTACAACTGTTGGATGCATTTGGTGAAATACCTCTACCACCCTATATCACTTCATCTGTTGCTGCTGACGAACAGTATCAAACAGTTTACGCCCAACAGCCAGGAGCGATCGCAGCGCCTACGGCAGGGTTGCACTTTACCCCAGAATTATTAGAAAAGTTGCGCGATCGCGGCATCAATCAAGCTTTTGTCACACTGCACGTTGGTGTAGGAACTTTTCGCCCTGTGGAAGTAGAAGACGTAACTAGCCACCACATGCACGAAGAATGGATTGAAGTCCCTGCTGCCACAGTAGAGCAAATCCGTGCTACGAAAGCAGCTGGCGGTCGAATTATTGCTGTGGGGACAACGGCAGTACGCGCTTTAGAAGGAGCAGCTCAATCTGGGGATTTACAATCATTTTGCGGCAAGACAAACTTGTTTATCTATCCGGGTTATCAATGGCGGGTGGTAGATGGTCTAATTACTAATTTTCATTTGCCACGTTCTAGTTTGCTGATGCTGGTCAGTGCCCTGATCGGCAGACAACGGTTGTTAAATATATACAAGCAAGCGATCGCTTCTCGATATCGCTTTTATTCTTTCGGTGATGCCATGCTAATTTTGCCACAAGCTGTAAGAGTGCTGAGTTCTGAGTGAAGAATTTCTAATTTTTAATTTTTAATTTTTCATGTTGTAGTGGGTACTCTGACTTATAAGGATCTAACAACAAGTACAGAGCCGCTAATTATGTATAAACAGCATCAAATTCGCCAGTGGTTTTGCTGCTTTCCTACGGTGGTATTCCACCAAGTTGTCGATTGGCAGAAGCCGCATCTAGGACTTCTCTGTGCTGCTTCTGCGTTTTTGGTGTTGGCTGCACCAACAATTATTGATTTACCAGGAAGCAAGCTGCTAGCACAAACTCCAATTTCTCAGGATTTGGAAACAGCTATCCTTTACCAGCAGGGAGTCACGCGCTATAACCGCAACGACTTACAAGGTGCAGAATATGCTTTTCGCCAAGTGTTGCAGCGAGATCCCAACATAGGAATGGCACGGAATTATTTAGGGAATATTTTCCTGATGCAAAATCGCCTGGATATAGCGGTGCAGGAATACGGAGAAGCGGTTAGAATTAACCCCAATCTGAGTGAAGCTTATTACAATTTGGGATTAGCGTTGTACCGACAAGGGCAAAAAGAGGCAGCAGTTACTGCTTATCGCCAAGCCTTAGTGATAGATCCTACAAAAGCAGCGGCGCAATACAACATAGGTTTGGTACTGTCCGAACTAGGACAGTCACAAGAAGCGATCGCCGCATACCAGCAAGCAATTAATCTAGATACTAGCAATGCTAATGCTTACTTTAACTTAGCGATCGCTCTGCAAGAACAAGGTCAAATAGAGCCGGCGATCGCTGCTTATCGACAAGGCTTGCAGCTAGATCCGAAAAATGCCATGGCTTACAGCAATATGGGAAGCTTAATGGCAATTCATGGTCAAACCTCAGAGGCTATTTCCGTTTATCGGGAAGCTATTCGCCAAAATCCCAAGAATGCCTCAGCCTATTACAACTTGGGAGTAACTTTATACAATCAAGGCGATTACAAGAAAGCTAACGGAGTATTAAAACGTGCCCGCAACGAGTTCCGCGAGCAAGGCAACATGGAGCAAGCTGAAAAAATTGAGCAATTAATACAGCAAATAGCCCAGAAGACAGCACCACAGCAACCTCAACCCAGTCAAACAGCTACTACTCCCTCTGAGACTCCAAATCAACCAGAAACGCTAGTCAATCCAACTGATGTGCCAGTTTCTGTTGAACAACAGCCTAGTTTAATCAGTCCAGCTCAATAGATTTATTGCAACCCTTGATTTAGGGTATGTGGAAAAAGACAGGGTGTGGGGTTTATTAAACTTTCATAATTTTCCCTACATCCTATCCCCAACCTTCACCATCGTTTACAGCTTCGTAATCTTCTAAAGCTGCCTTTGCTCCAGCTTCTATTATCAAACTCAAATCACATCCATACTCTCCACTACAGCTAAACGAACCCAGTTCTAGTACATGAAGTTCGCCTTCAGATTCGCAGATGTCCACTGTGTAAAGAGATTCGGGATACCAGTTTACTGCCTTTAGCACGTTACTCAAGTAGCTTTCTAAATAGCCTCCCTGAATCGTTTCATCAATCCTTTCTTCTCCGACTAAATAGAGCGAACCAGTGATAATTTGATTTTTATAAACGAAGAATCTCCACTCTTTCGCGATCGCTCGCTTACCACTGACTAGTATTAAAGTTGTCTCATCTCTTTTCAGTTCGCTTCCTAAAGACTGCATAGTATTTAAGACATTTAGATTAAAAACTCCAGCCCGAAACGATTTCATATTGCTATCAGGTCTGACAAATAGATCGCCATCAGAACCGAAATATTCAAGAATCTCTTCTCTTCTGCGAATTAGTTCACCTAAAGAAAGAATAAAATATTTGTTATTGAGCAAATATTGACCAAAGTAAGTGTAGTAGGTAGAACAACGAAGATTCTTTTCATCCATATATGCTCCAGGTATCCAAGAAGTTCGTAAAATATTCCTACCTAAATTTAGAGTTCCTCTGAATAAAACACATTCATCTTCGGAAAAATATTCCTTAGCATCTGTGGAATGGAATCTCAGGTAATTTGTCTCTTTCCATGAGTATCCTTGACTTTTCAATTCTTCTAAGAATTCCTCATCGCAATCGAAAATATTTTTTTCAATTAGCCAATTTACTTTTTTCATCTTTTTATCGGTTGTTCAAAGTCTACAGAAATCGAACAATCTTTCTTGAATCAAGATTACTGTAGCGCGATCGCCAAGCTAAAAACTTTGCCAGCCAGCAATACTAAAAATACGTTCGTCCTCAGACTCGATCTTTATCAAAAGTTCGTTAATTAAATGATTCATCGCTTTTATATCTTGGTAATTGTCTCCATAGCTTTTGACTATTCAACCATAAGTATTTTAGGATCTTGCACAATGGCAACTTTGTTTAGCCAAAGGTAAAATGACACCCCTTTTTGAAACCGAACGCTTGACGATTCGCAGTTGGATACCCGAACACGATGCCGAACAAGTGTTTGAAATCTATAGTGACCCCGAAGTTACCTACTTTCTCGGCAACGCTTCTCGTACTACAAATATTGAGGCAACGCGTCAGCGCTTAATTGACAATATTGAGCGATCGCAACGACGCAACAATGGTACTGGGTCTTGGGCAATTGTGGAAAGGGCAACTACAACAATTGTGGGAACTATCCTTCTCAAACCACTTCCTGATAAAGATGGATTGCCTACAGAGGATTATGAGGTAGGCTGGCACTTGCGGCGAGCTTCTTGGGGTAAAGGGTATGCAACAGAAGCAGGACGAGGTATGCTCGACTACGGATTTAGTGTCTTGAACCTGCCAATAATTTATGCCGTGGTCAAGCCAGAAAATCATGCATCAATTCGTGTAACCCAAAGACTCGGTATGAAACCATTAGGACGGACAAAGCAGTATTACAATATCGAACTACTGCTGTTCCAACAAGATGCGCCTGGAAGGAGAGCAGAGGAGCAGGGGAAGCAGGGGAAGCAGGGGAAGCAGGGGGAGCAGGAAGAATAACAACTAACAACTGACAACTGACAACCGACTATGACTAATGACTAAAAAGTGGTTCCAGATTGGGCTAGCGAGTATATTTCTCTTCTCACTGGCCTTACGCTTTTGGGGATTGGGAAGATTTAATACCTTGGTATTTGATGAAATTTACTACGCTAAATTCGGCAATAACTATCTCAGCCATGTTCCATTTTTCGATGGTCATCCACCACTAGGTAAATACATGATTGCGGTGGGAATATGGGTTGGTAGTCATGTTCCCTTTTGGCAAAATACGGTAAATGGGCTAACAGGTTCGCTCTTGTCGCCTTGGAGTTACCGTTGGATTAATGCATTCTCAGGCTCATTTATTCCATTAATTATTGCTAGTATTGCCTATCAGTTAAGTTATCGTCATAGCTTTGCTTTACTTGCTGGTTTCTTCACAGCTTGTGATGGCATATTTATTGTAGAATCGCGCTATGCCCTGATTAATATTTATATAGTTTTGTTTGGGTTATTAGGACAGTGGTTATTTTTATTGGCATTGGCTAATCAAAGACAAAGACCAATTTATTTAGTACTTGCTGGTATTGGTTTTGGTGCGTCAGTTGCTACAAAATGGAACGGTTTATTTTTTCTGCTAGGTATATATCTAATTTGGATAATAGGGTGGATATGGCAATGGATAATCAAAGCAAAATCTCAGGCAAAAGATGTAATAGATGATTTATCTGCCAGTCTCACACGTAACTCAACGATTACATTGATTAGATATCAGCAAACTAATGCTCAAATATCGCTATTACAAAATTTAACACAAATAAATATTTGGCAAATTATATTTTTTCTAGGAATTATCCCACTCGCAGTCTATAGTTTGATTTGGATTCCTCACTTACAACTAGATACAAAATACGGATTTCTAGAAGTACACCAACAAATATTGGCGTTTCATGAACGCCTTGGTGGTAATAATGCCAAAGTACATCCTTACTGTGCTGCTTGGTATAAATGGCCTTTGATGAATCGACCAATGGCGTATTATTACCAAACAACTCAAAGTGTCACCGACCCATTACCTGTATTTGGGCCTGCTTTACCTGCTGGTGCGGGAAAGGTTATTTATGATGTACATGCGATGGGAAACCCTTTTTTGTGGTGGTTTGGTGCAGCTGCCATCCTATTTTTGATAGGTATGCTGGTAATACAACTGGTCATTCCTTGGGTGAAGCAAAAGCGTTTTTCTCTACCTACAAAGCTGAGTATTGATACCTGGATCGCCCTGTACTTAGTTGTAAATTATGCTGTCAACTTAGTACCTTGGATGAAAGTAACGAGGTGCGTTTTTATTTACCACTACATGACGGCTGTGGTATTCGCTTTTTTAGCGATCGCTTGGTTTGTAGATCAGTGTTTTCGTAGTTATTATCGCCCGCTCCGAGCATTAGGCATCACAATTTCTTTTCTCATTCTGCTTGCTTTTGTTTTCTGGATGCCTATTTATTTGGGTTTACCTCTCTCATCTGGAGGTTATAAAGTGCGGATGTGGTTTAACTCTTGGATTTAAACATACCCGATATGGGAAATAAGAAAGCAGGAGAGGCAGAGGGGCAAACATAACTCCTGACTCCTATCTTCTACCTCCTAAATTTCTCTAAATATGCAGTTTGAATGCTTAATTTAGATTAATATTAATTAATATTGATAGATTCTCTTTATTTACTGGCAAAATATCGCCTTTTGCAAGAATTACACCTTCTACACTTCAGGCTTAATTCTTACTTTACATAGCTATACAAAAAACGGTTTAGTTAATCACTGATTTTTTCATATTTCTTATCTGTATACAGGTTTACTGCTTGTTAAACTGTAGAACGCAATCAGCTTAGGGAAATACTGGAAAAAAGACTGAACTGAGTAAGCGAAAGCTAGCCTTCTAACAAAATTCTTATTGGATAGAGATAGCAAATTAAAAATTAGATTAAGTATGATGAACGAGGAAGTATAACAATTGCATGGAGCCTTCATCGTTATCAGTTACGGCTAATAGATATTTATCAATTTTTTTTGCTACTGTACCCAGGCAAAATACTACAAAATAACATCTAAGTAGTGTAGTAAACCTAATAGGTTAGGAAAATCTGTATACTCTACTTTTGATGCTCCCAAACAACAGAGGAGGATCTGATGGGAATAGACTTACAATCGCCAGAAATTAATGTCACTAGCTTAAAAGAAGCTCCTATTCATCTTTTTAGGCAGATTCAGCCCCATGGGGTGCTTTTAGTCTTAGAAGAGCCTGAACTAAAAATATTACAAATTAGTAATAATACATGGAATGTTTTTGGCATCAATCCCGAAAATATTTTGCAAAAAACATTAGACGACTTACTCGATCCTTTCCAAGTTGAAAATATTAAAGCAGGATTATTTGCAGGAAATCTTGAATTCATCAATCCTACAAAAATTTGGGTGAGAAAAAAAGGTGATGACTACGCAGTGTTTGATGCAGTTTTTCACCGAAATTCTGAAGGAATTTTGATTCTAGAATTAGAACCAGCTTTTTCTAGAGAAAATATCCCATTTTTAAGCTTTTATCATCTAGCTAAAGCTTCCATTAACCAGCTAGAAAAAACATCAAATCTGCGTGATTTTTGTCAGATAATTGTTCAGGAAGTCCGAAAAGTCACGGGTTTCGATCGGGTAATGCTATATAAATTTGATGATGACGGGCATGGTTCTGTTGTCGCTGAAGAAAAACTAGAAAGTATGGAACCTTATCTAGGACTGCACTACCCTGAATCAGATATTCCCAAACCAGCAAGAAAATTATTTGCTTCCAACTCTATTAGATTAATCCCAGATTCTTATGCTGAACCCGTACAAATAGTACCTGCTATTAATCCGGTTAGCGATCGCCCGGTTGATTTAACTAACTCAATTCTCAGAAGTGCCGCTTCTTGTCACATGGAATATCTACACAATATGGGTGTAGGTGCTTCGTTGACTATCTCTTTGATTAAAGACCAAAAACTCTGGGGACTAATTGCTTGTCATCATCAGGAACCTAAACATGTTTCCTACGAATTGCGGAAAGCGTGCGAATTTTTGGGACGAGTGATATTTGCGGAAATCTCCGCCAGAGAAGAAACGGAAGATTACGACTATCGCATGAGTTTGACGCATATTCAATCACTTTTGATTGAATACATGTCCCAAGAAGAAAACTTTATTGATGGTTTAGTTAAACACCAGCCGAATCTCCTCAATTTAACTAGCGCTCAAGGAGCCGCTGTCTGTTTTGGCGACCATTGTACGGTAATTGGCGAGACTCCCAAAGAAGAAGACTTGAATTTTTTAGTCCAGTGGCTCAAAAATAACGTCGATGAGGAAGTTTTCTATACAGATTCTCTGCCACAAATTTATCCAGATGCAGAAAGGTTTAAAAGCGTCGCCAGCGGTTTATTAGCTATTCCCATTTCTCGGCGGAATTTTGTTTTGTGGTTTCGACCGGAAGTAATTCAAACTGTAAATTGGGGTGGCGATCCGAATAATGCGTTTGAAGTCAGCCAGTCCGAGGGTAATGTACGCCTGTGTCCGCGTAAATCATTTGAACTGTGGAAAGAAACCGTTCGCCTCACATCTTTACCGTGGCGATCTGTGGAAGTAAAAGCAGCGCTAGAATTGCGGAAAGCGATTGTTAATATCGTTCTGCGGCAAGCTGATGAACTGGCTCAGTTAGCTCAGGATTTAGAACGTTCCAACGCCGAACTGAAAAAGTTTGCTTATGTTGCCTCCCATGACTTGCAAGAACCGCTCAATCAAGTAGCGAATTACGTGCAACTACTGGAAATGCGCTATCACGCAGAACTGGATGAAGATGCCAAAGAGTTTATCAGCTATGCTGTACAGGGAGTCAGCTTGATGCAGACGCTGATTGATGACGTGCTGGTATACTCCAAGGTAGATACGCAAGCGATCGCCTTTCAACTAACTGAGGTAGAAACAGCTTTAGACCGTGCCCTCAGCAATTTGCGACAACGCATTTTGGAAACTGGAGGTACTATCACACACGACTCCTTGCCAACTGTCATGGCTGGTAGCACGCAACTAATGCAGCTATTTCAGAACCTGATTGCCAACGCTATCAAGTTCCGCAGCGACCAAGCACCACAAATTCATGTGGGAGCAGAAAGGCTAGAGGATGAGTGGTTGTTCTCGGTGCGGGATAATGGTATTGGCATTGACCCACAGTTTAGCGATCGCATTTTCGTCATCTTTCAACGCTTGCACACGCGAGATGAATATCCAGGCACAGGTATGGGTCTGGCTATCTGTAAGAAAATCATTGAATGCCATCGGGGGCGGATTTGGGTAGAGTCACAACTAGGAGAGGGCGCAACCTTCTACTTTACGATCCCAGTGGGAGGACGTGAGCGTGAGCGTAGAAACGGAAGAAAAACACAAAACAATCTTTTTGGTCGAGGACAATAAAGCCGATATTCGCCTGATCCAAGAAGCATTGAAAAATAGTGTAGTGCCGCACGAGGTAGTGACGGTTAGGGATGGCGTGGACGCTATGGCTTTTTTACGTCAAGAGGGCGAGTATGCTGATGCACCCCGCCCTGACCTAATCCTGCTCGATTTGAACTTGCCTAGAAAGGACGGTCGAGAGGTACTGGCAGAAATTAAAGCCGACCCTTTACTAAAACGTATTCCAGTAGTAGTACTGACAACCTCCAGAAATGAGGATGACATATTTTACAGCTATGACCTGCATGTGAACTGCTACATCACTAAATCTCGCAACCTCAGCCAGCTTTTCCAAATCGTCAAAGGAATTGAAGATTTCTGGCTGTCTATCGTCACCCTGCCATCGCAATAAGAGGATAGGGGGATAAGGAGCGGAGGAGATAGGGGGAAATCAGAGGATGGGGGAATAGGGAGCAGAGGAAATAGGGAGACAACAGAGTGATATAAATGCAAACTCTTTCCTCTCTGCTCCTCCACCCCTCTGCCCCTCCGCCCCTCCGCCCTTCTGCCCCTCCGCCCCTCTGCTCCTCTGCCTCCTCACTCAGCACTCAAATTATGGTTGCAAGCTCAGTAAAAATCTTGTTAATTGAGGATAACTCAGCAGAAGCTAGGCTGTTGCAAGAGTTGCTGAAGCAAGCACAGTCTAAGGAGTTTAGTCTGGTTCATGTGAAGCGATTGCAGGCAGCCCTGCAAGAACTTAATCAAGACACTTATGATGTAATTCTGTTGGATCTCACTCTACCTGACAGCCAAGGGTTATCATCTTTGCCACGTTTGATTAATCATGCTCCCAGCCTCCCGATAGTTGTACTCACCAATACCAATGACGAAGAACTGGCAATTGAGGCAGTACGACAAGGGGCGCAAGATTATTTACTCAAGCGACAGGTAAATGTAGATGTGTTGGTTCGCTCTGTGAATTATGCGATCGAACGCAAGCAGGTTTTGGAAACATTACGCACAGTTAATGAGACATTACAAACCAGAGTAGAGGAACGAACTGCTGAACTGGTGAAAGCAAAAGAACTTAACCAGTTCAAATCTGAATTTGTCTCAATGCTCTCACATGATATCCGTAATCCCCTCAATACTATTCTCTTAGCTGCTGGATTGTTGCAAAACAATGATGAACAATTGTCCAAAGAGAAAAAACACAATCATTTACAGATGATTCGCTCAGCAATCAAAAACGTGGCACAACTGTTAGATGAGGTGTCATTAATAGGTAAAGCTGATTCAGGTAAACTTCAGTTTCAACTCAGTCCTCTGGATTTGGAAGCGTTCTGCCGTCAACTGGTTGAAGAAACTCAACTGACGCTAAAAGACAAGCATCTAACGCTGATATTCGCCAGTTTTGGGGAATTAGGCGAAGCCGTATGGGATGAAAGCCTATTACGCCACATATTGGGTAATTTACTTGGTAATGCTATTAAGTATTCGCTACCAAACGGTAAAGTCACATTTGAACTATTTGGACAGGAAAACACAGTAATTTTCCGGATTCAAGATTGGGGAATAGGTATTCCCGAAAACGACCAAAAGCAACTGTTTCAGCCTTTTCATCGTGCAGATAATGTTGGTAAAATTCCTGGCACAGGCTTGGGACTAGCAATTGCTAAAAAGTGTGTCGATGCATATGGTGGTGAGATTGCAGTCAATAGTGAAGTTGGAGTTGGTACGACCTTTAGCGTCACCCTGCCTTTAATCAAAATTTAAGTACAGACGCGATTAATGAGCCAACGCGTTGCGGTGAATCAGCGCTGCGGGAGGGTTTCCCTCCGCAGGCGACTGTGAACCCGTTCGCTGAAAGCGTTCCTGAAGGGTAGGGGGGTTCCCACGCCACTTGTTCCACTTGGGGAAACCCCAAGACCACAGTGGCTCCCCGTTGTAGCGACTGGTGTCGCGTCTGTACAAGGGAGTGCTGAGTATAACCTCACAACTGAAATCAGGAAAATTTAATACAGTCATCATTCATCCTTAATATTTTTCTCTGATTACGAAAAATTAGGTTACAAAAATACTTAATCAGATTTACGGAAATTTCATTTTTCTGCCTGTATTTACAGTCCGATGCAGTTCACTCTAGCGCGATGAATACCGCGTTAGGAGTAGAAATTTTATGCATACAGCTTGCAAAAGAGAGCTCATAAATCTTTCATAAGTCCTAATGCAATTTGCTTATGTCGTACTACCAACTGAAAATTGATATTAAAGACTCAACTACAACTGGTGGTAAGTACTTAACACCATTTCAACGCAAAATTCTGCAAAAAAGTTTGGAAAAAAATTTATCCGATTCTTACCGCCAGCGTATTGAAATCATGTTGCTGGCAGATGAGGGCAAATCTCAAACCAAAATTTGTCAAACTCTGGGATGTTGTGCAGCAACGGCAAGACATTGGATACACATAGCCCGTACTGGCATGGCTCACCAATGGCAAGATTGTCCGATTGGTCGCCCTAAAGCAGTAAATGAGGAATATTTAGAGCGGTTGAGAGAACTTATTACCAATAGTCCTCGCGATTATGGTTATGCTTTTCGGCGGTGGACAGCAACCTGGCTTCAGAAACATTTAGCAAAGGAATTTGGAGTTGAGGTGAGCGATCGCCACATCAAGCGACTGCTCAAACAGATGGGCTTATCTACACGACCACAACCCAGCAATGCCACAGAAAACAGCATCGAACAGGCTAAGGATGCGAAAATTTTGATTGCTGACCTCACAGCCACTATTTCAGATAATTCTGATAATTCCGAATTCTTGCCCCTAAATTTAGCAAAATAATGATTTTCTAATTTTTCTGTTTCAAAAGTTGCAGCAGGTTAGCGAATTGAGGGGCAAAATCATGTTACAAACCATTACTATTAGTAATAAAGATATTCTTCATCACGTCCAGATAAACTGCCAAATTCCTGAAATTATTGAGCAGATTGTGACTCGTAATATCATTATATCTGCTATTGAAGAAGCTGGCATAAAAGTAGAAATAAAGGAACTTCAGAAAGCAGCCGATCGAATACGGTTAGCTAACAAACTTCAAAGTGCTGAAGACACCTGGAAATGGTTAGAAAAGTACTGTCTATCTTTAGCAAATTTTGAAGAAATTGTCAGCAACAGTTTAATATCTGGAAAGTTAGCTGCTCATCTGTTTGCAGATAAAGTTGAATCCTACTTCACAGAACACCAACTAGATTATGCGAGTGCAGTAATTTATGAAGTTGTTCTGGACGATCGAGATTTGGCGTTAAAACTTTTCTACGCGATTCAGAAAGGGGAAATGAGTTTTTATGATATCGCTCATAAATATATTCAAGATACAGAGTTACGCCGCACTGGCGGATATCGAGGTATAGTTTGCCGACAGGATTTACGACCAGAGGTTTCTGCGGCTGTTTTTACGGCTAAGCCACCACAGGTTTTGAAACCAGTTATTACCTGTCAAGGGGTACATTTGATTTTGGTTGAGGAAATTTCTCAACCTGAGTTAGATCGGAAGCTGCGTTCTGAAATTATGGCTCATTTGTTTAGTGAATGGATTAAACAACAATGCCAGCAAGTTGAAATCGTTAAAAAAATCGATCTAGATAGCAATACTTTATAAAATAATTGCAGCCTTAGTGCTAGCTGAACATCCTGCGATCGCCTCAATTCACAACTTGTTGTTTAATAAACAAGGCGCGATAAACAGGTTCACCCTTTTTTTGAGTAGTAATTTCCCGTTCTGTGGGAACTGGTAATGGATTTTCCATCAGCCATTCTTCTGTACCAAGTTTCTCAAAAGCTGGGTGAGCAGCAAAGCGATCGCGCATTTCCACTGCTACAAATTTCATATCTGATTGTAAAAATACCACCCCTCCAACTGCCAGATAATCAGCTAATTCTTCTACTAATTCTGGTTGCACTACACGGCGTTTAGCGTGGCGGGTTTTAAACCAAGGATCGGGGAATTGAATGGTAACGCGCTGTAAAGCCCCACTAGGAAGGGAAGATAACAGCGAGCGCAATGAGTTGTTCGCATTGCAAAATAAGTAGTGCAGATTTGTTAAACCCAACTCAGAACGTAACTTATTCGCCTCTACAACCAGCGGTTCCCGAATCTCTAAACCCAAAAAATTCCAGTTAGGTTCTATCTGAGCCATATTCAACAAAAACTGTCCCCTAGCGCAGCCTATATCTAGATGTAGCTGTTGATTTGGCTGTACATAAACTTTTTTCCAATCAAGGGGACTCGCTGGTGTTTGATACTTTTGAGCAAGTGGATTAACGTGTTGGCGGACTCTGACAGCAGCCAAAGTTGATACTCCTTTAACTGACAAAATAAAATGGCAGGTTGAGATAAATAGCAAAGGCTAACATCAATGTGAAACTGAATTATATAACAATTTTATATTTGCTTGAAACTGAATTCTTAGTTTAAATATAAAATTAACTGAAATTTGCTAGTTATTAAGCCAATATAGAAAAGTGTTTTAAAATAATTATTAATAACATTAATTTTAGCTTTGATTATAAAATTTAAAATATACTATCCTAGTTTTTGCATATCAATGGTTGCAAATTTTGGTCAAGTGTCACTGTGTGATGCGATCGGTAAACAGAGAATGTATACAAATGTTAAGCTTACGCGCTCCTACGCAGCTTGACAAAGCAAGGTTATACTTTGTGGAAAAGAGCTTTTTTAACCCCTATTTTTAAAATTCTCCAACAAATCAATGTCCCTAAATTTTCGCTTTGCCGTAGTCAGCGATTTACATATCGCGCTTCCCCACACAATCTGGGATCATCCGAGTCGTTTTCATTTGGTGGAAGTTAGTATCCCAGCCTTTGAAAGTGCAATCGAACATTTAGCACAACTCGATTTAGATTTTCTCTTACTTCCAGGAGATTTAACCCAACATGGTGAACCAGAAAACCATATCTGGGTGCAAAAACGTTTAGCAAAGCTACCTTTTCCAGTTTATGTTGTTCCTGGTAATCATGATGTTCCTGTGCTGATGGCAGATAAGCAATCAATTGCTTTTGCTGATTTCCCAAACTATTACCGCCAGTTTGGCTATGGCGATCCCAAGCAGCTTTACTATACTCAACAGTTGCTGCCTGGAGTTAGATTGATAGGTCTGAATTCTAACTTTTTTAACGAGCAGGGTCAGCAGGTAGGGCGTTTAGATAGCAGACAGCTAAGGTGGTTAGAAGAAGTTTTAGCAGTAGCATCTGATGAATTAGTACTAGTAATGGTGCATCACAATGTTGTTGAGCATATACCCCAGCAATCGCGTCATCCCATTGGCAATCGCTATATGTTGGAAAATGCGCCCCAACTTTTGCAGATGCTACAGCGCTATGGAGTCAAACTAGTATTTACAGGGCATTTGCACGTTCAAGATGTTGCCTGTTCGCAAGGAGTATATGATATCACCACTGGTTCTTTAGTCAGTTATCCTCATCCTTATCGTGTTTTAGAGTTTCAGCGGGATAACTACGGCAGGGAATGGTTGCAAATTTTATCTCATCGCGTGGAATCGGTACCAGATTTCCCTAATTTACAAGAGTTATCAAGGCAGTGGATGGGCGATCGCTCTTTCCCCTTTTTAGTCAAGCTACTAACTCAGCATCCATTAAACTTACCATTGGCACAGGCAGAAGAACTAGCTCCTAGTTTGCGCGATTTTTGGGCAACCATTGCCGATGGAGATGCGCTATTAGACTATCCCCACTTTCCCCAAAAAGTACGTCGTTACATTCAGACTTATGGAGCGATCGCAACTGGTGGAACTCCCACCTTGATTGATAACAATAGCACCCTGCTGCTAACAAGGAGTCAGGAGTCAGAATTCAGGAGTCAGAAGGTAATTTATAACTCCTAACTCAGCATTCAGCACTCATTTGGCGGCAAATGCCAAATACTGATGTGTAACCGTGAATGAATGTATTACCACCGACAGGGCCAATTTCTCCTCCACAGAAAAAACCACCGATGGGGATATCTTGGATGTAGCGCCTAAATAGCTCAGAATCAAAATTGGGTTTTCCGTAAAGTCCCTCACCACGACCCACACAGGAAAACATTAAGGCTGCAACGGCAGAGGATTCAGATAATTGTTGATTTTGATACTGCTCTAGGAGTAATTCTAGGTCTTCTGCGGATGCTTGGGCATCGCGCAGGTGGAATTGCAGGCGTTGACCAGGACGGACAAGATCGCCAATGGCGATCGCTCCCCCTGCGGGGTCTACTCCCAGGATACTGCGAATTAAAAAATCTCCCTGCTGCAAAGACAGCTTGAATTCATCCATGGCCATTCCCACAAACAGAGAATGCTGTGCTAGCATCCGCTCTTTTTCAGTGAGGCTGGCAATCAAATCTCGCAATACTACCAACGGTACTTGCTCATCGAGTTCTAGGATGATATTGCGTTCGGCTTTAGTGACTTGCATTGGCTCGCCAATTGGTCGGCATCCTTGCGCCACAATTGTCTCTAGCACAATATTGCCACTTAAAGCCAAGCCAACCGTTCCTTCGCGATACAAGCGATCGTTACAAAATAGAGCAGTACGCCCACCCAAACCCCCAGCACTGGCCTGACCGCCCACGATCGCCGATCCAGGATAAGCAAAATCTAACCCTTGCAATAGATTGTTGATTCCCGAAGAGAAGGCACTAGACAGCAAAATGAACTGGGGTGCTGGTGATGGCGATACACCAATCAGATCGATCCAAGTATCTGGCGAACTATCCAAGTCCGGTAATCCTTCGCCAAGAACATGAAAAGTTTGTAGGTTTACTCCTGGTAGGTGCGCCAAAGTTAGGCTAAGGGCTGCTTCTGCTTCTAATTCTTGGGTGTGTCCTTTAGCTGTAGTACCAATCACACCACCACCACTACACCCTATAATTACCGACACAGAAAGCTTTTCAGCCAGCAAGGGTAAAAGCCGGGAATACTCACTTGCAAAAGCAGACGAAATGAATACCAGTCCTAGATCCGGAGGTGCTGTTAACGATGAGACAGCCCTTTCTACCACATCTGCTATTGCTGCTTCCAAAGAAGGGCGGGTTGACAGGGCATTTGCCCACTGCATTTGGTCTGCCATGAGTTTTAGGCTTCTTTCTTTTTTGGGCTAGTAGTTTTCGATTTTTTATCCTGGGAAGAATCGCATCTTCACAGTAGATTTATGCCAGCCTTTTCTATCTTCCCTTAGTGCCTGCTCTATCTCAGGCAGTTAGGATTGCCATTTTCTACTACATGCACTAAATATAATGTATTGTTACGCCTTTGTAGTATTGACTCTATAAAATCTTAAAAGATCCACAGGAATACAGTATAGATGCAGCTACTTGCTGTAATAGTTATCGATCGTTAGGTCACAACATCAATTGAAACAGCTAATTAGGTAGAATGATCATTGATAGAACAAAAAACAGCCATTTTTGAACCTTTTCTATACTGGTATTAACACCACACAACGAGACTAAAGGTATGAGCGACATCCAAGAACAAATTCAAGCAGAAGTTGAACAAGCTCGCGCTGTCTGTGATATATCAGGTAGCAACTCCGCTGAGTGTGCCGCGGCTTGGGATGCAGTTGAAGAACTGCAAGCTGAAGCCTCCCACCAGCGCCAAAGTAAGCCAAAAAATTCTCTGGAAAAGTACTGTGATGAGAACCCCGAAGCAGTTGAGTGCAAGGTTTTCGATGAGTAAGAATTGATTTGAGCAATTTTCTTTTTGTCTGAACAAGCAAGCAACCAGAATCCGATCGCTAAATATCTTGTACCTTTACCAAACTCCCGTATCAAACCTCAATCCATCCTCTTTTTTTATTTTTTCTCCTACCGACAGGAGTTAAGTAACAAAGTTATGGTTGAGACGAGTTTAGGAGTTCTTCTTTGACGTTTATTTTTTTCAAAAAGAACTCTTAGCTCTAAAAAACTTGAGGTTTGTCTAGGCGTACTAGCTCATACCTTCGGGTAGATTCCGCAACTCTCCCGGAGGCTGCTTTAGGTTTGTACAAAATGTTTAAGTAGAGGATCTGTAAGTTGCTTGTTTTTTTGTCAACTAGAGATGGTCAACTCCAAGATGAAGTGTTAAATATAGGTGGGACTGGGGAGCCAGTTGTGTGCGGTGAGGCAGTCCGGTCTTGGGGTCTCCCCAAGACCGGACTGCCGTTAGCGCAGCGAAGCGCGAGTCCTCTCCCAAGGGGAGCCACTGCGGTCTTGGGGTTTCCCCAAGTTAAGCAAGTGGCGTGAGACGCTAAGAGCGAACGAGCGTCACCCAGAGGGAGGTTCCCTGCGTTGAGCGAACTGGCGTGACTGGGGAAGAATCCTTTTAATCTCTACTTCCCACAATCTCTAATTCTCGATCCCCGATCCCTTTGTATTATTTATCATCTGACAAACACTATGGAAGTTTGGTTTCGTCCTTACGTTTGGACTGATTATTGGCTTGCAGTATTATTCACAGTCGTGATTCCTTTAATTCTGCTAATTTGGGCGTTTGTGCAAAAAGCAGAAGGCATACAACGGCTGTTAATGATTTACTGGCGAGTAGCCAGTCTCCTACTCATCACAATCTACTTGATGATTGCTAGATATCCAATTAGCTTTATCTCTGGGTTAATGGCACTTGTCTTGATTCCTATTTCTCTATGGTTTTGGGTAGATCTCAACGATGAAATCGAGTATCAGCCAAGTGGTTCTTTAAAATTGATTTTTAATTCTTGGCGCTGGGCTGCGACAGTTTACTGTATTTTAAGCGCGATCGCTTTTGTACCTTTTTTAGGTTGTGCTTTGTCAGAAACTGCCATCAAAACCCCCTATTGTACGGTCTGGTTTGAGGCCCCCTTGTTATTTAAAGAAATGTTCCATCTCAAAGACTTGGGCTTTATTAGCATATTTGCTTTAACGATTTATGTGCTTTACTTAAGCTACTTTGTTTTAGTTAAGCTGGGTAAGCAAGGACGTTCAGCTACACCCCAGTAACCAAGTTAATGACTAACTCCATTGGCAAACGGCTGGAACAATACACCACCAAACGCCCACAAGAAGTTTTACTTGTAACGGTGGAAATAGCCGACGAACAAGATAAAATTGCTATTTTTAAAGGCTTTTCTAGTTCTTTAATGCGTCCAACTGCATTTGATCCCGATGTGCCAGTTATTGCAGATGGGGCAACAATTATCAGTATTGACCGCATAGGAAGTCCATACAATCCTGAAGCACCTCGTTATATTCAAAGAGGACTCTCTTGGGAAGAGATGCAAGCTTTATTGTCAGAAGTGGGAGTCTAACTAATTCGTAATTCGTAATTTTCTGACAAGGTTGACTTTAAGATTGTTGATGGATCGCACTTTTAGAAAAAACTAACTCCCCACGGCTTGATACATCCCAATGAAAAGCGATCGCGCTTTCGTACATTCCAAGTACCGCCATCCACCTAACACTTCAGCGCAGCGGACAGACTCAAGATAATTGTGGGGTGGGGTTGTAAAAGGTTTCTGCCGCTACTGCGTTTTGCTGTTATGCTGCTCAAGTTGCTGGTTGAGGCAAATACATGAACTTACAGAACCTGAAGTGAACGAAGAATGTAAAACCAAAGGGGCAAGAGCTTTGGGCTTATCAGCCGTTCAAGGTTGGGAGTCTTTTCAAGTTGGCTTGGAAAGATAATGAGGGTAATGCCAGTAAACCTCAAAGAGAAGACCTGATTTTGCTTAGACAAAGGGGTTACGTTACTCACCTTATAGAGGTGCTTGACTACAAGTCAGAGCGTGAAAAATGGCAAAGTTATTTTAATATTTACCGAATTGTTGAAGTGCTTTGGATAATTGATTGGACTAATCCTTCCGACTCTGCGAAAGCAGATAAGGTATTTGGCTACCCAGTTAAATATCAGGGTGGTGATGTGATGTTTCTAGATACCATGCCCACTTTTGGGCAACACTGGCAGAATCAGGGCGGTTCAATGGCATTTCAAGAACGTGTTCGGACGATGCTCGACTTGTCAGCAAAAAGCGATAATGGATAGGGTAGAGTTTTTATTGCTTAAAGTGTGGTAGCTATGACTGAGTTACTTGAACGTGCGATCGCTAGGCTAAAAACTTTGCCTGAAAGCGAGCAAGATGCGATCGCTTCAATGATTCTGGAAGAGATTGAGAAGGAGCGACATTGGGATGAAGCATTTTCTCGTTCGCCAGATGTTCTTGCAAAACTTGCAGCTTCAGCAATGGCTGAGTATCACGCAGGTCACACCCAAGAACTCGATCCAGAAACACTGTGAGGTCACGCACGACCGCCCAGTTTCGTAAATTATTTGCTGATTTACCCGAACAAGTACAAGAGCAAACACGCGCAGCGTATCGTCAGTTTAAGGAAGACCCAAGCTATCCAAGCCTGCGCTTCAAGAAGGTGCATCCAGACTTGCCGATTTACTCTGCCCGAATTAGCAAAAGCTATCGAGCAGTGTGTCAGTTGGATGAAGATACAGCGATCTGGTTTTGGGTTGGTTCACACGCACAGTACGACAGGTTGCTAGAGCAGTTGTAGCAGCGCAGCATAATGGAAACTTACGTGAAGCAAGCTACTATTGGAGTTAAATTGCTGTCTGAAACTGTCTTCAATTTTGAAGAATTACTTTTGACTTTTGAATTTACAAAATGTCCCGTTCTGGATACACACTACCTGTTTTCGCTTGTGCTTCTGCTGTTGCAGCTTTACATTGGTTACGTCATCGTCAAACCTTAAAAGTTGTGTCTGTGGATTTGATTGAACCAGCACAAATAGTAGAAATACCAATTGAACAGGTAGCGGGACTATCTGAAAATATGGCTTTGGCAATTACCCACAGTGACCCAGGTGATAATCTCGACCTGACTAAGAATACACCAATTTGGGCAATGGTGGAATGGCGAGAAGAGGGTGAAGAGGCTGTAATTATTCAAGGTGGGGAAGGAATTGGCAGACAACTTAATGCTGACGACAAGCCTGCTATTTATGCTTATGCTCAAAGGCTCCTAAAAGAAAACTTGCATCGGATGCTAGCACTAGGAGAAAAAATTACTGTAACAATTATCCTACCGGAAGGGCGATCGCTTGCTGTTCGCACCTCTAATGCTGCATTTGGTGTTGTTGAAGGACTTTCTCTTCTGGGAACAACGGGTATTTCTCAACCTCTGAGTACACCAGACCAACTGGAAGCTTTTCGCAGTGAATTGCAGCAGAAAGCTAGCCGTTTTGAGAGTTTGGTATTCTGTATTGGCGAGAACGGCTTAGATTTAGCACCAAAACTCGGTATTAATCCTGATAGACTAGTAAAAACTGCTAACTGGCTCGGGCCAATGTTAGTGGAAGCGGATGTTTTAGGTGTTAAAGAAATCTTATTGTTTGGCTATCATGGCAAGCTGTTGAAACTGGCTGGAGGAATTTTTCACACTCATCACCACCTTGCTGATGGTCGGCGAGAAATTCTAGCAGCGCACTGTGCTTTAGCCGATTTAAAGTTAGCAGATATACAAGTAGTGTTTAACAGTGCTACCGCTGAAGCGGCACTAAAATACCTACGATCGCTCGACGCTTCAGCGGGTAGTAATTGGGTTGAGCGAGTTTATAGCGCGATCGCTCAGGCTATTGATACTCGTTCCCAAGAATACATTCAAAGCCATAGTAGTAGGGGTGCAGCAGCAACAGTTTGTGGCTCTATTCTCTTTGACCGCGATCGCAAAATTATTGTGAAGAGCAAAACTGGCTGCATCTTAATGGGAAAATTATGTTAATTTATTATAAATAATCATAAATAATCCAAATAAATATCTTTTCAGTAGCCACTCTAAGATAAGTTATTCTTTCTAATACCATGCCATATGCTTGATCTTAGCAAACGCATTCTACCTGGCGTTTGTCGGGGATTTATCTACTATTTACCAGCCTGACCAGGCACAGAAGTGGTATTTAGTTAGACCACAGAGCGAGTATCTACCTTACATTTACACCCCCATCATGAATACAGCGGTGACTCTACTAACCGAACAAGCGCCTCAAACTGTTGAACCTTTGGGGCGACTGGATCGGCAAATGATTGTGATTCTGGACTTTGGTTCTCAGTATTCCGAATTAATTGCCCGCCGCATCCGGGAGACTCAAGTATACTCCGAAGTTCTTTCTTATCGCACTACATCTGAACAATTGCGGCAGCTAAATCCCAAGGGGATCATTCTCTCTGGTGGGCCGAGTTCAGTTTATGGTGATAGCGCTCCCCATTGTGACCCAGAAATCTGGAATTTAGGAATTCCTATCCTGGGTGTATGTTATGGTATGCAGCTGATGGTCAGCCAACTCGGTGGAGAAGTAGCAAGGGCCGATCGCGGTGAGTACGGCAAGGCATCAATATATATTGATGACCCAACAGACTTGCTGACTAACGTCGAAGATGGTACCACAATGTGGATGAGTCATGGAGACTCAGTAACTCAAATGCCGCCAGGATTTGAATTACTGGCCCACACAGAAAATACTCCTTGTGCTGCTATTGCTGACCACGAAAGGAAACTTTACGGCGTGCAGTTCCATCCAGAAGTGGTGCATTCCATTGGCGGTTTAGCATTAATCCGCAACTTTGTTTACCATATTTGCGATTGTGAACCCACCTGGACAACAGCGGCTTTTGTAGAAGAATCCATTCGCGAAATTCGTGCCAGAGTTGGTGAAAAACGGGTGTTGTTGGCGCTGTCTGGGGGAGTCGATTCTTCGACTTTGGCCTTCTTGCTGCACAAAGCCATTGGGGATCAGCTGACCTGTGTGTTTATCGACCAAGGCTTTATGCGAAAGTATGAGCCAGAACGGCTAGTGAAGCTATTCCAAGAGCAGTTTCACATTCCGGTAGAGTATGTGAATGCCCGCGATCGCTTCTTAGCTACAATTGCTGGTGTCACAGATCCCGAAGAAAAACGCCGTCGCATCGGACACGAATTTATTCGCGTATTTGAAGAAACATCTAAACGCCTCGGTCACTTTGACTATCTCGCTCAAGGTACTCTGTATCCAGATGTGATCGAATCTGCTGATACCAACGTTGACCCCCAAACTGGCGAACGGGTAGCGGTGAAAATCAAGAGCCATCATAACGTTGGTGGGTTGCCCAAAGACCTACGGTTTAAATTGGTGGAACCCTTGCGGAAACTTTTTAAAGATGAAGTCCGTAAAGTTGGACGTTCCATTGGTTTGCCAGAAGAAATTGTCCAACGTCAACCTTTCCCCGGCCCTGGTTTGGCAATTCGCATCTTGGGCGAAGTTACTGCTGAGAGGTTGAATATTCTGCGCGATGCCGATTTAATTGTCCGGCAAGAAATTAACCAACGCGGTTTGTATCACGATTTCTGGCAAGCCTTTGCTGTATTGCTACCAATTCGGAGTGTTGGTGTAATGGGCGACCAACGTACCTACGCTTTCCCCATCGTCTTGCGAATTGTCAAAAGCGAAGATGGGATGACTGCTGATTGGGCACGAGTACCTTACGATGTTCTAGAAGTAATTTCTAACCGAATTGTCAATGAGGTAAAAGGCGTTAACCGTGTGGTTTATGACATTACTTCCAAGCCGCCTGGAACCATCGAGTGGGAGTAGAGACGCGATTAATCGCGTCTGTACAGGAGTTATGAGTTGACTCAAAGCTCATAATTTCCTTCTCTGTCTCCTCTGGGGTTTAAATTTATCTACCTCATTCAGCAATGTGCAAAACCTAAGTACTGCTTTCAATAATTTTCCGCAACTGACAACTGAAAATTTAATTTTGCGGGAAACCACACTAGCTGATGCGCCAGCAGTTTTTCAAATTTTTGCAGATGATAAAGTAACTAAGTATCATGACTTAGAAACCGCCACTAGTTTAGAGCAAATTCAGTTGTTAATTGAACGCCGTATGGAGCGGTTTAAAAATCAACAAGGTATTCGTTGGGGAATAGCTAAGAAAGAAGACAATGTAATTATTGGTTCCTGTGGCTATGGTATTAAAAACCGCTTTCAGGCAGAAATTGGCTACGAACTGGCTAGGGGATATTGGAGAAAAGGCTTGATGACAGAAGCCTTAAAAGCTATTATTGACTGGGGTTTTCATCAGTTAGATTTAAATCGAATTGAAGCATTTGTCATGCTAGAAAATACTGCCTCTATTAAGTTGTTAGAAAATTTGAAATTTGTAGAGGAAGGACTTTTGAGAGAGTATGGATTTTGGAAAGGACAATTCCACGATTTGAAGATATTTTCTCTATTAAAAAGAGACTATAGTAATCCTGTGTAAGTAAGAAACTGAGCCACCAAGAGCGCCAAGAAAAGATTGCTACAACGGTAACTTGATGATGAAAGTAGATCCTTGTCCTTCACCAGGGCTAGTAGCATGAATAGTACCACCATGAAGTTCCACTAGATGACGAGCGATCGCTAAACCTAGTCCTAAACCAGCTTGTTTGTGAATGCCACGTGCCTGACGATAGCGCTCAAAAACGTAGGGCAGAAACTCAGGGCTGATACCGATACCTGTGTCACTCACCTGTATCAGTGCTGAGTCAGAAGAATTTGGTTCGGGACAGACGCAAAGACGCACATCTACTCTTCCCTGTGATGGGGTGAATTTAATAGCATTCGAGAGTAAATTACCTAGAACTTGTAACAAGCGGTTGATATCGCCCGCAATGGGTGGAATTGACTCATCAAGTACAGACTCTAAATGAATACCCTTAGCATTTGCGGATGGATAGGCAGTTTTAATCGCCATCCTCACAATATTAGCTAAATTTACTTGACTGACTTCCAGCTGTAACTTGCCTCGGAGAATGCGGGAGATATTTAGCAAGTCTTCTAGGAGTGATGCCTGAGATTTAGCATTGCGTTCTATGGTTTCCAAAGCAGTGGCGAAGGTGTCTGCATCTAGTTTCCGAGTCCGCAGTAGTCCTGACCAGCCGATAATGGCATTGAGTGGCGATCGCAGATCGTGAGATACTATGGCTACAAATTCATCTTTAGCCTGGTTAGCTGCCTCAGCTTCCGCACGGGCGGCTTGCTCAAGTTGCAAAAGTCGGTCGCGTTCGGCTTCTAACTGCTTGCGATCGTCAATATCTGTACTTGTGCCAAACCATCTAATAACACGTCCTTGCTCATCCTTCATGGGGACTGCTCGTGCTAGATGCCAGCGATAAGTGCCGTCACGACTTTTATAGCGGATTTCCTGTTCGTAAGGGTTCCCTGTCTGCAAGGCTTCTGTCCATGTGTGTATAAATACTTGGAATTCATCTGGATGTATGACTGGCTCTATGACTTTTCTCCAGTCAAACCTCATCGCCTGCTCAACCGTTTGCCCAGTAAATTCAGACCATCGTTGATTAACATGCTCGTAATTGCCATTAGCATCACAAATCCAAACAAGTTGGGGGATAGCATTTGATAAATAGCGGTAGCGTTCCTCGCTTTCGCGCAGCGCTGCTTCAGCACGTTTGCGTTGGGTTAGATCGAGAACGAAGCAAACGCTATAGCCTTTCTCTTCTTGGCCTTCAATGCAAGCAATGCCCAAAAGAATTGGCACACGAGTACCATCTTTGCGACAATACTCTTTTTCAAAGGGAGTACAAACTCCAGAGATTTGCAGTTCTTGAATTTTTTGCCGATCGAGGTCTTGGTATTCTGGTGGTGTCATCCAGTCCCAGCGAATACTTCCTGCTTCTAGTTCCCGACGAGTATAACCAAACAGATCCAGAAAAGCATCGTTCGCTTCATAGATGCGACCATTGAAGTCACCGAAATAAATGCCAACTACATTAGATTCCACAATCCGGCGGAACTTAGCTTCGCTTTGACGCAGTGCTACTTCAGCATGTTTGCGATCGCTAATATCTGTCGTACTGCCCACTGCTCGCACTGGTTGCCCACAAGCATCTCGCGTAATCACTCCTTGATCGAGTACATGCAGATATTGGTTATTTTTATGACGTACTCGATATTCAGCAGCATAGTGATTTTGATTGGCAGATATAGTATGGAAGTATTTACCTAGGCAGTCTCTATCCTCTAAATGGATTTGCTCTTTCCACCATTCATGGGTTGCTTCTGCTTCATCCTGGGAGTAGCCCAAAATTCGTGTTAGTCCTTCAGTTCTGTCAACCGTATTTTTTTGTATATCCCAGTCATAGATTAAACAATTGACCGCAGCCGCCGCCAGTTGGAAACGCTCGTTGCTTAAGCGTAGCTGCTCTTCTGTATGTTTGCGATCGGTGATATCAAAGCTTGTACCAACAATCTGGTGGGGCGAACCGTCGGAATTTCTAGTGAATACAGTATCCCGACTACAAAACCAGCGCCATTCACCATTGGCATGTCGCATTCGATACTCATTTTCTAGAATGTCGCCATCCCGAGCTGAGTTAATTTGTTGCTGATACGCAAAAAATCGAGCCAAATCATCAGGATGCATTAACTGTGGCATGAACTCAGTGCCCATATCCTGAATTTGTTGGGGTGTATAACCAAGCAGTTTGGTAACCTGATGATTGATATAAATGCTGCGCTGTTCAACTAAGTCGTAAACATACAAAATTCCCGGAGTTGTTTCCGCAATACGTTCGATGAATTGTCGGCTCTCCCGCAACCGTTCTTCGGCCTGCTTTTTTTCAGTCACATCTCGCCAAGAAGCAACAAAGCCATCTCCCATTTTGGTGATACGAATATCAATGGCTCTGCTTAACTGCTGGCTACTACAGGAAGTGCTAGTAAGTGATTCTTTCACCGAAGGCTGACCTGTTTCCACAACTCGGCAGCATTCATCAAACAAGCCATTTTTGCGAATATTAGGGAAAATTTGACACATTCCTTTGCTTCGCTGTTCTTCCTTACTCATCTGGCTAAATTCACAAGCAGCAGCATTCACATAATCAACGCGAAAATCTACGATTTTACCCGTTTCATTACGAATAGCTGAGTAAATGCCGAAACAGTCCAACATATTCTCAACGGAAGTGCGGAAACGCTCCTCACTTTGTTGCAGTTCCTCGCGTAGCCGTACATTTTGAATTGCTGAGTGGATAGTAGAGCGCAAACGTTCAGCAGTCGTCTGTCCTTTAACTAGATAATCTTGGACACCACTTTTCATCGCCTGTACAGCTAAGGCTTCATTGCCATACCCTGTCAACATGATTGCAGCAGGCATTGCTGGCTTTGCCAGAAGTTGTAATTCTGCCAGAAATTCCAGCCCATCCAAGTCTGGTAATATAAAGTCTAATAAAATACAGTCAGGCTGAAACTGCCTACATAATGCTAACGCTCCTTCTCCTGATTCTTCTTCGAGAATAGTGTAATTGTGTTCTTGGTCTTGCAGTAGATAGCGACGATAAACCTGACGGTCTTCAAGACAATCGTCGATGATTAAAACAGTTAGCGGTTGTGCCATGACTAATTGCTAACAGCATCCGGGAGAATTACAATATCCAACCAATAATTTATAAACCCTTGAATTGTTTGTACCAATCTCTTGATGTCGATTGGTTTCAAAATATAACTAGCAACACAATATCGGTAACATATTTCTATATCTTTAGGGTTAGAAGATGTAGTAAATACAACGACAGGAATAGTTTTGAAGTTTTCATCCTGCTTGATTTGCTCTAAGACTTCTCGCCCATCGGTTCCTGGTAAATTCAGGTCGAGCAAGATAATCGAGGGACGGGGAGCAATTTGGGCATCGCCATATGGCCCAGTGTGGTAGAGGAAATCAAGTGCTTCATCACCATCAGTACAGCGAAAGATAGGATTGACAACAGCTTGTCGGTACATAACTCGGCATAAAGCTTCAAAGTCTTCATCGCTGTCTTCAATTACTAGCAAAGTTTGGGTAGGGTTACCAATCATGGTTCAATCTACTCCCGGCAAGGTGAAATAGAAGGTACTACCTTGGCCATAAGTTGACTCCACCCAGATTTTACCTCTATGCCGTTCCACAATTTTTTTGGCGATGGTTAATCCCGCCCCAGTACCTCCGCCATATTTACTCGGGCCGTGCAGTCGTTTGAAGATCCGGAAAATCGCCTGAAAGTGTTTTTCTCGAATACCAATGCCGTTGTCTCGCACGTAGAATGTAATTGGTGCGGGTGGATTGTCAATATAGCCAATTTCAATCCATTTTTTGGCTTTGTCGTTGTATTTAATGGCGTTGACAATCAAATTATTAAAGACTTCGCCTACCTGGATGCGATCGCAATACACTGTTGGTAGCAATCTGGGAATACGAATTTCTACATCCATCTCCTCAATTCGCCCACTTAACAAATCTAAACTACGACTAACTACACTATTGAGGTCAGTCGGCTGCATAGAGAGATCCACCCTTCCCAAGCGGGAAAAGTGCAGTAGCGAATCAATTAAATCCTCCATCCGCTGGGTAAGACGAATCAAGGTGAGCAATTTTGCTTTACCTTCTGCGTTGATAGTTTCGCCATAGTCTTCGATCAGGAAATTGGAATAATTATGAATACCGCGTAGTGGTTCTTTCAAATCATGAGAAGCAATGTAGGCAAAAGCATCCAATTCATTATTGCTGCGTTCTAGTTCGATATTGATCTGTGCTAGTTCATCTGCCTTCCGCAGCACCACACCAATAATTGCACTTCTCAAGTCCAATGCTGCACTCACTTCACAGGATTTCCAGGGAAGAGACTTCAACAGCACCGTTTCTTTCCATAACTCAAAGGACTTGCGGGGTGATAAGCGGATACTGCCGTTTGCAATTACCTCTACAGGTTTATTCGGGTTACCTCCCCAATTTACAGTTCGCACTACCTCTGGGCGGAACCACAAAACATAGTTTTTCTGAGTTTTAGAGATAGAAATTGCTACCAAACCGCTGGCAACATCTCGCAATTTTTCTGCCTCTGGGTAAACTTGTGCTAACGAATCAGTGTAGAAAATCTCCTCATGCTGGTTTTGAGTAATCCATTCCACTAAATTTTGAATATCTTGTTGTTCGGGAGTGTTACCAACATTAAAATAGTTGCCATTAAAACAAACCACAGCTCCTTGAGCGTTCACAAGATGCAGTAGATTTGGATTCTTGTTAATTAACCCATCAATAAAGTTATTTTCTAATGACATGTACTCCATTAACTTTGTATTGATGGATTTCAACTGTATTTTGTATTCAGTATCTTCAATATCCTCTCTAGCACTCATTTCTAAAGATGTCATTTGCGCCAAAAACTCACAATTGCTGCGAATTTCATAGGGAATATATTTAGGTGTTTGATGATGACAGGCAATTAGTCCCCACAGTTTTTGGTTTTTCATAATGGAAATTGACATTGATGCTGCTACGCCCATATTGTGCATATACTCAACGTGTAAAGGTGAGACGCTCCGCAACACCGACCTACTCAAATCTAAAGGCTGGTCATTTAAAGGGTTATTCGTTGGCACAATTGCTATTGGTTGATATTTAGTATCTGGTATTATCCTCAACCAGTTTTGGCTGTAGAGTTTTCTGGCTTGTTGGGGAATATCGGAAGCAGGGTAGTGTAGGCCCAAATAAGAAGTGAGATAGTCTGGCTTTTCTTCAGCAATAATTATGCCGTTCCAATTTTCATTAAATCGATAAACCATCACCCGGTCAAAGCCCGAAATTTTTTTCACTTCTTTGGCAAGTATCTGACTGAGTTCTGTTACAGTCGATGCTACCTGTAACTTTAACATTGCCTGTTTCACTAGGTGATAAAATTGAAAAAATGCATTACTTTTTGCTGAGGACAGAGGTTCTAGCTCTAAGATCAAAATTTCATTAGAGCGATGAATAATCCCATCAAAATGAAAAATATTGTCATTTTTTTTGATATAAAATTCGAGGGGATTAACTATTGGTAAATCTTCTTGAGATAAACAATCTTTTAATAAATCGACTTGCTCTGATTCGAGCAAGTTGTTCAAATTTTGATTGATTAATTCTTCGGGATGCAGCCCAAATAAATTGAATGTGTTCTCGCTGACTTGCAGTATAGTTAAATCTGCTTCTTTTAACGCTAAAAGGACTCCATGCGGCTGAATCAAGCCAGGAATATGAATTGGCTCTTTGTTGCAGTTACTGAGGTCAACGGGGAAGGGTATAGTAATATCGTTGCTATTCACGTTCGAGTTCCCGTATTACAGTCTTGAAAATGGGTGTAGGGGTGTAAGCGAAAGACATTTGTCTGCCCTGTTTGTGCGCGAACCACCCGTGGAAGCATAGCTTAAAAGTTCTGAGTGTTGAGTGAGGACGGGCGGAAGGTCTTGCACCCGTATTGAGTAAAAATACTAGTTCCCAGTCCCCCTTCGGGTGACGCTCGGTCGATCTTAGCGTCTCCCCTTGGGCTACCGTGTATACACAAGTTGGAAAAACCTTATCCACAACAAATTTGAGTTTGGTAGGGTGCATTATCGCGCCAGCGTAACGCACCATCAATGATGTTCGGTGCGTTAGGACTTGCGTCCATAACGCACCCTACGAAACTACTAGAAGATTTGAAACCTATGATGGCCATACTTGTGTGTACACCGTAGCCCCTTGGGAGAGGACTCGCTACCGCTGACGCTAACGCAGTCGTCTGATGCCACTTTCTACCCTGCGGGAAGGCTGTCGCCTACAACGGGGGGAACCCCCGCACAGAAGTAGCTCCGGAGGGAAACCCTACCAAGAGCACTGTCTCACCAGTCCCTTATTAGGAAACGAATCTTTTTTCCATTTTCCTATCTAAATGCTATGACTTAAAACCTTTGAACAGGGAGGTTTGCTATCTTTCTCCTTACTCCCCTCTTTTGATATCCACTACTTTTTTGGTCAATAGGCTACATTCCAAGCATAACTATAGTACAGGTATAGTTAATAGCGTTTGTAATAATGACTCTGGACTGCCTGAACGAGTAATTCACAATTCCTTTAAAATTGCTAGATTCTTGCATAAATCTCTGTTTACAGCAATATGAATAAAGCTTTAAGTTTATTAAGTTAAATTACATTATTATGCGTCATATTGCTTGCTAAATTTTTCTGTATAAGAAGTTACAGAAAACAAATTTTTTCAAAATTTCTAATGGGTAAGAACTACAAATACTAGCTATCGCTTTTGAATAAGTCGAATTGTTTAGCAATAACAATTGGCGCGATCGCAGTAAAATTGCCATTGAGATGGTCAGTGAGGAAAAAAGAAATAGTTCATTTAAGTTGTAATTATCTGTTTTCCAACCACAATGGAGATTTTATGGAACCTCCTCTTCCTTTAGCTGGCTTAAACATCCTCGTAGTTGACGATGATGATGATAGCCGCTTTTACATTACTACCGTATTGGAAGCAGATGGAGCCAACGTCACAGCAGTTGCATCGGCAGTGGCGGCGCTGGAAGTGCTAGCTGACTGGCAGCCAGATGTCTTTATCTGTGATATAGCCATGCCTGGTGAAGATGGCTATACCCTGATTCGTAAGATACGCGCACTGAAAGCAGATAGAGGTGGACAAGTCCCCGCAGTTGCTTTAACTGCCTATGCTGATAGTGAGGATCGTATCCGTGCCCTAGAAGCTGGCTTTCAAACTCATGTGCCTAAACCGGTAGACCCAGGAGAACTAGTGGAAATTGTCGCAAATGTAGTTGCTTCTTGTGCGAGTTAATAAGGCAGAAGTAGAGACGCGATTAATCGCGTCTGTACAATAGTTATTATTCTCCTCTTGTCTCCTTTGTCTGTCCGAAGTTCGCCCGGAGGGAGACCACGCCAGTTTGCACAACGGGGGGAACCCCCGCAAGCAACTGGCTCCTCCTTACGACTTCTCTCCTTGTCCCCTCTCATTTCCCCCAAGAACCACTTTCGCACTTCACCAAACGGTCAAGGGTAGCAGTATCTTTTTTATTGCCTGAAGTACGGATTTGTTTTTCTCCAGCGATGTTAATTAGTTCCATCGCCAAGCGCCTGAGATAAGCTTGCTGTTCGTCTGTTTGAAATTTAGGGCTATTTAAATTCTTTAAATTTTGCAAAAAGGACTTTTGCTTGTCTAACTCAAACCTCTTGACTAAAGAATTAACTACATAGCGCTGTTCTGGACGAGCTGTCTGTAAAATTTTGCTAATAGGTTGACTAAGAAGTGCTTTTTCTTGTGTTCGAGTAAATTTGCGCTGCAACCAAGCTTCCGAAGTAGATAGCGGCAAATCGATAGATTCTTCATCTACCTTGGCGAAAGCATGGGCTTCAGCATAGGCTACCCGTCCATCTTTGTTGTAGTCGGCGGAAGTAACAGTCTTACCGATGCGATCGCGTCCACTCAACCCAGCAAAAAAGCTAGAACTATAATCTCGATAGTCCGCTTCATTTACCTCTGGTGTACAGCCTACTGAAGGTTGAGTCTTAATAGTGGCAAAGAAACCACAACGAGTCTGAAGCGCTACAGGACGTTTAGCATCGCCCCCTTCGTAGATAAAATTAGCAAAGGAACCAGAAAAACATTGAGCCATCATAGTGACAACAGATGTCTTGGGAGGCATTTTGTCTAGCATTTGGGTAAACTGCTTGACATTCAATTGTTCTTCATTCCACAAGTAGAAGGAATTATTATCTAAGTCTTGTTTATTTTTTCCTCCATGTCCTGTGAAGTATAAAAATGATTGAGGATTTGGCTGTTGTGCTAACTGTTGAAAATAACGCTGTAAGTTACTTAAGGTAGTAGCACCTTTGAGATTGGGAATTTCTGGTTGTTTAAATTCTTCTTGTCCTTGGGGATTGATATAGCGGACAGAAGCTTGTCCATCGTTACCGTTGGCAAAGAAAATGGAGGCAACTTGCTGTGCGTTGTACCCCAGAAATTGCAGGGTGCGCTGAAAGTAAAGTACATTTTTCTCTAAAGCGATTTCATTAAAATAAGGCGCACCACCGCCACCCACAACTAAGAAATTCGGTAAAGACTGATTACCTTGACAAGTATTATGTTGGGTAATGGTCTGATTTTTGGCAAAAGTGCCAGAACTAGGAAGTAAAATTAGTAAGCTACAGGTAAAGCTGACGAATAAACGCTGCATTGGAAAATTATGCTGCATTATTTGATTTTTACAGCACCTCTAATATTATTTATACTTTGTAGAAATAGACTAAACCTCGTCTACCTTGAGAACTGTAATTTTTTACCAAGATACTGAGATTGCTTCCTTACGTCACAATGACGTATCTGAATTATTGTCAACTTCAGGTTTCAATATGGACGAAGTTTATTTAGCTTCAGATTCAAAGCTAATTCGCTCAGATTTATAAGTTGGTGGCTCAACGTGAATTGAAATCCTTACGGGATTGAAGCGTTCTGCTAGCCGTCTTTCTACCTCTTCGGTAATGCGGTGGGCTGTTTCTACATCTGGTGCATCTACGATTAAATGCATTTCAATGAAGACTTGGCGACCAAGAACACCGCGTGAGGCAATGTCATGACAGTTAATTACTCCAGGTACAGAAGTTGCGATCGCATGTATTGCTTCCGGTGCGATCGCCATCTCATCCACAAGCCAAGGTAAATTATCTTTTAAAACTGACCAACCACTCCAAAATACCAATAAAGCCACAGGAAAAGCTAACACCATATCCAGCCATTGATAACCCAGCCACACTCCTATCAAGCCACCGATGACAGAAATTGTCACCCAAACATCACTCATGGTATGTTTGGCATCAGCTATTAAAATTGGGCTATGTACCCGCTGACCAACACTCCGTTCGTAAAACGCTACAAAAATATTTATACCCAATACAAGCAGTAATAACCACAAGTCAGATGGTGATATTTTCACAGGTACACCACCTTTGAGAATGCGCTCAATGGCTCCTTGGAGGATTTCAAAGCAGGCTATTCCTAAGAAAGCAGCAATTCCTAAAGCTCCCACGGCTTCAAACTTGTGGTGTCCGTAGGGATGTTCGCGATCGGGTTGTGGTGAAGAAAACTTACTCGCAACTAATCCTAAAACGTTGTTGGCACTATCTGTCACACTATGCAACGCATCAGCAAGCAAGCTTAAAGAACCTGTCCAGTAGCCTACAACTGCTTTCAAACCCATGACGAACAAGTTGAGCAGTAAGGTAATAATTAAAACCTTTCGCACTGCGGCGCGGTTATCGTATGTCATAGAAAATTTTTAACTTATGTTCTATGACTTCTAATGTAAAACCTAGAACACAAGTAATACAATTTTGAATTTGAGATTTTGCGGAAATTCTTGCATCTATTAGATATTCTTCGCAAGAGTATACTTTGTTGAAACGAACTGGCGCGATCGCCTAATCCCTCGCCTAATCTCTACAGGCATGGACGCGAATCCAATTAAAATTTGTTAAGTCGAGGGCGTAATCAAATAAGTTGTCTAAATATTCTTGTTCTTCACCAACCGTTACACATACTTTACCGCCAGCGATCTGGATTTTATTTGGTTCTTTGTAAAATGCTTTATGCCTACTTATCCATCCAGGTTTTTCGCCAGTAGTTTCAACTTTTTTTATTTTGAATGTGTCGCAATGTAATTGATAAACTGGTGTTTCACCAGAGATTCTTTCATTGTAATAACCTAAATTACCAATTATGTATATGTATTTTCCAACTAATGTTGCCGAATGGAAGTCAGTCGGAGGGAAAATCTCTCTAGGATAACCAAGAATTTGGAAATTACCATCACCTTGATAAACTACAACATCGTTATATATACAAAAATCCGGGTCATAGTAATCTTCGTGTTCGCCACCAATCTCAATGATTTTGCCATCTGGTAATTGTGTAATTGTTCTGCCAAAACGTTGATAGCACCATACTAGTTTATTCCTGTTATCATTATCGGCATCGCCAAACATAGATTTTGCGATGTAAGCAGAATCACCATTACAAACCATTGCTTTCCAAAAATCGATTTCCATGATTTCTGGATTTGTTTTCCCGAAACGCGGATGTTTTCCTACTGAATAGTCTTCTGCTGATACTTGGATGGCACTATGACTAACTCCTGTCAGTAACCGTCGCATCTCATCATTAATTTCATTTAAATCCTCGCCCGCCTCAACAAGCATTCGTAAGATTTCGATATTACTCGCCATAGTAATAACTTTCAGAACATCAAAAAAAAATTTTTGATCGACTCGGTAGAAGCGATCGCGATCGTCCAAGCACACAAAGGCACTATTCGCGTTCAAGTCTACCTGATTGGGTAGTACATTTACAATTCGGCTTCCTCTTTAGCGCTCTTTAATCACTCTCATTAGAGAATAAAGAGTGCTAATTGCTGTCCTCGGACAATATCTGCTGTCAAAATAAGCTTTAGCATTAAACTGCTAAAAACCTTTGAATCACATCCTGGCTAAGTTCGTTGGTTGAACCAGAGGCAACAATACCACCTTTTTGCATGGCGTAATAGTAATCGGCCTGACGGACAAAGTGTAAATGTTGCTCTACCAATAAAACAGAAATGCCTGTGGTTTCAACGATGCGACGGACTGCGGCTTCAATTTCCAAGATAATTGAGGGTTGAATACCTTCAGTTGGTTCATCTAATACGAGTAATTGAGGTTGTCCCATTAAAGCACGAGCGATCGCCAATTGTTGCTGCTGTCCACCACTCAAATCTCCACCCATCCGCGAAAGCATTGTTTTCAACACAGGAAATAAGCTAAAAATTTCTTCTGAAATTTCTGCTTTTTTTACTGGTTTCTGCCTAGCTTCTAACCCCAGCAACAGATTTTCTCTGACTGTTAAACGGGGGATAATCTCTCGTCCTTGGGGAACATAACCAATTCCCATTTTTGCTCTTTGGTCTGGAGATTTAGAGTTAATTAATTCTCCAGCTAAGTTAATTGTGCCGCTGCGGGGTTTGAGTAAACCCATAATTGTTTTGAGTAGGGTTGTTTTACCTACACCATTGCGTCCAATTAAGCAGATCATTTGCCCATTAGGTACGCTTAAATCTACATTGCGAAGAATGTGGCTTTCACCGTAGTAAACGTTAAGGTTAGAGATTTTTAGCATAATAAAATTTAGTATGGCTCATTTTTTGGACTGCGTTTGCAACAATCTGACAATAGGCTCGCTATTTTGACCTAACAACCAACTACTCGCGAGCTTGCACCCCCAACCGCTGTAAAAACTCATGAATTGATAAAACCACAACAAGCGTAAGCTTTTGCCAAGTCAGCAGATGGAATATTTGTATAAAGCATCTATTTTAGATAAATAGCGATCGCAAGCATTAAATTTTAAGAAAATTATACTTTATAAAAACTGATTGAGTCAATCGAAAAGTTACGTAACAAACTTGATGTTCATAATAGCGCTCTGGCTAGAGTTGATTCTTATTTAACAGAAGTTGAAGAGATGGAAAAAGACTTGAAGCAGCTTTCTGAAAAAATGTTAATGGTGGTTGCTATTAAGTACGGCAAAGACAGCGCTGAATATGAAATAGCGGGTGGTATTCGCAATAGCGATCGCGTCCGCAAAATGAGATCGAGCCGCTTAAAAAATATTGCAGAAAAAGCATTAGTTGAAGAAGAATTCAGAAGTCAGAATCAAGAGCGTCGGGGATTCAGACCTGCGACTGATTGAAGACCACCAAATCGTAGATTTGGAGGGGGTCTTAAACCCGTTTATTCATCCACCAGTCGCACATAATTCCCAAGCTGAATTCTGACTCCTGACTCCTGAATTCTGTTTCGATAAGAATAGACCTCTTGCAAAAGTCAAGAAATTAGGAATGTCATTCTGAACGAAACGTAGTGTAGTGAAGAATCTCACCCAATGTGTCGCTTTGCTTAACATGACACTTTAAGGATTTATGCAAGAGGTCTAATGGAAAAACTGCATATAAAACGAGATAATTTGACATTTGACATTTTGGATTGAAGAATCTAAGAGGTTGTTTGAAAAGTGATTAGCTGTGATTTTAGGCACTTGTTGATCCCCCCTAGCCCCCCTTAAAAAGGCTACGGTGTACACACAAGTCTTGTAAAGTTGCCTAACAGCGTTTCGATCCCCCCTAACCCCCCTTTTTAAGGGGGGAAAATTTCTTAAAGTCCCCCTTTTTAAGGGGGATTTAGGGGGATCAGATGATTTATGTGTACACCGTAGCTTAAAAAGGGGGGAAAGCTTCTTAAAGTCCCCTTTTTAATTTTTTATCTCTTCAATACTTGCAATTTTACTTGTTGAGCGGGAATGAAACAGCCCTGCTGGGGGTTAGGGGGGATCCAAACGTTGTAGGGCAAGCTTACAAGACTTATGTGTATACCTTAGCCTTTCAGGGAGAGAGGTTTAAAGAGGGGTTTCAAGAATAAGTCGCAGATTGCGTTATTTCCTATTTAAAAAGTCTCCGATGCCATCAGTAATTGCTCGTAACTTAGCTGTAGTAAACTGCAATTAGACAAAGCCTGCGTTCAATTTGATGATGGCACTGTGAAAAGAATCCTGATTTTGTCGGCTAATCCCACGAATACGGAGAAGCTGCGCTTGGATGAGGAAGTACGAGAAATTCAGGCAGGGTTGGAACGTGCCAGAATTCGAGATCAGTTTGAAATTATCGCCAAATGGGCAGTGCGTCCTGATGATTTGCGTCGCGCCCTTTTAGATTACGAACCTGAGATTGTCCATTTTTCTGGACATGGGGAAGAGAACCAAGGTTTGGTTTTGGAAAATAACTCTGGACAAATGCAATTGGTAAGTTCAGAGTCACTGGCGAGACTGTTTAAGTTATTTCAGGGCAAGATTGAGTGTGTGTTGTTGAATGCTTGCTATAGCGAAACCCAAGCTTTGGCAATTCATCAATACATTAATTGTGTGGTGGGGATGAATCAGGCAATTGGCGATCGCGCCGCTATTAAGTTTGCTGTAGGATTTTATGATGCCCTGGGCGCAGGTAGATCGTATACCGATGCTTACGAGTTTGGGCGCATTGCGATTGACTTAGAGAATATTCCTGAATCTGCAACTCCTGTACTGAAAAGCCGGAATGATTCTCAGCCAGAGTCAACGCCAGGTAAGCGCATTTTTATTAGTTACAAGCGTAATACCGAACCCGATGAGCCAGTGGCGTTGCAAGTTTTTGAGGCACTTTCACGGCAGCACCAAGTTTTTATCGACCAAACGATGGCTGTAGGTACGCACTGGGTTGAACGTATTGAAGCAGAACTGCGTCAAGCTGATTTTCTCATCGTTTTTCTTTCCGCCCAGTCAGTCCACAGTGAGATGGTGGAGGCGGAAATCAAAATGGCGCATAATCTAGCGCAAGTACAGCAAGGACACCCCGTGATTCTGCCAGTGCGTTTGGCATATCGCCAGCCTTTTCAATATCCCTTGAGTGCTTACTTGAATCATATCAACTGGGCATTTTGGGAAGATGCCAAGGATACGCCACATCTAATTGCAGAGTTGTTGCGGGCTATCTCTGGCGGGAAATTGGCTATTAGTGAAGAAAAATCTAAGGCTGATTTAATTGAGATTAGTCAGCCGTCAAAACTACCTCATCCCTTTGCTTCGGCACAACCAGTATCGCTGGAAATGCCCGAAGGGACAATGGAAGCGCAATCTATTTTTTATGTGGAACGTTCATCTGATGGATTGGCATTGCAGGCGATCGCCCGACAAGGTGTGACAATTACAATTAAAGGCCCCCGGCAGATGGGCAAAAGTTCTCTGTTAATCCGCACAATTGACACTGCTGTGAATGCAGGTAAGCGGGTTGCTTTCCTAGATTTTCAATTGTTTGACAAAGCAGCCTTAAGCAATGCCGACCTTTTCTTTCGTCAGTTCTGCACTTGGCTAACCGATGAGTTGGAAATGGCAGACAAAGTTGATGAGTATTGGAATATGCCTTTGGGAAATAGCCAGCGTTGCACTCGCTATGTAGGTCGATATCTATTGAAGGAGTTCCGTAAATCCCTAGTCTTAGCAATGGATGAGGTAGAAAGGGTTTTTGATACTGACTTTCGCTCAGATTTCTTTGGGATGTTGCGAAGCTGGCACAATAGCCGCGCTACTACTCCCATCTGGAAGCAACTGGATTTAGTACTGGTGACTTCTACCGAACCTTACCAACTAATTGATAATCTTAACCAATCACCCTTTAATGTTGGACAAGTGGTTGATTTAGAAGACTTTACAGCAGCACAAGTTGCTGACCTCAACCGTCGTCATGGTTCACCCCTCAATTCCAGCGAAGAACGGCAATTGATGGCGTTGCTTAACGGACATCCTTACTTGGTGCGTTTAGCACTTTATATAATTGCTAGCCAGCGTCTTTGTGCTGCTGAGTTATTTAGCAACGCCACTGCTGATAATGGTTGCTTTGGCAATCATCTGCGTAATCACCTTTTCCGGTTGCATAACAAAACAGAGTTAGTTCAGGGTATGCTCCAGGTAATTCGCCAGAACATCTGCGAAGATGAGCGGGTTTTCTTTCGCTTGCGGGGTGCAGGTTTAGTGCGTCGGGAAGGACGTACAGTAACGCCTCGCTGTCAACTTTACGCCGAGTATTTCCAGGAGAACCTGCGTGGTTAATCCAAGCATTTACACTGTTGGCGGGACGGTGCAGGCTGGGGGTGGGATATATATTCCCCGCCAAGCTGATGAGGAACTTCTGAGGCTTTGTCGAGATGCCATTTTTGCTTATGTTTTGACACCGCGCCAGATGGGCAAGTCTAGTTTGATGGTACGGACGGCGCAAACGCTGACAGCAGAGGGAATTCATTCGGTAATCGTTGACCTTCAGGAATTAGGGGCACAGGTTACAGCAGAACAGTGGTATTTTGGCTTTTTGGTGAAGCTGGATGACCAACTCATGTTTGATACAAATGTGGTGAGTTGGTGGCAAGAACACGAGCATCTGGGAGTATCGCAACGACTGACACAGTTTTTTGAAAGGGTTTTATTGGCTGAGGTAGAGGGACGAGTAGTAATTTTTGTCGATGAAATCGATTCCACCCTCAGTTTGGATTTTACCGATGATTTTTTTACAGCAATTCGCTATCTCTATGTTGCCCGTGCAACCCAGCCAGAGTTTAACCGTCTCTCGTTTGTTTTAATGGGGGTGGCAACTCCTGGTGATTTAATTCAAGATGCCAAACGCACACCATTTAATATCGGACAGCGAGTAGATTTGACTGATTTTACCTTTGAGGAAGCTTTACCATTGGCTGAGGGATTGAGGTTAGCCAGCGATGAAGCAAAGCAAGTGCTGGGGTGGGTATTGAAGTGGACGGGCGGACACCCATATTTAACTCAGCGTTTGTGTGGTGCGTTAGTAGTACAGAAAATTGTAGAGACGCGATTCATCGCGTCTGATGTAGACAGAATAGTTAGCAGCACATTTTTTGGGGCGATGAGCGAGCAAGACAATAACTTGCAGTTTGTACGCGATATGCTCACCAAACGCGCACCAGACCCGGAGGTGTTGACTACCTATCGTGAGATTCGCTGGGGTAAGCGTGCTGTTGTTGATGAAGAACAATCAATAGTCAAAACTCACCTGAAATTGTCGGGTGTAGTGCGGCGCGAAAATAATGTTTTGCGGGTGAGGAATCAAATTTACCGCCATGTCTTTGATGACAAGTGGCTCAATCAACATTTACCCTTTAACTTGCGGGATAGGTGGGAACGTCTCAAACCTGCACTTCCCTACGTGGCAGCACTAATATTATTTTCGGGTTTGATGACAGGGGTGGCTGTATATGTTAACCAGCAACGTCTAATTGCCCAAGATGCCCGCGACAAAGAAAATAAGCAACTTCTGATTGCTCAAGATGCCCTAGATAGAGAACAAAAACAGCGACAAGAAGCAGAAAAGCAACGCAATGAGGCAGAAAAGCAAAAACGCTTTGCTGATAAGCAGCGTAAAAGAGCTGAAATAGGAGAGGATCGAGCAAAATCTGCACAGAAGATAGCCGAAAAACGTGGAATAGAATTAGAAAAAGCTCTAAATAACGCAAAAGAGGCTAAAAACGCTGAAGCCCAGCAGCGTCAAGTAGCCGAACAACGTAAACGGCAAGCTGAAGATGCCCAAAAAGTAGCTGAACAAAATTTGTTAGAAACCAACAAGCAGCGAAACATTGCTCAACAACAAAAACAGACAGCCGAAAAACGGCGAGTCAATGCCGAAATTCTGGCTCAGAGTCTCAAATCACAAAACCTGCTGGCATCAAATTTAGAACTTGATGCTTTAGTTGCAGGCTTGAACTTAGGAAAACGACTCAAAAAACCGGATAAGAACGTAGAATCAGATACCCGCGTCTTGGCAATAGCTTCTCTCCAACAAGTAGTTTATGGAATCAAGGAACGTAACCGACTAGAAAGGCATAGCGATTCTGTCATGGGTGTCGCCTTCAGCCCCGATGGCAAAACTATTGCCTCTGCTAGTTGGGACGACACGGTGAAGTTGTGGAATCTTAAAGGGCAGGAATTACAAACTCTCAAAGGGCATAGCAGTTTTGTCAATAGTGTCGCCTTCAGCCCCGATGGCAAAACTATTGCTTCTGCCAGTTTAGACGACACGGTGAAGTTGTGGAATCTTAAAGGGCAGGAATTACAAACTCTCAAAGGGCATAGCGATTCTGTCGAGAGTGTCGCCTTCAGCCCCGATGGCAAAACTATTGCCTCTGCCAGTGATGACAAGACGGTGAAGTTGTGGAATCTTAAAGGGCAGGAATTACAAACTCTCAAAGGGCATAGCGATTCTGTCGAGAGTGTCGCCTTCAGCCCCGATGGCAAAACTATTGCCTCTGCCAGTGCTGACAGCACGGTGAAGTTGTGGAATCTTAAAGGGCAGGAATTACAAACTCTCAAAGGGCATAGCAGTTTGGTCTATAGTGTCGCCTTCAGCCCCGATGGCAAAACTATTGCTTCTGCCAGTTTAGACGACACGGTGAAGTTGTGGAATCTTAAAGGGCAGGAATTACAAACTCTCGAAGGGCATAGCAGTTTGGTCTATAGTGTCGCCTTCAGCCCCGATGGCAAAACTATTGCCTCTGCCAGTGCTGACAACACGGTGAAGTTGTGGAATCTTAAAGGGCAGGAATTACAAACTCTCAAAGGGCATAGCGATTCTGTCAAGAGTGTCGCCTTCAGCCCCGATGGCAAAACTATTGCCTCTGCCAGTGCTGACAGCACGGTGAAGTTGTGGAATCTTAAAGGGCAGGAATTACAAACTCTTCCTTCAGAACGCTACGCGAACAAAGAGCATAGCAGTTTGGTCAAGAGTGTCGCCTTCAGCCCCGATGGCAAAACTATTGCCTCTGCCAATTTAGACAAGACGGTGAAGTTGTGGAATCTTAAAGGGCAGGAATTACAAACTCTCAAAGGGCATAGCGATTCTGTCGAGAGTGTCGCCTTCAGCCCCGATGGCAAAACTATTGCCTCTGCCAGTGATGACAAGACGGTGAAGTTGTGGAATCTTAAAGGGCAGGAATTACAAACTCTCAAAGGGCATAGCGATTCTGTCGAGAGTGTCGCCTTCAGCCCCGATGGCAAAACTATTGCCTCTGCCAGTTTAGACGACACGGTGAAGTTGTGGAATCTTAAAGGGCAGGAATTACAAACTCTCAAAGGGCATAGCAGTTTGGTCTATAGTGTCGCCTTCAGCCCCGATGGCAAAACTATTGCCTCTGCTAGTTGGGACGACACGGTGAAGTTGTGGAATCTTAAAGGGCAGGAATTACAAACTCTCGAAGGGCATAGCCATTCTGTCAAGAGTGTCGCCTTCAGCCCCGATGGCAAAACTATTGCCTCTGCCAGTGCTGACAAGACGGTGAAGTTGTGGAATCTTAAAGGGCAGGAATTACAAACTCTCAAAGGGCATAGCGATTCTGTCGAGAGTGTCGCCTTCAGCCCCGATGGCAAAACTATTGCCTCTGCCAGTGATGACAAGACGGTGAAGTTGTGGAATCTTAAAGGGCAGGAATTACAAACTCTCAAAGGGCATAGCCATTCTGTCAAGAGTGTCGCCTTCAGCCCCGATGGCAAAACTATTGCCTCTACCAGTGATGACTACACGGTGAAGTTGTGGAATCTGAATTTAGATGATTTAATGGCACGGGGTTGTGCTTGGGCAAGCGGTTATCTGAAGAATAACCCTAATGTGAGCGAGAGCGATCGCCACCTATGTGATGATATTAGCAAACCCAGGTAAAGCGTTAATAACAAAAGTCGCGATGTTACTTATGAATAACGCGATATTAATAAGAAAAGTCACAATGTTAGTAACAAAGGTCGCGATATAACTTATGAATGGTGCGATATTAATAAGGAAAATTGCAATGTTTATGACAAATGTCGCGATGTTACTTATGAATATCGCGATGTTAGTAAAGAAAGTCACGATACTAGTAACGACAGCTTCCATATTTACATGCGATCTCCGGACATTCGCTCTTTCTTTTCAAAATATTGTTGATGGTCTTCTGTCGCTAAGTAGTATTCACCAGCAGGCTTAATTTCTGTGACAATATCCTGAGGAAATCTACCGGACATTTGCAGCTTTGCCTTTGACCGCTTCGCTGCTTCTTCTTGCTGGGTATTGTGAAAAAAGATTACAGACCTGTACTGTTCCCCTCTGTCTGGCCCTTGGCGGTTGGGCGTTGTCGGATCGTGAATATCCCAAAACACTGCCAGCAACTCATCATAACTAACAGCTTGCGGGTCGTACTCTACCTGCGCTACCTCAGCATGACCCGTTATCCTCGATAACACATCCAGATAGGAAGGATTGGGAAAATGCCCTCCCATGTAGCCGACGGAGGTTGATACGACTCCCTTGACTTTGCGAAACGCCGCCTCAACACCCCAAAAACAGCCAGCGCCAAATGTCGCTTTTTCCATTTCGTAATTTGTAATTAAGCACGTTGAATTGTTGGCGGTGCGTTGCGCTGGGCGACAACGCACCCTACATTTAAATAATTAATTGTTCTTAATAATAATCCAGTCGCCTTGTACTTGAGCGATCGCACCACCAGGAAATGGATCGGTTTGCGATCGGTTGGGCGCTGTAATTAAGGCAGTAAGTTTTTCAATATGTTCAAAATTGGGCGCATCAGCAAGCATTTGTTGCAACACCTGTCGCATCACACGACGTTGCAGCGCCAGCGGTGCTTTCTGCAACACCCGACGATTTAACCTTAAAGAAACAACATCCCCCACTCTTGTACAGACGCGATTAATCGCGTCTCTACTTTCCAGATTAATCGCGTCTGTACTTTCCACTCCCCCTTCCATAGCCTCTTCCCGCAACTGCTGGGCTGCTTGTTCCAAATATTCTACTTCCGCTTGCAGAAGTTCGGCTGTTTGAGCTAAAGCTGATTCAACATTAGGGTTAAAATTTGTTTGCAAATACGGTATCAACTCTTGGCGGATGCGGTTGCGGACGTACTTGACATCTTGATTAGTAGAATCTTCCCAAATTGGCAGATGAAACTCTTGACAAAATTGCTCTGTTTGTGAACGAGTAACTTCTAAAAGTGGACGCACTAACATAACGTCCGTAGTTAGAAGGCGTTGCCAAGTCAAGGCTTGCAAACCATCAGCACCAGTACCCCGAATTAAGTTGTAAAGCAAAGTTTCAGCGCGATCGCTCTTCGTGTGTCCTGTAACAATATATTGGTAATTATTGGCTTGGGCGATCGCGCTTAAAGCTTGATATCGCCAATTCCGGGCCGCAGCTTCACTATTTAAAGCTTCCTTCGCTGTTTCTAAGTAAAAAGATATACCCCAAGTCTTAGCTAAATCTTCTACATGATTGGCATTAGCTTGAGAGTCAGAACGCCAGCAATGATCGCAGTGAGCGATACCTAAGTGCCATCCCCATTTTGGTTGCAAATCTAACAGTAATTTGATTAAGCACAGCGAATCTTGTCCGCCAGAAACAGCTACTAATAGCCGTTGTTTCCGCTCAAATAAACAGCGCGATTTGATCGTGCGATGTATCTTTGCATGTAGAGAAGTCCATACCATTGTGGGTTTTCGTACTAAGCTGTAGGGCAGGCGGGAGATGAAGGAAACGCGAGGAAAGAACTCTCCGTGTCTTTGCGTCCTCTCTCCCAGTCCCCTACCTTGGTAAAACTTGCCGTAATGCTGCTAAAAGTTGGTCAACACTTTCTTTACGACTATTAAAGCCCATCAGTCCCACACGCCAAACTTGACCAGCTAGTTCGCCAAGACCGCCACCAATTTCAATGCTATGTTCGTTTAGTAACTGTCGGGCAATTGCCTTACCATCTACCCCCTCTGGAATACGAACAGTGGTAAGGGTTGGCAGTCGGTACTCTTGCTCAACATGCATACTCAATCCTAAGTCCTCTAACCCTTGCCAGAGATACTCTACATTCTTTTGATGACGCTGCCAGCAGTTTGCTAGTCCTTCTTCGGCAACTAAACGCAATGCTTCCCGCAACGCATAGTACAGGTTAATGGGTGCTGTGTGATGATAGGTGCGATCGCTACCCCAATACTTGCCTAGCAATGACATGTCTAAATACCAGTTTGCCACTTTTGTGCGGCGTTGTTGCAATTTCTCAACTGCACGCGGACTCATGGTAAAGGGCGAAGCACCAGGCGGACAACCCAAACCTTTTTGGCTACAACTGTAAGCTAAGTCAACTCCCCAAGCATCTAAAAATATGGGAACGCCACCCAGACTCGTCACGGTATCTACTAGCAGCAGCGTGCCAAATTCCCGACACAGTTCGCTTACTCCCTCTAAAGGTTGACGCGCGCCGGTGGAGGTTTCAGCATGAACCAAAGCTAGAATTGCCGGACGATGAGTTTCTACAGCAGTTTGCAGTTCATCTAAAGTGAAGACTTGTCCCCAAGGTTTGGTAATGGTTCGTACATCTGCCCCATACCGTCCAGCCATATCCACAAGGCGATTACCAAAGTAACCAGCGACACCAATTAAAACTACATCACCGGGTTCTGTAGCATTGGCAATAGTTGCCTCCATAGCAGCCGACCCCGTACCACTGACAGCAATAGTGAGCGGGTTTTCTGTTTGCCATACGTAGCGCAGCAGGGACTGAATCTCATCCATCAGTGCTAAAAAAGCTGGGTCAAGATGCCCTACTGGTGAGGTATTCATCGCTTGCAGAACTTCGGGATGGGTATTTGAAGGGCCTGGCCCCAACAGCAGCCGGGATGGAACTTCTAGAGGTTTGAGCTGTAAGCGCTGACTGTCGTTAATTGAAATTGTTGAGGTCATAATCTGTCTTCGCCCAGACGAAAAAAAGGATGTGAGGGTATGAAGGGGGTAAGGGTATAATATCGCGATCGCTTGAAGAGCGATCGCACCTGCAAAGAGTTGACCTTTAAAACCCAAGTTATTTTACAGTAGTCAGCGATCGCTTTGATTGCCGCATCATACACTGATACTTTGGCAAAGGCATTAAACTTTACGCTAAAAGGTTGGATTCAGTTCAAGTAAAAGGATTCAGTAGTGGAATACCGCAGCCATCGAAATCGCGGATATTGCGCGTTACTAAGGTTAGTTGATGAATCTGGGTAGTAGCAGCAATAATCATGTCTGCCTGAGTGTGCGTTTTTCCTGTTGACTTCAATTGACCTCGCAATTCCCCCGAACGTTTGGCAATTTCAGTAGTAATGGGCAAGATTTGGCAGTAGTTTTCCAAAAAACCCTCGAACCAATTTTGAATTCTGAGGTTAGGCTTCGATGTTAATCCATAAAATATTTCCTCAACAGTAATTGCACTTACAGTCATAGAAGAAACTCTTGCCGCCCATATTAGTACACCGGAATTAGGTTGAGGTCGTGCTAATTCACTGATAATGTTGGTGTCACACAGAAAGGTCATTGAGGACTTCAGCAAAGGAATTGGAACGGTCTTGGCGGGAAGGTGTCTCGAAAGTGTAGTCTTCCTCAACAGCAATCTGGCGTAGTTCGCCGAAAGCATCGGCTAGAGATAGTTGCTTGCGCTGCTTGCGCCAAGACAAGAATTCCTCAAACATTTCAGCTTCCACAACAACTGCTATAAGTCGATCTCGGTTGTAGATACGCTGCGGTTCTTTCGTTGCGGCATTAATTAACTCGGAGAACCTCTGTTTCGCTTGTGCAATTCTCCAGTTCATCCCGTCACCTTTTTTAGTCTACAATTGTGTCTATTATAGACTTCAATTATGTCTATCTCTCAGTCTTATTGGGAAGCGATCGCTTTGATTGCCGCATCGTATACTGATACTTCGGCAAAGGGCATTAAACTTTACGCTAAAAGGTTAAGATTAACCAGCCATCTTTAACCAACCAAAAACTCGATCTACTTTTAGCTGTAGGTCAATCTCTTCTAATACTAATAGGCGATCGCTACCTTGTAACAGTTCTGGTTGTTGACCTGGACGGAAAATCACAATTGAGCGATCTTCTGGATCTATTAACCAACCTAGCTGGCAGCCATGTTGTAAACAGTAAAGAATATTACCAATCACCCGATTTGAACTTTGTTCTGGCGATAGGATTTCAATTGTCCAGTCTGGAGACAGCAAAAAATCATTGAAGGGTTCCCCGTCAGCATCGAAGGGAATTCTTGACCATTTAAAGACTGCTACATCGGGAACAATTGAGCGGGTACCAAAACTACACCTTAACTCAGGAAAAGCATAGGCAATCTTTTGGCTTTCGGCAACTTCATTAATGCTGTTACACAGGCTTAACTGCAATCGGCTATGCTTCCCTTTTGGCATTGGCTTTTGAATAATCTCACCGTTAATATATTCACTGGCTGGTTTAGTTTCTGGGAGCTTCAGAAACTCTTCTAGGGTGAGTTGAGAAGTTGTGGCGCTCATGGCTCCTGAATGCTGCGAGATGTGTTTTTAGTTTAGCAGGGTGATTTGAGAAGCGATCGCCATCTCTACACATCTTCAGAAATAACTAATCCTTCAACTTTAATCAAAGCCGCTTCTGGTGAAACATTAGCATAGATTACAGACATAATCCCCGGCAAATATCGATCCATAATCATGACGTTAGCAAAAATTAACTGTCCAATCAAATCTGTACTGATACTACTGTCTTTAGCCTCAATACTAGAAGTTTTATAACGTACTTCTCCATCGTTTAAATCTATTTCAAAGTTACCAACAATCAAGCCAAAATTGGCTCTCGTCAAAAACTCAGCCACAGCCAGACGTTTATTTTCTGGCACATTCACAGGCAAAGATGAATAAAAAATAAACTGGTGATGTTCTTCTCGTGTCTTAGCAGTACATATCCATTCGCCATTTTCACCCTGATAATTCATTTTGAGAATGGGTTCTGTTTCGTGCTGAGAAAATGACCAGTTATTGTCTTGAAAGAACTTGCTAACAACCTCAAAAACTGAATTCGTAATAGTTGAGGTATTAACGTTTGTGTTAGTTTGAGTCATCATTTTTACACGCTCAAAAATTTAAAATCCTTCGTCGTGTTGTGCCTCAGCGGCTTCTGATTCGATAGCTTGGGTCAACTTTTCATAATCCATTGCATGACCTTTAGAAATGCCCTTTTGTTTCTTATAGACTGTCAGCGCCCCATTATCCATTGCTTTCTTAAATAAACCAGCTTCGCCACGCGCTTTGAGCATTTCATTCCATTTATCGAGGGGTAAAGTCGCACCCTCATCAATTGCATATCCTGGGAAACGGTTTTTAATTGTGTCGATTGATGCTGCTTTATCAGACTCACCATTCACAATATTAAAAATTGCTTCTCTCGACATTTGGGAAGTCTCTGCTGAGAATTGCACTCCCTTTTGACCTCCCGCTTTCATCATATTGTTATCTCCATAAATCATATGTAAATACTCACCACCCCTGGAGTAAACTTTTAGTCCTTCCTTACAATATTTGTCATGGAAAAATTTAGTTGCACCTTGGACATAGGCATTACTTAAAAAGCTATTGTAAGCAACAGCATTAAATTCTTCAGCTTCCGCCTCAAAATCATGTTCTTGCTCGCTGTCTTCCGCCTGTTGTGCTACTTTCGACTTGTAAGGAGAACCCCCTTGCGCTTTGACTACGTTTACTTGTGCTTCGTCTAATGAATAGACTGCTTTTGCTTTACCAGCCTTACCAAAGCTAAGTTTGTTCCCCAGTGTTTTATCAACTTTTTCTTTAGCAAAGTTACTGCTAACTAGTGCCTGCATTAAGGTCTCAGCAGCATCTGAATTACCTTGCACTGTAGATATTGAACAATATTCTGCTGCTTCGTCTGGAGTCAAATGCTTCATACTTCCGTGTTGAGCAGCCGCATTTCGCCACCACATCATAAATACAATTTCTGGCTTAACTTGTGCGCCCATTGCTGTATTTAGCTGTTCAAAAGAAACAATCTCTCCCCGCACAATTCGATCGTGCAGTGCTTGCGGATTAGATTGCAAATCTTCGCTGGCAATTGAGCTAACCATTGCCCAGTCTGATTCTGCTTCGTCAAAAGTACCAAGACCTTTATCTTGTTTATTCAGCCATGCGACGAACCATTGCATGATCTTGGTCTTATTAATTAAATGCCCAGCCGCAAATGAATCTTGCAGATAATGCTCGCCAAAAGCATTTTGTAGCAAAGCTTGATTAGTATAATCTGCAACTTCTTCCTCTAATTGGGCTGCTGCATCTGGCAGACCCATATCTTGTGCCTTTTGGACAAATCTTTTACCATTTAATGCTAGGTTAGCAAGTTCTCTGGCTTTGGTATGATATCTTTCCCAACTCGTCCAGCTTTCGGGTGCAAAGTGACAAGCGTTGCGTTCTAAGGCAGCAAAATATGCTTCACTTTCATCACCTTGTCGGAAGGTTGCATCGTTAACTTGTGACTCTGTGCGGACTTCATAAGCTTTATTTACAACAGCTTGCCCTCTTGGGCCTTGAGCTTGGGTAAAGTCATCATCCACTTTAACTTTGTTATGTAGTTCCGATCTGGACTGACCAAATAACTCTTTATAAATATTATCCAGTTCAATGTAGCTTTGCTGGCGTACCCCTTGCAGTAAAGAAAATACATTGGCCTTCGGAGTCTTGGCGATCGCTTCCGGGTTCCCAAATAAGTCAGGCAAAGTATTAATTTCACTATAAGTAGCAACTATTTCCCCATCCTGACAAGGAATTATTACGTAAGGTACTTGCCACTTGTCATCCTTGCCTTTCTTCACTTTGCCTTTTTCGACAATCTCTGTATCGGCATCCTGTGCAGCCTCTCCTTTCTCTGTCACAGTTTTGCCAACTTCCACTGCTTTTGGATTATCCTTCCATTTCACAAGACGATCCATTTCCTGCATCAGGGTGTGTTTGACATCTTCTTTTTTGGCTTTTGCTTCTTCTAACTGATTAGTCAAAAGCGTTGCTTGTTTCCAGTTTTCTTCGCTATTCTCTTTCTCGATTTGCTTAGTTAAAGTATCCAATTGTTTCTCTAATTGCGGAATCTCCCGCACCATAGGAATACTAGCCAGTTGGGAAGGCTCAACTTGTCCTAGCAGATAATGTTCATAAGCAGAGTGCCGTTGAATTGTATTCGGGGCAGACTGCTGCACGGTAACTGGATGGGCGATCGCTTGACGTTGCAGGCGATCGCGCCCTACCCTAACTGAGTCAGTAGTTGTCAAAGGCTTTGTTGCGTACCGTTCTTGTTCATGGCGTTGAATTGAATCAGCCTGTTGTGGCTCTGGCATTCGCATCACTTGGGCTGCGATCTGGTCTGCCTCTTGCTCATACCGATCTCCTGGTGCCCCAACTGTCAGCTTTGTCTGAATTTGAACGCCCGTAGCACTACAATTGGAACATTGACAACCCCTACTATGAGCAGCATCTGTATGGCGTTGAACGACATCAGTTAAGCTACGGCTTAATAAATCTTGTGTAGCTGGCGACTGAATTAACGAAATCTGTCGCTGAATTGTTGAACTAGTCGGAAGGCAAGATGAACATTGACAGCCGACATTGCAAGAATTTGCTTCTTCTTGACGCTGTAAACTATGACCACCCGTCTGCTGAATTGTATGGGTTAGTTCATGAGCCAATAACTCTTTTCCACTGCCGGAGTTAGGATTATATTTGCCTTCGTTAAAGTAAATGTGCTGACCATTTGTAAAAGCTTGGGCGTGCAATTCTTTATTCATCTGCACTGCTTCGCTGTTGGTATGCACTCGTATATCAGCAAAGCTATGACCAAACCGAGGCTCCATAAAAGCACGTACCCCAGCGTCTAGGGGTTGCCCGCTGCTTTGATTTCTAATTCGGCTTTCTAAGTTATTATCTGCGTCGAAACTACCGTTATTCTCTACCTGTCTTTGGATAGTTTCATCTTCTTCTGGCATATCACCATGCCGTTGCAGATATGAAGAACTATTAGGCTTCATCTGTAATTCGTCTTCTTCCTGATGGCGTTGTACATCAGGTTTCATCTGCAATTCTTCGTCTGATTCTTCTTGATGACGCTGAACTGTCTGTGACTGTCCAATGTTCAGTTTCATCTGTAGACGTGGCGTTGATGGCGGAGCGAGATTTCGAGTGAATATAGATACATCAGGTAAGCCATTACCAAACTGCTTTTCTCTTGCTAATTCAGCTTGTAAATCTGGTGTTTCCTGTTGTTGTGTACTGACTTCCTCTGCTTGGTGCTGGACGACAAAACCACGCGGCGCAAACTGATTTGACACTGGAATGTCAGAGGACTGGGCAGTTTTAGCTATTTTATGTTGTCTGCTATACATTTACTCAATCCTCTCAGTCTATTAGAGTAGCGGTTTGTCATCGGCAATAGCTGGTAATAAATTTTGCCCTATATTTAAAGATTCAGCTAGCGATCGCCACTATTTTTCACAAATTAAATTGAACTTTTTCAAATCCAGCCTTTGACTTCAGCATCTGTCAAAGGACGTTCTAATTTGGCGTACTCACTCTTAGCTGCTTGTAAAATATGTTTCATCTCGACTGGCTTACCTGCATCTGCTGCCAAAAAAGCTGCATTCAGAGCAATGTTACGAATATTGCCACCAGATACATTTAACCGTGCCAATTTACTGGGGTCTAGGTCTTGGGTAGGTGTTTGTGAGGGAAAGATACGCTGCCAAATTTCAGTGCGCTGATTAGCGTCGGGAAAGGGAAATTGGACAATAAAGCGAATTCGGCGCAGAAATGCCTGATCTAAAGAACCTTTCAAATTAGTGGTGAGAATTGCCAAACCTCGGTAGGCTTCCATGCGTTGCAATAGATAGCCAACTTCAATATTGGCATGGCGATCGTGACTGTCTTTAACTTCGCTGCGCTTACCAAATAAAGCATCTGCTTCATCAAAGAGCAAAATCGCTCCTCCGGCTTCGGCTGCATCAAACACCCGTCGCAAGTTTTTCTCAGTTTCACCGATGTACTTACTAACGACAGAACTCAAATCGATACGATACAAATCCAAGCGCAGTTCGTGGGCAATCACTTCTGCTGCCATTGTCTTACCAGTACCACTAGCACCAGCAAATAAGGCACTAATACCTAAACCGCGTCCGCCTTTACTGCCAAAGCCCCATTGTTCGTATACTTTGGCCCGTTGTCGCACATGAGCGGCAATATCCCGTAAAACTTGACGCTGTGCTTCTGGCAAGACTAAATCATCCCAAGTAGCACCGACTTCAATCGGTTGCGCTAACTCATCCAAACCCGAACGAGCTTGAGAACGGCAGGTATCCCACAATAAAGTGCTGAGTGAGGAGTTAGAAGTAGAGACGCGATTAATCGCGTCTGTACAAGAGTTAGAAGTAGAGACGCGATTAATCGCGTCTGTACAAGACTTCTCCCTCTGCCCCTCTGCCCCCCATCTTCCTCTAGCTTCGGCACAAACTGTATAAATCGTCGAGGCACTGAGGCTGAAGTGAGATACTAAGGTTTCTACATGTCCATTGAGGCAGGCGGTTGCTTCACCTAAAGCATCTTGCCAGATAGCGCGTTGTTCGATAGTGCTGGGTTTGGGGACTTCGATGTTAATTAGGGGGCGTTGGAATGTTCGCTGTCTATCTCGACTGGTAATAATTAAAGGACTGGAGATATTTTCAATTAAACGGGCGATCGCATTTTCTTTAGCTGGCTCTGTGGTATCTATTTCATCGCAATCGAGTAACAAAGCGCTATTATTCAGGATGGCTTCGCGTTCCCATAGGTGTAACAAGTCATTCATCTCGTTGTGGCGGAGGCTGGAAATCGCCCCAGCAGACATGAGGTGTAAGTTGAGATTGAGAAACTTGCAGGCTGTAGCAGCGATCGCTCTTTTACTGGCTACTTCATTTCCATATAATTGGACGACTGGTAATACTGCTTCTTTCTTTATTTGTGCCCACGTTGTTGCTAATTGTTCGGCTAGCTGCAAATGGGATGCTACATTACCTGTACTCTGCATTTGTAGCGGCTTAACAATATCCTGTAACCTTCGATCTAAATCATTCAAACCGACTACATAATGCAACACTCGCTCGTCAATTCGTAGTGGACTGAGATTGAGGGCAGAACCTTCTGCAATTTGAATTAACTGCCAGCGTCGCAAAGGTGCATTAGGTGTAAAAGCACTCCAATGCGATTGCGGTAACACTGCCATAGCTAGCATAAAAGTTGGGTAGGGTTGTGTAATAACACTTTTAGCATTGGCGCATAAAAACCCCCAATTTGCATCTAATTCCATACCAATGCACAGTAGTAACACATTGCGCTCAAAATTGCTCAAACCAAAAATATTGCAAAGAGTGCTAAGTGCGTTATTAGTGCTGAGTGCTGGTGTGAAGTTGTTTTCTTTTCCTTGTGACTCTAATGCATTGCGGACTATAGCCAGTGCATTCATCAAATAACTATAGTTAGCTTGTTGCCATTTGGCATCATCAGTTGGAAGTTGTAAGCTATGAGTTAATAAATCATTTTCCATAAAATAACTGCTGGCTCCTATCTCCTACCTCCTTAGGAAATCACTACTATAGGCCCGGTATACTGCTCGAATGTGGGACTTTTGGGGTCTGTATCGACTGTAAAAAGACTTTCTGCACCATCTACAATCAGGCGTACTAGATAAGTTCCAGGCAAACAATCAGTAATAGCAAAAGTAATTGAGTGGGAATTGCCACGCCGATGCTTAGTTTGATCGTAGGAGTATCCCGCAAATTGTGAAAGTGAAAGTTCAGTTAGTACCAAAGTTACTTGCTGGGCTTTATCAATGGTGAAATTAACTAGCACTGTGACATCAGACGATCGCGTGTCATTACCCCTACCTTGTAAATTAGACACTGTAACTTCTTGAATAGTTGGGCGTAACAAAATTGGCACGACATTTGAGCTAACATGTTGCTGAGGATGAATTACCTGTAAACTCTGAACACCTGCTCGCAAGGATTCTACAGGTATTGAGGAGAGATCCAAAGCAATTTGTCTATCTGTGACTGTTTGTGGGATCGTCTTGACATCACCAATACGTACTTGTATATTGTCTGCACTTAACTTATTGCCTTGAATTAACAAGGTGCTGGTAGCAAGAATCAACGGCGTTGTTGTCAGCTGCGTTTGCCAAAGGTTAGATAGTGCTTCTACTACTTTAATTTGGGCGATCGCTGGCTGGTATGGTGTAACGTGACGCTGAAGATTGCGTACGGGTAAAGGTTTTTTGAGTATCTCACCGCTATCGATCAAAATGAGACTGACCTTATAACCAACTGATAGAGAGTAAGGGGTTTGGAAAAATACCGACCAAATTTTGGATATTTCTTCGACATTTAGATCGACAGGAGAAATCGCGATCGTCTCAGCTTGCTCGGCCAAGTTAGAATCTGCTAGGAAGGTAAAAGTTGAATCTGCAACAGTTTCGCGAATCATCTCCTGAGTAAAAATTGATTTACTATTCAAGGTGCGAACGACGCTTCCCATCAGGCGCTGCGGTTCCAACTCCACCTCATTTCCATAGCAAGTCAGTAAGTAATATAGATCCAAACCTGTTTGCGGTTGCTTAGTATACTTCTCGTCAGAGTGGCGATGTCGCAACTCCGCACTACGCCAAGCATTATTCTGCAAAATATCGTAAAGATAAATATTAACTCCAGTTTCTGGCGAAGCACTATTTAAGCGATCGGGTCTGACAGTTGTCGCCCTTGCACCATCGACATCTACTTGTACACAGGCCTGCAATGTTCTTTGTAGAGTAGCAGTTACAGTGGCAATGGCTAAATAATTACTCATTAATAATAGTTAGTTGTCAGTTGTCAGTTGTTAGTTATCACCACTCTTCACTTCTCACTCTTCACTCAGCGAGAAGTTGCAAGGAGGAGCCACTCCGGTGGGCGGCTTTGCCGACTTGTTCGCTCTTAGCGTTCCCGCAGGGTAGGAAGTGGCGTGGTCTCCCTCCGGGCAAACTTCGGTGACTCAGCACTGAATTAGGGGCAAACCAAACCCATCTTTAAAGCTTTGACAATTGCCTGAGTGCGACTAGCAACACCTAATTTTTCAAAAATGGCTGTTAAGTGAGCTTTAACGGTGGCAACTGTAATGTATAGGTTTCCAGCGATTTGTTCGTTGGAAGCACCTTGGACTAACCAATTTAATACTTCTCGTTCTCGTTCGGTTAACTGAATTCTAGTACCGGCAGTCAGAGATTGTCCTGTGTAATAGTGAAATAAACGAAAAAAGCCAGTTGCTACTTCTGGAGGTAAATATACTTTATTGTTAATTACAGTGGTAATAGCTTCGTATAATTGGGTAGCTAATTGGTCTTTAAATACGTAACCCCAGGCACCAGCCTGCATAGCTCGAAATACCCAATCATCTTGCTGATGTCCTGACAAGATTAGTACTTTTCCTTTATAAGATAATTCTGTAAAACGGTGTAAGGCGGTAATTCCATCTTCTGGAGGCAATTCCAAATCTAGCAAAATTAGAGATGGGTGTTGCTCTGTGGTTAACTTCACAGCTTGTTCAACAGAGGCTGCTTCCCCAACAATATTTAAATCTACACAACTGCCATTGTTATAAAAGTTTAATAAAGTGCGTATCCCTTGCCGAAAGTGTGGTTCATCATCTACAAGCAGAATTGAAACTAGCTCTTTTGTACCATTCATGGTAGTTCCCCTGGTTTATTAAAGGGAGTGATACTAATTTGTAATTCGTAATTCGTAATTCGTAATTCGTAATTTATAATTCGTAATTAAAAAACACAAAAAAGCTGGATAGAGGTGGTTTTCTATCCTTTACCTTGTTCTATAAATCATAGTTATGTCCCCAAGTTGCGATCAAGAAATATTTCTTTTTTACTTTTACCTTTTAATTGGTAAAGTGAAGGAAAATTGAGCGCCACCTTCAGGAATATTGTCTGCCCATAAGTTGCCTTGATGATCGAGAATGATTTTCTGAGCGATCGCTAATCCTAAACCAGTGCCACCTAAACGCCGAGAATAGTAAGGTTTGAAGATTTGCGTTAAGTCTTCTTGGGAAATTCCCGAACCGCGATCGCAAATTTCCACTAAAACTTCATGATTATATACATGCCAATTGCAATTCACTGTCCCACCATCAGGACTGAAATGAACTGCATTAGCTAATAGATTGTCAAAAACCTGTTTTATCTGCCAACTATCAACTGTCACATGCACGGGTTTATCGGGATAGTGGATTTGTAATTTTTTCTGTTCTAACCAGGGTTGTAGACCTTGAATACTTTCAGCAACAATTGTTTGTAAATTATGTTGCCCAATCTGCAATCTTGCCCGTTGCCCGTAGTAAAGTAAATCCGTCAACTTAGCACTGAGTCGATCTACTGTTTGGCGAATGAGTGTTGCCTGTTCTTGCAAGCAGCCTGATGGCAAAGCCAAGCGGAGATTTTCAGCATACAAATTAATTAATGCTAAAGGATTCCGCAGTTGATGTTCTGTTCGTCCCAGTGCTTGAGATAAAGATGCAATTTCTGTGATGTGACGCGATCGCTCTTTATACATTACTAAATACTGACTCAGCAGCTGAGCATTGCCAAGTAGTGATTGTTGCTGTCCGGGTGAAAGTATCTCAGCAGTACATATAAGTATATATTCCGCTGTTCCTACACTTTGTTCGCCCACACAGCAAACATAGACGTAATACTCTTGTGTCACCTTGAATTCAACGATTTCCAGAAAAGGTAAATCTTCTAGCAACCATTTTTCTTGTTGCAGATATGAATTCAGGTGATGCTCGGATCCAAAGTAGCCAGTCCTCAAATAGGGTATTGCGTGAGCGGAAGCCATTTGCTCTTGCATACATTCCGCCACTAATTGGCGCTTTCCCGTATCTAAATTGTAATATACAGTCCAGACAGCCACAGTTGGAAGCAGGGCCGCTAACTGTTGAACAATGAGTTGGCAAATTTTATTAACATCAACTTCCGACAACTTACTTGGTAAATTGTGCGTAGATGAAGGTAAAGGCATCTGAGCAGTCAAATTTTGGGTAGCAGCCTTCATCTTTTACTCTCCCACATACTCTAATAGCAAAAAGCGTTGCGGATGCTACAAGCCCTCCGATATTTTCCGCATGAGGAAATTATGCTTCTTACTGTATAAATACGGACTAATATAGCTTATATGCTCAAACTCGCAATTGATGTAATTGAAACAATTATTTTAGAATATCGACCAAAGTCTAATAACCACTAGACTGCTAGGTATCTAAGCTATGAATAGCTAGCCCAGAAAAGGTTTATTGCGTTTTATAAGCCCTTCGCTCTCTCATAGTGTAGGTAGCAAATAAAGTTCTCTTTGCTGCCTAGATTAGGAACTCTGGCAAGGACGCTCCACCCTCAGTACATGCATTTTAAGTGCGTATATTTAATGGCTCTGTAATGCATGTACAGAGCATTTAAGGAACCCTGCTGTTGTGTTTTATGATCCCAGCTGCTACCCAGACTTTAGCAGAAATTTTAGTTGACGGGATTTCCCTGCTCAGTACAGAGCAAATTGATTTCAACCACCCTGGTGTGGAGCAGAATGTAAACCCTAGGCTGAATTTATACTGTTACAACATCCGAGAAAATGTTTATATACAGCAATCGGTTTGTCGTCATCCAATTGAGCAGGGGTTATCGATGTCCCCACCTAGATGGTTTGATGTGTCATTTCTGGTGAGTGCTTGGGATTTCACCAGTTTGGGAGAACAACGTCTGCTGTCAGAGGTATTGATAATACTGTTACATCACCACTCTCTACAAGAGGAGGTATTAGCTCCAGCACTACGCGGTCATGGCGAATTGTCAATGACCGTTTCTGCTGTGCATCCCATTGATGCCGCTGCTTTGTGGAGTGCTTTGGGCGTTCCATTACGTCCAGCTTTGTATGTGACGTTGACAATTCCCTTTAATCTGCAAAGCAATCTCCTAACCAAGACCAACGAGGAAATGTTGCTCAAGAAAGGCTGAAGGATGTTCGACAAAGCTAAGGGCGAACATCTTTCATCTTCATCCTTCCTCTTTTATAGGAAAATCAGCCACTATGCCTAGATTAGATTACTTTGCTCCTGGTGTATACGTCGAAGAAGTAGACCGAGGTAGTCGCCCCATAGAGGGCGTGAGTACTAATATTGCTGGATTTATCGGCTTTACCGAAGATGTGCGTGGTGATGCCGAATTGTTTAAACCGATGTTGGTGACATCGTGGAATGAGTATCTGGAATACTATGCCAAACAAGGTTCTGATGGTTATACAGATTTCGATGCTTATTTACCCTTTGCCGTTAATGGTTGGTTTCTGAATGGCGGAGGACGCTGTTGGGTAGCAAGTATTGGTACCAAACTTCCAGGTACACAGCCACCACCCGCCGAGGAAACTGCTCTTAAGATTCGTACTACAGGTAATCGTCCCTCTTTACAATTTGCCCTCAAGCCTGCTGAAGGTGAAAATGACCAAACTGGGGAAGAGGGTCGATTGAATGTTGCGATTACCGAAAGTCAGCCTCGTCCGCCAGAAAACCCAGAAGCAGAACCACCGTTAAATACTGGTGAATTCTTTAAAGTCGTGATTAGCCGGAATGGAGAAGTTCTGGAAGAGTACGACCATCTGTCGATGAACCCGGAAGTTCAAGCAGAAACAGGTACTTATGTTTTGACAGCTCTCCAAGAGTCTCAGTTTGTCAATGCGCTTGACTTAGAGACACCCGGACAACCTCTATCGCGTCGTCCGGCCAATGGTAGCTATGAGGTGAGTCCGCCACCAGTGATATCTACCCCAGACCGTTTCCCGCGAGATGTGCAAGGGGTACGCGACGATCGCACCGGTATGCAAGGTATCTTTGAGATTGACGAAGTTACCATGATTGCCTTCCCTGACTTGTTGCGAGCATATCAAAATAGCATCTTGGATCTCGACCAGGTGCATGGGATTATGGAGACAATGGTTAGTCTGTGCGAAAATACGGCCCCCAACCGGATGGTAGTGCTAGACCCGCCACCGTGCAAGGGTGGTGGTACGGCGGTATCTCCAACTCAGGTGAAGCCGCAGCATATTGCCCAGTGGTTGAGTGCATTTAATCGGCGATCGCAATTTGCCGCCCTCTACTACCCTTGGATTAAAGTACCCAACCCCCGTAACGGTGGTAGACCGATTTTGGTTCCTCCTTCTGGTCACATGTTGGGGGTCTGGTGCCGCACAGATGAAACGCGGGGTGTCTATAAAGCCCCCGCTAATGATACACCTAGAGGTGTAATTGGTTTAGCCTATGAAACCAACTTGCGCGAACAAGAACTATTGAACCCCTTGGGCATCAACTGTATCCGCACCTTCCCCAACCGAGGAATTCGCATTTGGGGCGCTCGGACTTTGGTAGAACCGGATAATGTGCAATGGCGTTATATCAGCGTTCGCCGCTTGATGAGTTATATCGAGAAATCCGTTGAACTAGGTACTCAATGGGTAGTATTCGAGCCTAACGACCAAGATTTGTGGGCACGTGTCACCCGTACCGTCAGTAACTTCTTAGAAAGACTCTGGCGAGAAGGTGCTTTGTTCGGCGCTTCGGCTGCGGAAGCCTTTTACGTTAAGTGCGACGCTAGCATCAACACTCACGAAACCATGATGCTGGGTCGTTTGTACATCGAAGTTGGTGTTTGTCCAGTCAGACCTGCGGAATTTGTCATCTTCCGCTTTAGTCAATGGGCACCTAATCAATAAAAGTGGGTGTAGGGGCGTAAGGGTGTGGGGTGTAGGGGAAAGAAACAGAAGAAACACCCTATTATACCAATTTTTGAAAAGAAGGCTACAGATTCAAAGAATATAAACCCAGATTAAATCTGACTTTCTTAATTACGAATTACCCTTCGGGTTCAGCAGTTACTCCACTTGGGGAGGTCCCAAGACCGTACTGCTTCACGAATTACGAATTACGAATTGGTATTACCCCTTACCCTTCTTCTTTATCGACACAAAAATCTGCGAAAACAAGTAAGGAGTTATCATGCCTAGTGAACTTAAACCAATTGCTGCCAGTAATTTTTACTTTGAAATTGATGGCATGACCGATATGGGTTTTAGCAAAGTTGGTGGTGTTAAATTTGAGGCAAAAGTCAAAGGTCAAGATAAACCTTTGATGTCTACTAAAGGTGGAACAACAATTAGACAGATTAACTCTGCCGGTTTTGAAGGACTGTTTACAATTGAAGTTTCAACTCTGATGAGTGGTGATAGCGATAGCACCAGTAAGAAAATGTATGCTTGGTTTAAAAAGTGTATGCCCAAAGCTGAAAAGGGCGAAGGTAAATGGTTAGAAAGTAAGAAAACAGGCTCTATAGTTGCTTATGATACTGATGGTAAAGAAGTTCTGCGCTGGGATTTAAAAGAAGCTTGGCCCTCTCAGTATAAAATTGGGGATTTGGATGTGAATGGCAACGACTATATCGAAGAAACTTACACTCTAACTTGTGAAAATATAAATCGCACAAAATAGATTTAAATCTGGTTTTTCTGATTAATTACATCAATTATTACCTAGTTGTCTGGAGGTTTGTTTATGGCAGAGTTTATCTCTAATGCCAAGTTTTACTTTGAAGCTGATGGACTCACTGAGATTCTGATACAGAAAATCAGTGGTATGCAAATGAAAATGACAGTTGCTGGTGGCGACGCACCTATTGGTGTAACTAAGGACGGAAAAACCCAGACACAGGCTACTATTGGCGGCGTAGAATGCTCTGAAATTACCATTGAGTGTGTAGCAACTGCTGACTCCAAACAACTGCTTGATTGGTACAACAAATGCCATGCCGAAGCTCTTTCAGGAGGTAAAGCAGAGGGTCGCAAGAACCGTAAATTAGGAAAACTTGCTATCTATGATGGACAGGACGAAAAAGTTCAGTACGAATTCACAGATGTCTTTCCTACCAGCTATGCAACAGGAGATTTTACAGCTGGTAGTGGAGATTTACTCACAGAAACGGTAACAGTTGGCTTTACCTACTTTGAACGTAAAAAGTAAAGATGAAGGATGAAGGATGAAATTATTCCACATAATAAATGTCGATAAATCTAATTTTTCAGTACACTTGCTTTTTAGATTAATACCGATAATTTATTAATTCATCCTTCTTTTTTTCCGATTTTTAGGAGGTAATGATTGTGTCAGATTTTCCAGAAATCCTGACGAATAGCCGTTTTTATCTAGAACTAAAGCTCGATGGCAGTCAAGAACCAGTTGATGGTTACTTTATGGAATGCCAAGGTTTTAAGACCACCCAACAGGTAATAGAAATCTCAGAAGTGACACCTCAAACTTGGGGCAAAAATGGAAATACCAATGGAAGAATTATCCGCACTAAAATTCCTGGAAACGTGACTTATTCCAATATAGTTCTGCGTCGAGGTCTAACTATTTCCATGACTATGTGGAAATGGCTAGCGGCTGTCCAGGAAGGAAAATGGGGCGAACAAAGGCGAGATGGTTCTTTAGTAATTTATAATCAAGCGGCTAATGAGCAGTTTAGATTGGAGTTCAAAAATGCTTGGCCTACTGGATATACAATTTCTGATGTTCAAGCTGCTGGTAGCGAACATGAAATTGAGGAGATAGAGGTTGTGGTTGAAGAATTAAAGCGGGTTCAAGTCAGCTAATCTTTATTCACTTGATGCTGCTAGGATGCACGTTAACTTAACACCGAATGTTACAAACTGAATTTGAATTTACTTTACCCAAAGGATATCTGGATGCAGACGGCAATTTGCACCGCAAAGGTGTGATGCGTTTATCTAGAGCAATGGATGAAATTGTGCCGTTGCGTGACCCTCGTGTAAAATCGAATCCAGCTTACGCGACGGTAATTATTTTATCTCGCGTGATTACTCACTTGGGGGCGTTGGAAGAAGTGACACCTGCGGTAGTAGAAAATTTTTTTGCTTGTGACCTGAGTTATTTGCAGCAGTTTTATCGTCAAATTAATGAACTAGAAGAGAAAGAAAGTCAAGAGTAAGCTATCAGCGCTGGGTTGGAGAAATTGCCAAGATTACGCAGCAAAAATAAGCTAGTAGATAAGTAGGTAAACATAATTAATTACATAATACGCCTTATGTGAGTTAAAAATTCCCAAGCAATATCAAAGGTTTTAGCCTTCGCTTTAATGGTAAGCTCTACCCTATGAACGAGACTGTGTCCTTTCAGCCTCCAACTCACATAAGCTGTATAATGTCATTGCTTCGCTGCGCTCGCAATGACTCTAAATATTTTTATCTACTTATTGCTTGGCTGCCTGTGGTTGCTTGCCGATTCTGCCAGACCCTTCCTCACGCCGTCAGGTCAATAACTTTATCAATGCGAAAGTTATTGACCCAATTAGCTAGGGTGTTTGTTAGATGGGCAGATTCTTCAGGAATTTCTCCAAGCAAGCTGAAAATCAGCTTTTCATTGGTACATAGTGCCGCTTGGTGTAGCTTTGACACCCACTCAGAAGGCATCAAAGCCAGAGCTTCTTCTAAAGATAAAAGCTCAAGCTCAGAATTTTCTTTTAATTGGTCTTGGTGAGAAGTTTCCTGTTCATAGACATAACGCACTCCCAAATATTTAGCCATCTTATTCAAAATGACTTCCTCGCGGAAGGGCTTACGTACAAAGTCGTTACAGCCTGTAGACAAAATCAGCGATCGCTCCTCTTCAAAAGCACTAGCAGTTAAAGCAATAATTACGGTAGCCTGACCCTTTAAATGGGCTTTAATCTGTTTTGTTGCTTCATACCCATCCATCTCTGGCATCCGCATATCCATCCAAATCAGATGTGGTTCCCAGCTTTTCCAGAGGCTTACCCCTTCTAGACCATTTTCAGCGGCACATACCTCAAAGCCAAGTGATGTCAGCATCTTAACTAAGAGTAAGCGGTTCTCTCTTTTATCTTCAACTACTAAAATACGGTATTTGGGTTGATTAGGCTCTAGACCAATTACTCGTCGTTTTAGCTGTTTAGTTTGAACCTCAGCTACTTCTGCTGGACTAATCTGGATTTCAAAAGAAAAAATAGTTCCTTGACCTAAAGTACTTTTAACAGTGATATCTCCCCCCATAAGACGCACGAATTGTTGGCTAATGGTTAAACCCAAACCTGTTCCTTGTTGAGATTTTTGACCAGTTTCTGTTTGGATAAAAGGTTTAAACAACTTTTCTAAATCGTGGGGAGCAATGCCAAGACCAGTGTCTTCAACTTCAAAATGCAGGTAAGTGGGGATTGGCGACTGGGGACTAGGGACTGGGGACTGGGAAATAGGGCAATGGGGATTAGGAGTTTTTGTTCTAACGCGCAGTGTTACTCCCCCTTCTTGAGTAAATTTTAGAGCGTTACCAAGGAGATTAATCAAAATTTGCCGCAATTTACTTTCATCTGTATGCACATATGCAGACACTTCGGGACTACGCTCAAAAATCAGTTGTAAGCCTTTGGCTTCTGCTTTGAATCGGAACATTTCTTCCAGAGAATCAAGCAGACCATATAGGTCAAAACTATTTTCGCTGAGTGTCATTCGACCTGCCTCAATTTTCGACATGGATAACACGTCATTAATTAAGGTCAGCAAATATTCCCCGCTGCGACTAATAATTTCCAGATGTTCTAACTGAGAAGAATTGATAGCGGAATCGCGACTCATGAGCTGGGTAAATCCCAAGATGCTGTTGAGAGGAGTGCGGAGTTCGTGGCTCATATTTGCCAAGAAAGTACTTTTAGCAAGATTGGCATTTTCAGCAGCTTCTTTGGCAACTCGCAGTGCCTCTTCTGCTTGGTAGCGAGATTGCCCGATCGCAATTAATTCACTCACTCGTTGCAGTAAACTAATTTCATCTTGACTCCACGTTTTAGAGGAGTTCATCGCTTCTAATTCCAGTAGTCCCACCACTATATCTGAGTGAATTATCGGTACAAAGACTACAGATTGAATCAATTCTTGGTTCGTTGCTACCTCTAGAGTTGTATCTACAACACGGGAAACTTGTAAGCCTTGGGTTGGTTTACCATTGAGAATCTGGCTGTAGAAACAGGTAAATGGCTCAACAGCAATTGTTTTAGCAGTGTTAGGTAAGTAGTTAATACCAGCGGTACGCCACTCATGAATTAATTGAAACTCTATTTTTGGTTCAAAGTATTCAAAAATACAGCTGCGTACTGCTCCTGTAAACTCTGCGATCGCCCGCAGGGTAAAATCGATGGCAGTATCTACATCTTGGTCAATAAAATGTCGAGAAATACTATTAACCAAGCTATCTACCTGAGCGCGGTACTGAAGTGCCGCTTCGGCTTGTTTGCGAACAGTAATATCTGTGACTACACTTTCAATACAGTTTTCTTCAAGATTCAGTAGTGATGAAAATAGTCCCCAGCGTGTTGTGCCATTGTGTTGACGAAACTGAATTTCAAAATTGTTCGCTACGCCTTTTTCATGCAGTTCAGCTAGCATCTGTTGATAAGCGCTCTTGTTTGCATCAAACTCAATAATTAAACTTTTCCCAATGGCATCTTTGACGAAACTGTAACCTAAGAGTTCGGCAAAGCGTTGATTGCCTTCTAGAATTAGTCCATCCTCAATTCGGCTACGGAAGATGCCGACTTGAGAATTCTCAAAAATATGGCGAAACTTTTTTTCGCTTCGACTTAAGGCTTCCTCTGCTTGTTTGCGCTCGGTAATCACACGCGCCACACTGATAATCAGTGAGTTGCCATTAGTATCTTGTGACATCGCTAAGTTAGTAGTTTGCCACTGCCAACCACCATCTTTGAGTCTAGCTCGGTACTCGATTCCAGATTGCTTTTCATCTGCTGTGACTAATCTGTACGCAGCTACTAAAAATTTTTGCTGGTCATCAGGATGAATGAAGTTGATGAAGTAGTCTCCCTTGACCTCAGTAGGATCGTACCCAGTCAGATTAGTTAAATTTGGAGAAATATATGAAATTCTACCGTCTATATCAATCAAAGAAATTATGTCATTGGCATTTTCGACGATGCGACGGTATTTAGCTTCACTTTCACTTAAAGCTACTTCAGCTCGCTTACATTCAGTAATATCTCTATAACTCCACACCCGACCATTGATTTGATTACCATGCCATTGGGGTTGCGAGTAGCGCTCAATTATCCGCCCATCCTTAAATTCCAGCAAATCCAAAGCTTCTTGTTTGGGGCAATCAAAGAAAAGATGCTTGATTCTAGCAACAAAGGCTTGTGGATCTCGCATCTGTGCAGCCATGAACCTCAATCGTTCTTCGCCCCTTTCTGGTAACATTAACGATTCGGGCATTGACCACATCTGTAGGAACTTTTGATTAAATACTGGAACGTTAAGGTCGTTATCGACGACTAAAATACCATCAGCAGTGGATTCTAGCGTCGCTTGGAGTAAAGATAAAGATTCTTGTCGTTTCTGTTCTGCTGAGAAGCGTTCTGCTGCCAAACGCTTTGCTTGCGATACATCGCGAATCACTAATATAGCTAACCTGTTGCCATCAGGCAGTTCTACAGCATTTCCCATAATCTCCACAGTTAGGCAGCGATGTTGGCATCGTTCCTGAATTGCTAAGGATTGGCTGCTGAACTGCGTTGGACTTGTTTTTGCTACGCTTTGCTGAAATTCGTATTCGGTTGCTTGATATTCTCCCCTCAAAACTTGTACATTAGGGTAAGACTCAGGTGGCACAAGTTGACCTATTTGTTTTAAAGGTAATAGATCGATCAAATTCTCGCCCATAACTAAAATATGGGGTTTATTCACTAACTGGTCGAAAGCAGCATTACACCACTGTACCTTTCCATCTTTACCTGTCCAAACAATAGCATCAGCGATCGCCCCTAGTGCCACTTCCATTTTGCCCAGAGTCGCCCGCAATTGCTCGACCAAACCCGTTAAATCAGCACCCATGGACAACCTCCTTAAAGAGGACGCAGAATTGCCATAAACGCCCACACTCCCTGGTGTTTTTCTGCCACGATTAAATGCTCCGCTGGAATTTCTTTTCCATTTTTGGCAATTCCAATCAGGCGAAGTGGGTGATTTAGTATACTTGACTGTTCTATAGTTAAAAAACGCGAAAATCCCAGATGATGGGGTGCATGAAAACTTTTAGGAATAATTACCGTAATAATTTGTCCCTTAATTTCATCCGTACTCCAACCAAAAATAGAGGTAAAGCAGTCATTCACATAAGTGACTAGACCATGATTATCTGTCATCACGACGGGTACATCTATTTCCTGTTTCATTTCATCAAAAGTTTTCATGGTTGCTTTACTTTAAGAATCAAGAGTTGGAACTAGACGCTGAGTAATGACTGAAGGGCAGAGGGACAGGAAAGCAGTGAGAGATGAGGGGGACAAGGAAAATAACTCTTAACATCTGCCTTCTGACTTTTGCCTTCTGCCTTCTGCCTTCTAAAAAACGTTTACTACTTTACCAATCCATTAAAACCTGCTGATTACTAAGTTCCAGACTGAGAATATACTGACTTATTACTAACTTTCAAGTAAGATAAATAAGTATTTACACGCTGTTAATCTATGTTACGGATGTCGCGATCGCTCAAAGTTCGCCCCGAATGTCTGGAAAACGTTAGATTAGCTCTCAAACGCAATGGTTTTTCCAGCCAAAAAAGCTTTTCAGAAGAAATAGGACTAGCTTTAGCGACTGTCAGCAAGTTTTTTACTGGAAAAGCTGTTAATTATTCCAATTTTCTTGAAATTTGCCTGAAATTAGGTCTAGATTGGCAAGCGATCGTCGAGTTAGGTAATGCCGTATTACCAGCACCAGCACCCGTAAAATCCTCACTAGAGATTGTAAATAAACGTTGCGATTGGGGAGAAGCGATAGATGTTTCTGCGTTCTACGGACGCACAACAGAACTTAACACGTTACAGCAATGGATTGTAGACAAGGGCAGCCGACTAGTAGCTGTGTTGAGGATGGGAGGCATAGGCAAAACAGCACTGGTAGCACATTTAGCACAAAAGATTCAGACAGAATTTGAGTATGTGATTTGGCGAAGTCTTCGCAATGCCCTATCTCTGGAAACGCTGCTCGCTGAACTAGTACCCTTTGTATCTGCTCTTCGCTAATTCATCACCTGCGCGCCTCACGTTGCCTACTAATTTTGGACAACTGGGAGACACTGTTCCAAGGAGGCAATTACGTCGGACAATATCGTCCAGGCTATGAGGGATATGGTGAACTATTGAGGGTAATAAGTGAAGTCGCTCATCAAAGTTGTCTAATTGTCACCAGTCGAGAAAAGCCAGCTGAAATTGCTGCCTTTGAGGGAGTAGAGTTAGCTGTGTATTCTCTAACACTACAGAGATCGCAAGAGGCAGCACAAGCCATAGTTCGGGCAAAAGGACTATCAGGAACACCAGTGCAAAAGCAAATATTATGCGATCGCTACAGCAATACTCCTCTAGCATTAAAAATTGTTGCCACCTCAATTTGCGACTTGTTTGATGGCAAAATTGGGGAATTTCTAGAGCAAGAGACAGTAGTTTTCAACGGAATTCGTCGTCTGCTCGACCAACAGTGCCAACGGCTTTTTCCCTTAGAAGAAAGCATCATGTGCTGGTTGGCAATTAATCGGGAATGGACAACTATTAGCGAGTTGCAAGCAGATATTATTCCCACAGTTTCCAAAGGAGAAATATTAGAAGCATTAGAGTCTTTAAGTTGGCGATCGCTCATCGAAAAACAACTTGTCCGGCTACGGTGGCGGCAATCTGATTAACCTTTGTCATCAGTTGCAAATTGATTTAACAGGATATGATTTTTCCTACTTGAAAATCTGGCACGCCCACCTTAGCATGGAGTCCTGATGGACAAATCCTTGCCATTGGTAGTAGCGATCGCACAATCAGGCTATTAGACACCCGCACTGGTCAATGCTTCAATACCTTGCTGGGGCATACAGATGTCGTCTGGTCAGTGGCATGGAGTCCTGATGGAAACACCCTTGCTACTGGCAGTTGTGACCAAACAGTGAAACTTTGGGATACCCGCACCGGCTCCCCAAGACCGTGCTGACTCACCTTCTGTCTCCTACTCATAACCCAAGTTCATCAAACACTTCTGGAGAAAACATATGCCATAACGCCTGAAAATATGGCATTAAGGTGTTAGCTTGTTGTGGAGTTAAGCGAGACTTTATTTCCTGCCCCAGCAAATGCAGCATGTGGCGAATTAGATCCCACTCCACTTTTAATGGAGGATAGAGCATGACACATAAAGGAAATAACTCTTGTTGGACAGCAGCGATGCTTCCTTCTAAAGCACATACCCATAGGTAGACTTGAAACATCTCTACATCTCGGATACTAGAGGTTTTCACCACTGAATCACTCAATCTACCAGATAGAGAGTGGTAATTTGGATAAAGTTCAATTACACTTTGGCAAATGTTCTTGGCTATTTGTGTACTAACTGGCAAAAGCTGTTGCACCGCAGACATTACGGTGGAATCAAAATCATGCTCCGCTGCTGCCTCATAAGCACGTTGCAATGGCATATATAGATGGTCATCAATGACTTTAAAGTATGCACCAATAAGCGATCGCTCTACAGAATCAAGTGGTTCTATAAGCATTTGGCTAGTGTAATGAAACTGAATACTCACAAAGCCGATAACTCTGGGGTCAATACTCGTATATTTCTTTCTGATTGCTCCCATATCCGCACCAATTACCGTAGCCAACTGATTAGGAGCTACTTGCTTAGTGTAGTCTTCTAACACTCGTTCATCCAGCGAATTATCTTCCTGGGCTAATTTTATTACCAGAGAAAGGGGTCGCAACTCTGACTGCTGAGTGTACACATCCAAAGCTTTTTGGTAAATCTTAAATGAATCTGCCGCAATTTCCCACGGATTAATTATGTTTGGGTCTATGCGATGCCGCTTGACCTCCTTCGATAGCAACGCCTCTGTTTTATTCCAGGCTTTGGCACTAACACTCCGTAAAGATACCATTATTTTTTGGGCAGTTTTCTCTCGTCCCGACGACGACAATAACTCTGACAAATTCAGTTGATTGTAACTTTGTGGATTGCTGGTATCAACTTGAAGATTCTGCAAATACTTTTTAGCCCATTGTTGTGCTAAAGATTCTACAGTATTATTTTCTATATCAGAAGCTGGTTTAAAAGTATTCCCTAAAACCTCTTTCATAACAAACTTTATTTATTACCTTAGTGTTATTTAAAAAATCTTGAAGACCTGAATTATTTCATAATAAATATATTTTAACAATACTTAAAAACAATTTAAGTAAAGATTGTTTAAAGTATCTAAAATCTCCAAAAATAGTTGAGTTATAAAATATTTAATTATCAGTAGATTCCATCTTGCCAAAACCTCAATTATGTAGTTATAAGGTTCTTAATTGAATAGATTATATATAGAAATCCGGTTTTAGTTCTGAAATTACTTGCTTAGGGAGGTAACAGGGAAGAGAAAAGAAGGCTCTTTGAAGTGTACTGAGTTTTTTAAAAAATTAAATAGGAGTCTTATATTTAGGAACGGAAACTTTTGTATCTATACTACGAAGTGTATTTCATTCATTTTAAAATGAATGAAATACACTATAGTTAAAGGAGCTAGAATAACTATTTATTCTAATATCAATTACTTCCCATATTCCTACTGCTCCATAAGCAATAAAGTAGCATACAAAACATTAACTAACTACTATAGGAATCCGGTTTGATTTTTAAAATTATTGGCGTAGTTAGGGAACAGGGAACAGGAAAAAGGGAGTAGAAGTGTACTGAGTTTTTTCAGAAATCAAATATGATTCCTATATCAAGTCAGAAGATATTTAAAAATAAAATATATGGTTTATTAATATCTTATTTCTCTAAGTAGAAGCTTACACAATCAAACTAAGGGCAGTAATATTTCAAATTCAGTGCCTACACCCAGTTGCGAACGGAAATTCAATTTACCACCATGTCTGGCGGTAATAATTCGGTAACTTACTGCCAAACTAGTTTCTTTATCAGCTCGTTTTTTAACAGAGAAAGACTCTATAATTTGCTGTTGTGATTCATGAGACATCCCCGAACTATTGTCAACAATACAAATTGAAACCCAGCGAGAATCTGGTGCATTTGGTTTGGTTGCTTCTTGAGAAATAACAGCTGTATTAATCTCAATTCTAGGTTTATTAAAAGTTTTAGTATTTTCTAAATGCAGTTGCTGTCGTGCGGCTTCATCGAGCAAAGCATCCACAGATTGAATCAAAATATTCATTAAAACTTGATTCAACTGACCCATAAAGCAAGAGACTGGTGGCAGTTGACCATAGTTTTTAATAATTTCAATTTCTCCTTTTAAACGGCTTTTAATTAACAAAATAATACTATCTAAACCAGCATGTAAATCCATCGGTTTGGGATAAACTTCATCAATATGACAGAAGTTTTGTAATCCAGCGACAAGTTTTTTTAATCTTTCTGCACCAGTGCGAATACTAGTAAGTGCTTTTGATAAATCTTGTTCTAAAAAATCAAATTCAATTTCTTCTTTAAGTTGCTTAATCGCTTCGGAAGTACTAGGTAAACCTTTTTCGTAGGCTGCAATTAACTTTAACAAGTCTTGGCTGTAGTTAGAAACATAAGTTAAGTTACCCCAAATAAACCCCACTGGGTCTAAAATTTCGTGAGCTACCCCATCTACTAATCGCCCAAGACTAGCCATTTTATCATTTTGAATCATTTGGGCTTGGCTGCGTTCATATCGCACCTGAGTTTCTATTCCCTGAATTTGCCAAGAAGCAAGATTCAAGTCATGCATATCTAATAATCTGTAGGTATTAGCAGCTGTTTGTACTACGATTGGTTCTGCCAAAAATTCAGGCGATCGCCTCAAAGTATGTTGTATCGCTGTCAAAATCGATGTTGTATCGGGAAGCAGCAAAATAGCTGTCCGCGCATAACTATAGAGAACATCCAACCCTTCTTTGACAAATAACTCTTGCCCGTAAGGGCGAATCAAAAATTCCAGCAGTCGCCGCCTTGAAATCATGCCAATGAATTTTCCTTGTTCTAGCAAGATTACCCCTGGTAGGAGTGGGTGTTTTACAAAATAATTAGCAACTTCCGCACCAGTACAACTAATTTCCACCTGAAAATTGTACATTGGCAGTTCTTGGAGAGTTGACTCCAAACCGAGATCGCGATCGCTACCCACAGACAAAACTGGCGATGATATTAAGCAACTAAATTCTTGTGGCACTGGATACCCTGATGTATAAAAAAGACTGGCAAAGAATAAGCTAATATTCTAGCCTCTGTCAGCATTTATGCCATCAAGACATAGGGGCTGAGGGAGATGAGGAGAAATAACAGCTGACCCTTCGGGTGACGCTCCTAACGTCGCTACCGCTACGCTAACGTCAGTTGTTCATGGGGGAAACCCCCAAGACCACACTGACTCACAACTGACAATATTTAGTTCGCTTCGGACTTGCAGTTTGAAAGTTTTTATAGTAATAATCAACCACACCTTATATTCAATTTTTTGATAAATGGATAAAATCACGGATATTAGTAACCCATAGCGATCCCCAAATGTTTAAAAACTATGAATCATTTGTAAAAATGCATAGAAGTTAACATACTAACTAGCCTACTTACAGCAAGTATAAATATTATGTAATTAAGCATCATACGACTAGATGCTTTCCCCGATAACTTGGAACTATTTTGGAAAGCGGACAATCTTAAAAATAGTTATCATCAGTAGATGCACTCAGGTAAAATGACAATCTATGACTAACTGGCAATCATTAGCGTGTCAGCACCACTATAAACCAAATACCAATTTGCTGTTTCAATAATGCTGAACTGTCCATACATGCTTTTGATCCCCATTTCGATAGAATGACAAGGCATAACTTAAAAACTCCAAACCGCTTTTGACTGCGAAGCCCATGAATCAACTGAACAACGGTTTCACTATATTTCTGAGCCTGCTAGTCGAGGCGATGCCGTTTTTGCTTCTCGGGGTTTTCTTCTCTAGTGTGCTGCTGTTGTTTATTGATGAGCGCAAACTAGTAGAAAGAATGCCCAGAAATCCGCTATTGGGTGCTTTAGTCGGCAGTATGATTGGCTTTTTGTTTCCGGTGTGTGAGTGTGGCAATGTGCCGGTAGCGCGGCGGTTGCTGATGCAGGGAGTACCCACGCCTGTAGCCATTGGTTTTTTGCTAGCAGCACCAACGATTAACCCAATTGTGATTTGGGCAACTTGGACGGCATTTCGAGATCAGCCAGAAATAGTGGTTTTGCGAGTTGTATTTTCTTTATCAATCGCCACAATTGTCGGTTTTGTCTTCAGTTTTCAAAAAGATTTGATTCCTATCGTCCAACCTGCGATCGCTCGATATCTGAAGTTTAATCCACCCGTACAACCCGAAACCAAACGCCGTGGGAAACGTTACCAAGTACAACCCCAAGCAACTGCACCCAGTTTATTGCAATCCGGGACTTATATCTTAGGAGGGAAAGCAGGTTTATCCACACGGATGGACACTAGTTTAGGACAGGAAAACGTTATAGCCTCTTCTAATAAACCTTTGGCAGATAAACTGCGCCTACTAATGGATAACAGCATCCAAGAATTGCGAGAATTAGGGGGTGTGATGGTTTTAGGAAGTGCGATCGCTGCGGCAATTCAAGTCTTAGCCCCTCGTGAATTAATCCTCAGTCTGGGTGCTGGCCCTATTACCTCAATTGTAGTCATGTTGATATTAGCTGTAGTAGTGTCAATTTGTTCTACAGTCGATTCATTCTTTGCCCTATCTTTTGCCTCAACTTTTAGCAGTGGTTCTTTGTTAGCATTCCTGGTATTTGGCCCAATGATTGATATTAAAAGTGTTGGGTTGATGTTATCTATTTTTAAACCCAGGACTGTCTTTTACTTATTTGCCTTAGCAGGACAATTGACATTTTTGTTCACTCTCTTCATGAACTTGCATGTTCTTTAATTGTCAGTTGTTATTTTCTACTGACTTGTACAGACGCGCCATGGTACGTCTCTACTCTTGACTCTTGACCAATGACTAACCAAAATCCCAAATCTAAAATCCCAAATCTTTTATTACCTTGGCTGGATGTTATCGCAATTACAGCTTGGGGCATTTTGCTGTTGAGATATTGGCTGACTGGTAAGCTAAACCTGTTGATTCACCCAAATTACTTTTGGTTAGTGATAGTTACTGGTATAACTTTGATACTTGTTGGTTGCTTTAAAGTGCAAGAACTTTGGCGACGACGGCGGCGTGACATTGTGCCAAGTACCCAACATATTAGTTTATTTGCCCCTGGTTGGGGTAGTGGCTTTTTGTTGACGGCAGCAATTCTGGGGTTCACGATCGCACCCCAAGTTTTTGCCAGTGACAAGGTACTTCAGCAAGATGTAGCTGATTTAGTATCAACTACACGCGTCAAACCCCAAGCCTTTCGAGCTTCTGTGCGACCAGAAGAGCGATCGCTTGTAGACTGGGTACGCACCCTCAACGTCTACCCCGAACCAGATTCATACACAGGGCAAAAAGTCAAAGTTCAGGGATTCGTTATCCAACCACCAAATGTAGGCAAGGAATATTTATTCTTGGCGCGATTTGTCCTATCTTGCTGTGCAGCAGATGCATATCCTGTAGGATTACCTGTCAAACTACCAGCTAATCAAGAGCGGTATGCTGCTGATACTTGGCTGGAAGTAGAAGGACAAATGACCACAGAAGAATTAGGAGGTAAACGCCAACTCACCATTGCCGCCACCTCTCTCAAAAAGATTCCTCAACCACAGAATCCTTACAGTTATTAGTCAAGAGTCAATTAACTATTGACCATTGACCGTTGACCGTTAACCATTGACCCTTGACTATTGACCAATGTCTACTAATAAAGCATTTATCCAACCACTAGATCGCGTGGCGATCGCACTAATATTGCTGCTGAGTCTGCTGATTGGTTTTTTAATAATGCAAGGTGATGTCGTAACAGCTCGCGTCCGGGATTTTAGCTGGCAAAATCAACAAATTGGAGCAGAAAATTTAGCCTTCACCCTCACCTTTAGCCGCCCAATGGACACAAAAAGTGTAGAGGATAACTTAAAAATTTATCCAGATGACGTAGAAGGTAAATTTAGTTGGGCAGGGCGGCGAATGGTCTATACACTCAAGTCCCCGGCAACCTATGGCATCAATTATCAAGTGAAATTGCAGGGAGCGAAAGATAAATTTTCTTCTATAGAAGGTAAAAATAGAGTAATACAACCTTTTACAGGCAGCTTTCGCACGCGCGATCGCATCATTAGTTATATAGGAGCAGATCCAGAAAACCAGGGACAATTAATTCTCTACAACTTGACCCAAGGGCAACTAAAAGTATTGACCCCCAAAGACCTAATTGTCATGGACTTTAAGCCATTTCCAGATGGGGATCGAATTTTATTTTCGGCTCGCAGTTCCAAAAGTCAAGACTTACTTTCGGCGCAGTTGTACACAGTGACAACAGGCATTGCAGGGGAATCTGGACAAGCACAACCAGCGGGTAAAGTTGACCTGACTTTAGATAATAAAGACTATCAAAACCTGAAATTTGACTTGTCTCCTGATGGGGAAACTATTGTCGTCCAACGGGGGAACAAAGCTAATCCTGGCGACTTTGGGTTATGGTTTATGCCAGCAACCAGTGACAAATCAGAAGAAAAGCCCACCCCTAAGCGCCTACAAAGCCAACCAGGTGGAGACTTTATCATCACTCCTGATAGTAAAGCTGTAGCGGTTGCTCAAGGTCAAGGAGCAGCCATCTTACCAATACAAGGCGATGCTAATAAACCCTTAGATTTTCTACCACAGTTTGGGCTAGTGCAAGCTTTCTCTAAAGATGGCTCACAAGCTGCCATGGTGAAGTTCAACACAGATTACACGCGAGATTTGTTTTTGGTGACTAACCAAGGCATCCAGAAACCTCTGTTAAAAACACCAGGTTCCATTATCGACTGCCAATTTTATCCTGCTCCCGCTTCTTCCACTCTCTACTGCTTGCTAACACAACTGATATCACAGGCAGAATACGTAGAACAACCTTATGTAGTGGCAATTGATTTGAAAACTGGGGCACAGAAACCTCTGTTGGTGCTACCCATCGACCAGCGAAATGTGCAAATGAGTATATCGCCCGATGGTTCGAGCTTGTTATTTGACCAAGTGAAGCCACAAACCAATGCTTCTCCATCATCAGCAAACACTTTAACAACTGATGATGGAGAAGCGATCGCTAGCAGTAGCTTATGGTTCATGCCTTTATTACCGATCGACGATGCTGCCATTAACTCAATCAGACCAGAAAAACTTCCTTTAGTGGGATTTCATCCCCGTTGGTTGCCCTGAAAGAGTGTTGAGTTAGGAGTACAGATGCGATTAATCGCGTCTGTACAAGAGGTTAATTAATCGCGTCTGTACAAGAGTCAGTTATCAGTTGTTATTCTTTTTGCTTCCTTTGCTTCCTTTGCTTCCCCTGCTTCCCCTAGGGCTAATTCATTGTAGTGAGAGAAAAATTAAACTAAAAATTATCTCTACCTTAAGTAGATTTTAGTGTGAGATGAGTAGTAGTTTGATAGCAGCATTACAAGGTATAGAAGATTATCGTGCCGCACGTGGAAAACGTTATCCATTATGGGTGATGTTGTTATTAGTGATATTAGGAACATTAAGTCAATGCTACGGATATGCGGCACTAGAAGATTTTTGTGTGCGACATTATCAAGGATTGTGTGAACATTTAGGGGGTCACATACAAGCGTTTACCCAGTGATTCGACATTTCG
>LXQD01000224.1 GCA_003326215.1 Nostoc minutum NIES-26 | reverse complement strand
GATTGTGCTTGTTTCTTTATGATTCCAGGTAGATTTTCTGCCAGATTTTTCTCTATACCCTCCCCAGCTAGGATTTAAAGCTTTTTTAGTAGTTTTTTTATTCACGTTCAACATGATTTTGTTGCTTAATCATGTTACCTCTAATCTATGCCATGACTTGGTTTTTTCACGGATGTATTTGATTACTTGGCAATATTTCCGACATAGCAGCGCCTGTATTGTTCACAGCCTTCAAGGAATTTCAATAATCTCAGCAAATCACAGCATTTTTCTTTCACCAGAGACATAAAAGAGCGCTAGTTAATATTGTTGCTTATTTCAGGGATAAGCTTACTTATTCATGGCTAAATAGTTAGCTAATTTATCCTTAAACAAGAGGTTTTTTATTAGAGATAAGTCAATTTATGAGTCTGCAAAAAATCGATTTATTTTGTTTATCTTTTTGCCAAATTTTGCACTTATATAGATGACTTTGAAATTCTTATTAGTTTTTGTTAGGAAATAAGGTGCGTTTCTCCTGCTGTTCCCTGCCTCCATTAAGGAATTTAATTTTGCATGACTACTTATGACAGATAAAGATTTCAAGCTTTAACCCATTATTCCTAGCCTGATACCGTTTCACTTTAAGGTTGATACATTTAGGAGGCAGTGCGGTCTTGGGGTGTCCCCAAGTGGAGCAACTGCCGTGCCAGCAGAAGGGCAGGGGTGCAGAGGAGCAGAGGAGAAATTATTTGTATCATCAATACCTTAGCCAATTTACGAGAGGTCAAAATCTGTGTAAACGGCATGAATCCGTCCTAAAGAAGTAAGCTTGGCAAAAATTTGAGCTAACAAAATAGGGTCAGGCTGTTGGGGAAGCATTTTTAATATTTCATGGACATATCGAAAACCACGGTAATAAGCTTTCAGGTCAATAATGCCAGAGTTAGGATTATGTTTACGGAAATCAGCGAGAAGATGATGGGATAAATTGACCATAAAGAATGCGAGATTAGCGGCATTAGTCACAGCAGTTTGGCTCAGATTCATAAAATCTTC
>LXQD01000223.1 GCA_003326215.1 Nostoc minutum NIES-26 | reverse complement strand
GATTGTGCTTGTTTCTTTATGATTCCAGGTAGATTTTCTGCCAGATTTTTCTCTATACCCTCCCCAGCTAGGATTTAAAGCTTTTTTAGTAGTTTTTTTATTCACGTTCAACATGATTTTGTTGCTTAATCATGTTACCTCTAATCTATGCCATGACTTGGTTTTTTCACGGATGTATTTGATTACTTGGCAATATTTCCGACATAGCAGCGCCTGTATTGTTCACAGCCTTCAAGGAATTTCAATAATCTCAGCAAATCACAGCATTTTTCTTTCACCAGAGACATAAAAGAGCGCTAAGTAACTTATACACTGAAGAAGTACCATGACAGTAGAAGCCGTAATGACACTGGTGCAGTATTCGTCCGAATGTGAGCGTGGTTCTGGGTGTTGTTGGCAATGGTATTGGTGAAGTAGTTAAAGCTACTATCCCGTTTAGGAGACTAGATTTATTCAGACGACTCTCTAGATTAGCTAAGTAAGCCTTGGGATCTCTGCGAAATCGATACTGTTCAATTCTGGCTTTGTGGTGTTTTTGCAATTGAGAGCGTAATTCGAGCCAAGTATGAATATCAACTTGTGCTAAATCAGATGCGGTAAAAGAATGAAGGGAAGTTGCGACTGCACAGGCAAGTTTAACAGAACCACGAATAACGAGGGATGAGGGAGCAACCTTACGACCAGTACAACGACGTTGATGATGACGTAGCATACCAAAAGCGTGTTCTAAGTCATTATTAGTTCTAGGAAAATCGTAAGGATTCAGGTCTAATATTGAGGAAGCAAAGAAGGGCGAGATTGAGAATTAATAGAGTCAGCCAATAGAGATTGAGCAAAAAAATCAATCACAGACCTACCTTGACGGCGACAGGTTTGCACCACGGTCAACAAATTGGCGGTGTGTTGAAACCGCTCCATCGAACGAGAACCACCACTCACTTTACGTTTTGTCACAGCCAAACGCAGCGAACGTTCGGCCTGATTGTTATCAGGAGGAACTTCAGGATGTTCAAGGAAGTACCACCATTGATGCGCTTTATCACGCAAA
>LXQD01000222.1 GCA_003326215.1 Nostoc minutum NIES-26 | reverse complement strand
TCATAAACAGGATTTAGTTTCATGACTTTTTCTCCAGTTCTAGATAGTAGCCTATTCCCGTGTTTGTAACTTTGGCTATGTTCTTGGTTATTAAGGACTGAATTATATCTCTGCTAAAAGTTAGCTCTGATAATTTAGCTCGTCCACCTCTGTTCTTGAGAAACAACAAACAGGCATTGGAGTTATCAGCAGAAATTCTGTTGCTCTTTTTGGTTTTCATATTTCTGATGGCTGAAATTGTTTGAAGTAATAATTCAGGAGTTGTGAGACTAAAAACTCCTAAATTATTAAGATTTAATGGCATTGTTGCATGAATAGAGAAAATGGTAAATTTTACCTACTGTCTATCGAGTCGGCCCACCTCCACTAAAAGATGAAGACGAAAGCCCAGTACAAAGTTCGGAATTGGAACGCTTATGATGCAGCACTAAAACAACGAGGCAGTATAACTTTCTGGGTGAACGAAGAAGTAATCGAGCAGTGGCGTAATCAGCAAAAAACAGGGAGAAAAGGAGCATCGAATTATTACTCTGATGTGGCGATCGCCACAATGGGAACAATTCAATCAGTATTTCATTTACCAGGACGGCAAGCGGAGGGGTTCTTAGAATCGCTGTTCATGTTGATGGGAATAGAGTTACAAGTACCAGATCACTCTACCCTATGCCGTCGTTTAAGCAGGTTGTCGGTAGAACTGCCAGTCATTCCAAAGGACAAAGCTGTTCATGTAGTAGTGGATTCAACGGGTGTAAAAGTCTATGGCGAAGGTGAATGGAAAGTCCGCACACATGGAGTAGGGAAAAGACGGACGTGGCGGAAGTTGCATCTAGGCGTTGACTGTGAAAGTGGCGAAATTCTGGGTGCGGTGGTGACTACTAATGATATGGCTGATTGCGAGGTACTGCCTGACATATTGGAGCAGATTGAGCAACCGATAGAACAAGTATCTGGTGATGGTGGCTATGACACAAAAGCCTGTTACGACACCATTACACAACGCGGGGCAAAAGCGATAATTCCACCGCGTAGCAACGCCAAAATGCAACAACC
>LXQD01000221.1 GCA_003326215.1 Nostoc minutum NIES-26 | reverse complement strand
GAAATGTCGAATCACTGGGTAAACGCTTGTATGTGACCCCTAAATGTTCACACAATCCTTGATAATGTCGCACACAAAAATCTTCTAGTGCTGCATATCCGTAGCATTGACTTAATGTTCCTAATATCACTAATAACAACATCACCCATAATGGATAACGTTTTCCACGTGCGGCACGATAATCTTCTATACCTTGTAATGCTGCTATCAAACTACTACTCATCTCACACTAAAATCTACTTAAGGTAGAGATAATTTTTAGTTTAATTTTTCTCTCACTACAATGAATTAGCCCTACCCTGCACCCCTGTCCCTCCAGTTAATACCGAAATCTCCACCTATACTTCTACTCCTAATACCAACTATGACTTAATTGGTCACATCGCCAAAAAAGTCACTAATATGCTGTGGGTTGGTGTCCCTGGTTCTGGCAAGGGCATCACCATTAGCAATGCCATAGATGCTATCAAGCGACTGCATCCTGGAATACACATCTTTTATATTGACCCTAAAGGTGACGAGAAAGAAACTGGCTACTTCAAAGGTCGCGTCGATACTTTAAAACGCGCCAAGATTGTTGAAATGTCGCCCACGGAAGCAGTCAGTTGGGTCAAAGAATGCTTTAACGAGTTCCAGAAAATCTCCGGCCCTAAGCTCATCATTTTAGATGAAGGCACGGCTGTTTGTTCCAAGTTCAAAAATGCCAAAGGTGAGATTGGTTGGCTCAAGGACAAAATCATCTCTTACTGTTCTTGCGGTGATAGCTCCGGTTGGCATTTTTGGATTGTCGTTCAAAACCCTCACACTGACGACTTGGGTATCTCTGGCGGACTGCGATCGCAGTTAACTTCAGTGGCGTTAGTTCATCCTGATAACGTCCCTGCCTACAGTGCCATGATTGCCACTCAGCTAATTCCGAGCGATCGCAAGATTACTTCAACCCAAGTGATGGAGATTGCCGAGCGATCGCCAGTCGGTCGAGCCGTGTACTACGGTGGCATCAACGAATGGATACCGATGCCTCTGTTAAAGAATTTCTCTGGCTACGACCGTGA
>LXQD01000220.1 GCA_003326215.1 Nostoc minutum NIES-26 | reverse complement strand
CGGATACCGTTGGCGAAATATTGCTTAACAAAAAAACGGCGGATTTACCGTGTATTACATGGAAAGGGGAATCATCCTTTTCCGTGTAATACACGTTAAGAAAAAAATTAAGTTTGCTGCCCCAATTATCAATAAACTAGAAGAAATACCTTTGGAGGCAGTATATGTGCTTACATCCCGAAGAAATTCCTCCTATTCCTGATGAAACGGTACGTGTAGCTTCTGCCGCGTTTCCCAAAGGTAATTTATATATGCGCTTGCGTGATGAACTTGGGATCTTTTATCAAGATGAGGACTTCGCATCACTTTACCCGCAGCGCGGTCAGCCAGCGCAAGCACCTTGGCGGTTGGCGATGATATTGGTGATGCAATATTTAGAGAATCTCTCTGATAGACAAGCAGCGCAAGCAGTGCAAGGGCGAATTGACTGGAAATATGCTTTGTCCTTAGAGTTAACAGATCCAGGTTTTGACTTCACTGTCGATTAATCACAGGTGGTGTCGAGCGGCAAATACTAGACAAGATGTTGTTGAGATTTCAGGAACGGAAACTGCTCTCAGCAAAGGGAAAACAGCGCACTGACTCAACCCATGTGTTAACAGTAGTTAGAGACCTAACAAGACTGGAGCATTTGGGAGAAACCCTGCGTTACGCTTTGAATGCTGTGGCTGAAGTTGCACCGACTTGGCTCAAGTCATTAGCTCCCGCCGAATGGTATGACCGCTATAGCAGACGCTTTGAAGATACCCGATTGCCCAGAACGGCTTCAGAGCGAGAAGTTTTAGCTCAGACAATTGGGGCTGATGGCTTTTATTTACTCGATAACATCTATTCCCAAACTTCCCCCATTGAGTTGCGACAACTGCCAGCCGTAGAAGTTTTGCGTCAGGTTTGGTTACAGCAATACTATGCACCAACAGACAAAATTGAATTACGCAATGACAAAGATGGGCCACCCGGAGCTGTACGAATTCGCTCATCTTACGATTTAGATGCCCGTAACAGCACCAAACGCACTACTAACTGGACAGGGTACAAAGTGCATTTGACAGAAAGTTGTGATGAAGATTC
>LXQD01000219.1 GCA_003326215.1 Nostoc minutum NIES-26 | reverse complement strand
GGAAGATTTTATGAATCTGAGCCAAACTGCTGTGACTAATGCCGCTAATCTCGCATTCTTTATGGTCAATTTATCCCATCATCTTCTCGCTGATTTCCGTAAACATAATCCTAACTCTGGCATTATTGACCTGAAAGCTTATTACCGTGGTTTTCGATATGTCCATGAAATATTAAAAATGCTTCCCCAACAGCCTGACCCTATTTTGTTAGCTCAAATTTTTGCCAAGCTTACTTCTTTAGGACGGATTCATGCCGTTTACACAGATTTTGACCTCTCGTAAATTGGCTAAGGTATTGGTGTATACAACCGTAAACGTGGATTGCATCTAGTCGTGATGTATCTGGTTGTCGGGCAATGGCGAATACCTTGGAGCTTTCGGGTTTGGAGAGGTAAAGGTACACCATCTCCTGCTCAGTTGGGCTTAAAACTGCTCAAGAATTTACCCAAATCATTCACCAAACACTTTCAAGTCATGGTTTTGGCAGATACTGCATTTGGCAGTGCCGATTTTATCGCTGGTGTCCGTTCTCTCTCAAATATCATGCTGTGACTGGTTTACTGTCGAGTCGCCGACTCACTGATGGCCGACGTTTAAGACGCTTGCATAAACGTGGTCAACAAGTTCATTTGCAAGGTTTCAATTTCCCTGTTTGGGTGTCTTGGTTCTACCTCAAACGTCATGACGGCAAGCTTGAAAAGCGTTTTGTTCTGTCTACAAGACAACTCAAAGCCAGCACTATTAATTGGTGGGGTAAACGTCGATGGCAGATTGAGGGCTGGTTCAAAACCGCAAAGCACCGTTTTGGACTTCACCGTTTTGGTCAAGCAACCCTGTTAGGCATTTACCGTTGGTTAGTTCTTTCCTTCTTAACCTTCATCTTGGCACATTGGGCTTATTTATCTACCAACCCTAAAGATTTACCTGACTGGGGACAAGCGGCACACACTGCCCTTGAGTTTATCTTTCCACAAATTGTTGTGTCTTCTTTTTTACTTTACCTTAAACAGATGATTCCTCTTGCACGTAGTTGTGGATTTGACATCCTTATTTCCAGGTGCAAGATATAAG
>LXQD01000218.1 GCA_003326215.1 Nostoc minutum NIES-26 | reverse complement strand
AACATTGCTGAAGGCTATGGTAGGCGCTCAAAGCCAGAATACATACAGTTTTTACATATTGCTTTAGGTTCTTTGAGAGAACTTGATACGCAATTAATCATTGCCAAAGAAGTAGATTTGGCAGAGAAAAATCTTTTTACTCCTCTATTAAATGAAGTTGAGGAAATGCAAAGTATATTAGTTGCTACTTTAAACAAACTTAAGGGTTGAAATTATTACTTCTACCCTTCCGACTTCTGCCTTCTGCCCTCTGCCTTCTGCCTTGACCCAACCAAGATCACCAAAAGTTGCCAAGAACCATAAAATAAACGAATCTTTTGGTTTCTCCACCACAAAGACTGCATGAGTCGCTAAATGGACAATAGTATAATCATCCATTTGCGGTACAGCGCTTTCAGGACTAAAGGCATCGTTTAAAAGTTTCTTAGTTTGTTTTAAACCTCAAATAAATAACCTATATTACTGTAGGTTTTACCCTATATAGCGTGAGCTTGCTCAAGAGTCTTTTGTGTTAGACTGAGTTTTTTTTAATGGGTAAAACTGCAAGATCAAAACTAAGTAGTTGCGAATACTCACCATGATTCTGGTATATTCTGGCAATATTGTTGAGAGTCGCGCCTTCCCAGTAACTTCCTTCAAGTTATTTGCTGATAGCTAGCGCTTGCTGTAATCTCTGCAATGCTTCCTCAAACCTACCTTGTTTGGATGATGCGATCGCTTCTACATTCAGCCGCTCAATTTTTGATTGTCCATTGTTGTTGGGTAAAGCTTGAGCTTTTTCACCGTAGTTGTCTTGTATCCTATAGGAATCATATTTGATTTCTGAAAAAAACTGCGAGATAATACGGAGAAATATATCTGTCTAACAGCAAACAATGATAAATCAGCATCTACAAGCTGCGATCGCAGAACTACAAGAATTTATAGATAATCGCCCAGATGCCCGTGAGGTGAGGAAAGCTTTGGCAGTGAAACTGGTTTATCAAGGCTACAAATATGAGGAAATTCAAACAATTTTAGATGTGTCTGTTGGTTCGATAACGAGCTGGAAGCAAGCCTACAAGGAATATGGAATTTTAGGACTGCGCTTAAATCATAA
>LXQD01000217.1 GCA_003326215.1 Nostoc minutum NIES-26 | reverse complement strand
TGTCGATTTGATGCTTTTTGCGTCTACTGCCAACCATTCCAATTCGCCCAATTGTACGTATTGATTTGCCCAATTATTAAATATCTGTGTCAACACCTCAAAATTCACTCGCATCATTACACGTCGAATTGTTGAATATGAGGGAACTCTTGATATCGGTATGCACAGTACTTCTACTAGCGAGTCTTTATGCCGTTTGACAAAATCTCCTAAACTTCGATATCCTTTACATCCGCTCATTGTTCCCATGATTACAAACAACAACACCAGCCATAATGAATATCTTTGACCCTGTTGAGTCCGGAAATCTGGGACTTTTTTGAGTTCTGTGATTAAGCTGCTAGCCATTAGCACCCTGATTCAATACTGTTCTCATTCTGATTCAACCATTTTTCTTTCGAGAATGAAACAGTCCTGCTTAGATGGCCTTACGTTGTGCTTTAACACATATGATGACAGGGGAGGACTGTATACCCCCATCGGGATCTGATGTCGCCCTACGATATCTGCGCGATCGCATTAATGTACCGCGAGATATGTCCATCTACGCAGCCAAGCGATTGAGGGAATCATTGGAGAAAACCGCAGCCCTTGCGGGTAATGGGCAGCCAGATCCCATTCCGACTCAGCATCGACGAGATCAAGACCCGTCTAACTTTGTCAGAAAGTAGGATTCAGGTATCTATCCTGGCAGTTCGCGCTTCTTTAACAGTAAACGGTTATCTTAATTTCAAGCTTTTATATAGAGCTTTGTGACCTACACCCCCACTAACCAATCGCACCCCACAGACCGACAACCGTCCCCAAAGTTAACCTACACCTGCCACTGCCCCAAATACCCGTTCCATATTGGCGAGTCGCTTCGCTCCAATTCAAAATTCAAAATTCACGCATTAGTAATTCAAAATTAATTTTGAATTTTGAATGGGTTTTAGGACAAATCTATTTTCTTGTTTCTTGTTCTCCTTCATCGCACATAAGCAGAATTCTGGTGTGTAGTATTTTGGGGTGGATGCATACGCATCTCAGCTGATTTGTTCGATTTTTTCTCTCTGTTGTGTACATTACTCCACAGAACCCCAAAACCAGTTGCCTACAGCATCGGGTTCTTTTTC
>LXQD01000216.1 GCA_003326215.1 Nostoc minutum NIES-26 | reverse complement strand
GAGTTTGCACCGATAGCTGGCGACACTCAAAAGCTATTTCAATCAAAAGCAGGCATTCGGGCTATAGGAGGAGAAAAAGTCAAGCTTTTAAGTGATGAGCAATTTCTTCAACAGTTGCAGTCGGCATGGATAGCGTGTACTGGTAGTGAGGTAATCATTTTCAACGCTTTGGCGGATTGGGGATATCACATAGCGGAGAAATTAGGTGTACCTTGTTTCATGGCATCAGTTCTGCCGTTGACTCCCACAGGGAAGTTTGGATTTTTGAGATTCGCTCGAACAACAAAAAATCCACTCAATCAAGTCATCAACTATGCCAGCTACTTCATCGCAGAGTTCTTGTACTGGCAGAGATATCGAAAAATCCTCAACCACTTCAGAACCGAGACATTGAAATTGCCCCCACTGCCATATTTGGGCAGACGCTTTAGACGCTCAAGCCCAGCTAATGTATCAAGAATACCTGTGTTGTATGGGTTTAGTTCGCACGTTATTCCAAGACCCCATGATTGGCCCAAATGGGTATATGTGACTGGTTTCTGGTTTATCGATCGAGCCGACGACTACGAGCCACCAATGGAACTAGAGGATTTTCTAGGGAAAAAGATACCACCTTTGTGTTTTGGATTCGGAAGTATGACAATGTTTAATCCCGAATATTTAACGTATTACATTGTGGAAGCGTTGAAGAAAGCGCGCACTGGTGGCATTATACTGTCAGGCTGGGGAAATGTTGGCAACATAGTCAATATCAAAGATTCGCTACGAGTGTTTGTCATCAAGGATGTTCCCCATGATTGGCTGCTGCCCCAAGTGAGTGCAATGGTACATCACGGTGGTGCTTCTACAACGGCGGCGGTGTTACGCGCAGGGATACCCTCAATCGTCGTACCCTTTTTTGCAGATCAGCCGATTTGGGGACAAAAGCTAGCTCAACTCGGAGTTAGCCCCCAACCAATACCCTACAAAAAATTAACAGAAGAAACTCTAGCGGCAGCGATTGAAATAGTGCTGGGTGATGAGGTGATGCAAAGGAAAGCCCAGGAGTTAGGTGAGAAGATTCGAGGTGAGGATGGGGTGGCAAATGCGGTTGAGGCTTTTCATCGGCATTTGGGGTT
>LXQD01000215.1 GCA_003326215.1 Nostoc minutum NIES-26 | reverse complement strand
CGATCAAGAAACCGCATACTATATTAGTTCACTCACCATTCCAGCATCGGATTTTGCTCAAGGCATTCGTGGTCACTGGGGTGTGGAAAATCGTCTTCATTGGGTAAAACATGTTGTGTTTGATGAAGACTCTGCCCAAATGGTTGATGGCTATGCTGCTGCTAATTTCTCGATTATTCGTAGTTTTGTGATTAATCTCTTGCCTCACAATGGTTTTGATTCCCTAACAAGAGCAATACGACATTGCGCCCATGATATTAAATTACTTTTTTCCTTTTTAGAATGAAACAGCCCTGCCCTTAAAAAGGGGGAAACCGGAATCAAAGTCCCCCTTTTTAAGGGGGATTTAGGGGGATCTAAAACTTTTGATACCGACAATAGGACTTTTCAAACATCCTCTTAAATAAGTTGTTAGAAAATTCACTCCCCAGCTAACGCTGCCCCAGGCCACTTGCCCGACTGTCAGCAAGGCTGTCCAAAGGAATGCCTTGAGAACCGCCAGGACGCAGTGGTCGTCATTACCAACAGAAAAGACAAGGGGGTCACAACAATCTCAAATTCTCACAAATAATTTAGGATTGCTATATAGGACTCATATTTGATTTTTGAAAAAACTCAGTAAAGATCTATCCCCTTTTTTTCTGTTCCCTATTCCCTCCCTACGCAAGAAATTTCAAGAATCAAATTGGATTGCTATGTCTACAAATGAGTTACTAATTAAATGAGTTTAACCAGTAGAATCTATTTGATTGTTAAGTCATCATATTGATTCACTAGTTTGGAGATGATTGCTAAGGATGAGGAGGCGGAAGCACAAGGGAGCAAGTCACTAGAGGAAAATAGCAGTTGACACCTGACAACTAACTCCGAGACTGAATCATTTGAACTAACTCATAAAAAGGTTGCCAATTATCCTCCTGGAATATTGGTTCCCAAATCGATTCAATGACGGGTCTTAATAACGCTATTTTGGGGTTATTCTCAGCTAAAGTTTTGGCAATGGCATCCAGGCGATCGCGGTCAAAATTATTTAAAATCTTATGGTACAATATGCACCAGTTATCAAAAATTGCTGATGCTCCGGGTACTGGTACAATATCTGAAGAATTCATTACAAATGCTGGCTCGTCTCGCCATTTGGGTGAAAAGGTACGAGCCATCTCATAGAAGAACTGGTGATATCCAACTTGGCTATCTTGTAAAAATTGAATAGTTAGATGTAAAAGTTCATTGGCTTCGGGATACGACAACTCCTCAAAACCCAGTTTTTTTAACATTAAACAGCGGTATTTAGCATGATAATGTTCATTAAAACTTGCTAATCCCACTTCTAGGTCAGCTTTATTAATAATCGTCTTGAGCGGTTCTTGGAGCATTTCTAAATTCAACTGACAAATACTTGGTTGATGGCCGTAACAGTAGCGTCCGTAATAGTCAAAATATGCAGCTGTAAAGTATGGGTCATAAGTAGGAATAAATGCGTAAGGGCCATAGTCAAAACTCTCCCCAGTAATCGACATATTGTCAGTATTGAGGACTGCATGACAAAAACCCGCTGTCATCCACTGTGCTACTAGTTCTGCGACCCGTTTGACTAATTCTGCATAGAATAAAGCATAGTTATCTGGTTCTTTGGCTAAGTGTTGATAGTAATATTCAATTACATGGTCTAACAGCTTTTTGCTTAAATCTGGACGCTGGAGATAGTGCAAGCGTTCAAAAGTACCAAAGCGAATGTGAGAACTGTTCATCCTGACCATGACAGATGAACGGGTAGGCGAAGGTTCGTCACCACGCCAGAGGGATAAACCAGTTTCAATCATGCTTAAGCAGCGGGAAGTGCGAACCCCCAATTGGTGCAGCGCTTCCGCCGCCAGAACTTCTCGCACTCCGCCTTTGAGTGTAAGCATCCCGTCGCCACCACGAGAGTAGGGTGTTCTACCAGAACCTTTCGTGCCAAAGTCGTACAGTTCGCCATTAGTCGCACGTATTTGCCCGTAAAGAAAACCTCTACCATCACCCAAATTAGGATTATATTCACCGAATTGATAGCCGTGGTAACGCAGTGCTAACAATGGTTTACGTCCCTGAAATTTACTAAAAGCAGTGATGAAATGTTCGTCTGCAACTGCTTGAGAGTCTAGTCCTAAATAAGGTAACAGTGCATCATTGCGCCAGCGCAGAATGTGTTGGGGAAATTCCTCTGCTGCAACTTCGTCGTAGTAATCATCACCCAAAGATTCCAAGGCTGGTTCGTAGCTGAGGGTGAGAAAAGGATTGTGAGAATTGTTGTTTTTGGGAGTTTCAGCCAGAGTCATTGCGAAGGAAACTTAATTTATTCTTCCCTTCATAGTACCTCTGACAGAAGCAGAGCGCGTGAATTATCAAGTTTCACTTTCGACTACAAAGAGGTATAAAAAAGCATTTATAGTTTTAATTCAAAGTTTGTATTGCAAATTATTTTTATTTATTGATATTAAACTATATAAATATAGTGTTTACTGAATAAATCATTATATTCATATAATGGAAATTACCTTTTCTCGTCCCCGCGTTAGCGAAGCTCCTCTGCAAGAGGCTCGCGCCCGTATCATGGAGGATCCACAATATTACCAACTGCGTAACTATGCCCTAGATTTTCTTTTCAACCGCTTTGCCCACGATGATGTTGGCTAGCAGTTTTTCCCTACACGACGAAGATTAGCAAAAAAGTAAAAGATAAAAGGAAAACTCTCAAATTTGACCTCTTACATTTCGTTTTTATTCTTTTTTAATAACACCAATTTGAATATTGATTTGAATATATTTAACCTCTAAATAATCAGAAATCAATTCATTTTTTTTAAATTTACAACATAAATAGCGTCTTAATAGCCATGGACAATCTTGAATCTGACACACAATAGATTGACATTGAAAAATTATAATTATTCGTCTGGAATTTAAATATTTGTAACTATTAGTACTATTTTTACCACTTTTGTCTACAAATATATAGGACTCATATTTGATTTTTGGAATACACGTAGGTGCGTTATGCCTCTGGCACCATCCTATGGTTTTGGTGCGTTACGTTACGCGATAACACACCCTACATACACTTAAATTTTTTCATAAATCAAATCGGATTCCTATATATTTATATTAGTCAAAGACATGATTTTTGACTGGCACTATAATATTATTAGAATAAGCATCCATGTAAGAATTACAAATATCAAGTTTAAAAAATTTTTCAGTAATTACCTGTACCTGATTTTCTCAGTAACACCAAACTAATAGTTAGTAAATCTAAACTAATAGTAACAAAAGTGAAAACTTAGTAAACATAACAACATAATAAGTACTGAGGAACGGAATTATTCGTAGATTTCATCACAGCCCAAACACTATTTGTGAGTCAACTGTAAGCAGAGTATATGGACGCGGAAAATTGGACATCTAGACTACAAAGGGCACTACCTGTTAGTTCCCGCGCGCTGCTTTTAGTAAATCGTCACGCCCGCCAAGGACAACAAAGTCTGTTGGAAGCGATTCATTGTCTTGAGCAACTCGGCTTTGATTTGATTGAAGAATCAACAGAACACCCCAAACATCTTTCTGAAGTTATACTTCGCCATCAGCACGAAATTGACTTGGTAATTGTTGGTGGTGGCGATGGTACTCTCAATGCCGCAGTAGATGCTTTAGTTGAAACTCAGTTACCTTTAGGTATCTTACCTTTAGGAACTGCCAACGACTTGGCAAGAACTTTAGGAATTCCCAAATCTTTAAATGAAGCTTGTAAAGTTATTGCCTATGGCGAACTGCGACGCATTGACTTAGGGTTGGTGAATGACAAGTACTTTTTTAACGTTGCTAGTTTAGGGCTGAGTGTAAAAATTACTCAGCGACTTACTAAAGAAGTTAAACGTCGCTGGGGAATATTTGCTTACGCTGCGACTGCATTGCAAGTAATTTGGGAATCTCGGCCATTTAGTGCAGAAATTCGGATTAATGGTAAATCATATCGTGTCAAAACCGTACAAATTGCTGTAGGCAATGGTCGTTATTATGGTGGTGGAATGGCAGTAGCTCCTGATGCAACAATCGACGATCAAAGATTAGATCTCTATAGTTTAGAAATAGAAAAATGGTGGCAAATCATACCTTTACTGCCTGCAATGCGACAAGGACGACATATTGAGTGGCGGAGCGTACGCGCCCTTCAGGGACAGGAAATAGAGGTTTCTACCCGCAAGCCGCGCCCTATCAATACTGATGGTGAAATTACAACCTATACCCCTGCCCATTTCCGTGTGATTCCCAAGGCTGTAACTGTTTTGATGCCACCAATTGAAACGTTTTGAGCATTAGATTTGAATTTGTAACTAATACCAATTTTGGATTTTGCGAAAAGTTAAGCCAGTCGTGTGGGCGGGTTTCCCACGCCACTTGCCACAACGGGGGAACCCCGCAAGGCAGTAGCTCGACTTGAACGAACTGGCGTTTAAGGAGCGAGACCCTCCTTAGCAAACTTTTCAAAACAGATTTGGGATTAAATTGCAAAAAATAAGTAGCCGTCATGAACTACATACACCAGGACAGATGAAAAACTTTCTTTCCTCTGCCTTCTGCCATCTGCCATCTGCCCTCTGCCTTTTTCAAGTCAGATCGGCGCAAATAAATATAATATGTTCTGTCATTGCGAGGAACGAAGCAATCCCAGTCTTTGCGATTGCTACTCTGCGAGAAAGCTCTGCCTACGTCGTTCCTCCTCTCTAGGAGACGCTACGCGAACACAATGACATCTTACATTTAATTATGTCTACCTACTTATCAATCATGCAAATTTAGTATAAAACTCAATTTATATCTGCGGTAAAAGACAAAATTAATAATTTGGTATGATCTGGAATAGTTGTGGATGCATTTGTATTCATACTCGTATTGATATATTTAATGAAAGCTGGGTCTTGTGGCAACTCACATCAACTCACGCCAAATGCATCTAAAATTTTCTCAAGAAATTAAGTCGTTGCTGCGACGCTTGGCTGAACAGCATCTGTCTCTGGGCGATATTCTGACAGAGACTTCCGAACGAGGTTTTAGTCTAGTCATTACATTATTAGTTTTACCATTTTTGTTTCCCATGCCACCGGGATTAACTGGCCCTTTTGGTGCTGCGTGTTTGTTGTTGTCAATGCAGATGGTTTTGGGCAGGCGATCGCCTTGGCTACCCAAAAAAATTGCCCGCTACAAATTTCCTCGCCCTTTTGCCCAATTACTTCTGCAAAACCTGCAACGTCTTACCAAAATATTAGAGAAAATCACTCGTCCTCGGTTGGCAAAAATAGCTAATAATCCATTGACTTGGCGAATCAATGGGCTTTGTATCTCTTGGTTAACTATATTGTTAATATCACCTATTCCTTTTACCAATCCCTTCCCCACTATAGGTATTCTAATTTTGGCAGTTGCCACCATTGAAGCTGACGGTTTACTGATTTGCATCGGCTATTTTCTCACTGCCTTAATTACCGCACTATTTGGTTTTATTGGTTATGCTCTTTGGTTAGCCCCCAGTTTACTCCCATCTATCTTTAAATAGTAAGGCAGATGAGCGAAAAGAAGACAAGGGGATAAATCAAATAAAAACCCTCAGCCAAAAGCTAAGGGTTTAATTTGATTTAGGGTGCATCTACTATAGTATGTATCCTCAAAAATTGTAGCTACACCCGGACGAATTAAACAAAAGCCAAGATATGTGGTAGCACATATTCAATAGAATTCAAGAAGGTTCAGTTTGCGATATTGATTCTTGGCTAATCCCTCAACCCCATGTAGAAAGCTCATAGATTAGTTTTTGCTAACTCCAAGCAAAACGCTGTTTTTGCTTTCGCTACTTAATAATAACGAGCTCTTGAATTATGGAGCGAATATATACTATGCTACTTTGGTTAGCCGAAATAGAATATCTGTAAGAGTGCATTTAATGGCTGAAAGTAAAATACTGTCCTCGACAAATAATAGCGGTATAATTCCTAAAAAAAGCGAACGAATTCCTGAATTAGATGCTATTCGAGCAATTTTAATTTTATATATTGTAGGATTTTGGCATTTATTGCAATATTCATCTATTCCTAGCTTTTACAACAATTTTATTACAAATTTTATTACCCATTGCGTCTTAGGAGGCTTTACATTTATATCTGCATTTTTACTTGGCTACCGTTATGAATTTAATTCTTTTAATGATATAAAACATTTCTTCATTTTTAGATTTTTTAGAATATATCCCCTGTTTATTGCTACTCTTTCTGGCTTTTTACTATTTAAACTGATAGACCAAAAGACTTTTATAATTTCTGCATTTCTACTTAACATGATATTGGACGTTCGCTTACTAACTCTTTGGTATGTAACGATGATTTTATTGTTTTATCTTTTCGTACCATTTCTTTTGTATAAATATAATGCTAAAAAAATAATTGTATTTTCTACTATTGGATTTCTTATTCTAACTCTCTTATATTGGAAAACTAGCTTAATTAGTCCGCGTCTTCTATATTATTCCCCAATTTTTGTATTTGGATTGATTGTGTCTAGAGCCAAGAAACTTCAAGAAATGCTTGCTAATTATAAAATATTGACAATATCTTTGTTTATTCTAGCTATAGTATTTAGTTTGTTTCATATCAGAGCATCATTGCATTGGTCTATTAATGTACTAGTAATAGCTTTTGGCATTTTTGCGTCTTTGCCTGCTATCTGGGCTTTGGGTAAATTATCTGTAACTATATTTAACCAAAACATTATTAAAATAGTTAGCTATTCTTCATTCTGTATGTATTTAACACATAGGATAATTTTACTTGGAATTAATTATTATAAACCCACATCGCCATTATTATCCTACTTGTATTTACTTTGTGTGTGGTTGCCTTTGATAGTCTTAATATCTTATTTTGTTCAGCGTTATTATGATTTAGCTGTGAAGAAAATTATGCCATCAAAGGTTTCAACTTAGCTCGACTTTATCCATTTTCTCTGAATGCGATACCTACGGCAAGCCGCTAAAAAGTGTCTACGCTAACACTGAAAGCTTTGTGAAACTATCGTTTGACTTTTTCGATTCACCAATAACCAGTGACATGGAAAAAGTTTTTGCCGTATAACGAGAACCAAGTTCTTAATTTTGGATAAAGTCGAGCTTAGAGGTAAGCGAACTTGTAAGAATTTAGAAGTCAGAATAGTTAGAGAAGCACACGAAGATTGGATGAATATCCCGATGGTACTAAACTCATTATAAATTCTGAATTCTGCTTTCTGGATGCTGAATTCTAACTATCAAATTTTTAATTTTTTAAAAAGTCTTTCGGGTGTCATAGGAAGTTGGTATAGTCTGCATCCGGCTGCATGTGCGATCGCATTGGCTATGGCAGGCGCTGTACAATTAATTGTAATTTCTCCAACTCCTTTAGCACCAAAGGGGCCATAGGGGTCAGGTTTTTCTACTAAAATTACTTCTATAGGTGGCATATCTGCCGCTGTGGGGATACGATAATCGCGCAATGTCGGGTTAATAATTTTCCCTTGTTCGTCAAAAAATAATTCTTCCATTAAAGCATAGCCAATTCCCATGGCGATACCACCTGTCGCTTGTCCGTGGCAAATTCGGGGATTTATTGCTTTGCCTAAATCAATTGCTTGTACGCATTTCAAAAGCTGAGTTTTACCGGTTTCTGTATCAACTTCTACCTCTACACCTTGAACAGCAAAAGTTAATGTTGATTCATCTGCTGCATAAGAAACTTCCGCACTACTTTCATTAGTGGTGAGGAGTTTTTCAGCGGCTAATTTCACAGCTTGTCCGGAAATATAAACTGTAGCGGAAGCATAAGAACCTGAATCAAAAGGTGTGAGTTGGGTATCGCCAGAAATAATCTGAATATCGGCAACTGTCACACCTAAAATTTCTGCTGCTATTTGTCTTAAAGTTGTGTCTGAACCAGTGCCAACATCTACCGAACCAGTTCTTAACTCATATTTGCCATCAGATAAGCGTGATAATTTCACATTCGCAATGTGGATTTTTGATAAACCACTGCCTTGCATAGAAACAGCAAAACCTATACCACGACGGCGAGAACCTTCTACTTTTGGTAATGTACCAGGAACATAACCAAGGGACTCGATTACTTTTTCCCAACATTCTTGAACGGCGTAGCTACCAATTAAGTTAAAGTGGTCTTCAGACTTACCTAAATTAATTACATCTCCTGGTTGAATTAGGTTTTTTAAACGCATTTCTACAGAATCGAGATTTAGCTTTTTAGCAATTTCATCGATTTGGCTTTCCATCGCGAATGTACCTTGAGTTGCACCATAGCCGCGAAATGCACCTGCTGGCATTGTATTTGTATAAACTGCAAAACCTTGCAATCTTTTATTTGGGCAACGATATAAACCTAGGGGAATATAACCTGCTAAAAATACTACTGTTTGTCCATGATTTCCATAAGCACCTGTGTTACCAATAATTTCCATATCTTGGGCAACTAATTTCCCATCTGCTTTGACACCACTTTTAATGCGAATTGTCATCGCATGGCGGCTATTTGTGGCAGTAAATTCCTCGTTTCTAGTGAATTCCCACTGCACGGGTTTGCCTATACGCAGGGTTGCTAAAGCACATAAATCTTCTGATAAAATCTCTTGTTTGTTGCCAAATCCACCGCCAAGCTGTGCTTTATAAACGCGGATTTTCTCTTTGGGTAAATCAAAAATTTGTGAGAGTAACTGTTGGCAGTGAAATGGTACTTGGGTACTGGAACGCACAACTAAAGTACCATCTGCTTCTAGCCAACTAATAGTTATATGCGGTTCCAGGTGGACGTGTTGAACTGCTGGTAAATGATAGGTGTTTTCGACAATTAAATCTGCTTGGGCAAATCCTTGTTCTAAATCGCCAGACTCAAGAAAAATTTGCCCGGCAATGTTAAGATTTCGATGAGGAATTTGCAATGATTCTGGTTCATCGTGAATTACAATCCCGTTACCGCTGATTGCTTGCATAGGGTCGATAACGTGGGGTAAGATTTCGTAATCGACGGCAATTAATTGACAGGCTTGTTCGGCAATACTGGGTGATTCTGCAACTACAGCGGCAACGCGATCGCCTACAAATCTCACTTTATTATCTAATAAGTAACGATCTAACGGATCGGGTACTGGTTCGGCATGACCGGCAGTGGTGTAGGGTATCCTAGGTACATCTTCGTGGGTGAAAATGGCAACTACTCCGGGAACTGCTTTCGCTTTTTCGGCATGAATATTGCGGATACGTGCGTGAGGATGGGGCGATCGCAGTACTTTAAGATGTAACAATCCAGGTGGTGAAATATCTGCTGTGTAAGATGCTTTGCCAGTTACAATTGCCGCACCATCTTGTTTGGGAATGCTTTCTCCAATTGAGTGCTGAGTGCTGAGTACTGAGTGCTGAGTCACCGAAGTTTGCCCGGAGGGAGATCCTCCTTGCAACTTCTCACTGAGTGCTGAGTGTTGAGTATTGCCCCTCTGCCCCCCTGCCCCTCTGCCCCTCTGCCCCTTGCCTCCTGCCTTCTACCTTCTTGAATACTTTCGACAATTGCTTGATAGCCAGTGCAGCGACAGAGATTGCCTTTTAAAGCTAGGTGCAGTTCTTCTTCTGATAATTTAGGTAACTTTGCTGCACTCATAATTGCGCCAGGAGTACAGAACCCACATTGAAAGCCTTGTGCTGCTAAAAAGGCTTGCTGCATGGGTGCAAGTTCCCCATCTTGGGAAAGTCCTTCAATGGTAGTTACTGATTGATTAGCAATTCGCATTCCTGGATAAATGCAACTATGGATTGGTGTATCATTTACCCAAACTGTACAAGCACCGCAATCACCAGCATCACAAACACGATGGACACCAAACCAACCCAACTGACGTAATAAACTTAAAAGACTAGTTCCAGGGTGACAAGTTACCGTATAAGATTGACGATTAACTAAAAACTGTAAGTCTTCTAGCATTTTTAATTTTTAATTATTAAAACATCGCTTGATTAAAACTGCCGTCATCTCTCGGCGGTAAGTTGCACTTGCCCTACGATCTTCGATAAAATCTTCATTTTCTAAAGAGTTAATTAACTGCGTTGGTGCTGTTTTCACATCTTCACATTTCAGTAGGCGGGGTGCAGCAACACTAGCACTAATTACACAACGCACCTGTTGATGATTGCTAGCAATCACCACAATTGCCAAAGCCGGATCTGTTGCTGCAATGCTAAAGCGTTGATAATTAATTGTCCATTTTAAATTAGACAAAGGAATTAAAATTCGTCTGAGGATTTCTCCTGGCTGTAAAACTGTCTTTTTAAAACCTAGTTGAAAGTCCTTTGCTGTAACTAGACGCGACTCTCCCTTTAAATTCCAAATTTCGTAACTTGCATTCAACGCCACCATCACCGGTGCCAAAGTTCCCACAGACAAGGCAAGACAAATATTTCCTCCTACTGTTGCTATATTAATTACTTTTAATGATGCTGCTAGTGCCGCAACTGCACTTTTAAATCCCGCCGTTGCTGTCCATTCTGCTAACCAAGGATATTCTAATAACTTAATTAATGCACAAGTCGCGCCAATACTTAAATAATCTGCTTGAATCTCAATTTCAGACCATCTTAAATACTGCGTATCTACTAGTACTTTAAGATGTGGTTGCGGTTCGGAAAATAACCATGTTCCACCAGCTAACCAAGCCCAACCTTCACCCCAGTTGGGGATAGCCTGAATCTCATCGGGACGTAGATAAGTTTCGATGTTTGGCAAATCCATTGATTTACCTGGATAGTTTCCAGTTATATTACCAAAATAAAATTTAAGATGAGGCAGTGCGTTGTAGAGTATTCCTTCGCACTCCGGCTATGAATGATTTAATCACTCCCAGTCTTTGGCTGTAGGGTGTGTTGTCGTGTAGCGCAATGCACCATCTGAGATTTTCGGTGCGTAAGTCCTGTCCGTCTATAACGCACCCTACCAGATGAAAAATAATGTGGGTAAGATTTTCCGAATTGTCTATACACCGTAGCCTTGTAAAGGGGAGAAAACCAGATCTTGGATTTTATAAAGTAAATTTTAATCAGTAAAAATGCCCGTTTGCTTTCTCAAAGCCCAGTTTGCTTTCTCAAAGCCCAGTTTACTTTCTCAAACCCCAGTTTACTTTCTCATTTCAGTAGATTCAGCAAGCAAAAAGGCATATTGCTTTCTCAAACTCCAGTTTGCTTTCTCATTTCAGTAGATTTAGCAAGCAAAAAGGCATATTGCTTTCTCAAACTCCAGTTTGCTTTCTCATTTCAGTAGATTTAGCAAGCAAAAAGGCATATTGCTTTCTCAAACCCCAGTTTACTTTCTCATTTCAGTAGATCGCGCACTCATTTTACCCAGTCCCCAGTCCCTTTTACATATCAGATGTTCTTATATTTACTTTACAAACCTGCCATTCGCGAGTTTTTACGGTATAAGGGATTCATCAACTCAAAGACACAAAATACAAGAGTTTCTTGGTTTATGAAGACCACAAATCATCTAAACAGAGAAAAAACTGCTTTAATCACTGGCGCATCTGGTGGAATTGGCTACGAATTAGCTAAGTTATTTGCTCGTGATGGTTATAATTTGGTATTAGTCGCCAGAAGTGAAGAAAAGTTAACTCAAATTGCTAAAGAATTTTCAGAAAAATCCGGCATAAAAGTTGAAATTATTGTTAAGGATTTATCCTTGGCAACAACGCCAGCAGAAATTTTTACAAAACTACAACAAGCAGCTATCAAAATTGATGTGCTGGTAAATAATGCTGGATTTGGTAGTTATGGATTTTTTCACGAAACCGACCTCAAAACCGAACTAGAAATGCTACAAGTAAATGTGGTCAGCCTGACTCATTTAACTAAGTTATTTCTTAAGGATATGGTGGAGCAAGGCTATGGAAAGATATTAAATGTCTCTTCCGGTGCTGCTTTTCAACCAGGGCCTTTATTAGCAGTTTATTTTGCAACTAAAGCTTATGTATTATCATTTTCAGAAGCGATCGCCAATGAATTAGAAGGTACAGGTGTCACTGTAACTGTTGTTTGTCCGGGAACAACGGCATCCGGTTTTCAACAAAGAGCAGCTATGGAAGAATCTAAGCTGGTCACTAGTCAAAACGTTATGGATGCGGAAACCGTAGCAAAGATTAGCTATCAAGGCTTAATGTCAAACAAAACTGTTGTCGTCCCTGGGATCAAAAATAAATTACTCGCTGAAGCTGTAAGATTTACACCCAGAAAAATGGTGGTAAAAATCGCCAGAAGTATGAATAGTAAGTAATAAAAATTTACTATTTTATACTCAATAAAGCAGTATGTGGTGTTACGCTGATGTTTTAAATTCCACATAACATTGCCAAGGTGTAAATTAAATATGTCCTCGCCTTCTTAACGAATGGAAACTCTCTGGTGAGCGTTGTGAAATTAGGGGATAAAGTGAAAATATGTAAAGTTATTTGTAAACTTGCATAAATCCCCAATCAATTCCGATAACTCTACAGAAGGCATTGTTTAAGTTTCTTTAGGAAGACTTAATAAGTCTGCTTTCAAGCTTGATTGTTCCATACTTCTTATCAGCAATGTCCTTTTGTGTGCTGATTTTACGAAACTACCTTTAGCGCTTTTGAAGTATAACGGCAGTGTCTTAGAAAGCTCTGCTTTGCGAACGAAAATTTTAGCTCGATTGACTTTCGCCTTCATCTTAAATGTAGGTGAAAATTGTCTTGCCATGTCCACAATTTGCAAGGATTTATACTTATGAGTCGTTTATCAAATCCAATTGAAAACATACAAAGTCACTATAAAGTTGTGGTTATTGGTTCCGGTTATGGTGGGGGTATCGCAGCTTCACGCCTAGCACGTGCTGGACAGCAGGTATGCGTACTAGAACGAGGTAAAGAATTTCAACCAGGCGAATATCCCAATACTGATGTCAATGCTGTAGGTGAAATACAGGTAGATTTACCAGGTAAACACATTGGTTCGCGCACCGGCTTGTACGATTTTCGCGTTAATCAAGATATTAATGTATTCATGGGTTGTGGGCTGGGTGGTACATCGTTGGTAAATGCTAATGTGTCATTGCAAGCTGAACCGCGTGTCTTTGCAGATCCGCGCTGGCCTAAGGAATTGCAAAACGATGTCGATACTTTATTAGCAGAAGGGTATCGTCGCGCTGAAGAAATGCTCAAACCCAACTCCTATCCTGAAGATTCGCCAGCTTTGCCTAAATTACAAGCACTGGAAAAGTCTTCTAAATACTTGAATGAAAAGTTTTATCGCCCACCCATTAACGTAACTTTCAAAGATGGGGTGAATCATGTAGGGGTGGAACAAAAGAAATGTAACTTTTGCGGTGATTGTGTATCGGGTTGTAATCACGGGGCAAAAAATACTACTTTAATGAATTACCTGCCTGATGCGAAAAACCACGGTGCAGAAATTTATACGCAAGTATCAGTGCGAAAAGTCGAAAAGCAAGGCGATCGCTGGTTAGTTCACTTTCAATTACTCAACTCCGGACAGCAAATATTTGATGCTCCTACAATGTTTGTCAGTGCCGAGATTGTGATTTTAGCTGGGGGCACACTTGGTTCTACAGAAATTTTACTGCGATCGCAACAAGCAGGTTTATCTCTATCTAACCAGCTAGGACACAACTTTACAGGCAATGGCGATGTATTGGCCTTTGGCTACAACACCGACCAAACCATTAATGGCATCGGCTTTGGCAACCGTGCTGGAACGCGGGAACCAGTCGGCCCTTGCATCACTGGCATTATCGATATGCGCGAACAACCACGACTAGATAACGGCATGGTTATCGAAGAAGGTTCAATTCCCGGTGCCCTCGCGCCCTTTTTGCCCGCCAGCTTTGCCGCTGCTGGCAAAGTATTAGGTAAAGATAGCGACGAAGGTTGGGGCGATCGCCTCAAAGAAAAGCTAAGAGAAACAGAGAGTTTGACTCGCGGTGCTTACACAGGTGCAGTTCGCAACACCCAGACTTATCTGGTGATGACCCACGATGATGCAGCCGGACAGATGTACTTAGAAGATGACCGTCTGAGAATTCGCTGGGAAGACGTAGGCAAACAATCTATCTTTCAACGAGTGAACGATCGCCTTGCAGAAGCAACTCGTCCTTTAGGTGGCACACAAATTCCCAACCCCATTTGGACTAGTTTATTTGGTCACGACTTGGTAACAGTCCACCCGCTTGGTGGCTGCATCCTAGCAGAAGATGCCGAACGCGGAGTAGTCAACCACAAAGGACAAGTATTTTCCAGCAATCGAGGTACAGCTGTTTACGAAAACCTCTATATTGCCGACGGCTCAGTAATTCCCCGTACTTTGGGTGTAAATCCTTTACTGACCATTTCCGCCGTAGCCGAACGCTGCTGCACCCTCATCGCCAAAGACCGGGGTTGGACAATTAACTACGACCTACCTTCAGTACCGCCAACAACACCGACAGCACCCGCCAAAGTGGGAATTCAATTCACCGAAACCATGCGCGGCTACTTTTCCACACAAGTCAAAGACGACTATCAGCGTGCATTACAGCAGGGTAAAAAAGATAACTCTCCCCTGCAATTTACTTTGACAGTCATTTCCGATGACTTGGAAGACCTGCTCAACGACATCGACCACACGGCCAAGATAGTTGGTACAGTCACAGCTCCTGCGATCGCAGCCGAACCACTAACCGTCACCGATGGCATATTCAATTTGTTCGTCAAGGAACAAGACAAAGCCAAAACACGACAAATGCGCTACGACCTGCACATGACAACAAAAGCAGGACAAAAATACTACTTCGAGGGATTTAAAGAAATTCACGATGACCCAGGCTTTGATTTGTGGTCTGACACTACCACTCTTTACATCACCATTTATGAGGGCGACAGCAACAAAAATTCCGTAGTTGGTAAAGGCATTCTCAAAATTCAGCCCGCAGACTTCATCAAGCAAATGACTACCCTCAAAGTCACCAACGCCCTCAGCCGTGCAGAAAGCCTGCAAGCGATCGATCGCTTCAGTCGCTTCTTTGTCGGCACCTTATCCGAACTCTACTTTTAGATAACTATTGTACAGACGCGATTAATCGCGTCTGTACCACTGACCACTGACTAAAATATATATGCAAATCGACTTTCATCATGGTGTCACCTACGTAGCAGCACGACTAGCTGGGTTTGAGCATAAAGCTGCTAATACCATCGCTTACAGTGCCCAATATGTAGACGATGCTATCAACGACGGATTAATCCGGTTTGACAACGGCGCACTGTTTAGCCGCATGAGTTCCGCTCATAAAATGCTGGACTACCGCAACTTTCAGGAACTGGCAAATTATCGCGTTTGGATTCCGTTTCATTTTCTGCCTGGGAACGCCGGATTAAAAGCAGGTGAAGATCCTGATGGGAAATTTATCGACAAGCTTATTTGTCGTCCCAACAGCGATGTCGCACAGCAAATGGTGCAAGAGTGTATTCAGAAACGTCACTCTCCCTACGGATTGCATCGACTTGGCATCACTATGCATGTATATGTTGATACTTGGGCACACCAAGGCTTTGCCGGAGTTAATCATCAGGTTAATGAAGCCAAAAATCTGCTAGATGAAAACGGCAAACCAGATTATAACCTCATGGATAGGCTTCAGAATTACTTCGTCAGTGAAGCCTTCCCCTTAGGACATGGAGCGGTTCTCAGCCATCCTGACAGACCCTTTTTGAGCTGGGGTTACATCAACGGGCGGGGAGAGAAAATCATCAGAAACAATCCCAAAGACTTTCTAGAAGCCGCCGACCAGATGTGCAAAGCCATGCAGCGATACCTAGCAGGCGATCCAGATGCAATTGTACCGGGACTGCCAGAACCAGATAAAACCTTAATCGATGTATTGCTGAGGAATATTACTGATAATAGCGGTAGCGTACGCCACCAAAAGTGGTTAGATGCGATCGCCCAAGGTAAATTCAGCTTTGGCAAAGCCGATGTTACCTACATCCCCAAAGGCAAAGACTCCTGGAAACATACAGCTTTAGGTACAGAAGACTTAGTCGAACGAGAAAACGAAATATTTCCCTATCACTCCAACTTTTTAGCCAGTGATTGGAAACTATTTCACGACGCTTTGCAGTCTCATCATTTCTACATCGTCCACGACCTGCTACCCAGATATGGAATCTGCGTCGCCTGATCGAGAATAAGGGGGACAAGGGGGAATAAAACCTTACTCTTGTACAGACGCGATTAATCGCGTCTCTCAGCACTCACAACACAGAGGTGTTTTATGGCAACAACCACAACTGCACCAGAAAAAGTAGGGATTCAGTTCACTGAAACCATGCGCGGCTACTTTTCTACAAAAGTCAAAAACGACTATCAACTAGCAGCACAGCAGGGTATACAAGATAACTCCAAATTTGAATTCACCCTCACAGTGACTTCCAACGATTTGGACAAAATGCTTACAGATGAAAGCCACAAAGCTAAATTAGTTGGCAGTGTCACCGCACCAGCACTATCGCCTACACCTTTAACAGTTAGCGATGGTGAATTTAACTTATTCATAGTTGACCCAGCCAGCGTCAATACGCGGCGCATGGTCTATCGCATGAAAATGACTGCCGCCGACGGTAAAGTTTACTATTTTGAAGGCTTCAAAGTCGTACACAACGACCCTGGTTTTGACATCTGGGCAGACACCACCACCTTATACATTACCGTGCATGATGGCGACAGTCCCAACAGTCCAGTTTTGGGACAGGGAATCATCAAAATTCTGCCAACAGATTTCCTACATCAGCTGTCTACCTTGGAAGTTACCAACACCACTAATCTCCAGCAAAAAATAGAAGAAACTGCCCGCTTTGGCAGCTTCTTTGCTGGAGTCTTGTTTAACGTTTACGGTGGTATATTTGCGCCTTCCAAAATATTCAATCCAGATGCACCACCCCGACAAAAGCGTCCTCTGAGGATGTCAGCGCCCGAAGTTCATTTCTTCAAAACTACTGATGGAGTGCAGCTGCGACTGATTCGATATCAAGGCGGGACGAAAGGGCCAGTCATGCTAGCACCAGGCTTCGGTACTTCCACCTTGGCATTTTCTATCGATACCGTCGAAACTAACCTGCCAGAGTTCTTGTATGCTCACGGCTATGATGTTTGGCTATTCGATTATCGAGCCAGTGCAGACTTGCCATCTGCCACCACCCAGTTTTCAGCTGATGAGATTGCGCTTTACGATTGGCCAGCAGCAGTTAAACAAGTACGTGCTATCACTGAATCAGAAACAGTTCAAGTCGTCGGTCACTGCGTCGGCTCTATGTCCTTTTTGATGGCGATGCTAGCAGGTCTTCAAGGAGTTCGTTCCGCCGTTTGTTCTCAATTAACTACCCATCCCAGAGCCGCAACCCTCAACGAAATCAGAGCTGGTTTGCGTCTAGCTTCATTTCTCACAGTACTGGGAGTAGACACTCTCGACCCAGATTTTGATACTCATGCTGATTGGCAAGATAAACTTTACGACACAGTTTTAAGGCTGTATCCCACCAAAGAACCTTACAACAATCCAGTTGACCGCCGCATTCTGTTCATGTACGGAGAAGTTTACAAAATCGCCCAACTAAATGAAGCAACTCACGATGCCGTTCATGAGATATTTGGCCCGGCTAATATGACCTTCTTTCGACATATATCTCTCATCCTGCGCGAGGGTCACATTGTCAACAAAGATGGTAAAGATGTTTACTTGCCCCATTTAGAACGCCTAGCCATTCCCATTGCTTTACTTCACGGTGCAGATAACGCCTTTTTCCTGCCAGAGGGTTCGGCAATTACTTATAAGTTATTGTGCGAAAAAAATGGTGGCGATTTGTACGTGCGCCATGTTATCCCTGATTATGCACACATGGATTGTTTCATGGGCAAAAACGCCGCAAGAGACATTTTCCCCACCATCTTAGCGGAATTGGATAAGTTCAATTAGTCCAGGATGAGGAGGATAAGAGAGCAGGGGAAGCAGGGGAAGAAAGAATTAATACTCCAATCCTCAATCCCCAGTTCCCAATCCCCATTGCCCCTAATCCCCAGAGGGGACCCCGAGTTCCCCAATCCCCAATCCCCAGTCCCCATACACCCCGAAGGTAATTGCAAATGAGCGATCAACTAGTTAGTGAACCTCTGGTATCGGATATCAAAAAGCACCCTGGTTTACAAGCGCTATTAAGTTATCCACTGGTAGAAGCAATTGTGGAACGGCGTACTCGTAGAGTAGCTCAAGGTGCTTCCATTGACGCTGGGGAACTCAGCTATACCAGCCCGAATCAACCAGACCCTCTGACTCCCATAGAAGAGGCAATTTTGATTGTCGCTACGGGGATGACTGGTATCACAACTCACGACGGCCCTCTTTATAAACCCGAAGGTGGCAAAGAATTAGGAACCCCTTTTCTCAACATCGTTGCTCGTTCTGGGAGTAGCGCTGATAATTCGCAAGCGACTTCCTTTTTCATGATTAATGATGAAGGTATCTGGCTAATTAAGCGGCTGAAAGGTAGGGAAGCATTAGCAGCCCTTGGCGATCTACCGCCGAAATGGGAAGATTGGTCAGAGCAAGACTGGCTGAAAGCTGCTGCTGCTGTCAAACATAAAATTAGCGATCGCCGCCTAGATTTCCCCCGTATTTACCCTTACTATCTAGGCTGGAACAAGCAAATTTCTAACCTTCCCGGTACAACTCTGTTTTTCCCAGTCGTCGATTGCACTCGTCAATATATCAATGTCATTCTCATCCTGCTTTCGGAACCAGACGGTCAAAAACCTTTGTTTGTTGATGACTGGCAAAAGTTTAGACCCAAAAGCTTGGCAGACTGGGCAGCTTGGGCAGGAATGCACCTAGGGTTGAGTCCCAAAATTCCCTATCAACCCATCGGTGGCATTGAACGAGTCAAAGGTGGCTTTGTCAATCCCAACAACACCGTTCCCTTGGGACTGGCTCAAACAATGCGTACCGAGCATGAATGTTTCTTTATTTTGCAAAACTTAATGCTCATTGGTCAGGCAATGGGTGTTGGTGGTTGGGTACATGGGGCAGTCTTCCAGCCCTTCATTCTCCAGCACGACCCAGACAAGGAATGGTATGGTCTAGGATTTCGCATGGAACCGCCAACTCCCAAACAAAGTATTTGGGCACCGCCACCAGCTTCTCAAGCCAATCCAGTTGGTATTGATGGCGTGTTGGAAGGACTTTGCCCGCCTTACGTTAAATCTATGGATGAAGCGGTCGATCGCGTCATCGAAGAGAAATACGGCAGCCAAGGAGCCTATGGAGACAAAGAGGTATTTTCTCGCTCCTATCAAGCAAAATCAAATGCTGAAGCCTTCTTGCGGAATGCAGAACCCCATTCCAAAGAAACAATTCAGTACACCAAAGATATCTGCAACTACATCTACGATACCTACGGTCGCTTTCCTGCCCATATCGATGCCTTCTTTGTTCCCGGCATCTGGCTGCAATTTAGCCATCTAGAGTTGGAATACTACCAGAAGTATTACGACCCCGCTCTTTTCAGCCGTCAAGCTAAACACGCCGAGCTTTGGGGCGATCGCTAAGTACAACATTTCATTGACTTGTAGCGAATTCTCAGCGTACCTCCGCGCTTACCTTTGCGTACCTTTGCGTTTAAATTTTAATCCTCAATTCGCCACGATTTTACACAAAGCCGTACTAAGCAAATTTTGGATTTTGGATTGTCCTCTAATCTAAAATCCAAAATCCAAAATCCAGTGACTGTTCCCGTGTTTTTGTCAGAGGAAAATATGTTAAAAATTATCAGAATTGCTGTTATAGTCCTGGTTTCCATCTTACTGATCGGAACCTTTGGGTTTTTGTACATAGAATCAACTTGGGCGAAACCTGTATTTAGAACTCCAAAAGAAGCATTTATCCACGGAAGTATCGGCACTGAGTTAGCACCCCTGCCAGTTTTTCAAGTCCTTCCCGATTTATTCCCCGATCAATTGCAGCCAGCAGGTAAAGAAGCTGGGGATTGGGTTCAGCAATTTGGATTTATCCACGGAAAGCCAGATGAAAACGAGGGGTTGCCAGTGGGTTTTAATATTTCCAACTTTCAACCGCAATCAGGAAAGCCTTCGCCTGTAAAATTTGTGGGTTTTAGCTGTGCATTGTGTCACACATCCCATATTCGGAGGTTTCCAGACGATGAGGGTGTAGTCGTCACAGGGATGGGGAGTACTTCCTTAGACTTGTTTGCTTGGGTAGATGCTTTCAAAACAATACTTCTCGACGAAAAACGTCTAACTGTAGAAAATGTTGCCAAGGCTTATGAAGCTAAATATCATAAACCGCTGGGAATTGTTGATAAAACTGTAATTGGTTTTTGGTTATCGACTGCTAGAGGTCAAATACTAGCTTCACTTCCGAAATGGGATAACCCTTACAATGGCAAAGACCTGAGAGACTCTAAGTTATCACCCATCGGCCCTGCTCGCACCCAACCTTTTAAAGAGTTGGTACACTTCATGATGGATCGTCCCGCCGCCTTGGACAAGTCCTATTCCAAACTCCCGTCATTGTACGAGCAGAAACATCGAGATTGGGCGCAATATGACGGTAGCGTTAAAGATCGTCTCAGTCGCAGCGTACTTGCAGCAGTGGCAGCAGGAGCAACACCTAATAACTTAGTCGTGCCAGAAATTTCTCACAATGTCGTTCAAGCCATTGAATATACATTAGATTTGCAAGGGCCTAAATATACAGAGGTCTTCAAAGACCAAGGTATTACGCTCGATCCACAGAAAGTAGAACGCGGCCGTGCTGTCTTTCAGCAGAATTGCGCTAGCTGTCATGGGTATCGCAATTCTGAAGATGGAAGTTGGGTGAAAGGGGAACTTCAAGGTTTAATTACCCCAATAGAAGATATTCAAACTGATTCCGAACGGTTGAACTATCGTTACTATAAAGAACTGCCGGATGTCGTTGATAGTTTCTTCCCTGATAATCACCCTTTGAAGCCCAAACGGGAAAATCTCAGACCAGGGCCTCAAGGAGATACCAAAGGTTTCATTAATGCTCCCGTAGAATCAGTTTTTGCTCGCGCTCCATACTTGCATAATGGTAGTGTCTTGACTTTGGCAGAGTTAATCAATCTCAAACCTCGTCGAGAGCTTTTTTATCGCGGAGACAATCTCTACGATCCGGTTGATGTTGGTTTAGCTTCACCAACTGAGCCAGACGATAAACATTACTTTAAGTTCGATACTCATGTTCAGGGTAACTCTAATAAAGGACATGACTATCCCTGGTCTTATCAAGGAGAAGGTTGGGACAAGGCAGCTTTGGAAGATTTATTAGAGTATCTCAAGACACTTTAAAATTTTGTATTTAATCTCTGTGCCTCTGTATCTACAGGAGTTTGCTTAACGGGGGGAACCTCCGCACGCTACTTCTCTCTGTGGTTAAATAAATGATTTTTTAACCACAGAGGCGCAGAGAACGCAGAGTAAAGAGGTTAAATAAAAATGGAAATGATTAAATCAAAAAAAAAGATTTCCTTAGCAGAATTTGCTAATACTTTTTTCGCTTTTGGAATTATCTTAATTGCTGCTTTATTGGCGGCAGAGTTGAAACCAAATTTGAATTTACACCGTGCTATTTACTCATCTTGGGCTAGTGCAGTGTTATTCATTCCAGCAATTTTTTTATACATTCTGCATGGAAAATCAGCTAATAAGAATAATTATTGGTTACTACTATGGACTTTTAGCTTTTTAGCTTATTTAGTTCATTTGTTTTATGAAGTATTTTTAGTCCCCGATAGCATCAAAGCAACTTTTGCAATTCATGGAAATGCTATTACTGCAAGCGAACTAATTCTGACTTTATGGTGGGGATTAGATATTAGTTTGGCATGGTTTAGTGATTCTTCGGCAACCTGGATTAAGAAGCAAAGAATCGGAGTAAATATATATGCTGGTTTGAGCTTTTTAGTTGGCACTTTGATTGGACAACAGGGATTTGCTCGAATTTTGGGAATTATTTTAGCGATCGCTATTGTGATAGGTTTATTGGTGCGCTACCACAATACCCGCAATAGTCAAGATAGTGAAGATTTACCACCTGGTTCCTACGGTTTACCCCTAATCGGAGAAACTATTGCTCTGGCTTGGGATAATCATCAATTCTACCGCCAGCGCTTTCAAAAGTATGGTTCAGTCTTCAAGACTCACCTATTCGGCAAACCCGTTATCGCCTTTATCGGCCCAGAAGCTTTTACCTTCTTCCTAAACCAAGAATACTTTACCCGTGAGAAAGCTAATCCACAACCGATACAAGAACTATTAGACTGGGAGTCCTTACCATTATTAGATGGAAGCGAACATCGCCGCCGAAAAAACATTATTCTCGAAGCTTTTACGCCACAGGCTTTCGATAAATACATACCCCTGATTGAACAGACAGCCACTTACTACCTGAAACGCTGGGAAAAGTTGGATAGCTTTGCTTGGATACCTGAATACCGCAAACTAAGCGCCAGTCTCACCAATGCTTTGTTTACTGGCGGTTCGCCAGGTCCGGAAAGTGAAGCAGTGGGGGAAGTGATTGAAACTTTTCTCAAAGGTTTCACCTCAATACCAATTAACCTGCGTTGGAATGCTTACGGAAAAGCGCTGCAAAGCCGGGACAAGTTGCTTGCTCTCATCGATAAAGCAATTATTCAGCACCGTCAGCAACCTCAGTCAGATATGCTGGGACTGCTGTTAACAGCGCGTGGTGAAGATGGAAGTACCCTCACCGACGAACAGCTACGCCGTGAGGTACTGCATCTGTTCTTTGCAGCTTATGGCGGAATTTATATCTCGTTAACCTATCTTTCTCTGACTCTGGCTCAACATCCAGAAATAATGAACCGCGCCAGACAAGAAGTCAATCAATACGCTCCTAGTGGCTCGTTGAATTTCGCGCAGTTGCAAAATCTGGTGTATTTAAAGCGAATCGCTTACGAACTGCGCCGCTTCTATCCCATCAACGCTGCTACTTTTTTTGGTCTAGTTAAAAAAGAAACTCAGTTTCAAAACTTCCGCATACCGCAGGGTTGGGGTGCAGTGGGAGGAATTCATACCACTATGCATATTCCCGAAATATTTCCCGAACCGGAAAGTTTTCAGCCTTGCCGCTTTGCTACCGAAAAGTTCGCATCTTTACCAGAAAATAGCTACGTACCCCACGGCGGCGGGCCGCGAGATGGTCACCGTTGCCCAGGTGAAGACTTGATTACAGTATTGATTAAAGTAGTAGGAATACATTTACTGAATCAGTATAATTGGGAACTAGTACCGCAGAATCTGGAATTGAACCGCGACCTTTTTCCCATCCCGCGTGACGGTTTGAAAGTAAAGTTTGGCATTTATGCAGAAAATCCCAAGCAGAAAGTTAGTTAGAGGAGAGGAGTATTGTGAATATCTTAATCTGGGCGATCGCTATTATCTTGCTTATCTACGTGGTAGTGGTAGCAAGTTCAGCACGGTTACTAATTAAGCCGAAGCGGCAGCAAATTTGGACTAATCCCAGGCAAGATGTAGGCTTAGATTACGAGGATGTGGAGTTTCCAGCTCAAGATGGAGTATCTATCAAAGGCTGGTTCATCCCAGCATTGCAGACCCCAGCGGCAACTGTAATTATGGTACACGGTTGGCCGTGGAACCGGATCGGGACAAAGGCTAACGACTTATTAGGAGACTTGCCAGGTAGCAAGCCAATCAACCTTTTGCCCTTCACCAAAGCATTGCACGAAAGAAACTATAACGTGCTGATGTTTGACTTACGCAATCATGGTGAAAGTGATGCCAAAATTCCCCTCACCTCTGGCTGGCTGGAAAAGCGTGACTTATTGGGAGCCATCAATTATGCCAAGAATCGAGTCGAAGTAGACTCAAACCGCATTGGTACTATCGGGTTTTCTATGGGAGGCAACACTGTAGTTTTCACTCTTCCCCATACTACAGATATTAAAGCAGCCGTCGCCGTACAACCCAATACCTCAGCAGTATTTGGACAACGCTACCGCGCCGATAAATTCGGCCCCTTAGATAAACTGTTTGGGCCAGCAGTAGAAATACTCTATCGTTTATCGGGCGGGCCAAGCACTGCTTTTATCCAACCTGCCTATGAAGCAGCCGCAGCTCGTGATATTCCTGTGCTTTATGTACAAGGCACCGGCGACAAATGGGGTAGTGTTGATGACGTTGCCAACATGGTGGCATCCACTCCCAATGCCGTCGAGCCGTTGTATCCTGAAACCGATCACCGCTTTGGCGGGTATCAGTACGTCGTGGATTACCCAGACAAAGTACTAACTTTCTTCGATAAGTATTTGAGTAAGTAAGATACAGAATAATTCGTAATTGATAATTCGTAATTCGTAATTAAAATCCATTATTACGAATTACGAACTATGAATTAGTAATTATTTGGTCATATCCAAGGTATAAAAATGCGTATACACGCTGTTCAGAGTGGACTTGTATCGATTAAAACCTGCCAGTGCTACAGCAAAGGTCATGGTACCATGCGTCTAGTAAACACCATTCTTGACCGTAATTGGACTGACCCCTTACCCATTTATAGCTGGGCAATTGAACATCCCGAAGGAATTATTCTAATTGATACAGGGGAAACTGCACGCACCTTGGAACCTGGGTACTTTCCTTGGTGGAACCCTTATTTTCAGCTAAGTATCAAACCATGTTTGCAGCCTGAAGACGAGGTGAATTTTCGGTTGCGCGCCTTGGGTATAGAACCAAATGATGTCCGCTGGGTGATTCTCACTCATCTGCACACAGATCATATAGGCGGACTGCACCATTTTCCCAATGCAGAAATTATTATCTCTCGCAGAGAGTACGAACTGACTGGTGGATGGCGCGGACAGCTAAAAGGCTATTTGACTCACCAATGGCCAAAGTGGCTAGCCCCCCGCTTAATAGAGTATGAGCCTAAACCTATAGGTCCTTTCCCGGAGAGTTTCACGTTGACAAAGGCTGGAGATGTCAAGTTAATTCCTACACAAGGACACACTGGAGGTCATTTATCAGTTTTAGTACAAACTGATGGACTATCCTTATTTTTTGCTGGTGATGCCTCTTACACTCAGCAACTGATGTTGGAGCAGATTGTTGACGGTGTCGCTCAAGATGAAGAACAATCTCGCCAGACACTTAAGCAGATTTTGCAGTACGTACAAGAATTTCCCACAGTTTATCTTCCTAGTCACGATCCTAGTGCTGCTCAGAGGTTAGCGGAGCAAACTATTGTTTCGGTCTAACTATTGTGTATTTTCACAATCATCTCAAAAGGAGTTACCCGCATGTCAAACCCACTTCCCATTAGCGGTTTTGCACCTTTACCCAAATCATTCATGTTCGGTGTTGCTACAGCCGACCACCAATGCGAAGCTTACGATTCCCATTATGAAGACATTCGGGATGTATGGGAGCGTCGTCGTGCCCTCACCATCAGGGGTCAAGCAACTGATTTTTGGAATCGCTACGCTGAAGATATAGCCTTGGCGCAGTCCCTCGGTTGTAAGGTATTTCGCTTTTCTATCGCTTGGTCGCGGGTAGAACCTAAACCTGGTGAGTTCAGTGAGGAAGCTTTTGAACATTATCGCCAGGTGATTGAAACCATTCGATCGCACAACATGGAACCATTGGTAACTCTACACCACTTCACCCATCCCATCCATGTAGAAGCACGAGGTGGTTTGACTTCCCCAGATTTCCCTGCTATTTTCGCTAACTATGCTACAGAAGTTGCGAAGCGTTTAGGCCCTTTAGCACGCTACTGGATTAGTTTTAACGAACCCAGTCAATTGATCTACGGCTACGTCAAACCTTGGTGGGAAAGAGCTTACTTTATGCCTCCCGGTCTCGATCGAGGTGCTAGCATCGCCGACCAGATGACCTCAGTGCAAAAGCTAATGCGGAATTTGTTTGTGGCACACACTAGAGCCAGAACTATCCTCAAAAAAGTCAACCCAGATGCCCAAGTGGGAGCAAACCCCATGCTGTTGGGTCTACCTTTGTGGGTACAAAGACTGATAGATCGCAACGTCACTAATCTCCGCCGTCCTGAAGATTTTATTGCTCAAGGAAAGCGTTATACTGAACGAGCTTTGCTGGAAAAGGGACAGGTAGATGTAGTTATTGCCACCTTAACTGTGACTCAAGAGCGACAACAGGAAGTGGCATTCTCTGAAGCTTACTTTCAGGCAGGTCAAATTCTCATAGTCAAATCAGACAGTCCCATTCAGCAACTCGAAGATTTTAATGGCAAACCTGTGGCTGTGGTGAAAAGCTCTACCGCCGAATCTACGATAGATAAACTACTTCCTGCGGCCAATATCCAAGTGGTGGACGATTATACTGATGCCCTAAGAGCGCTGGATTACGAGCAGATTAGCGCCATTTTAATTGATGACATTATTCTGTTAGGAGTCTTAGAGCAGTATCCAGGAAAATACCGCTTGGTGGGTAATAACGGTGACAAATTGACTGAAGAGAACTATGCTGCTGCTGTGGTTAAAGGCGATCGCGCTTTACTGAATGCTGTAGATGGAGCTGTGCGATATTTCAAAGAATCCGGTGCTTGGGAAGCCAGCTTTACCCGTTATTTCCCCAATCAACCCGTGCCTCCTGTACCTCCCATCGGCAGGCGATCGACTCTAGCCGACATCACTACTGGTTCCTCAAATTCTCCTACTGCAACTTTTACACAGCCTCTACCCTTAGCTAAATCAGGAACACCGTTGCGTCGCATTCAAGACCGGGGTTATTTAATTATTGCCGTCAAAGATAACGTGCCTGGGTTTGGTTATCGTGACCCCAATACCAAGGAGTTCAGCGGTTTAGAAATCGATTTGGCTCGTACCGTCGCCAAACAAATTTTCGGCGATCCTAGCAAAGTTAAGTTTTATCCAGTTTCCACTCAGGAACGCCTGCCTGTGCTGCATTCGATTGCACGTATCTTCGACCCGATTCTGAAAATCTTCAGCATCCTTTCGACATCGCTGACAAGTAACTGGTGGCATCTCGGTATGGCTGGCAAGCTGCCAACATTTCTCTGTCCCCAAGAGTGCGTCGGTCAGCAGGATTTTGTTGGCTTTGATTACTACTGGGGCATTAGCAGTTTGCGACTCAACCGTATCCAGCAGTTGATGGATGCAGCATTTGGGCGTTTTGGTAATGCGCCAGTTTGGTCTGGGGTACTGTACGATATGCTCAAATTCCACGCCCAGCTGTTCCCCGGCAAGGAGATTATGATTGTTGAGAACGGCTGTGTTGATGTGGCCGATAAAGTGGTCACGCGCGTGGACTACCTTCACCAACACGTCCAGCAGGTGCAGCGTGCCCGTCAGGATGGCGTGAATGTGGTGGGTTATGTCTCTTGGTGCATCACTTCTAACCGTGAATGGGGCCTGAAGTTTGGCCCGGATAGCGATTTTGGGCTATACCATGTTGACCTAGATACTGACCCAGAATTAAAGCGCCAGCCAACTCTTGCTGTAGCCGCGTATCGAGAGGTTATCAACAAAGGTGGGGTGTAATTTTTCTTTCAGCCAGAAGAATAAACCCAGTTGGAAAATAGGGAGTAGCAAGTAGTGGGATAGGGGCGCAAGGTCTTGCGTCCCTATTTGTGAGTGGGGAAGAAATATTTTCATCCTGTCGTTTTTTATTAAAAACAACTGATACCAATTTGAAAAAAGAATGCGACAGATACTTTGGTAGAGGTGTACCGCTAACCCGCAGGTACGGTCTTAGCCTTTACAAACAATCCATGTATCGCAAAGATTTAGGACTTACAGGTTGACAAAATAGACAAACAAGTAAGTAAAAAGAATCAGAAAAAAATAGGCGATCGCTAAAGAGTTTCAAGCTAATCAAAAGAATCAGGTACAGTCTGCAATTAAAACTTCTGTTACTACTGGCGGGGTTGAAAAATTCTGTGCCGGAGAAACAGAGATTAGCAACGCTTTATACCAAGTTGTCTTTGTTCGTATTATTTGCTCAAAAATTAATTCAGTAGTGACCTTGATTCTAAACAAGGCTAACTTTGGCAACTTGGTAAGTAGTCAGACATAATTAATTACACAACGTCATTGCGAATGGAGCGAAGCGAAATGAAGCAATCCCAGCCCTTGTGATTGCTTCGCTTCGCTCGCAATGACCGTAAATATATTTGTCCATATACTTATCATGACTAATTTTCAAAACCGAGATAAATATATTAGTCATGGGCGACACTATTACTAATTAAATTTTTCTTTGTCACCTCTGTGATGCTTTGTCAGCATTTGCGACTTTTTTCTCAAATCTAGCTTTGCGTTACATTTCTCAAAATACGCCTCGCAATTCAAAAAACTAATTTCTTTATTGTTTATCTGAGTTTGTTTTTTGTTTTATTTGCATCAATTTTCTAATTTCCTCAATAGGTAATCCTAATTCTTGGCTAATTGCAGCTTCAAGTTGATTGAATTCTGTTATTGCAAACTCGAATTTTAGTTCTTTTAACACTGAGGAATTCGTCTTAACTTTAACCCTAGAAATACCTTGATACTCGTTTATTTCTGCTTCGATTGACGCTACGGTTTTGTTAGGCTGTACCAATTGAGAATCAACCTTCAGGTATTTCGTGGTTTGATGAGTACGACTCAAAATTCCATCCATTAGAAATCCGCTTCCTACCCAAAAGGCTAAGCCGAGTAGAGGCAAGGGTAACCAAAACTCTAATCCCAAAGAACACAATATTTGAAACCATCGGGATTTAAGCATAGACTTAACATTAGAAATTAACGGTTGTAAGGCAGATTAGGATATATAAAATAAACACAATAAACACAGCGATCGCTTATGTTAATTTTACTGGTGGAGGACGACCCCGCCCAATTAGAACCATTACGAGCTGCACTGTCAAAAGCAGGACATACTATTGATGCCATCGGAGATGGAGAAACTGCCCAGTGGCTTTTATCTCACAAAGATTATGATTTACTAGTTTTAGATTGGATGCTTCCTCATGTTAGCGGGGTTCAACTTTGCCAGGGATATCGACAAGCAGGTAAAACCTCTCCGGTGCTGATGCTCACCGCCAAGGACACCACCTCAGATAAAGTAATAGGTTTAGATGCAGGTGCAGATGATTATTTGGTAAAACCAGTAGATGTTTTGGAACTGCTGGCACGTGTCAGAGCCTTGGCAAGACGTTCGCCACTTTGGCAAGGAGACACCCTCACCTTAGAAGATTTATATCTGAACTTGAACAATCTCACAATTGAGCGAAATCAGGTAAGTGTTCAGCTATCAGGTCGCGAGTTTCAGCTGATGGAATACCTGATGCGCCATTCACGTCAGGTTTTATCTCATAATCAAATTGAACAAGCTCTTTGGGGGTGGGGAACAGAACCTGAAAGTAACGCTGTAACAACGCTGGTGCGCCGACTGCGACAACGCCTGCAAACAGTTGGAGCCAAAGATTGGCTAGAAAATGTCTATGGTATGGGTTATCGCCTCAACGTTCCGGAAAAAATTGAAGAGTTAAGTCAATAGTCCAAAGTCAATAGTCAAAAAAATTTTTGAACATAAACTAATGACTATGTTTGCGTTTGCTCGTAGCCGTCGTAATCTAGCTTGCTTATTTGCACTGTCGATGGGAAGTATCCTCGTTGTCTTTGCTGCCATAGCCTATTATTTGGGAGTAGAAAACCAGCTTGAGGTTTTTGATGAAGAACTTTACTCCACAAGCAAAACAATTGCAGCAAATGCAGAGTATAGTCTTGATGCAAAGCGATCGCAGTTAAATAAAGATGATATTCCCGCTTTGGGTAGTCAACTAGTGTATATCCGCTGGTACAACTCCCAAAAAAAATTAGTCAAATCTGGTAGCAAAAACCCTCCTAAGCAATTAACTATTGGTTCTAGTTTTCAAACTATCCAAATAAACGATCGACAAATCGGTGCAACTACCACTAAAACATGGCTACGAGAGTTAACGATACCAGTTATCCGAAATGAGGTAACGATCGGTTATTTGCAAATAGCTGCTCCTCTGACCCCCTTGCGTGAAAGCTTGAACCGAGCTAGGTTATTTTTGACGCTGGGTGTGCCAGTAACTTTAGGTTTAATTGGGATTACTGGTTGGTTTTTGGGAGGACTTGCTATGCAACCAACTCGTCGTGCCTACGAGCAACTACAGCGCTTTACTGCCGATGCTTCCCATGAATTACGCGCTCCTGTTGCTGCGGTTTTGAGCAATGCACAAGTTGCATTAATGCCACCAGAAGATGCATTAGAGCAACGTTTTCGCCTAGAAAATATAGAAGAAATTGCGAAATCAATGAGGACTTTGATTGGCAATTTGCTATTTTTAGCTCGTCATGAAGGAGCTTTAGATAACGCAGCCCTCAAGAGCATTGACCTTGTTGAACTGCTGCGATCGCTCTATGATGAATACCAACAACAAGCCACTGCCCAAAATCTTCACTTTACTCCTCACCTCCCCGAACAACCCTTGTACTTGCAAGCTGATGCCGATTTGCTTAAACAAGCTGTTGTTAACTTACTCGCCAATGCCTTTAAATACACCCCGCCAGGTGGCAAAGTTGGGCTACGACTCTTCCAGCGCGCCCATCGAGCTATTATTCAGGTAGAAGACAGCGGTATTGGTATTCCTAGCGAGAATTTACCTTATATTTTTGAACGATTTTATCGCGTGGACACCGTGCGATCGCGACAAACAGGAGGCTTTGGCTTAGGGCTGGCGATTTCTCAACAAATTATTCAAGCACACCAAGGGGAAATTACCGCAAATAGTGTACTTGGCCAAGGTTCAATCCTGGAAATTCAACTGCCCCTCTCATCAGGAATTAGGCAAAAATCGAGAGTCAATAGCCGAGCTATCAAAGGTTTTGACTTATAGGTATTACAAAAAAAGCAGTGGTTCCTCTACCTTTTTTCAAACCATGAAGATTGACATTTTTTTGTCATTCTTACCAATCACACTAAAAATATCAGGAGTTAATAAGTAAGTAGAAAGGTGGAAATAAACATAACTATGTAACGACAAGTAAAGTTAACTCAAATCCTCTTCCCTTCTGCCTTCTGCCCTCTGCCTTCTACTTTTGACATATCCCCAAAAGGATAAATGAATTTCTTGAAAAGAAAAACAAATTCTTGGTTAAATGGGGCGATGCTAGCTATTCTGGTTTCACTACCTACAGCTTGCACTTTGCCAACAAATCGTTTAAATAACGTTGTAGATTTTCTGCCAAAAGCTGATGCTAAGAACGATAACAATGCAACTTATGCAAATGTCCAAGCTTTGGTGAATATGGGTGCGCGAGTTGCTGGTACACCAGTGATGGAAAAAGCTAGTTCCTACCTAATTGATGAGTACCGTAAAGTTGGTTATCTCACCGAAGTTCAGACTTTTAATTATCAAAAGTTTGTAGACTTAGGTTCAAATCTTACTGTTAATGGTGCGATTATCGAGGGTAAGGCACTCAATGGCACAATTCCTGGCAAGCTGAATGCAGCACTAGTGGTAGTTCCCAATGTTGGACGAGCTGACGACTTTGCTAAGTTGAATGTCAAAGGCGCGATCGCAATTGTTCGGCGTGGTGAAATTCGCTTCTCCCAAAAAGTTGAAAATGCTGCCGCTGCTGGAGCAATTGGCTTAGTAATTGTCAATAACGAACCAGGCGATTTAAACGGCGCTACGCTGGTAGACTCACCAAAAATCCCTGTCTTGGCGCTTTCAGGTGAGCGTGGCAATCCCTTGCTGAACCAGGCGCAAAATCCTTCAATCAGTGTCAGCCTCAATATCAATGCCCAACGGCAGATTGTTACTGGACGTAATATTATCGCTCATCTTCCAGGTGTAACTCAACCAAAGATTATTCTTGGTGGACATTACGATTCAGTCCCAGGTTCTCCGGGAGCAAACGACAATGCTTCTGGAACAGCAGTTGTACTAGCGGTTGCCCGTAATTTACATAACACAAATCTTGCTCGGCAAGCTTGGTTCGTGGCTTTTGATGGTGAGGAAGACGGGTTGTATGGCTCACGAACTTTTGTGAATACTGCTGCACCAGAATTCCTCTCAGGATTGAAAGGGATGCTGAATTTTGACATGGTTGGCGTTAACAACCAGCTTCGTATTGGTGGCACGTCGTCTTTAACAGCATTCACCAAAACTATTGACCCAAACGCAAAAAACTTTGCTGCCAATGGTGGTAGCGACCATGCACCATTTGCTGACAAAAACGTGCCAGTCCTCTTTTTCTACCGGGGTCAAGAACCAAACTACCATACACCAAATGATAAAACGATAGACCCAAAACTGCTGAATGCAACCACACAAGTAGCGCTGGATATCGTCAAGAAGTTACTGAAATAGCACCTAATCAGTGCTGAACATTTTGGATGGGTGAGGAAAACGGAGTCTTGTCTGTTGCTGATTGTGTTGAAACTCATCATTAGACTTGGAAATCAAAATCAGATGTCTGCTAATTTTTCCTGGAAAAAGCCACTAACTAATTTGTCTCTAGTGTCTGTGGGAGCCATAACAGCCCTTTTCGGAGCGCATTTGGTACCATCGTCTATAGCCATGCCATCTCAACAACCGATCGCGCAATTGCCCTCTACCCTATCAGTTAATACGGGTACCAACACCAACTTTATTGCCACAGCTGTAGAAAAAACTGGTTCGGCAGTGGTTCGCATTGACTCCACGCGCACACTCTCAAGTCGATATACACAGTCTGGCAGGAGAGTAGCACGGGGGACTGGTTCGGGGTTTATCATCAAGTCAAATGGTTTTATTTTGACCAATGCTCACGTAGTTGATGGTGCGGATACGGTAAAAGTAACATTGAAAGATGGTCGGAGTTTCACAGGTCGGGTGTTGGGTGCGGATAGAGCGACTGATGTCGCAGTTGTACAAATTCAAGCTAACAATCTACCTGCTGTGAGCATTGGTAATTCCGACCAATTAAAACCTGGGGAATGGGCGATCGCAATTGGTAATCCTCTCGGTTTAGACAACACTGTAACAGTAGGTATCATTAGTGGAACAGGACGTTCTAGTCGGGCGCTAGGCACGCGCGATCGCAGTGTTGGTTTTATCCAGACAGATGCAGCTATTAACCCTGGTAATTCTGGCGGGCCGCTATTGAATCAAAGCGGTCAGGTTATCGGTATTAATACTGCTATTATTCAAGGTGCCCAAGGATTAGGATTCGCTATTCCCATCAATCAAGCACAGCAGATTGCTACTCAATTGATTGCCCAGGCAGGTTAACGCTTTTTTAAGCAAAAATAGTGCTTTGAAGGCTCCCCATCTATAATCGAAGATTATAGATGGGGATTGTTATGCCGATCGATAACAAGATTTCTCAACATCCCAAAATTAACTGGCATTCTCAGCGTGTTGATTCATGAGTAAGGTTACAGGGTTAGGATTCGCGATCGCCCGACAAATTATAACTAACTAGACATAATTAATGATATTTCAAAGATGTAAAGCAACTGAAGTATTGTTGCCTACGTTAACTGTATATTTCTTGCGGACGAATGCAGTTTCTCTCAAAGGCAAGATGGAATACTTAAAAAAAGCGATCATTATTAGTTCAGATAGTGCAATTAATAATTAATTTTTGCTCCGATCGAGGAACGGTAAACGCCACTTTACTTTTCAAAAAAATCACACAATCTAATATCCTTTTATAAAAAGAGGGCATTTATCCCTAAATTTTATGCAGCTAAGGCATTAAAATCAGTGAATTATTTAAGTACTTGTAAAAAAAGTAAAATTTTTATTTACTAAATTCCAAAAATCATACCAATTGAGAAAATAAGGAAGTTTTGCTCGACGCGGTAACAGCTCAAAAAATTCTGTATAAAACCTTATGCTGGGTGTCTGAATTACGAATTAGTATCAGAAGCTGCTTTGTGTCCAGCTAGCGCTTGCAAGAGCTATTTTTGAAAATTTTGTTGTTCATCAGGAGAGATAAAAATGACAGCTACAAACGGTAAACGTAAAATTCGTTACGCTGTTGTTGGTTTGGGTTGGTTTGCCCAAGAAGCTGCCTTACCTGCTTTTGCTCATTCCGAAAACTCTGAATTAGTTGCTCTAGTTTCGGACGATCGGACAAAATGTGAAGAACTTAGCAAAGAGTATGGCATTCAACATACTTACTCCTACGAGGAATACGAAGACTGTCTGACAAGCGGCGAGGTTGATGCAGTTTATATTGCGTTACCCAATCACCTACACTGCGATTACACCGTGCGCGCAGCCAATCAGGGAATTCATATTTTGTGTGAGAAACCAATGGCAGGGACAGAACAAGAGTGCGAGGCAATGATTAAAGCTGCCAATGACAACGGTGTGAAGTTGATGATTGCTTACCGTTTACATCTAGAAGAAGCAAATTTGCAAGCAGTTGAAATTGTGCGCTCAAATCAAATTGGTGAATCACGTCTTTTCAACTCGGTTTTCACTCAGCAAGTAGAAGAGGGCAATATTCGTTTAAGAGATATAACTGGTGGTGGCACGCTCTATGATATTGGCATTTATTGCATTAATGCCGCACGCTATCTGTTTCAAGATGAACCAATTGAAGTGTTTGCTGTGGCTGCCACTAAAGGAGAGCAGCGCTTTAGTGAAGTGGAAGAAATGACCAGTGTCATCTTACGCTTTCCCAATGAGCGACTGGCAACGTTTACCTGTAGCTTTGGAGCGGCAAGCGTTTCAACTTATCGAATTGTAGGTACTAAAGGCGACTTGCGAGTAGAACCGGCTTATGCATGGCAGGGAGAACTGAAGCACTACCTCACTATTAATGGTGAAACCCAAGAGCGTACCTTTGCTTCTCACGATCAGCTAGCGGCTGAATTCACCTACTTCTCAGACTGCATTCTGCAAAATAAAGACCCAGAGCCATCCGGGATAGAAGGATTAATTGATGTTCGGATCGTTCAGGCGCTTTACCACTCTATTGAGACAGGTAAACCCGCGCAGATACAAACTCTCGATCGCCATCAACGTCCCACATCGGCTCAAACCATTAAGCACCCCCCGATTGAAGAGAAGCCAGACCTAATTCATGCTACTGCACCTTCTGGCGAATCATAATACCATTTTGGATTTTAGATTGTGCCAATAAGGTAGCTTTACATATCCAGAAATCAAGGAGAGCGATCGCCAACTGCCCTTTTAGGTAGTTGGTTTTTCTGTCAGAAATCGCGCTCCTCCAGAATCTCAACAAACTATTTGCAAGGCTGGGCGATCGTGATTTTTTGGGCAATGTGAAAAGCAAAGATATATGAAAGCTGAAGACTGCCTCCAAAATCATTTTCTATACGCTGCCTCAATCTGGCAAACAAGGCTGCTTATGATAATCGTCTTAAATGCAGAAATTGGGTAATTTAATTTTTGTTTGGAGTTCCCCAATGCTTGTTATACAAGATAATGTGTAGGGAATTCTAAGCTGAGTGCAGGAATTCCCCAAAAAGTGATGAGTGCAAAAGTTGATAGAACTGTAAGGCTTGCTGGCTACCAAATTACAGAGCAAATATATTCAGGATCGCGCACAGTTGTATATCGAGCAATCCGAGAATGCGATCGCCAGCCAGTTGTCATCAAGCTCTTAAAACGAGAATATCCCAGTTTCAGCGAATTAGTACAGTTTCGCAACCAATATGCGATCGCCAAAAACTTAGATATTCCCGGTATCATCCAACCCTACAGCTTAGAACCTTATGACAATGCTTATGCCATAGTCATGGAAGACTTTGGTGGCATTTCCTTGCAGCAATTTACTCAAGGAAAAATACTGACATTAGAGCAATTCCGAGCCATTACTCTGCAACTCCTAGACACCTTACACCAGTTACATCAACAGCGCGTCATTCACAAAGACATCAAACCAGCCAACATCCTGATCCACCCTGACACCAAACAAATCAAGTTGATTGACTTCAGCATTGCCTCGCTTCTACCACGAGAAACCCAGGAGATCCAAAATCCTAACGGGCTGGAGGGAACGCTAGCATATCTGTCGCCAGAACAAACCGGACGGATGAATAGGGGTATTGACTACCGCAGCGACTTCTATTCATTAGGTGTGACTTTCTTTGAGCTACTGAGCGGACAACTACCCTTTGAGTCTCATGAGCCGATGGAGTTGGTGCATTACCACATTGCCAAGCAACCACCCTTTGTCTACGATTTCAACCCCAATTTGCCCTTGATGCTGGGCGAGATTGTCCGCAAACTGATGGCAAAGAACGCCGAAGACCGCTATCAGAGTGCGCTGGGACTTAAACATGACCTAGCGATCTGCTTAGAACAGTGGCAACAAACAGGCAAGCACACCTGGTTTGAGTTGGGACAGCGCGATATCAGCGATCGCTTTCTCATCAGAGAAAAACTTTATGGACGGGAATCGGAAGTCCAGACCTTACTGGAGGCATTTGGCCATGTTGCCAATGGTGATTCTGAACTGATGCTGGTGGCAGGTTTCTCTGGCATTGGCAAAACCGCAGTCGTCAATGAAGTGCATAAGCCAATTGTGCGGTGGAACGGGTACTTCATCAAAGGCAAGTTCGATCAGTTCAACCGCAACATTCCTCTGTCTGCTTTTGTACAAGCCTTTCGTGATTTGATCGGACAGTTGCTTAGTGAAAGTGATACTCAACTGGAGCAATGGCAGAGCAAGATTTTAGCGGCAGTTGGAGAGAACGGACAACTCCTGATTGAAGTGATTCCTGAACTGGAGCAGATTATCGGCAAACAGCCTGCAATCGCTGAACTATCGGGCAGTGCGGCACAAAACCGTTTCAATCTGCTGTTCCAAAAGTTCATTCAAGTCTTCACGACACCAGAGCATCCGTTAGTGATGTTTCTCGATGACTTGCAGTGGGCAGATTCGGCATCGCTCAATTTGCTGAAGCTGTTGATGGCCCAGAGCAATTGGGGTTATCTATTCATTATTGGTGCATACCGCGATAACGAGGTGTTTGCAGCTCATCCACTCATGTTGACACTAGATGAAATTGAAAAAGCATCCTCCCGCGTCAACACTTTGACTCTAGCTCCCTTGAGTCAAGCAGATGTGAACCATTTAATCGCCGACTCCCTCAGTTGTACAACGGAACAGACATTACCCTTGACAGAGTTGGTTTATCAAAAAGCCAAAGGCAATCCCTTTTTCACGACTCAGTTTCTGAAAGCGCTGTATGAGGATGAGCTGATTACCTTTGATTGGGAAGCAGGTTTTTGGCAGTGTGATGTAGCACAAGTGCGATCGCTTGCTCTCACCGATGATGTGGTGGAATTTATGGCACAACAGCTTCAGAAATTGCCACCCAACACTCAAGATGTTTTGAAACTGGCAGCCTGTATTGGCAATCAGTTTGATTTGGCGACGTTGGCGATCGTTTATGAAAAGTCGCAGACAGAAACCGCTGCGGACTTGTGGAAAGCATTGCAAGAAGGATTTGTGATTCCAATTAATGATATCTACAAGTTTTATCAAACTGAAGCATCAGCCGCCACAGTTCAAACATCAATACAGAAGGTTGACACCTGTGCTTACAAATTCTTGCACGATCGCGTCCAGCAAGCTGCTTATCTCCTCATTCCAGAGGAGCAAAAACAGGCAACTCATCTCAAAATTGGACAGTTACTTCAGCAAAATTATTCAGAAATAGAGCAAGAGGAAAAACTGTTTGATATTGTTGGGCATTTGAATCTAGGACAGGAGTTAATTACCCAACCAAGCGATCGCCAAGAATTAGCCGAATTAAACCTAGTGACAGGGCAAAAAGCCATAACTTCTACCGCTTATGCTGCTGCAATGGTCTATTTGCAAACAGCAATGGGGTTACTAACAACAGACTGTTGGCAAAATCAGTATGAATTGACTCTAAATATTTACGTCGCTACTGCCGAAGCTGAATATTTAAACCTTAACTTTGAGGGATCGTTAAATTTAGCTGAAATTGCGATGATAAAAGTAAATAATTTACTCGATAAAGTAAAAGTTTATGAATTAAAAATGCAGATTCATATTGCTCAGCTAGAAATGGTAACGGCAGTAGATATTGGGTTAGAAGTTTTAGAAAAACTCACAATTTATTTACTAACGGTAGAAGTAGACAAGGAGTTGATAATTGACTTACCAAATCTTGACGATTTAGATAACTTGCCTACCATGACAGATCCATATAAGCTGGCAGCAATGCAGATTTTAAAAATCCTCTGTGCTCCTGTTTTTATGGCAAAACCAGAGATTTTTCCGCAAATAATCATTACCATGATTAATTTGTGTCTTCAATATGGGAATTCGTCGATATCATCTTTTGCTTATGGATTTTACGGGTTATTGCTAGTAGGATTTAGTCAAATAGATAGAGGCTATCACGCGGGTTTAATTGCCTTGAAACTATTAGATAAATTTAACGCTAAAGAACTAAAAGCTAAAGTTTATAACTTGTTTAATTCCAATATTCGCACTTGGAAAGAACACGCCAAAAATAGTATTGAACCTTTGCGTGAAGGTGTACAAGCAGGGCTAGAAGTAGGTGATTTAGAATGGGGTGGATATTGTGCTGCAAATTTGTGTAGTTACTTATTTTTTACAGAGGATAACTTAGAGTCTGCCGTCCAGCAACAAGGAATTTATGTTGATTTGTGTATTAACATTAAACAAGAAATTCCTATTCACTTTTCGCAAGTCTGGCGACAATTAGGTTTGAATTTACAGCGTCAAGCAGCAGATCCCCTATTATTGATCGGTGAAAGTTTTGATGAAGAGAAAATTTTACCCCGCATCATTGCTGCTAAATCAGGAACAGTTTTATTTGTTTTTTATGTGGCTAAAACTATTCTACTTTACTTATTGAACGATAGTAGCCAAGCCTTAAAAAATGTGGGACTAGCACAGGAACAAGCTGGAGCAGCTTTTGGTTTTATGCAAGTCGTAGTTCTCAATTTTTACCATTCGCTAACATTGCTAAATTGTTCTACTAAAGTCCCAGTTAATGAACAAGAAAAATACTTTGATCGAGTTAATCTTAATCAAGAAACAATGAAATTTTGGGCGGGGAATGCGCCAGAAGTAAATCAGCATAGATATGAATTAATTGAAGCGGAGAAAGCGCGAGTATTAGGGATTAATTGGCAAGCCACAGAGTTATATGATAGCGCTATTTTGGGAGCGAAAAAACAGGGCTATGTTTGTGAAGAAGCACTTGCCAATGAACTAGCCGCTAAATTTTACCTAGATTGGGGTAAACAGCGCATTGCCCAGGAATACATGACTGAAGCCTACTACGGCTATGCTCGTTGGGGCGCTAAAGCCAAAGTCGCCGACTTGGAACAACGCTATCCTCAACTCCTTGCCCCCATTCTCCAGCAAACCCGTTCTCCTTTCTCAACTAACGAAACTATCTTCACATTGGGGAGTGTCACCTCCACCAGTTCCGCCACTTCCAGTAGTAGCAGCGTTTCTGTTGCTTTAGATTTGGCTACCATTCTCAAAGCTTCCCAAACCCTTTCTGGGGAAATCGAACTCGAAAAACTGCTTTCAGCTTTGCTGCATATCGTCATTGAAAATGCCGGAGCCGATAAGTGTGTGTTCATGCTTTTGGAGTCAGGTCGTTTGCTAATTCAGGCTTTAGCACAGCTTTCCCAGAACGCTGTACAGAACCAGACTGCTAAAGTCGATTTTTACCCGATGTTGCTGAACCCACAGTCTGTTGAAGACTCTGTTGATGTACCAGTTGGCTTAATTAATACCGTCAAACGCAGCTTACAAGCAGCAGTGATTATGGATCCCACGGTGCATCCCCAATTAATTAATGACCCCTACATTCAGCAACAGCAGCCTAAGAGTATCTTGTGCAGCCCGATTTTGCATCAGGGTAAGTTGCTGGGTATATTGTATCTGGAAAACAATTTGGCAACCGGAGCATTTACCAGCGATCGCGTCGAACTGCTCAACTTACTTTGTACTCAAGTCGCAATCTCTTTAGAAAATGCCCGACTGTATGCCAGAGAACAGGAAAAATCCCAGTCATTACAAACATCACTGGCACAATTAAAACAGACCGAAGCATCTCTAGCCAAAGAACGAGAGTTTTTGAATGCCATCATTCACAATATTACAGATGGGATTGTTGTCTGTGATGCTAGTGGCAAGTTGACTCTATTTAACAACGCAACTCGTGAGTTTCATGGCTTACCAGTAGAATCGTTACCACCAGAACAATGGGCAGAACACTTCGATCTTTATCAACCTGATGGTCAAACACCCCTATCAGCAACGGAAATCCCTCTGTTTCGCGCCTTGAAAGGGGAAATAGTCGAAAATGCCGAAATGGTAATTGCGCCGAAGCATGGTTCTAAGAGAATTTTATTAGCAAGCGGACAAGCGATCGTCGATTCTGCTGGCAACAAAATCGGTGCAGTAGTTGTGATGCGAGATATTAGCGATCGCAAACTTGCTGAACTTGCCTTACAACAAAAATCACTTGACTTAGAACAAGCGCTAACCGATCTGCAAAACGCCCAATTACAAATTGTTCAAAGTGAAAAAATGTCAGCACTGGGCAACTTAGTTGCTGGGGTAGCTCACGAAATGAATAATCCCCTGGGTTTTATTGCTGCCAGTCTCAAACAAGCTAAACCCACTGTTGCTGATATTGTTGAACATTTAAAACTCTATCAAGAAACCTTGCCCAATGCGAGTGATGAAATTCTTAACCATGCCGAAGAAATCGACTTGGATTATAGCTTAGAAGACTTGCCCAAGATGTTTGATTCTATGGCTATGGCGTGCGATCGCCTGAAAAATATCAGCACCAGTTTACGAACTTTCTCGCGTGCTGACAAAGATTATAAAGTACCGTTTAATATTCACCAAGGCATCGATAGCACGATTTTAATTTTGAAACATCGTCTCAAAGCTAACGAGCAACGTCCAGCAATTGAAGTGATAACTGAGTATACCACTTTACCTGAAGTTGAATGTTTCCCTGGACAATTAAATCAAGTATTTATGAATATCTTAGCAAATGCCATTGATGCCTTAGAGGAATCGAATATTGGACGAAGTTTTGACAAAATTAAAGCAAATCCTAACTGCATTAAAATTACAACTACAGTAGAAAATAATCTAGTTAAAATTACACTTGCCGATAATGGTAAGGGGATAACTGAAGAGGTAAAACAAAAAATATTTGACCATTTATTTACGACGAAAGCTGTTGGTAAAGGAACAGGATTAGGACTGGCGATCGCTAAGTCTATCATCGAAGAAAAACATAAAGGAACGCTCGCAGTTAATTCTACCCTCGGTAAGGGAACCGAATTTGTCATCACCTTACCGATTCTGGCTCAGACTCAAGATTAGGGCAACGCATCTAAACTGGACTTCCCTAAGCAAATATACCGACATAGCCTTAAAAGGCTATCGTCACAATGGTTTCAATTGTTGAGTAAAAATTGTCTAGGTATGTAGGTAATTGATGCCTACAAGCGATCGCCAATTATATTGAATTGACAACGTTCTGCGCGATCGCCTGAAGAAAAAGGCTCCCCTTCACGTCAATTTGTTTTTGGTAACGATTCCCTCTATAGTGACATCTTTTGGTATTTACACTTGATTGGCAAAGTTTATCAGCCTATTTTCCATTTTGGTTTTAGGACTTAGTACATTGCTCCTGAAGAAGTTTTGTAGTTATTGCTCAACCCGAATTTGAGTTAGCATACTTTCCCACTTTTCGCGTGTGAGCTGCCATTGGGTTTGGTTCCATCCCCGTGTGTGCATCCAATCTGAACCAGGACATGAGCTAACAGCTACAAATCCATACCGATGTGCCAAGCGCATTACCCTTGTGTTTGCACTAATGGTAACGCCTCTAACTTCTTGCAATCCTAACTCTCCAAATCCGAATTTGAGCATAGCGCTAGCAACCTCAATGGCGTAGCGGTAACGTCCCCAATACTTTGGCGCTAATTCGATTCCCAGTTCTGCTATGTCAGCATCGTAGCCCTTAGTCCGTAGTCCGCAGCAGCCCAGCAACTCCTTGGGATTCTCTAATCGAATAACGGCAAGCTGATAATTGCGGCGGGGTTGTTCATGTGCCCATTGAATGAATTGGCGCAGTAATTCTGTTGTATAGTCAGCTTCCACTTCTTCAGAAGAGCAAAATTCGGCATACCGTGGATCGCCATGATAGGTGAGAAAAGCTGGTTCATCTTTTTCGGTAAATTCTCGCAGCACAAACCTTTTAGTGATGATTTCCATATGGAGATGCGTCCGCCCTAAAGGACTAGTAACCGAATTCTTCCCGATACCCAATTTCGATCAAGCAGTTTTCCCATCCTGCTGAGATCTGAGTTGTGTTTCTGGCTGACTTGAGCCAGTAGGCAAAGCCCCATGTCCAGATCCCGAAGCTCCATTGGGAGAATCTGGAGGGTTTGAGTCTCCCGATCGCTTACGAGAAAATATAGCCTGAGCCAAGCTTTTAACCAGAATGTACAGAATTGGTACCAAAAATAGACTCAAAAACGTCGAAAGCAGTAGCCCCCCAAAAAGCGCTGTCCCCAGAGACCAACGGCTGCTTGCTCCAGCCCCTTCAGAGATTACCAAAGGCAAAAATCCTAACAGTGCTGCAAAGGAAGTCATCAGAATCGGTCGCAAACGTTCTTCCCCCGCTTTCACCGCTGCTCGTGTGTAGCTCATGCCTTGCTCATGCAGTTGATTAGCAAATTCCACAACTAAAATCGCATTCTTCGCGGCTAGACCAATTAGAGTCACCAAACCCACCTGGCAATAGATATCATCCACCACTTTTGGGAACAGGCTACCTGCCATGAAAACATTGGAGCGCAACCAAATCGCTGTCATTGCTCCCAAAATTGCTAAGGGAACCGTCAGCAAAATGATTATCGGGTCAATGTAGCTTTCATACTGAGCCGCCAGCACCAGAAAGACAATAACGATCGCTAAACCAAAAATCAGACCTGTAGCTCCTCCAGAAGTTTTCTCTTGCAGATAAGTCCCTGTCCATTCATAACCAAACCCTTGGGGCAAGACCTCTGCTGCCACTTCCTCCATCGCTTTAATTGCCTGTCCAGAACTAGCGCCTGGAGCAGGAGCGCCTTGGATCTTGATTGACCTGTACAAGTTATAATGCGGGATAGTTTTCGGCCCCACAAACGGGGTAATTGTAACCAGATTGCTCAACGGAATCATCACTCCACTTGCAGAGCGAACATACAGCTTGCCAATATCATCAGGATTAGAGCGAAACACCCCATCTGCCTGAACATATACCCGGTACTGTCGCTGTCCCTGCACAAAATTATTTACATATTGCGAGCCTAAATAACTTTGCAACGCCCCAAAGACATCATTAATATTGACGTTGAGAGCTTTGGCTTGGTTGCGGTTCACCTGGATGTCAAACTGGGGAGTATTTGCGGTGAACTGAGTAAAGACTCGTTGTAGAACAGGTTTTTTATTTGCCGCTGCAATAAACTTTTGAGCATTTTCGACTAGGGTGTCAATCGAAGCACTCCCGGTTCGGTCTTGAATAATAAACTCAAAACCACCTGTAGTACTCAATCCTCGAACCGGAGGGGCATTAGCCGCGATCGCTCGAGCTTCTGTAATTGTAGAAAGCTTTTTGTTCAAGTTCTGAAGTATTCCATAGACAGACTGAGATTCTTTAGTTCTCTCTTTCCAAGGTTTGAGGTTAACAAATGCAATCCCCAGATTGGAAGCATTGCCGTCAAAACCAAAGCCACTAATGGCAAAAGCCGATCTGGTCTCTGGAATGGCGATAATTTCTTTGGCAACCTTTTCCATAACAGATTCGGTATACTTCAAAGAAACCCCATCGGGAGCTTGGACGATCGCAAAGAAATAACCCTGATCTTCCTCTGGAATAAACCCGGTAGGCACGGCTCTGTACATCAAAACCGTTGCCACTAAACCAGTAATAAAAACCCCAACCACAATTGGTTTTACATGGGTGAGGAAGCTCACAAAACCGACATATCGGCGCGTGAACCAGGCAAATCCCCGATTAAAAAGTCTAAAGAACCAGCTTAAAGGGCCTCGTGCAATTCCAGGTGGGCGCATGAGGATAGCTGCCATACTCGGAGAGAATGTTAAGGCATTGAAGGCTGAGATCCCGATGGAGAAAGCAAGGGTTAAGGCAAATTGTCTGTAGACAATACCAGTAGTGCCCGGAATGAATGCGACTGGAATGAATACCGCCATGAGTACGAGTGCCGTGGCAATGACTGCCCCAGTCAACTCCTTCATCGCCTCAACAGCTGCCTCAAAGGGTCTCATTCCCTGCTCCAGCTTGACGGCAACTGCTTCCACGACAATGATGGCATCATCGACAACTATACCGATCGCCAGCACGAAACCAAACAATGTCAGTGTATTAATCTGAAATCCTAAAACTAACAGAGCCGCACATGTCCCAATCAGAGAAACCGGAATAGCGACTGTGGGAATAATTGTCGTGCGCCAGTCTTGCAAAAAGACAAAAATGACTAAAACCACTAGGACAATAGCCTCAGCCAAGGTATGCAAGACTTCTTCCAAGGAAATCTCTACAAATGGAGTAGTGTCAAATATTAACTTTACTTGTAATCCTGGTGGAAAACTCTTCTCTAAAGCTTTCACTTGCTCTTCGACAGCATGAGCAACTTGCAAGGCATTACTGCCTGGAAGTTGATATATTCCTAAACCCACGGCTGGTTTGGGATTACTCCCTGCGAAAGCGAATTTGGCATCAGAGAGATAGTTCTCCGCACCCAGTTCAACCCGACCCACATCTCTAACCTTAACTAAGGTAACATTAGGGTCATTAGTGCTACTGCCAGTTTGACCTACCTTTAGCACCATGTTCTCAAATTCAGACACGTCTTTGAACCGACTGCTTGCCCGTAAAGCAAATTCAAAGCTCTGATTATCTGGTGCTGGTTCCTTACCAATTGCACCTGCACCTACCTGAATATTCTGTTCTTGAAGGGCAGTAGTTACATCTTGAGGAGTCAGCTGATGTTGGGCAAGCTTATTGGGATCGAGCCAGAGACGCATTGCATATTTGCGCTCCCCAAAAATTCTGACGCTTCCTACACCAGGAACCCGTTTGATCCGATCGAGAATATACAGATCGATATAGTTACTAATAAAAATATTGTCATACTCATTATTCTCTGGGTAGAAACCATAGGCAACAAGGAGACTACTCGATGCAGTTTCAACAGTGACACCTGTTCGTTGAACAGTATCTGGTAATTGAGGCTCAGCTAGGGCTTGTTTATTTTGAACGTTGACTTGGGCAATATCTCCATTGACATTAGTTGGAAAAGAGACAGTTATATTACTGGAGCCATCATTACCCGTGTTAGAGGATATGTAAGACACGCCTTTAACACCATTAATTTGTCGTTCAATAATGTTGGTAACAGTGTTTTCCGTTGTTTGAGCATCTGCACCAATATTATTGGAACTAACGGTAATTTGCACCGGGGCGAGGTCTGGTAGCTGAGAAATAGGCAGCAGAGGAATACAGATACTTCCCAGCAGCAAAATGATGAGTGTACAGACAGTCGTCAAAACTGGCCGTCTGATGAAAGTATTGACAAACATAAGCCAGAGATTGGGGATTGAGGATTAGGCATTGGGGATTGGAAGTTTGGAGGCAGGCGGAGCAGGGAACTAGGGAAGAATTTATTTCAAGTTCCGCCCCTCTGGCCCTACGCCTTTTGTTCTCCTCAGTATCTAGTCCCCAGAATACCCTTTATTGCTCATTTCCAGTTTGTATCGCAGACTATCATCAAAATCCAAGACCTGCTGCTATAACCAGATAGAATAGATTAAAATAACCAAACAGCATGGATGCTGACTTGCGCTTACTTCGTTACTTTGTCGCTGTGGCTGAAGAGTTAAACTTCACCCGTGCTGCTGAACGATTATATATTTCTCAACCAGCATTATCTAAGCAAATTCGCCAACTAGAGCGCGAATTGGGCATTGAACTCTTGCGACGCAATAGTCGCGATGTCAAACTTACCGCCGCTGGCGCAGCACTTTTGCCTCTAGCCCAGCAGCTTCTTCAGGACTGGCAATTTACCCTATTGGCAGTGCGGGAAGTCGCGGCAAGTCAAATGCAAACATTGCGCGTTGGTTTCATTTGCAGTATTGGTAGTGAATTAACGAAATCTATCCTGACACGGTTTCAAGCACTACGACAAGGTTGGAAAGTAACGATACGTTTCTTCGAGTTATCAGATCCAACTGCTGGATTACTCTCTGGCAATACCGACGTTGCCCTATTACGTTTGCCAGTACCCAAACAAGAAAAACTATCTACTGAAATTCTACTAGTCGAACCAAGATGGGTTGCTTTATCCTGCGATCATCCACTGGCCCAGCACGAAGTTTTACAGATGGCAGATCTGATTAATGAACCGTTTATTACAGTGCCTGCGGAAACCGGGATATGGCGAGATCGCTGGCTGGCAACGGATGAGCGTGGCGGTCATCCAATCATCATTGGTGCAGAAGTAAACAATACAAATGAAGCAATGGAAGCAGTGATTAATGGTCAAGGAGTAGCTCTAGTCTCAGAAAGCACGACAAAGGCTTATACCTTGTCTGGGCAAACTTTCCGCCCAGTAAAGGATGTCAGCCCCAGCGTGCTTGCTGTGGCATGGCGACGAGATTCTTTAAATAGCGTAGTTCAAGACTTTGTACAAGCTTGCGTTGAGGTAAGTAGGCCCAGTAGCTGACCAGCTTCTGGTAATGGGTCAATGCTAAGTTCAGTATGTAGCTGTAGTTCCAGTAGCCTATGGGGGTGTCGATGGTTGAGGCGATCGCAGTTTGTCCGATTGGCGGGTTTGTAAACAGCACCCCATCACCTGCAAGTATCTGTTACCCACACCCGTAAGTAATTAGTGGTCAATGAGATTAACTTGAGACTTTCATCTTTTAATCTATTAACCATAAATAATTTTAACAACTTTCTTTTATATCTAAAATCTCATCTATCCAAACTCCCAGGACTTTAGCAATTAAACCCATTTGAAATAGACCCACTTCTTCCCCCTGTTCGACTGAGTGTAAGTATTCATCGGATACAAACCTCGCCCGGCGGTATGAAGCAAAAGATTCGTCACTCATATTCAAGGATGTTTGGCGAATTCTTAGCATTTGCAAAATTTTCTGATTAAATTTAGGTATTTCTTTCATTTGGGTTAGCTCCTACTCTAGTTTATCCAAAGTCTCTCGTTGCTCGTTACTTATTTCTGCGTCATCTCATGCTTACAAACAGTATTTAGCCACCTGAGAGTCTTAATTGAATTTGCATGTTGTTAATTTCTCTGCTCAAATTAGTTTCTACTACTTTTAATAGCTGGCTGTTGCAATACTTAACATATTTAATTAGCAATTTTACACTCTGTATTATTTATCATTCTTTTACTAAATTTTTATGCAATACAGGGTGATAACCGTTTCTTTGCTGTTATCAAAAACAAACACGAATACTCTCAAGCTGAGATTCCGATTCAAACGCTTGTCTGTTAGTTTAAGGACAGCGAACGCAATACTTGGAGTTGATTTGAGTCTTGTTGTCAACAGTAGCACATCATCAGTACACCAAAAGAACTGTCATGAGACGAAAGTACAGTTTCCGTAGATTGTGCCATTATTTTGTTTTCTGATTACGGTTTAGGGGCAAGCGCATTTTTTCTCCGGGTAAGCGGTTGCCCTTTTCATGTGTGAGATTAAGCCGCTGACTTGAAAAAGCAGGGGGAGAGAATTTTTCATGTGTTATTGGTGTACATAGTTCATGATGGCTACTATGAGTCTCACTCCAAGCGATGCGATCGCTATATTTAATACACCGCAGTTTGTTGCAGGCAGATGCGATCGCTTTGAATCAAACTCCGTCACATATTAGCGCCTTCTTCATAATTTTTTATTTTTTCGGCAGATGAGGTTTTTTACTCTAACTCTTCGAGCGTTTGTACCACAATGATTTGAGAAGCTAAAACCAAACTTCAACTCACTAGCAGCAAGATTTTGAAGCTTCGCATAGAATTTTAGCTTAAAATAACTAAGTCAATTTTCAAACCAAGCTTAACCTCAGTAGCTAAGTTTGTACCCCGTAAAACTTACCATACTGAGAAAATCAGGCAAAAATATGGCTGCAAAAATTCCTGTTACAGTGATTACTGGCTTCTTAGGAAGTGGCAAAACTAGTCTAATTCGTCACTTACTACAAAATAATCAAGGTTGCCGTATTGCTGTTTTAGTCAACGAATTTGGCGAACTCGGTATTGATGGCGAATTGTTGAAATCCTGTCAAATCTGCCCTGAAGATGAAGACGGTGAGAGTAACATTTTTGAATTAACCAATGGCTGTTTGTGCTGCACAGTCCAGGAAGAATTTTTTCCAACGATGCAAGAGTTACTGAAGCGGCGGGATAGTATCGATTGTATTTTCATTGAAACCTCTGGTTTAGCTTTACCAAAACCACTAATTAAGGCTTTTCGCTGGCAAGAAATTCGTGCTGGTGCAACTGTAGATGCAGTGATTACCGTAGTAGATTGTGCAGCAGTAGCAGCAGGAACATTTGCTAATAACTTGGAAGCAGTAGCAGCCCAACGGCAAGCAGATGATAGCTTAGAACATGAAACACCTTTGCAAGAATTATTTGAAGACCAACTTGCTTGTGCAGACTTGGTGGTATTGAGTAAAACTGATTTGGTAGATAGTGAAACAAAAGCAAGAGTTGAGGAATTGATTCAACAAGAATTGCCCAGAGTTGTGAAGATTGTTGAGAGCGATCGCGGGACACTTGACCCATCTATCTTATTAGGATTTCAAGCCGCAGTTGAAGATAATTTAGATAGTCGTCCCAGTCATCACGACACCGAAGAAGACCACAACCACGATGAAGAAATTACCTCAACGCACCTGATTTTAGACCGTGCCTTTGACCCAGAAAAATTACAACAGCAATTGCAAACACTAGTACACCAACAAGAAATTTATCGAATTAAAGGCTTTGTGGCAGTGCCTAATAAACCCATGCGCTTAGTATTGCAAGGTGTAGGAACGCGATTTGATAAATTTTACGATCGCCCCTGGCAACCAGAAGAAGCAAGGCAAACCCGCTTAGTTTTCATTGGTCGTGATTTGAAATCCTCTGAAATAGAATCACAATTGGCAGCTTTATGAGTTAGAAGTTGAGTGTTATGAGTGATGAATAACTACTGAATTCAAAACTCATAACTCAAACATAAAAACTTAAAACTCCTGTACAGACACGATTAATGAGCCAGCGCGTTGCGGGGGTTCCCCCCGTTGTAGCGACTGGCGTCGCGTCTGTACTCCTAACTTTTAATTCCTCATTTTCCCAAACTATGTTTATCAGTGAACTGTTTAACATTGCCAATCTTTTTGTTTTGCCTTTTTGGGCATTGATGATTCTCCTGCCAAATTGGCAAGTTACACGGCGGGTAATGGAATCTTATCTGCCTTTTGTGGTCTTAGCTGGTGCATACTTATACTTATTCATTAGCAGTATTACGCCAGAAAATGCCCAAGCTTTATCGAATCCTCAATTAGCTGATATTGCTCGATTTTTTGCTGATGAAAAAGCTGCCGCCACAGGTTGGATTCATTTTTTAGTAATGGATTTATTTGTCGGCAGGTGGATATATTGGCAAGGACAAAAAACAGGTATTTGGACAATTCACTCCCTTGCATTATGTTTGTTTGCTGGCCCCTTGGGAGTACTATCCCACGTCTTGACTTCCTGGATTACTAAGGCATTTTTCCCTAACTTTCAGCAGCCTGAAACGGTAACGGTACCAGAAGAAGCGTAAGACCATAGGTGGAATGTTGACAAACAATTAGGGGTGCAAAGCCTTGCACCCTTAAAAAAATAGATGTTGAACTTCAGTAAAGAAAAGCTATAACAATTATGAAGCCTTAGCTTTTCTATAATTGGCATCCAACCAACAGCGTGGTAGTCCTTCTCCAGAAGGAAAAACAAGATTTTCTTTTTTAAAAGAATCTGATTCTTGTTCTTCTTGTCCTTCTTGATCTCTTGCATGAACTATATCGTTATTCGGATCGATTAATTCTTCAATATCATCAATTTTCACTAAGTCGTTAGTACCTTTGAGTTGTAAAAGCATATAATTTGCCTCAAGAAGTTTGCATCAAAAACTAAGACGAGCGTCATTATAAACTCGTTTATATATAAACTAAATAATGCTGACACCAATTTAGGATAGGTAATATTGTTTGAGACTACTGGAATAGCTTTTTAGTAAAGATTTTTAATCTAAAATCCAAAATTACTATTACTTACCAGAGTGTTCAACCAGTTTCTTCAACTGCATATATGCCTCTTCTGGTGTCAACGGTTCAGATTCTTTTTCGTTAGGAATGTAATACTGTCTACCATCAGGAAAATAATGTACAACAAAACTGGGTATCAGACCTAATTGCAATGCCTTTTTACCGAGTTTTTCTGCTGTTTCTGCTAGAGTATATCCATTATGAAATTCATAAGCATCCATGCTCTTCACCTCCTAAATGAGGTTTGCCTAAAAAGCAACCTAGCGGACGATTCAGAGTCCGAAAATTATATCTCACGCTGATATTTTTCCAAGATATCTACCAAATTCACTTGACATTGCAGCGGTAGTAAATCGATTAAGGGAAGTTCGCGTCTGCCGCCGCCAATTTTAACTGGGATGGATTCTAATACTTGAATAACTCGGTCTTCAGTTACATCATTGGAAGTAATTAAGGGATACAGTTGTTCGGCAACAATAGTATGCAACTTAGCATCTGATAAGTAAAGATGCCACTTGGCAATGTCTATATAAACGTTTTCGCCAATTTCAGATGCTAGGGCTTCTAGTAATTCTGTGGTGTTAGTTTTAGCCATAAAAATAACTTTACGTCCGGAAATAGGGCGAATCAGACTAATTTTCATTATCGCTTAATTAGCCAGAGTGTTTCCACTGCCAGAGGTTACAATTGCCCTAGCTTCAGCAGTCCATCTTCAGGTGGATTTCGGTGGTGTTTCGGTGTAGTTGGCGATCGCAGCAATATAAATCAGATGTGCCAACAATACTACTATCCAGCTTACCGTCAACCACGGCAACCACTCCCAGGTAGTCGCTTTGAAGTTATGAACAAACCACAACCCAGAATTGATCGCCGCAGCAACTGCCACATGCACAGCAAAATTCATCCGATCGTCTAATTTGCGGAAATCTGGGTCTTTGCGATCGGGTTTGCGAGGCCAACGAGGAGGCATAAATATTTGTTACAGATTTGAGTACACCCTAATTATTCTAATACCGAGTTGCGCTCAAAGAGAGTAACTGAGGCATGAAGGACACGGGGAACATCTTTGATAGACTCTCCACGTCTGTCATTCTCCGCGTCCCTGAGTCTTCTTCGTATAGCCCATATGAAAAACTACCAAATACAGAAAGTTGGCTCATCAACCAATTGGGTGACCTTTTAAGAACTATAAGTAAAAAATGATTCATCTGTTTGATAGAGGGAGTTAATACATTCACTGGTGAAGATGTAAATAACCTTTAGAGGTAAATGACAATGGCTAAGGCAAATCCAGTTGCAATACAAAAACACTTGAAAGGTGTTGACTATCCCGCTGATAAGCAAGAATTGATTAAACACGCTAAACAACAGGGAGCCGATCGCGAGATAATTTCCCTGTTAGAGCAATTACCAGACAACGAGCAGTTTGAAAGTCCAACCGATCTCAACAAAGCCTTAGGTGAAATAGAGTAAGTTATGGTTCTGGCGGGTAATAATCTCCTGATTTCCCGCCAGTCTTACTAACTAGTCGAATCGATTCAATTTGAATCGACTTTTCTAAGGCTTTTGCCATATCGTATAAAGTTAGCGCTGCAATAGAAACAGCAGTTAAAGCTTCCATCTCCACACCAGTTTCGGCTTTGGTTTTGACTGTGGCGTGAATTTCATAACCAGGTAGTTGAGGAGCGGGTGTAACTTCGACTGTAATTTTTTGTAGTGGTAAAGGATGACATAGGGGAATCAAAACAGCCGTTTGCTTGGCTGCCATAATTCCAGCCAATTTTGCTGTTGCCAATACATCCCCTTTCGGAGCATTACCAGCTTGGATAGCAGCGAAGGTTTCTGGTGACATCCGCACCTTGGCTGCGGCTACTGCTTGACGGATAGTTGGTGCTTTGTCAGACACATCTACCATCTGTGCTTGTCCCTGGTTATCCAGATGGCTTAAGTTGGCAGAATTAGATAGAGTATTGTCTTGCATCATTTTCTCGATATATGTTAATATGATTTTCGGTCAAGGGCGTGTAGCTCAGTGGACTAGAGCACGTGGCTACGGACCACGGTGTCGGGGGTTCGAATCCCTCCTCGCCCGTTTTTAAGAGTAGAGACGCGATTAATCGCGTCTGTACAAGAGTCAGGAGTAAGCAATAAAAACTTCTAACTCATAACCTATTTAATGAGTAAGCATCTTCACCTCGACCTAGGGCAAAGCGCATGGAACTAGTGATGTTTTTGTTGGACCAGGTGAAAAAGATAATCAGACCCAGGAAAGTTAAACCAGCACTGTAGGCAAACATGCTGGGATAGCCTACTTGTTCGACAACATAAGCTAAACAAGGAGCTGCGATCGCCAATCCGAAGTCAAATCCTGCTATACATATAGCAAAGATTTGCCCTCGTTCTTGCGGTAGCGAGCGGTCTGCCATCATGGTGGTAATCATTGAGAATAGCGTTCCTCCACCAAGTCCTTCAACTATGCCAGCTACCAAGAAAGTGCTAGTATTGTTGGCTTGCCATAGCAGCAGCAAAGATAAACTGTAAGCAAGTATACCAAAGCTAACAAATAAACCCCGACCAAAGCGATCGCTGGCTCGACCGACAAATATCCGAAAAATAAAACTAGAAATTGCCGCCACGGTAAAAAACAAGCCAACATTCAAATCTACCCCAGTAGATTTGATAAATAAAGGCACAAAGGTATGTACAGCACCGACCGCCAAACCACCCAGCAACATTACTATAGCCGGGACTCTGACTCGCGGACTAACCAAAATTTGCCAAAATTTGCTGTTGTTTCTTAAGGTTTGCTGCTGTGTCTGGATTGGTGGATTAATAATTTGTATAGCTCCCAATAGCCCAATAAAAGCTAATTCTGCTGCTAATAAAAATATCAGTCTGTAACCACTTGTCTCTTCTAAATACCCTCCCAAGGCAGGCCCGAGTGCTAGACCAATGGGAGCTGTTAGGCTCATATAACTAATGATTTCACCACGCTGTTTGAGTGGAGCTAAATCCGCTACTAAAGCACTATAGCCAGTGGTAAAAGCGGCAAGACTAATGCCGTGAAAGACACGCAATAGCATCAACAGAGGAATTGATGTGAATATCAAATAGCCAAAAGGTGCGATCGCAGCTACGATTGTGCCAATTAATAACAGCAGTTTTCGACCATATCGATCTGCTAATCGTCCCAGCATCGGCCGAAATAACAACAATCCGATGCCAAAACTACCTACCACCATTCCTATTTCTTGTTTGCTGCCGCCTAAATCCTGAATGTAGAGCGGTAGAGTTGGTAATATCGAACCCAGGCTCGACCAGAATACTAAACCTGCTGTAAATAAAATCAGCAGGTTGAGCCGCAAATGCGCGTCAAAGTTATGAAAAGCTTTCAAGGTAGATGCTATGTAATGCTAAGTGTGTCTCATGAATATTGTTACCTTACTTAACATTTTTTGCTACAACCTCCCGCACGCGATAGATGGGGCGACCTTGGGATTCATGGTATGTACGCATGAGCAACTCTGCTAAAAGACCGAAGCAAAACAGTTGCACTCCAGTTACTAGCAAGAGAACTGCCAAGATTAGTAAAGGGCGATTGCCAATGTTCTCATGCCAAGCTAATTTCACGAAAGTCAGGTAAACGCCAATCAATGCCCCGGCAATTATTGAAGTTAAGCCCAACAGCCCAAAAACATGCATTGGGCGTGTAAGGAACTTTTTCATAAACAAAATGGTTAACAAATCCATCAATACCCGGAACGTCCGCGACAAGCCATATTTACTCTGACCAAAACGACGGGCATGATGTCGCACAGGCATTTCGGTAATTCTTGCCCCTTCAATGTAGGCCAAAGCAGGTAAAAATCGGTGGAGTTCCCCATAAAGGTTCATATCTGCCGTTAATTCCGCACGATAGGCTTTTAACGAACAGCCATAGTCGTGAATATTCACGCTAGTGGTACGCCGAATTAGCCAGTTAGCAATTTTGGAAGGAAGCAAGCGATTGAAGGCTCCATCTTGGCGTTTTTGCCGCCAACCACTCACCAAATCGTAACCCTCTTCTAGCTTGGCTAACAACATCGGGATATCAGCCGGATCGTTCTGGAGGTCAGCATCTAAAGTGACGATCGCTTTGCCTAGGGCATAATTAAACCCAGCCGCCATCGCCGCAGTTTGACCGTAATTGCGACGTAAAATCACCGCTTTTAAATCATTGCGGATTTGCGCTTGTTCTTTGAGAAATTTTGCCGAACCATCTGTAGAGCCATCATCCACACAAATGATTTCATAATTCAACTGACAAGCAGATAAAGTAGATGCGATCGCCTCCAATAAAAGCGGTAAACTTTCCACTTCATCGCGCACCGGGACTACCACCGAAACATCTGGGACAATTCCTAAAATCGCCTCATTCTCCTGATTAATTTCTCCAGAAACTAAGCCACTCCTCATAATTCCTCAGCGTCCTCAGCGTCTCTGTGGTTCGTAACTCTGAATAACTCTGCCAGCACCTCGCAGCTGCTGATAGTATGACTGACTCACTGCATCTCCCTGTTCCGAAAGAATATCAATCCCAATACCATCTCGTCCTTGAGCTTTCCCAGAACTATGGATGTAATGGCCATCCGCCAGATAAAGTGCCACATGGGTTGCTTTTTCGGGAGTGCCAAAAAAAACTAAATCGCCTGGTTCTAATTCAGCGATCGCAATTGCCTGAGTAAAATCTTCCTGCTGATAGGCATCTCTGGGTAACCAAACACCCACCGAGGCAAATGCCGCCTGCATCAACCCAGAACAATCATAATTTGGCCCCACCGCACCACCCCAAAGGTAATAGTTTGACTGTTGCATCGCTTTTTGAGTAAAGGCGATGACCTCTGGTAGTAGTTTTTTAATATCAAATTCAGAAAATAATTTAGCCTGATAAGGTACAGTAGCAGGTTGTAATAAATCCAAATTAGCAAGAGATACCCACCCTGGATAGTCATCCTCACATAAATACACCTCAACCGCTGAACCTTGATGATTTGATGTTACCCGTAAATGTCGCCCAGCAGCAGCTTGAGTTGCCAAGCGCGTACATTCAGGAGAATCATATAAGTTCAGGTCAGCGAGACACTGGTATTCTCCCAATTTTGGATTTTGGGTCGCACCTGTGGTGCGCTGGGATTGCAAATTGGATTTTGGATTAGAAGGCATTCTTTAAGGTGAATAGTTAAAAATGATTTTTTTCAGAAAAGACGAACAACTCGAAAATCTTGGTAATGGTATTTTAGAGTCAACTTGGGCAGCATTTCCAAATTTAGCCCGTAACCAAATAGCACTAACTTGGATTGTTTACGATCCGCCAGTCCCGGTAAATACTGGTGGCGCTTTGACTCCAGATGCTTTTTGGAATCACCCAGTCCGCGGTTTCACTTATCGCGGTGTTGAGCGCATTTACCCTGCGAGTGTAGTCAAGCTATTTTACCTAGTCGCGGTCAACGAATGGTTAGAAAAAGGCATGAGCCAACCTTCCAAAGAATTGGAACGGGCTTTGCAGGATATGATTGTTGATTCTAGCAATGATGCTACCAGCTTAGTTGTAGATATCCTCAGTGGTACGACATCGGGGCCAGAGTTACCCACCGGCCCCTTTGAGACTTGGAAATATCAACGTAATATTGTGAACCGCTATTACCAGTCTTTAGGTTGGGAGGAAATGGCGACAATTAACGTCTGCCAAAAAACTTGGGGTGATGGCCCCTATGGGCGAGAGCGGGCATTTTATGGAGAGATGCTAGAAAATCGCAATATGGTGACGACAAATGCGATCGCGCGTTTGCTACATAGCATTGTTGGTGGGGTAGCCGTTTCGAGTGGGCGATCGCAAGCGATGATGGCTTTACTCAAACGTAGCCTCAACCCTGATGATTTACCTACTGATGTCGAAGAAGATCAAGTGACAGGTTTTTTGGGTGGTGGTCTTCCCCAAAATGCCCAAATTTGGTCAAAGGCAGGCTGGACAAGTCAAGTCCGCCATGATGCAGCTTATATTGAGTTACCAGAGCAGCAGCGCTCTTATATCTTAGTAGTATTTACTGAAGGCAAAGCACATGCTAAGAGCCGAGCTATTTTACCCTTTGTCTCTAAGCTAGTTGCTGAAGCAATTAGCAGTCTCTGAATAGCAGTAGCTAAGAGTGAGGGCAGAGGGGCAGGGGAGATAACTCACTCATCACTCCTAATTCACTCAGTACTTGGCACTTTCAAGTCAAGAGGCAGAAATCTTACCTTCTGCCTTTCTTGTTAAATTTAAATTTAGAATTGTTTTCTTTTTTTCTTTCCGTGCTGTGACATAATCCCCAATCATCTCGTCACAACTAATGTCTATATTTTGTAGCTGTTGAAGACCACATGTGCTGTGGTTATTATCATAACTAGTTAAGCTTTTTTTTGATAATATCCTCGATGAATAGAGGCTTGAATCTTAAGCAGAACCAAGGACAAAAGTGCGTGTATCTGCTTAATTTTTGTCATCCTTCAAAATTGAGATAAATTATTGAATTTTTTGAGAGCGCATCTTGAAAACTTACCACCCTTTCAGGATGGAAAAACTGATTTTCTGGTGTTAAAGTTTGAATATTGCCCAAATTTGTTGCTTCAATACCTATTGTGGCAATATTTCAGTCAGGAGTGAATGTGATTACTATTTTTCTTCGTAAAAGTGTGTTGTTGCCAATTGCTGCTGTTACAGTTCTAGGTAGTAGCTTATCTGCTACTGCCCAGACAGTGGACAATATCAGCAGTCACCAGTTAACAGAAACTTCTGTAACTGCTGTGTCTCCCAACCAGTCGAGTGCCGAATTAGAAACTAAGAGCCAAAAACTCTCCACTGAGACAACTGCAAATCAAACAAAGATATCCGATTCTACTGCATTGCAGCAGTTTCCCAGTGCGACTGCACAAGAAAGTGCCAGTCGAATACTCACACCTGTTCCAGGCACAGTAGCAACCTCATCAGCAGCATTGACATCTGAGTATGCAGAACCTGCTTCACCGACTTCTCAACCATCTGCTCCTGTGGTGGCGCAATCGGATATTGATGTAGGTAGACCTACTCGTGGTGGTAGAAGCTACATCGGTGTCGCTGGTAACATAGGTCTCGATGGTAATGAATCATCCTTAGGAGATGGTAACTTCGCAGCCATCAGCAAAATTGGCCTTACAAATACCCTCTCATTCAGACCATCAGCAGTGTTTGGGGACAATACGACAATTCTACTTCCCCTCTCCTACGACTTTTCCTTCCAGCAAGCAGATCCATTTAGCGAACCATTAGCCATAGCACCTTACATAGGAGCAGGTGCAGCCATTAAAACTGGCGATGACTCAGAAGTTGGCTTCTTACTGTCTGGTGGTATCGACGTACCTTTAAATCAGCAATTTACAGCCACAGCAGCTGTGAATGCTGGATTTTTTGGTGACACTGATATCGGTTTGATGATAGGAGTTGGTTATAACTTTAGTGGCTTTGGCTTTTAGAAGTTAAAAGTTATGAGTTAAGAGTGATTAGTTAGTGATGCTTAATTCCTAACTTTTGTACGGGCGCAAAGTCTTGCGCCCGTTCTCATTATTTGCTTCTCTCGATTGCAAGTTGAGCTTTTGAGTTACAAATTATCTTTTTTTCACCTTGACACTGCTAGAGCGATGGCTTTGATGGTGGTAAACGATGCGATCGTTTGGTGTCTAATGGTGCGATCGCCAAGAATCATACAATGTAAGTTAATAATTGGTGAGTCAAAGGCGATCGCTTATTCTGAGAACTCTATACTTCATACTTTCTAAGTTAATTTTTCAACTTTCAGACTTTTTAACACATTCTGCCTGTAAGACAATCAAATCTTCAGTCTCTACAACAGAACAATGTTCTAAGGTTTTTAATAAAGCTGGGGTAGTTCCTTGCTGCAATTTGAATAAAATATCTTTTGCTGTTGACTGCAACTGTATAATCCAAGGGTTTTTTGCAATATATTCAAGTGTAAATGCTGATTTATCCACTACAAAAAAGTCTACTCCATATTTCTGAATAAAATTTTGTAATTCGGCTAAATTTTCACTGTACTGAGCGCGAATCAAATCAGTAGCTCGTTGTGTAATCTGATGGTCATAGCCTACATGATATGGAACTGCATATTCCCAGCCGATTAAAATGGATTTTTTAGCAAAGGTAGGGATGCTATCTACCTCTTCTGATAAAGAAGCAATGAGAGTGTCTTGAGGTTGTTGATGAAAAAACTCATACATTGCTGATGCTCGCTCTAAATGGTAAAAGCTGTTTGGGAAATTTTTCAAGAAGCAAGGATAAAAAACTAAGGTACTAGCTAATAATCCAGTAAATCCTAAAGCTATAATTTGTTGCCGAGATGAACTTTGATGTTGTTTTAGCCAGCGAAAACTTGCATCTAAAATTGTTAAAATTACTATACTAGTGGCGAGAATCAGTACAAATTTGAGGGTATATCTTGTGTAACGAGCAGGAGAAAACAACTGATAAAGTAGTAAATGAGCAAGCACAAACATTGCCACAGATGCTAGGGCAATTTGAGATAAAACTCTGACTTTATCAGTAATATGCTGAGTTAGGGGAAAACGCCGATTATATACGAGGATTAGAGGTAAAAATAACCCAATTATATTGATTGGATGTTCTAAAACATTTGGAATCAAACCACTATGTTGATTAAATAACCAAAACCAAATCGGATCGTTACTGAAAAATGGTATTCTGCCTGTTTGTGCAAGTCCTAGTGATTCTCTTGCTGCTACTCCTGTGATGGTTGGCCCAAATTTAGAAGAATTCAAGGCATAAGGCAACATCAATATTAAACAAGTTGCCAATCCTGCAAAAGAAAATAGGTAATCGCGACGATTATTAGATGGATAAGGGAGCTTGCCTTCCCAGCGCCACAGCCTGAAGATTAAGATGCCAGTTATGATGAATAAAAAAGGCGGATAGAATAATCCTACTAAGGCGATCGCACCTAAACATGGTAGTAAATATTGTCGTAGTAAATAGTATAGAAACGCTATGAAAAATACAAAAATAAAAGATCTAGGTGTCGCAGAAACTAAATCGTCCCGCATTGAAAGATTTTGAGCCAGTAGCAGCGTACTAATAAATCCTGCCATTGGTATTGGGAATATCTGCATACATAATGGAAACCAATAACAGATAGTTAAGATTTTTAAAAATACTGGTAATATTTTACTTAACAATAGTGGCTCAATGCCCACCATACCCATTATTCTATAGAAGGCAGTAAATCCCACTGGGGTTACAGATGCAAAATAATCGGCAATTAAGTCATTGGGCAGGATATCTGGCTCTAAAAATCGCTGTAACCAAAAAACATATACTCTCGCATCATCTTGTACTACATATTTACTAGCGAAGGCTTGCTGTAATTCTAAAAAACTATAAAATAAAGCAAAAACTAGACTTAAACAAAACCAAAACCTTATTTGGAATTGAGATGTTTCAGTATTATAAGCGGTAAAAAATCTTTGCAAGTTTGTTATCTGCATTTTAAATATAAAGCCTTAACTAAATATATTTTTAAAACATTTAATAAATACAATTATTTATTATCAATACCTTTTATTATGCTTATAAAAATACATACAAAACAGTATTATACTATAACTTGCTTAGCAATAAACTAAGTAGCATGGAGAAAATCTTTCAATTTGATAGATAGTTAAAATTATACGACCGCATTAATTTGGGATTTTAGCCCTAAAAACATTGTCTGACAAAAATCACTGTATTTTGATATTAATAAATTTGGATTTTCTTTATTGCCTTAAATGGTGACTCAACGTCAAAATAAAAAAATCAAAGATAGTGCGAACTGTATCGGCTCAATAAAAATGACTGCTACTGCAATATTTCTGCACAAACAATTATGCTCTGCGATCGCAGTTATATTTTCGATACTGCTAATTTTCATTTTTCTTTTGATTGTTGTCCAACCATCTGCTCGGGCTATGGCTATACCAATATCTAAAGAGCCAAACAATCCCACAATCATTGAAAATCAAAAAATCGGTACTTCTGATTGGCAACTCACAAATCCTGCTACTAAGCAGGAAATAGAAGGATATGCTTCGCTGACTAGTATCAATCGCGGCAGCGATATCAAATTTTTTGTGAATACAAAAGAGCCTAGTTACACAATAGAAATCTTTCGTATGGGCTGGTATGGGGGTGCTGGAGGGCGGCAGATGGCTGCTGCAATTACACGCACTGGAGTTAAGCAACCACGGCCAATTGTAAATCAAGCAACTGGTTTGATTGAATGTAATTGGAAAGATCCCTACGTTTTAAAAATTCCCTACAACCCAAACGACCTAACACAGTGGGCAAGTGGTTTTTATTTAGCAAAACTCACTGCTAGTAAGAGTGGTAAACAAAGCTACATCATCTTTGTAGTGCGTGATGATAGTCGCGTTTCCGATATTATATTTCAATCGAGCGTCACTACTTACCAAGCCTATAACAATTGGGGTGGAATGTCCCTTTATCGCTGGAACAGTCGCGGGAAACAAGCATCGAAAGTTTCCTTTAACCGTCCCTACGCTAACAGCCCTAACTCAGCAGCAGCCTATGGGGTGGGAGCTGGAGAATTTTTAACTAACTTCCAACCGCAAAGGAGAACTTCTAATGCTGGCTGGGAATACAACATGGTGCGGTGGCTAGAACGCTCAGGTTACGATGTTACTTACTGTACCAACGTTGACACACATGAAAACGATCTAGAAACCTATAGCATCAAACCGATGCTCTGGTTGCACAAAGCATTTCTCTCGGTGGGTCATGATGAATATTGGTCGGCAAGAATGCGGCAAAATGTGGAGACAGCGCGAGATTATGGTGTCAGTCTTGGCTTTTTTTCTGCCAATACCTGTTATTGGCAAATTCGCTTTGAGCCTAGCTTGATTACTCAAGAGATAAACCGCACTATTGTTGCTTACAAAGAAAGTGCAGCGTTAGATCCTTATGCTAGGGACAATAATCCGGCGAATGATTTCCTAGTGACAACTCTTTGGCGAAGCAAACCTGTCAATCGCCCAGAAGACTCTCTAATTGGAGTTATGTACGAAATATTTCAGGTAAATGCTGACATCATTATCGAGCGGACAGCACCAAATTGGTTACTTACTGGTACGCAATTGAGTCCAAATAGTACTACAGCATCTGTGCAGACGAATAGCAAAGCACCTGCCAAAGAAATGCACCTTGAGGGACTGCTAGGCTACGAAGTCGATCGCATGTTTCGTAACGCGCCAGCTAATACGATTCGCATTGCCCATTCACCTTATCGATACAAGGGTGGCACAAGATATTCAGATATGACGATTTACACTACAGATTCTGGTGCAACGGTGTTTGCTACTGGTTCTATGCAATGGAGTTGGGGACTGGATGATTACAATACACCTCAATTACGTCCCTCTGTATTGAGTCCTGATGCACAAGCGATGACACGCAACGTCTTGAACCGGATGATAGATAAACAACAGTTAGATTAGCACTCTTAACTTTTTGGCAAACCTACGGCAGACAATCCAGCGATTGCTCGTAAGTTTTGGCAACGAATTAACTCAGAAAAATTTAAGCTAGAATGCCCTTCAATCTCGGCGATCGCTTCAATAGCAGATAACAAATGCTGGGCGGCTTCAACTTCTGAGTAGCCGCGCCGCCCTGCTACTCGAATTGCTGCCATATCAGCATTCAACTCTGACTCTTGAGATTTGTTAGTACGCCAAATCCGCAGACCGGCGATCGCGCTTAATCCCCCAGCTACAGCTACACCCACAACATCTGACTGGGCTGATTCCAATACTCCACCCAATAAGCCTAGCAGGACTACACCTTGATAAAGCTCTGGTTTAAACCACTTCACACCTGTTAACCAACTAACTTTCTGCAACAGCAGCAGGTCTCGTTGTGGTTTCGTCAGCCGATTCCACAAATCAAAGTTAATATATATCGGTCGCTCGCGATTCCACGGTAGGGGAAAGGCAGCATCTATTACCTTTGCCTGCTGCGGTTTGCTGACGATTTTTGTCGTCATGCGAGCAGAAGCAGGCATTACATCTAACAAACGGCGAATTTCAAAGTTTGGCTCCATAATTTTAATTATTGGACATAATATGCATAGTAACTAGTACAGTACGGCAGAATTAAAAATTAAAAATGCCCTATTTCTAGGCTTTTGAAGCATTTTGAATGGTATCCTAATAAAGTTATAAAATACTGGTTGAGCTATTTTATAGTGTGGCGGGATTCTATGGTATCCTTTTGCCCCCAAGTTCAAAGCCTTAAATTGGATAACCAATAAGACTACACTTTTAACTACATGGACGCTTTTGCTCCCATCCCGCCTGAATGGACGAATAAGGCAGTTCACGCTTATAAGTTTTGCTGTCCTAACTGCCGTTCAAATAGCTTAGAAGCTCTACAAGTTTGGATTAATCGGCGATCGCCTGTGATGACAGAAAACCATCGTCGCAAATGGCAGGAGTTCTACAATTGCCATTGTGGTTTTGTTTGGTGGGCATGGAGTAGCGATCGCCCCCCATCAGATTTGTCTAATCAGCGAGATTGTAATCCCACATAAATTTCCTATGCAAAAGCCCGCACCAAAGCGGGCTTTGTAGCTTGTAGTAAGCACTTAAGTGCCTACTACTAACCTATTAGTATTAGAAAGTGAAGGTTGTACGGAGTGTACCTACATAAATGGTATCGTTAGCGTCGTTGTGTTCGGGGTTAAAAATCACCAACAAGCCAGGTGTGACCTGAATGTTATCACTAACCTTGATTTTATAGAGTCCTTCTAAATGATAAGAGGTATCTAGATCTTCTCCAGTTGTGGCTTCATTATCAGTGATTTTGGGTGACTGACCGAAAATTACACCGAGTACGTTACCTTCTCTGCCCAAATCTTTGAGACCAAGAGTAGCAGCCCAGTAGAATGCATTTGCATTTTTACCTACATTAGCACCCGATTCAGCAGTGGCGACCGTATAACCTGCCCAACCACCAATAGTAAATTTGGAACTGGGTTGGAAAGTTGCTTCTACACCATAGTTGTTGGATGTGGTAGCAACTCTACCAAATGGTTGGTTCGCCAAAGCACTTCCTGTGCTGCCAAACAGATTTACATTACTGGAATTATTTTGATAAGTGTGAGCGTAACTCAAACCCACGTTAAAAACTTTACTAGGTTGAAAAGCTATTTGTCCAAAAGCTGTACTAGCACCATTGACAAGACCATTACCATCAGTGGGGTTATTAGCTGTGCTTGCTAGATAAGCCCCTGATATGCTGAGAGGCCCGCCTGGATTGAAAGTGACAGTTATACCAGCACCACCAGCACCTTGGCGATAGATGGGACTGAAACGTCCGTAACGGGAGATAGCACCTCTCCCAGAGCTAGCAAAGTCAGGGTTGAAGTTATTGACGTTCTCCCACAACTCACCACCAGTAGCATCAACTTTTACGCGGATGGCATCACTCAGATTGAAAGCATAGTTGATTTTATCGATGCCAACGCTATTATCAGCTGTAGCCACATCATAGCCCAAGCGAGTCATGTTGGTGCCAGTTACACTACTGTTAGAGACAATATTGCCGGCTTGCAAACGGATTTGCAACTGGTCTTTACCACTGAAACTGCTGTACAAGTTCAAGCGTACCCGGTCAGAGAAAGTGGTGTTGCTTTGTAAGTCAGCACCGCCAACTCTCGTATCGCCAAAAACGTCAGATACGTTGAAAATTGCTTCTCCAACCAGTTTAGTAGTAGTGGAGAACTGATTTGCTTCCAACTCAGCTGTGCGGGCTTCTAAGGAATCCACACGACCGCGCAGAGTTGCCAATTCAGCAGAAAATTCTTCTTGTAATCGCTGTAATGTAGCCAGGTCTTGTTTGGTTACTAAGTCAGCAGTAGCTGTAGCAATCAATTCGTTAACTCGGTCTAAACAAGCGTTCAAACCAGCGGCAAATTCATAACGGGTCAAAGCACGGTTACCACGGTAAGTACCATTGGGATAACCCGCAATACAGCCGTAGCGCTCAACTAGGGATTGCAAAGCTTGAAATGCCCAGTCTGTGGGTTGCACGTCTGAAAATTGAGAAACCGATGTTACTTGTCCGAGATTGTCAGTTTCTTGAGACAGTTGGGCAACACTTGTTGCTTGTTCATTCACTTCCGCAGCTAAGGTGCTGTTAGCAACAAAAAATGTAGCGGCGACAACAACTGGACTGACCTTCAAAACATTCCAGAATGGTTTCGTCATAGTCTTACTTTTCCTCACACCAACTAGTACAAGTCATGGTAAAGTACTTAACGTTTTGCTATTAAGGGAATTTACCCAACGACTTCAGGGATGATTATACAGAATTCACAGCGATTAGCACAAGCGATCTTATCAATTTTGGATTTTAGATTTGGGATTTTGGATTTAAAGTCTTGATTCAAAGGCTGTTCTATGAACCTTCAACAAGACTATTTATCTCAATTTTTTAGTACTATTTTTATGAACTTTTTCTAGTTAATTTATTTGGCAAACGTAGAATAATCCGACGTTTATAGCGTAAAAGCATTCCATTTTCTTCAAATTGCTGTAAAAGCCGTGTTACTGTTACTCGAGTTGTGTTTAACACTTCTGATATCTCTTGATGGGTAACATTGAGGTCAATTAATTTGCCCTGTTCTACGTTGCGTCCAAATTTTTCACTTAACCACACCAGAAATTGCCACAAACGTACTGAAATAGGTTTACGATGTACTATACTTAAAAGCTCTTCTGAATGCTGAATATGAGACAATAAAGCATTAATATATAAATGCCAAAGATGAGGGGGTACAATGCTCACTTCTACGCTTGTCAGACATTCAATGTGATAAGGCTGGACTTTGGACAAGGGATAGCCGATCAGATCCCCAGAACCCCAATAACCCAGAGTAACGAATGTTCCGTCTTCACTCCAGGTTAATGTCCGAACTGCCCCGCGATCGATGCGCCACAGTAAATCATTGCATAAAGGAATTATTTGCCTGCGGGTAAATAACTGCTGCGGTAACTGTTCGCTGAAGGTAGAGTTATTGGATGTATCAGAAGAATTTGGGATCAGACTTGTGGAAGACATTTTGATAAATTATAATTTTTGGTTTGATTGAAAAACTATTGAAGGATCTTGAAAATTGATTAAGATGTATAACTCAACAATATTATTAATATTACAGTTAGGTCAAAGAGGAAATATCAGTACACAAGCTACTAAAGTAGAAGTTGTCAAAATTTTGTAATTTATGGTCAAACAATTATTTTGTTAACTGAATAAATGAATTTATCAAACAGTAGTTTTAATAAAAATAAGTAGGTTTTGGAATACATTTTAGTGCAGCGACACATAGATTTTTTAGAAAAATTTTAGGTTGAATTTTATAAATTTTGTGCAGCAAATAATTTTAGAAAGATTTAATATTTAATCTACTAAAAATATGTTCTGAGATAATGTAATATTTTCGTCCATCTATTGATTTGTCTGTAAGTCCCTTATAGTTAGTATTTGGTAACAATAGCGATCTGTTGAATATTGGTATATGTAGTTTACTGAGCTAGTACCAGATGGGATTATTACCCAATATTTTAGAGAGTTTTACTAATTGCATTGATTCTCAGAAGTAAGATTTATTACCGTATATTTTATTTTGTCATTCATATAACTTTAAATATAAGTATATATATTTAAAAATCGGTCGAGCCAGCGCTTCCTTGATAGGTGAAATTGACAGCAAAAAATGTTCTCCTTAGCAATAGCTGGGGATTAGCCGTATCTTTTCGGTCAGTAGTGCGTAGACAATGCGTAGCGTCTCTTATAGGAGAAGGCTAGCTGTCAGTTAGCTAAAAAAAATTTTTTGGCTGGCTTCGGTTACTCTAATTGTGCAAGTTTAAGAATAGGTAAGCTTTTCGTGAAATCTATGTTAGGAAATAAATTATTTTTTGCCTATTTGGTATAATAAATATATAAAACTTAAATATTATTACTTAGTAAACGTATTAATAAAAACTAAATATAAGTATTGTTTATGCAAACCACAAAAATATTAAAGTTTAAGTTTTTTGTGTTTGCACATCTGTCTAAAGTAGTAAAACCAATTCGTAATATCCTTCTTTTGAAAAAAACGTAACGCTTAGCTTGCTTCGACCCAGGGGTACAGGAAGCGCAAAGCAGTATAAGCTATTAATTAAGAAAATTACACATTGACTCAAGTAGACCGTTAATACTCACAGTCAACAGTCAATGGTCAACATTCAACAAGCCTAATTAAGAACGTTGACCAGTAACAATGTATGCTACTCTTTGACCGATATTAGTCGCATGATCTGCCATGCGTTCCAGACAACGAATCGCCAGTGCTAGCAGCACGATTGGTTCGACTACGCCCGGTACATCCCGTTGTTGGGCTAAAGTTTGATAAAGGCGATCGTAGGCATTGTCTACAGCATCATCCAGATGCTTGATACTGCGCCCACCAGCTTCGTCCAAATCCGCCAATGCTACCAAACTAGTTGCTAGCATTGCCTGCGCGTGGTGGGACATGATTGCAATCTCTGGTAAAGACGAATGAGGGGGATAAGGAAAGATTTTAATAGCAATCTCAGCTAAATCCTTAGCGTAATCGCCAATGCGTTCTAAGTCTCGTACCAACTGCATAAAAGCACTCAAGCAACGCAAATCTTGAGCCGTTGGTGCTTGCATTGTCATGATTGCTGTACAATCTGATTCTATTTGTCTATAAAAGCGATCGATTTTCTTATCCAATCGGGGAAGTTCCTCAGCTGCCGTTAAGTTGCGGGCAAATAACGCTTGGTGGGCGAGGCGAAATGATTGTTCTACCAAAGCTCCCATGCGTAATACATCGCGTTCTAAGCGTCTAAGAGCGCGTGCCAACTGAGAAATTTCAGGATTGGGACTATAATGGACAGCTTTCACACTTGTAATCTCAAACGTGAAGATATTTTTAACTATAGTCTTAGCTTTGTGAGTTTGCCATAACTTCAGGAAGTTGAAGTTGTATCCATGCGCCACCAGTTTCTGGATGATTCATAGCTTTGATGGAACCACCATGAGCGATCGCAATTTGCCGAACGATCGCTAAACCCAAACCATTCCCCACAATCGATCCGATAGAATTATTGTTTGACAATGAAGAATGAGTACGCGCTTTATCTCCCCGATAAAATCGCTCAAAAATGTGGGGTAAATCTGCCTGTGAAAAACCTACTCCAGAATCAATAAGATTTATTTCTAAAACTGGAGAAGTAGAATTGTCTCTAGAAATATCCTTTTTCGATAAGATTTTCGCTTGGATGTGAATACTTGTACAAGGAAGACTGTACTTAATGCTATTATCCAGCAAGTTGAGAAAAACCTGATAAATACGGGCTGGATCTGCCTTAATCCACAGATTTTCCGGGCCAGAATATTGAAGAGACAGATGTTGGCGCTGTGCCAATGGTTCTAGTGTTTCCCAAACAGATGCAATTAGCGATCGCACATCTACAGCTTCAGTTTGCAGCTGAATGCTGGGGTTTGCTTCCATTTGCGTGAGTTCTAACCAGTTTTGTACCAAACTAATCAGCCGATCGACTTCTTGCATCAAACGGTCAACCCAACGATTTAACGGTGGTTCTAAGCGGGGTTGTAGGGTTTCTGCCACCAAACGAATCGAGGTCAAGGGCGTTCTGAGTTCGTGAGCTAGATCGGAAAAAGAGCGATCGCGCTCTTGATTTATATCCAGTAGGGGCTGACGATTTTCGAGAAAAACTCCCACTTGTCCATTGGGTAAAGGCAAGCTGGACGCACGTAAAGTCAGAGATTTGATTTTTGGCATCTCTGCTGCATTATCACAAGAAGGGTGAAATATCCACTCTTTTGTCTGTGATTTTTGGCGATCGCGAGTTTGCTCAATTAACTGGTCAAGTTCATAAGAGCGCACTAACTCTAACAACAAGCGCACCTGTCCTGGCTGCCATCTTTGCAGATACAAGATTTCTCGCGCTTGCTGATTACACCACAGCAGTTGATTTTCTTCATCTACTTGCAAATATCCTATTGGTGCAAAATCCAGCAGGTCTTGGTAAGTTTGCAACGACTGCTGCCAGTCTTGTCGCTGCTGCTTCACCATTGCTATTTCTTGCCGCAAGCGAGGAATCAGCGGCAGTGCCACCTTGGAACGGGAGGTCAACGGCTGGAGTACCCGCCCCAAATAGCGGTTAAGTTGAACCTGTTGCCAAATCCAAAACCCAATGCCTACCGCTAAACCTAGAATAAATCCCAATAAGAGCATTTGGTTTGAGTTGCTAGTTGCGTTGTGATTTATAAAAACTAACAACTATCTCAACAGATTATCCGAATCGATAGCCAAAACCTCGGACAGTCACAATATATTCTGGATGACTGGGGTCTTGCTCTAGTTTTTCGCGTAACCAGCGAATGTGAACGTCTACAGTTTTGCTATCCCCGACGAAATCCGGCCCCCAGACCTGATCTAGCAACTGCTCCCGCGACCAGACTCGGCGGGCGTAACTCATAAATAATTCCAGCAGCCGGAATTCTTTGGGAGAAAGATTCACTTCTTGACCGCGAACCAGCACGCGGCACTCTTGGGGATTCAAAGTGACATCTTTGTATTTCAATACTGGCAGTTGTGGCAAAGTACTTAAGCGCTGGCGACGCAATAGAGCGCGACAACGAGCCACTAACTCCCGCATACTAAAAGGTTTAGTCAGGTAGTCATCTGCTCCTACTTCTAAACCCAGAACGCGATCGGTTTCACTACCTTTAGCACTTAACATCAGAATTGGTACTGGGTTGCCTTGATGACGCAGCAAGCGGCAAATATCTAGCCCATTGATCTGAGGCAACATTAAATCAAGAATAATCAAGTCAAAAGGAAATTCTCCTGAAGAGGGTTCAAAACTTTTCAGGTACTCGATGGCAGATCGCCCATCTGGAGCGGTTATCACCCCGTAACCTTCCTCTTCTAATGCTACAGCTAGCATCTCTTGGATTAGTTCTTCATCTTCTACCACTAGGATGCGGCTTGTTTGTCCGATATCCGCTCTGGCAGAATGCTTAATCGATTCACTGGTGTACATTGATATCACTTAAGTTTGGGAATGTTTTTGTATCAATTTAGATAATTGCTTTAATTATTTAGTTGCAGTGCATCTATGACTTATACCCTGGTGATATTCTTTCTTAAAAAGTAACATAAGCTACAGTATCCACTTTATTATAAATCACTGCGATCGCAAGTTACTAAGATTATTTTTAGCGTTTTTGCATCTTTAAAATGCCTAAATAGCTTCAATTCTGTCTTGACAATAGCAGATTAGGTTGAGTATAGTTACTAGTACATAAGTACTATACATCCTCAAAAAGGAAAATATACTTGAGAAATAGAAGGACGCTGATATTGAGAATTCTAACCAGGGCAAAGTGTCTGATGTTGCTTTAATCTAGTATTTCCACTGCACTAAAAACGCCTATTTAAAGGCTACCCTGATGTCTGCATAGATAGTACTTGGTATGACTTGCTACCGAATAAATTTTTGCTTATCCAAGGAGTTGAAGTATGACTACAGTTGCATTCAAGGACAGTAAACAACAATTGATGCAAGCGTTTCAACAAATTTTGGCAGAAAGGAAAAAACTAGAATCAAAAATAGCAACTAAACAAGAAGAGGCAGAAAAGGCAAAAAACCAGGAAATTCTGGCTACTGCTTCTACATATACTGTTGATAGTATTGTCAAGGGCTTAGCTGATTTGCAATTGGAGTTTGGTAGTATTGTCAATTCCCTGTCTGAAAAATTAGCTAAGGAAAACTCCAAGTTAGATGAGCTAAATAGAGGGATAGAAATTGCAACTCAACGTTTACAAGAACTGCAAAGAATCAGAATCGTAACAGATACTTTAGATATTTTAACTCAAGAACACCAAGAAAAATTAAAAACACTAGAGCAAGATACCGCTAGCAAGCGGGAAGCACTAGAAAAAGAAATTACAATTAGACGTAAAGAGTGGCAAAAAGACCAAGCAGAGTATGAAGAAGCGCTGCAATCATATAATGACTTATCTGCTAAAGAACGCCAGCAAGATCGAGAAGAATATCAATATAAATTAGAAACTACTCGCAAGCTAAATACAGATGCTTACGAAGCCAAAAAGCGCAAACTAGAAAGAGAAATCCAAGAAAATACCCAACAGAAAGATAAAGACTGGGCAGAACGAGAAAAAATACTGACTGAACGCCAACCTTTATTTACAGAGTATCAACAAAAAATCTCAGCATTCCCTAGTGAATTGGAAGAAGCAGTTAAGAAAGCTAGAGAAGAAGCAATTAAGGAAACTAGTCAAAAAGCCAAAATCGAAGCCGATTTATTTGAAAAAGAATGGGAAGGCAGCAAACAAAGTTATGAATTAAAAATCCAAGCTTTGGAAGAATCAATTAAGAAACAAGCTGAACAGATAGAAAGTATTTCTACTCAATTGCAAGCGACATTGAAACAATCCCAAGATTTGGCAATGAAAGCTTTTAATACTTCTAGCACTAAATAGTCATCAGTTAAGTAATTTTTCAGTCTTTGAATTAGCGGAAGGTTATTATGCCAGTCAAAAAACCAACAGATAAAAATACGAAAGTAGAGATTCTTCAGGCATATGAAGATTTAGCAAAAGAAACAGCTGTACTGAAATCTCAACTTAACCAAGTTCAGAAAGATAGCCAGTCTACAACTAGAGAAAAGCCCAAAGTAGAACAAAATATAATTATGAATCAGCCTACTACTGTCCAGCAAAAGATGAATTATACAATTGAAAGCTTAGCAAAAATTCAGTTGGGTTTTGGTAGTGCTGCTAATGAATTATCGGAACAATTAACTACAAAAGCTTCTAAATTGGCAGAAATTGGACAAGATGTAGAAAAGGAAGTCGAACAATTAAAACAGTTGCATAGTTTGGAAGTTGCCGAGAATACATTAGATACTCTGATCGAAACCTACGAAGATAATTCCAAGACATATCAGGAGGAGTTTAGTCAACGCTATGAAATATTGTCGCAAGAAATACTAGAGCAAAGGAATACTTGGCAAAAAGAACAAGAAGAATATAAAGGGACGATCAAAGAACGGAATGAAAACCTCAATAAAACTCGGCAAAGAGATACAGCAGAGTATAAATATGATTTAGAACTCCAGCGTAAACTAGAAACTGATGAATACGAACAAAGACAGAAAATACTATATAAACAGTTGGAAGATTTTCAACAAGAAACAGAAAAACAGTGGGCTGAACGAGAAAAGGTAATTTTTGAACGAGAAAAACAATTTGAGGAATCTAAAGCTAAGGTAGAAGCTTTTCCTAAAGATAAAGAAGCGGCGCTCAAAAAAGCTACAGAAGAAGGTAAAGGTATTGCTCATTACCAAGCCAAAGTCAAAGCAGATTTATATGCTAAAGAAGTGGAAGGTCAAAAGCGTTTCTACGAACAAAGATTGCAATCTCTAGAACAGACGATTACTAATCAAGAAACACGGATTGACAACCTTTCTAAACAGCTTGATTCAGCCCTCAAACAAGTTCAGGATTTGGCAGTTAAGGCTATAGAAGGAACTGCAAACGTAAATTCATACCAAGCAATCAAAGAAATAGCTTTAGAACAGGCAAAAAGTCAAGTAAAGAATAAATAAGTAATTTTTAGGGACGTAACTAAGCTGTTCGCAGTTCACTGGTGACTAAAAGCCACAAATTCCCGATTTCTCTAAAAAATCGGGAATCTTGTTTTTCACGAATGATTTAGGATAGCTAGATTTTCTATTTATATTTATTGGTCTGTTTTCCCTGGTTTACCATTATTAAGGGGTTTTTTTCTGTTTTTGTTTGTTTCGTTCGCTTTTTTCTGAGATGGTTGGTTGGAATTGGGTTGTTGGCTAGACATAAGACTCTATTTGCGAATTGACTCCAAGTTTTATATACAACAAGGATATTACTGATTTCATAAAGTAGTCAAAAATTTTACATATAAAAAATAGAGACGCTTTGATGTTCGCATCTCTATAAAAGAGGTAACCCATTCTTTTTAAAATTTGAAAAAATAAAATTTTCAGCAGGTGTCTTGACCCAATTTATTTAATTATTTAAGTTTTAGTCTTAGTGATTCATGCTGTTTCATCCAGTTTTTTGTGCTGCTGTTCGTTGTTGTTATTTTTATCGCTTTTAAATCGGACAGCACCTGGCTCAGTTTTACGCGGCTTGCCATTGTTACGAGGTTGGCGGCGAGTCATAGAAATACACCTACTGTTAGTGAACCCTCTACTACCTTTACTACGATAGTGTTAATTGCTATTCCAGAAATCTAAAAAATAACCGACTTGGAGTCGGTTAAAAAATTAAGTTATGTAAGTAGCTGGACAAAAATATTTACTGTCATTGCGAACAAAGTGAAGCAATCCCAAACCCTTGCGATTGCTTCGTTTCACTTCGTTGCACTCGCAATGACATTGTGTAATTAATTCTGTCCGATTACTTATCTGAATTATTCCTGAGATCACGCAAAGGTGGAAAAACCTAGGTTTGGTGGAATGTCCTGAATACGCCCTGGACCGATCGCGCGTAATGCTTCCTTCAGAGAAATATCGCCAGTATATAATGCACGACCCACAATTACACCAGTTACGCCTTGTGGTTCCAACGCCAACAGACTCAACAAATCGGTGACAGAACACACTCCCCCAGAGGCAATTACAGGGATGGAAATGGCAGCAGCAAGTTCTCGTAAAGCTTCTAAATTTGGGCCGGTGAGTGTGCCATCACGGTGGATATCGGTATAGATAATGGCGGCTGCACCCAATTCTTGCATTTGTACAGTCAGTTGAGTTGCTAAAACTTCTGAGGTTTCTAACCAGCCGCGAGTTGCCACTAGTCCGTTACGGGCATCAATACCAATAATAATCTGTTCGGGAAATTCTTGGCAGAGTTCTTGCACTAGCTGGGGTTGTTCTACAGCGATGGTTCCAAGAATTGCCCACTGCACGCCTAAATCGAATACTTGTTGGACGCTAGCCCGATCGCGCAATCCTCCACCAACTTCAATGGGTACTGATATCGCTTGAGCGATCGCTTCAATCGCCCCCAAGTTTACGACTTTACCTGCTTTCGCGCCATCTAAATCAACTATGTGCAATCTAGTAGCACCTTCATCGACCCACTGTTTAGCAACATCAACAGGATTTTCGCTAAAAACTTGCGATCGCTCATAGTCTCCTTGATAAAGTCGCACACAGCGACCTTCTAGTAAATCAATTGCTGGAATTACGTCCATTTAACTTTTCCTATGTGACACGAGTATCTTTGCCTTACTTCCCCTTATTGCCCACATTTTTGTAGACGGGAAGTATTGTGGCAAGCTACTTACTCCTAATTTTGTCCCACTTATAGTCCGTTCTTCTCAGTTAGAGTTACTCAAAGAGATTCTAAAGACATCACTTACAGCCTGTTTGCGAATACAAGTATGGTTGAGATGCTAAAAAATCCATGCTCAAAACATTAGGCGTACTGAACGCATGAAAAATGTAAAATTCAAAACATGTACAATCAAATCTTGAGTTTGTAATTATTGAATTTCTGCAATATTTGAAAGTAACAAAAATATCAAACGCAGGACAACTGACTTCTTGCACCAAGCGACTTGAAGCAAACTGGCGTTCATCCGTCATCAGTCAACAACCACACCCTTTTTACCGCTGACAATTCCTGACCACTGAACTTTTTTCTCTTGTTCCCGGCGGTAAGAAAAGAAATGCTCTGGAGTTTGATAAGTACAGTAAGGCGCGATCGCTACTTGTTCTGCACTAATCCCCAAACTTTCTAGCTGTAAGGCATTCACCCGCCGAACATCCAGCCTTACCTTTCCTGGCTCTGTGTCGTGTAGTAAAGGTGAATTTGGTAGCTCGTGTAATGCATGTACAATCTTTTGTTGGTCTTCATGTGGTATAATGCTAGCCCCGATTTCAGCAGCCACTTCAATTGAGACTTGGTAAACTTCACCAGCGATCGCTGGCCCCATAGCAATTCTTAAATCATCCAGATTGCTGCCTTGGGTTTTGAGTCGGGCGATCGCTTGGGGGACAATCTTCGCTGCTGTACCCCGCCATCCCGCGTGTAGTGCTGCCACTTGTCCGGTTTTCACATCCCCAATTAATACGGGCGTGCAATCTGCACTAGCTACCCACAATGCTTGGAGAGGCTGTTCGCTGATTAAACCATCTGCTAACGCTAGGGCAGAATCACCTTCTCCTTCCAGGTCATTCCCACCGACACTCAACATGCTGTCAATTTCGCGTGCGGTGAAAACAGTATTGCCATGTACCTGCTTTAAGCGATAAGCTGATGCTTCTGGTTGCAGCACTGTTGTTAATTCTTGTGGCGATCGCAGCCAAAAATGGTGAGTAAAAAAACCATGATACCAATGTTCTAAGAGACTACAAGTCAGGTAGGGTAGTCCTTGCCAATTGTGCCAGTGCCAAGTGTGCATCTTTAACCAAACCTAAACAGAAATCAGCCAATTTATGCTAACTTGAACAACGCAATTTGGGGAAACTGCTGTGGGATTCGATCGAAAAATATTAGAAGCCTCCCTGAAAGCGGGGAGCAAGTCTAGTTATTTACCATTTTCTTTACATATTTTTGAAAGCGTCTCCTCAACTAATCAAATTCTCTGGGACTTGCTTCACCAAGGGGCTGAAGCTGGTTGTGTGGTGATAGCCACTCAGCAGACTGCCGGACGAGGACAGTGGGGTCGGCAGTGGATTTCTCATACCGGAGGATTATATCTTTCGGTAGCGATCGCTCCTAAACTAGAAGCTAGTGCGAGCCACCAACTCACTTTGGCAAGTGCTTGGGGAATTGCTGCACAGTTGCGTCAGTGCGGAGTAAGTGTTGGGATTAAATGGCCCAACGACTTAGTCTTAGAGGGTCGCAAACTAGGCGGCATCTTGACAGAAACTAAAGTCAGCCACGGACAGATCGCGCAAGCAGTGATTGGCGTTGGCATTAACTGGGCAAACCCAGTACCGGAAACCGGCATCAATTTGGAATTATGGCAAGCTGCCCAAGCTACTAAACCAATCTCTTGTCTAGAAATGCTAACCTGCACAGTTTTACAGGGAATAGAATCCGGTATGCAGTGCCTTTCCCAAGAAGGAATAAGCATACTCTTGTCTCGCTATTTAGACTTGCTGACCAACATAGGCGATCGGGTATACATCAACAGTCATGCAGGCATTGTAGTTGGAGTAACTTCTCAAGGAAATCTTCAGTTAAGAATGGCAACCGATAATACAGATGAACTCATAAAACCTGAAATTTCAGTTGAACCCGGTATAATCAGTTTGGGATATAGCAAGTCTTCTGTTTAACTGTTAGGTTTGTTTAAAATATTGCTCATTGGGCAAGATAAACCACAGATATCATCTCTTGAGACTAATTATGGAGTAATCCGCGAAATGATTAATGCTGGAGTACGGAAAAGTAAACTCCTAGATCGTGACAAAAGTCATGGTTTGGCAGTAACTCCTATCGGATAACTTTAAAAAATGTGAAACCGAAGGCAACTTCAATTGAATCAGCAGAAATGTAAATACGTCTATCTTTAGGATTGCTCTAGAAAAAACTGAGAGAAAAAATGACGCAGCGCAACAATGCCTCTAACCGTTTGCACTACTTATGGCAGCGAGGTCTAAGCACAAGACGCTTAGCTTATAACCTACCAGCACAAAGCCTCTGTTTGTTGAGTAGTGTCAGCCTCCTCAGCGGCGGCTTAGTCTATGCTCAAACAGAAACACAAATAGATAACATAGTTCCTACTATTGAAAATTCCCAGCCCACAGTGGCTGCAAGCTTAGTAAAAAAAGATACTGCTGCACCAAAAACAGTGCGACCCCAACCGGATTTTTCCGAACGGCGAGCCACACTCACAAAGAAATTACGCAGGCCAGAAGTTTCTCAATCAACAGCGCCAGTCAGACAGTCTAAACCCAAAATAGAGACTTCCCAAACAACAGCGCCTATTAGACAATCTCAACCCAAAATCGAGTCTTTTGAGCCTGTAGTTCGTGTGAGAAAGTCAGCAACCCAGGCACAAACTTCACGAGTCGCTCCAGTCCGTGTCAGTGAAGGAAAACCCAAAGTTGAATCCCAGCCAAAAGCAAGTGTCAGAGAAGAAACACCGAAAATTGAGGTAGCTAAACCCATTGCTCCTCGCTCTTTACCTGAGAAACTTCCTGAAGTTGCCCGACTATCAAACAACTCGAACCGTCCTAATATTACAACGGCAGGGAAAACAAAGGATTATAATAATTCCTACATTGACCCCACAAATTACAACACTGATACTACGGCTACTTATCAAGCACCTAACTCCGTAGTACTCACAGAACGTTCCAGTGGTTGTCGAGCTATTTTGCCGTCCGGGCAAAGTATATCAGGTGGTATTTGTGCCAAAACACCCTCACGCGATCGGCGTTTAGCAGATACTAACAGCAAACCAGCACCTAATTGGATCAGAAAAAGTCAAAACGCTCAGTTAGCAACCGTTTCACCAGTCCGGCAGATAGCTGCTACTGGCAAAAACAGTGGATGGCGTGCTACTCGTAGCGTTGCTACTGGTGACACTAAGAGCGCATATCGTCCCAATCGATTTATTCCTAATCCTAACGATTTCACCACCAGAGTGAGTGCATCTCCGATTGCACCGAGTGCTGGTACTTTGCCCCCACCAATGGCAGATGGTAACGTCGCACCCCGCCCCAGCACAGTGTCTTACGACTTCGCACTGGCATCAGTATTGCCGCAAATCCCCTTCAGTGGTGCGATCGCCTATGGTGGCGGTACAGGGATGGTTTATCCGCTTTCTATACCTGCTCCTATTACTTCTTTATTTGGTTGGCGGACTCATCCAATTACAGGCGGTCAACGCTTCCACGCTGGTACAGATTTGGGTGCGGCGATGGGAACACCAATTTTGGCAGCTGCCAAGGGTCAAGTAGAATCTGCTGACTGGATGGGTGGCTATGGTTTAGCCGTTGTCATTCAGCACACTTCTGCTCAACAAACCCTTTACGGTCATATGTCAGAAATCTTTGTTCAACCCGGTCAATGGGTAGAACCAGGAACTGTGATTGGGCGAGTTGGCAGCACCGGGAACTCCACAGGACCTCACCTACACTTTGAAGTCCGTCACCTGACACAAGATGGATGGGTTGCTGTTGACCCAAGCGTGCAATTACAGGCAGGCCTAGGTCAGTTGGTACATAGCTTACAGACAGCCCAGGTGATACAGCGACCAGGCAGCTGAGGCTGGGGACTGGGGACTGGGGACTGGGAAAGAATTTAGTTCACAAAATTAGTTTTTCTTCTTAGTACCCAATCTCTAATACCTAATCCCCAATCCCCAATCCCTCACAAATACCCGTGTTCTGTTAAGAATGCGGGTGTAATAGCATCTAAACTGACCTCATCTGCTGCTTTGTGATTCGTTTTAGCGGGGTAAAGGAATTTTTCTACGTATTTGCCTAGAATATCTCCTTCTAGATTTACTAAACTGCCAGGGACAAGATAGCGGAGATTTGTCTCGGCATATGTGAGGGGAATTACGGCCACTGTGAACTGAGATAGTTCCGGTTCGTAGGCAGCCACCGTCAGACTGATGCCATTTACAGCTATACTACCTTTGGGGACAATGTACCGCGCGATCGCCTCGGATGCAGTGAAGGTCATTTCCCAAGAACTAGCCGTTTGTTCTGCTCCTAACAATCGACCTATGCCGTCTACATGGCCCATCACAAAATGACCGCCAAGTTTACTGCCCACCCGCAGCGAGGCTTCTAAGTTAACGTATCTCTGGTGTGTTTGCTCGCTTCCCAGAGTCGTCCGGCGTAGAGTTTCTGGTGAAGCAGTGGCAATAAACCCATCTTTTAAAACTTCTTCCACTGTCAGGCAAACCCCATCTACAGCTACACTGTCACCGTAAGCCAGATCCCGCATAATAACAACAGATGACTGACTTACACAAGTAATTTGCCAAGAATCGCCCCCTAAGGGTTTCATTGTTCCTAATGCTTGGATTAATCCTGTAAACACGGCTCTTTTGTAAAACTAACTCTATTTATTGCCTAATTTTGCCTAAAATCAACTGGTAATTCTCACAATAATGCCTAACAATCTAAGTATAATTTCTGACTGAATTAATTATTAGGAATCTTAACACATTCGCATCCTTCACAAGGCATACTTGGTTAAGAAGGTTATTGTCTAGATAGACCAATTTGACTTACTCTGGTGTTCACAACAAGTTCGGAGTTTAATAGAAGCAATTATAGAGAACAATGCTTATGTTTATTCCTGTCCAATACCTACCCAAAAACGTATTAATTGTTACGACGCGTCCAATCGCTAAAAGGATTGTAGAGGCTTAGCCAATGATTGAAATGAAAGTCGCTGGTATAGCATTAGATGCCATCACCCGCAGCCCGATCGTACTTTTGAAAGATGCCTCAGATCGGCGTGCTTTGCCAATTTATATTGGTCAAGAACAAGCTAGGGCAATTATGAGCGCCCTGGAGAATCAAAAGCCTCCCAGACCTTTAACCCACGACCTGATTGTGAATATTTTAGAAACATGGAACATGACTCTAGAAAAGGTTATTATTCATTCTTTACAAAAGGATACGTTTTATGCAGCTTTGATTGTTCAGCAAGGCGAAGTCAAAAAAGAAATTGACGCGCGTCCTAGCGATGCGATCGCCGTCGCCCTCCGTACTAATACCCCTATTTGGGTAATGGAAGAAGTGGTGGCCGATGCTTCAATTCCTGTCGATCGCGACGCTGATGAAGCAGAACAGCAAGCCTTCCGTGAATTTATCTCCAATCTCCGTCCCGAAGATTTAATTAAGCGCTTCGGTAATGGTGACAGCTAAAAAAAGTGCTGAGGAGCCACTGCGGTCTTGGGGTCTCCCCAAGTAGAGCAAGTGGCGTTGCCGAGTGCTGAGTAAAGAATAAAAAATAGGTCTTAAGTCTAATTTGTCTTTCATCCCTATTTCTTTATGTCTTTTGTTGTTCATTTTTCAATGATTTTGCGTAAATCTTAAAGAAGAGATGAAGATAAAATTATTTCTTCACTTAGGACTCAGCACTTAAGCAATGCAATACCGACGCTTTGGAAAAACGAATTTATGCCTCTCGGTTTTTTCTCTAGGAACCATGCGCTACTTGGCTGATGCCGAAAATGCTGAAGGGGCGATCGCCAAAGCTTTAGCGCTGGGAATTAATCACATAGAAACAGCCAGAGGTTACGGCAAAAGTGAGGAGTTTCTTGGTAGGGCAATCAAAGGTGGTTTGTCAGTATCCCGAACGAGGCTTCACATAACCACCAAAATCCCGCCCACAGCCGAGGCTGACAGTATGCGTCGGTACATTGATGAATCCCTGGAACGATTAAATCTAGATTATTTAGATTGCCTGGGAATTCATGGCTTAAACACTTGGGAACATCTAGAATGGGTACAAGCCAAAAATGGCTGTATGGAAGCCGTCCAGGAAGCCGTTGCTGATGGTCGAGTGCGACACGTAGGTTTTTCCACCCACGGGCCATTAGAGGTGATTCTGGCGGCGATCGACACAGATTTTTTTGATTTTGTCAATCTGCATTATTACTATTTCTTTCAACGCAACGCACTAGCGATTCAGCTAGCTGCTGAAAAAGATATGGGCGTTTTTATAATTTCCCCTGCTGATAAGGGAGGACGCTTATACACGCCACCTCAAACTTTAAAAGACTTGTGTCAGCCGTTTTCACCCTTAGAATTAAACTATCGCTTTTTGCTGAGTGACAAGCGCATTACTACCCTGAGTGTAGGGCCAGCAAATGCAGATGAATTGATAGAACCTTTACAGGTTGCTGACTGTGATGGTGAGTTAACATCAGCAGAAATTTTTGCTTTGGAACGGTTAGAAAAGCATCAAAAAGCAGCTTTAGAAACTGATAAGTGCAGCCAGTGTTATGCTTGTTTACCCTGCCCGGAAAATATCAATATTCCAGAAGTATTACGGTTACGAAATTTGGCAGTAGCATACAATATGACCGACTATGGACAATATCGCTACGGAATGTTTGAAAATGCTGGTCATTGGTTTCCTGGAATGAAAGCTAATCACTGCACAGAATGCGGTGACTGTTTACCTCGCTGTCCGGAGAAGTTAGATATTCCAGCTTTATTGGAAGATGCCCATGAGAGATTAAATGGGAAAGCTGGTAGGAGACTGTGGGGATAAATAACAATTAAAAATTAATTTGATGGGACGATACAAATATGCAAGTAACAGAACAGCGATACTACACACCAGAGGAATATTTGGAACTAGAGGAAGCTGCTGACTACAAAAGCGAATATATTGACGGGCAAATAATTCCAATGGCAGGTGGAACCCTAAATCATAACCAAATAGCACTTAACTTAAGTAGTGAGTTGAATTTTGCTTTCAAAAGGCAAAACTACCGAGTTTGTATGAGTGATGTTCGTCTGTGGATACATCAAAAGCGCATCTACACATATCCAGATGTGATGATTTTGGCGGGTGAACCAGAGTATTTCAACAACCGCACAGACATAATTGTGAATCCACAGGTGATTGTTGAGGTTTTATCTAAATCTACAAAAGGCCACGATCGCGAAGATAAATTTGAGGCTTACCGAACAATCTCTACCTTCCAAGAATATCTATTAATTGACCAAACCAGAATTCATGTAGAGCAATTTTCTAAGACTGGTAAAAAGCAATGGACGCTTCGTGAATATGATGAAGAAGATGAAGCGATCGCTCTTGCGACTGTACCTTTTAAGATTTCATTGCAAGATTTATACAATAAAGTAAATTTTCAGCTTATTGAGTCGGAAGCTGAAAGTGCTGATGCTGAGGATTTAGGATGAAACTCTAATTGTACAAAGTATGCATTTACCCAGACTCAAAACCAGTTTTACGCTACTTTTAACGGCTTTTGAGGAAAAGTAATTGCCTCTGGCAGAGGTTTACCCTGTTCTTGATACCATTCAATCAGAGACTCAATCACTTCTTGTCCATGTTTAGCGGCTTCTTCATAAGTCTTACCATAAGTGTGAAATTGCTGCCAAGGGAATTCTGGCAAGTGTACCAAGTAGGAGTTATCTTCATCTGACCATTGGATGACCATACTGTAGCGATCATTCATTTTTCGTCCTCCGTATAATCATTGTTGCTTATAAAACTGAGCAAGTGTTAGTCTGACAGAATTAAATTTGGGCGCACTGCTTTAGCGTCAAAGCATCAGGTTCAGCGAGCCACTCAGCTATGAACTATCATATTTTAAGTAAGTTTTATTACTATTATTTGTATACGAGTAGTGTAATTACATAAGTATTGCTATCATAACCGCTTTCCTTGAAGCTAGCGTATGCAAAACTCTTTTTGTAAATATTTTAAACTCAATTAACTGACAAAACTCCCTTGCCCTAAATCATATGAAAACTACAGAAAGATTTCATCTTCAAAGAGTAAAAGATTTGCAAGAAATTTTTTCTGAAACTAACCTAGTAGAAGTTTGGCGTAATGTAGTTCGTCAACAATTACGATCGCAAGACATTAGTGACTTGCATGATTATTATGACTTTAATATCAATATTAAGGAACGTAGTGCCTTTATCCAACAACAAATTCTTAGTGGTCAATATCGTGCTAAATCTCCTCTAATTTATAAATTAGAAAAAAAGTATGGTGTATGTAGGCATATAATGTTGCCGTCTCCATCGGATGCACTTGTTTTACAGACCATCGTTGAAAAAAGTCTGCAAGAGAAGCTATTAAATTCTCAACCTAATAAACAAGCTTATTATTCCAGAGATAAACACACTCTGAAATTACCACACGAATTTAAAGATTTACGGGATTACCCCTGGCATATACAGTGGAAAAAATTTCAAAAAGAAATTTGGAAATTTGGTAGTAATTGTAATTTCTTGGCAGTTACTGACATTACTAACTACTATGACAGTATTGGACTTAGAGAACTACGTCATATAATTTCTAGTCAAATTGAAACACCCGAAGTCGTTTTGGATCTTTTATTTGCTATAATTGAACAGCTTTCATGGAATCCAGACTACTTACCATCATCATTAAAAGGATTACCAACTATCAATCTAGAAGCAGCAAGATTATTAGCTCATGCATTATTATTTGAGGTTGACGAAGTTATTCAATCCAGAACAAATGGTAATTTTGTTCGCTGGATGGATGATATTAACTTTGGTGTTAACTCTTTTGAAGAAGCTTGCGAAACATTAGGAATAATAAATGATGTGTTAAAAAGTAGAGGATTAGCTTTAAATCTTGGAAAGACCAATATTTATAATCCTGAAGAAGTTGAAAGACATTTTTTAGTTAAAGAAAACAAGTTTTTAGATTCAATAAATCCAAAAGAAGCTGATGTAAATAAGTATAATGAAATAATTACTCAACTTTATCAAGAATTTAACCAACATAAAAAACAAAGTAAATTAAAAAGTTGGGATAAAGTAACTAAGCGTTTTTTTACAACAGTCGGTAAACTAAAATCTAATATATTATTAGATGATATAAAAGAATTATTTTTAAAATATCCTAGCATTAGAAGTAATATAATCTACTATTTATCTTTGTTAGGTTTTTCTGATAAGACTTCAAAGGTAGTTATTGAAATACTAGAAAATCTAAAAGTATATGATGATGTTACTCTATTTTATATCGTAAAACTTTTAACTGATTGGTCTATTCCAAATAATCAATATTGCAAAGATATTATTGATAAAATTTACTCAATATTAAAGAAAAATAAAAAGCCATTTGATTACTACTGTATATTATGGTTTGTGGCCAAGTATGGTAAACCACAAGAAATTCTTTCCTTAATACAAAGCAATAAATCACTTTGGATACACGATCCATTTCTGAGAAGACAGATTATATCTGTAATTCCCAAAATCATTTTTTATAGGCATGATTTATGCCAAAAAATGTTAGACGAAGAAACATCTTCGGGACTAGAAGACTCAGCCTCAGTAGCAAACAATATTAGATATCTTAGTAAACAAGAAAAGTTATCTTTTGATTTAAATGCTTACCTATTTCCCAAAACAAAACAAACTCCTTATCCACTTGCAAAATATTTAATACTCTTGGCTTGCTTATCCTCCGAACATTTAAAATCGGATGAAAGTGTAAAGAAAAAAGTTTTTGAATATGTCAATGATCCTTGGTACTTACATTGGCTTGAGACATACGTTTATTAGTTGTGTCCTTTCAAGGTGAGTTAAATCACCTTTTAGAGATACTAATCGCCCTCTTCCCCACCATTCCCCAACAACTTAGATAAAATCACTATGGTGCTAGTTAACCTTCTCCAAGTCTAATGAAAAGCGATCACTCTAGCAACCCTCACCTATAACATTTCGCTGTAAGATTTACACAACTGAGCGATCGCCTAATTTACATGTTTAAGTTTTACCAGTCTTCCATCACTTATCATAGTTCTGTCTATATTTGTGAATAGCAAATTTGAGTTTTCCTTTTAGTTCTGGTGGATTTTGCATTACTGACATAAACAAATCTCTATCACGATTGGATAACACTAACCTTTCAGATTCTTTTGACATGGTTAATTTCCGCCTTCAGCCTAGTATTTAATGAACAGCATAGTTATTCTTTGTGGGCAATGTACACACAATATTTTGAGAAAAATATCATTTTTTCATCACTTTAAGGTAAATTAAGGCATCAGTGTGGAGAAGTGCGATCGCCTCCTTCCTCACCATCACCGACTAACTTAGATAAAATCACTATGGTGCTAGTTAACCTTCCCCAAGTCTAATGAAAAGCGATCGCCCTTCTTCCCCACCTTCTCTTCAACGTCCTGAGATACTCGCGCCAGCAGGTAATTGGGAATGTGCCAAAGCTGCTGTGGAAAATGGGGCAGACGCAATTTACTTTGGGTTGGATAGGTTCAACGCCAGAATGCGGGCGCAAAACTTTACCGAGGCTGACTTACCTCAATTAATGGCATTCCTGCACCGTCGGGGTGTGAAAGGCTATGTCACTGTTAATACCCTCATCTTTCCTAAAGAACTAGTAGAAGCGCAGCAATATCTCCGCACAATTATTGCAGCTGGTGTGGATGCAGCGATCGTTCAGGATGTGGGTATCTGTCGTCTCATCCGTCACCTATCACCTGATTTCCCCATCCATGCCTCTACGCAAATGACTATTACTAGTGCGGCTGGAGTGGAATTTGCTAAGTCTCTTGGTTGTCAGTTGGTGGTGCTGGCCCGTGAATGTTCACTTAAGGAAATCAACAAAATTCAGCAGCAGATTGCCCAACAGAATACTTCGCTACCTTTGGAAGTTTTCGTTCACGGTGCTTTGTGCGTAGCGTATTCCGGTCAGTGTTTGACTAGTGAAGCTTTGGGAGGACGTTCTGCTAATAGAGGCGAATGTGCCCAAGCTTGCCGGATGCCTTACGAGTTAATCGCTGATGGGGAAGTTGTAGATTTGGGAAATCGCAAATACTTACTCAGTCCCCAAGATTTAGCAGGGTTAGAGGTGTTGCCAAATTTGGTAAAGTCAGGCGTAACTAGTCTCAAGATTGAAGGTCGTTTGAAAGCACCTGAGTATGTTGCCAACGTCACCCGTGTTTATCGGCAAGCCTTAGATCGGGTGATAGAAGAATTGGACGCAAAGACGCGGGGAAAGGGAGACGCGGGAAATATATTAGAAAAAATTCCTACTTCTCAAGAACGCTACAACTTGGAGATGGCATTTTCTCGCGGACTCTACACAGGCTGGTTTAGCGGAATTGATAATCAGGAACTGGTTCACGCGCGCTTTGGTAAAAAGCGTGGAGTTTATCTCGGCGAAGTCACCCGCATCCGTAACGAACAAGTCACAGTCAGGCTAGAAGCCCCAGTTAAACCAGGAGATGGAATTGTTTTTGACTGCGGTCATCCAGAGGCAAAGGAAGAAGGAGGTCGTGTTTATGCGGTGACACAGAAAGGTAAAGAAGCTGTGTTGACCTTTGGTCGGAACGACTTAAACCTGCGCCGAGTGCATGTGGGCGATAAGGTCTGGAAAACTAGCGATCCAGAACTTGATAAACAACTACGCCAGAGTTTTGCTGGCGATAACCCTCAATTTCAGCGCCCTATTTCCTTGGAGGTTTACGGAGAAGTTGGGCAGCCACTGATTGCGATCGCCCGCGATGAAATCGGTAATATCGTACAAATCGAGTCTACAATTTCACTAGTGGAGGCACACACCAAACCCATAGACACAAACCGTTTACAAGAACAGTTGGGTCGTCTTGGTAACACTCCCTTCTGTTTAGGAATGCTAACCAATCATCTCAGCGGTGCTGTTATGCTGCCCGTAAGTGAGTTGAACCGGATACGGCGAGAAATAGTGACGCAGTTGGAAGAATTACGAAGTCAACCCAAACGCTGGCAACTACGTTCTGATATCTCTTTCCAAGACTTACTCCCTTCCTCATCTGCCTCATCTATCTTATCCTCTTCACTCATCGTTCTAGTACGCAACCTCAAGCAACTCCAAGCCGCACTCCAAGCTGGTGTCGAAACACTGTACTGCGAATTTGAAGACCCTCGCGCCTACCGAGAAGCAGTGCAATTAGTCCATGAACACAGACAACAATCCCAACTCCCCACTATTTGGGTTGCACCACCCCGAATTACCAAACCTGGGGAAAACTGGATTTTACAACAAGTGCGTGCCTCGAAGGCAGATGGCTATCTGGTGAGGAATTATGACCAACTACAATTTTTTGCCGCAGACCGTTGTATCGGAGATTTTTCGCTTAACGTTACTAACCCTCTAACAGCCGATTACTTTCAACAGCACTTTGGTTTAGAACGCTTGACCGCATCTTACGACCTGAATATTAGTCAATTAGAAGACTTGATTACCAGTTCTCCACCTAATTGCTTTGAGGTGACAATCCATCAGCACATGCCGATGTTTCACATGGAACACTGTGTATTCTGTGCTTTCCTCTCTGAGGGAACAGATTACAGCAACTGCGGACGACCTTGTGAAAAGTATGAAGTAAAGTTACGCGATCGCGTCGGTAGCGAACACGTCCTGCAAGCAGATGCTGGTTGTCGGAACACTGTATTTAATGGTACTGCCCAAACTGGAGCCGAGTACGTACAACGTCTTCTAGAATTGGGATTGCGTCACTTCCGCATCGAATTTGTGAATGAAACCCCAGACCAAGTGCAAAAAACAATACATCACTACCGCCAATTATTGCAAGGCGAGATTACAGGTTCGCAACTGTGGCGAGAGTTAAAGCTGCAAAATCAATTAGGCGTAACTCGCGGCCCTTTGGGTGTGTCTGCATTGCGGTCATAACTGATTTTATTGCGATCGCTACTGGCTGCATTTCAAAAATTACGCCATCATGTAGTTCATAGTCCGCCGTCTGGTTTCCAATTTAGGAATTCTTCAAATGCGATTGTTTTTGGTGAGGCTTGAAACATCACACTTACTCCTAATAATGATTCAGAGTTTAGCAAATAACACTTGCGCCTGCTTCCTGTAAAACCTGGGGGCAGAAACTCTCATAATTGCTTTGCAACTTGTCTAACTATCTCTAGGAATCCCTGCACAGTCGGGGATTTTTCGTTTCGTCGCCAAATCATCGCGATCGCTGCACTAACATCTTTGACTAAGCTAGCTTCCTGAATATTTTTATAAACTACTCCAGTCCGTTGCAAGTTTTGCAAAGATGCAGGCACGATCGCTACACCCATATCGGCTGCGACTAAACTAACAATCGTTTGCATCTGGATGGCTTCTTGAGTAACCGTAGGGCTAAATCCTGTTTGCTGGCAGAGACTGATAATTAAGTCGTACAGTCCAGGCGCTAATATTCTGGGAAATAAAATAAACGGTTCAGTAGCAAGCGATCGCAAACAAACATCAGATTGATTTGCTAGTGGATGTGTTTCAGGAAGTGCTATTATCAGCGACTCTTGAAAAATTTTCTCCCAACTAAATGTATTGTCCTCCACAGGCGGACGCAAGAATCCTACATCTATTCGACCTTGCCGCAAACAATCTAATTGCTGGTCTGTAGTCAGTTCATGTAACTCTAAGCTTACGCCAGGGATGCAACTACGAAAAGTTTGCAGAATAGTTGGCATAACATTATACGCTGCCGAACTGACAAAGCCAATTACCAACTGTCCGACTTCGCCTCTACTAGTTTGTTGTCCGACTTGGATTGCCTGTTGTAATTGCTTGAGAATTTGCTGCACTTCACTCAGAAACACTTGCCCTGCCTCTGTTAACTGCACATTTCGTTTTGTGCGATAAAACAGTTCAAAACCCAATTCCTTCTCTAGTTGCCGAATTTGCTGACTTAGAGGAGGTTGGGCAATATGTAATCGTTCTGCTGCCCGTCCAAAGTGTAATTCTTCTGCCAAAGTTACAAAATAGCGTAGGTGTCGTAATTCCATCTCTGAGTTAAATTCATATCTTTTAGATATTAGTTAAGATAGAAAAATATATTGGACATGATTAAAAATCTTTTTTATTGTAATGGTTAGGCAGTCATCGACCTAAAGCGCGTGGTTGAAGATCGGCAAACCAACATCCTGTAATTTCACCCTCTATGAATAATCTTTTGATACCCAATAATGATTGGGATAGTAATCTTTATGAAAATAAACACGCCTTCGTGTGGCAATATGGCGAAGACTTGCTGAAATTACTCAACCCCAAACCAGGAGAATCAATTTTGGATCTCGGTTGTGGTACTGGGCAACTCACAGAAAAAATAGCTTTGACAGGAGCTGAAGTCCTAGGAATTGATAGCGCACCTGCAATGATTGAGAAAGCTAGACAAAACTATCCCCATTTGCGTTTTGAGGTTGCTGATGCCCGGAACTTTCAAGTAAAAGAACCAATAGATGCTGTATTTTCTAATGCTGCTTTGCATTGGGTAAAAGAAGCAGATGCAGCGATCGCTTGCGTACATCAGGCATTAAAATCAGGAGGGCGTTTTATAGCCGAGTTTGGTGGCAAGGGAAATATACAGGCGATTCTTCAAGCTTTGTACAATGCTTTGGCAGCATTTAATATCCCTACAGAAGGACTAAATCCCTGGTATTTTCCTAGTATTGGTGAGTATGCCACTCTTCTAGAAAAGCAAGGCTTTGATGTTACTTATGCCATCCTGTTTGACCGCCCCACTCCTTTAGCAGAGGGAGAAGCAGGTATAGCAAACTGGATGCAAATGTTTGCAGGTACTTTCTTAGTAGGACTATCTGCTGAACAACAAACACAAGTAACTCGCGCGATCGAGGAATACCTGAAGCCGACACTTTATCACAAGGGTACTTGGACAGTCGGCTATCGACGAATTCGCATCGTTGCCATCAAAGGTTAAGGCTGAAAGCGTTATTTAAAACACAAAAATAAGGAGGTTCAAAGCGTTGTCGCTTTTTCGAGCAAAACTTTGATACAGATTTTTTCACAAACAAAAGTATTAAGAAGGTCGGCGTGAATATTTATCATTAAGATAAGGCAGAGGGCAGATGGCAGATGGCAGAAGGAAAGAAAGTTTTAGTTAAGTTTACTTTTCGTAATATAGTTCTGTTTATTTGCACCGTTCTACTTAATTCTGGATTTTAAAGATAAAACTAAGTAAGCCGATACATTAATAATGTCAGTCGATGCATTAAGAATGTAAGCTGATACATTAACAATGTAACCCAATGCATTAGCAATGTAAGTTGATGCATTGACAATGTAAGTTGATGCATTAACAATGTAACCCGATGCATTGGCAATGTAAGTTGATGCATTAACAATGTAAAACCGACTTAGCAAAAAACAGTGCGTTTTCGGATAGAGTCAAACGGATTGTCCTTGACTATCAAGAGTGCAAACAGTGGTTAGCCCACAATGGGTCAATTTATAAGCTTTAAATATCTTTGCTTTAGATTGGTGGAACTGTTTCTTCCTCTAAGCTTTTTTAATCGATCGCTTCAGTATTAATACTGTTATTATGTCCGATGAGATTGACGATCGCAGTAGCTAACTCAACTGGATCGGCAGGTTTAGGGATGTGCTTTTGAAAACCTGCTGCTAGTGCCCGATTGTAGTCAATTTCTCCGGCATAAGCTGTCAAAGCGATCGCAGGAATTTGCCCGTTTTGCTCTGGTGGCAATTTTCTCACTTCGCGCAGCAACATATAGCCATCCATCATCGGCATTCCAATATCGCTTAACAAAATATCTGGCTTTGACTGAGCTAATGCTTCTAATACCTCACTTGCCGATGCCACTGCTGTTACAGTCGCCCCATACTGTTCGAGTGCAAAACTAAAAAACTCCCGCACATCAGCCTGATCGTCAACTAGCAGAATTTGCACTCCAGAAAGTATTGCTTCGTCAGTGATTTCTAATTGAGCAGACTCAGCACTCAGCACCCGGTACTCAGCACTTTTGTGTAACGGTAGCTTAATTGTAAAAGTTGCTCCTTGTCCTTCTCCGGGACTCTCTGCGTGAACCGTACCGCCGTGAAGTTCCACCAGATGACGTACAATTGCCAGCCCCAGCCCCAGTCCGCCAAATACCCTGGTTGTCTTGGCATCTGCTTGACGGAAGTAATCAAAGACATAAGGCAAAAATTCCGGGCTAATTCCCTTACCTGTATCAATGACTTGGATTTGGACATAATTGTCAGTTGTTAGTTGTTGGTTATTTGTTGTTGTTGACCACTGACCACTGACCACTGACCACTGACCACTGTCCACCGACAATTGCACCTCTATCCGTCCCCCTGTGGGTGTGAACTTCACAGCATTCGATAGCAAATTCCAGATTACCTGTTGCAAGCGATCGCTATCGCCCATGACTTGGCCGATATCATTGCTGAGTACTGTGTGAATTTGAATTGACTTAGCTTCTGCTGCTAAACTCACCGTTTCTAGAGCTGCCGCGATCGTCGTTCTCAAATCCACTTCACCAATATTCAGACTCAGCTTACCTCGTAAAATCCGCGAAACATCTAACAGGTCGTCAATTAGTTGAGTTTGTAACTTGGCATTGCGCTCAATTGTTTCCAAAGCCCGGACTCTTGCAGCTTCATCAAACTTGCGGGTTCGGAGTAACTTTGCCCACCCCAAGATAGGATTGAGGGGAGTTCTTAACTCATGGGAAAGGATGGCGAGGAATTCATCTTTAATTCGGTTAGCTGTCTCAGCTTCTGCCCGTGCAGTTTGTTCTGCTTCGTAAAGTTGAGCGCGGGCGATCGCTTGGGCACACTGCTGACCTAGAGTTAACATGAATCTCCGGTCTTGTTCGTTAAATGTTTGGGCAGTAGCAAAGCTTAATCCCAGTGCCCCAATCGCTTGTCCCTCTAGGATCAGTGGGATAGAAACCCAAGCATTATTCCCAGTTTTAGCTATAGTATCAGCTAGGTTGGGATACCTAGTAGTTAAGGCTGCGACATTTTCTAAAAAAATAGGTTGTTTAATTCTGACTGTTTCTGCAAGCGGTACAGCAGTAGTTATCGGGAAACTTACCCAGGTATCTATAACCGATTGCGGATAGCCCATTATTTGTAAAACTTTCAGGTCAGTGCCAGTTAATAAGACAACAGAACCAGCTTTGGCTTTCAAGGCAGCAATTCCTTTGTTAACAACCACGTCAGCTACCTGCTGAGGAGTTAAGGCTTCACTCAGGGCAGCGGTGATTTTTTGTAAAAGTACCGTGCGATTGACAGCTTGCTCGGCTGCCTGTTTTGCTTTTTGAGCTTCTTGGTAGAGTCTGGCGTTGTCAATCGCTGTCGCAGCACGCCGAGCAATATCCTCTGCTAAGGCTAAGTCTACCTGCTCGTAGTGACGACCTGAATCAACTGTGACAAAAGAAATTGCTCCGAATACTTGTCCGCGAGAGCGGAGTGGAATCACCATTAAAGAAGCAATCCCTAGGCTGCCTAGTTGCTGAAAATATTCCGCTTCTTGGCTGTCTACAACAATAGAGTCTAAATCGGAATAAAAAACCGATTTTCCCTGCCGTAACTTCTGCAAAAAAGGATGTTTTCCGCCGACTAAAGATGGAAAACGCTCTCGTAATTTGAGTAAGATATGCCGTTTTGCCGGATCGGCAGTGGCGATCGCAATTTGTTGAATTGAGCTATCTTCCCTAAAAATATCTACAATACACCAGTCAGCTAAGGTCGGAACTGCCATATTCGCGACACTAGCTAGGGTGATTTTATAATCCAAAGAGGCAGCCAGTAGGGCGCTGGTTTCGACTAAAAATTGTTGCGCTGCTTCTGCTCGTTTGCGTTCGCGCTGCGCGGCTTGCCGTTCGCTGATATCTTCAATAATGCCTAAAATATACTTCAGCTGTGCGTTAGCATCACACACCACTGATGCAGTTAGGTTTACCCAAACGATGGAACCATCTTTGCGGATGTAGCGCTTTTCTAAAGAATAACCATTAATTTCCTTTGCTAATACTCGCTGAGCTTGCACCGAATCAGCTTCCAAGTCCTCGGGGTGAGTAATTTCCTCACAGTTCATTTGGATTAATTCTTCATGGCTGTAGCCAGTAATCTCACATAGAGCAGGATTAATCTGAAGGAATCGCCCATCTAATGCTACTTGGGCAATGCCTACGGCTGCCTGGTCGAACATCGCCCGGAATCTTTCTTCGCTTTCGCGTAAGGCAATTTCCGCCTGCTTTGCTGCTGTTACGTCTACCAAAATAATCCCAACTCCTACCGTTTCCCCCACTGCATCGCAGACAGGGTAATAGTTACCCAGCCAGTAACCATAACGTCTGGGTTGCTCCCGTGTCTCACCGCTGATTTCCACATTCAGCAGAGGTTCTCCCGTATCCAAAACACGCTGCAACTGTGGTTCAAACTCAGCCTTCATCTTTGGTAGGACTTCCTGAAATTTGCGTCCTAGATGCTCTTCTATGCTCAAACCGTTAATATTAGCAAATACCTGATTAATCCGAATATATCGTAGTTCTCGATCTAGGAAGCAGACAGCGACAGGAGCCGCTGCTAACAGCGCATCTAAAAGAAATAGCGATTCGGCATAATGCAGTAGGGTCTGATGGATGTCTTGATAAAGTCGGGCATTTTCAATTGCCAAAGCAGCACGTTGGGCAATATCTTTTGCTAAAGCTAGGTCACATTCATCGTAACGACGAGCGGATTGGGCGATGACAAACGTGATGCTGCCAAGTACTTGTCCTCGTGTTACTAACGGCACAATCATCGCAGACTCGATCCCCATCTGTCGAACAACTTGTAAGTGTTCGTTATTTTGAGTAATCGCCATTAGTAACGAGTCAGATACTGCTGGGATTAATTCGCTTTGCTTAGTTTGCAGTACCCTAGCAACTGGAGTTGCACCCTTGGGGTCTGGTGCATACTGCTGAAGTTGACGCGCTAACTCAGCTTTTGCTGGGTCTGCGTGGGCAATGCTGAGACAGCGAATTGAACCATCTTCGTTCAAAATCTCGACACTACACCAATCAGCTAGCTGGGGAACTGAGATTTTGGCAATCTGTTTTAAGGTTTCTTCGTAATCTAGGGATGTGGAGAGGGTATTACTAATTTGGGCGATATAGCGGAGTGCTTCCTCAGCTTGCTTGCGTGCTGTGATGTCGAGAACAAAGAAAGCTCCTCGATCTAAAGTAGTTTCTAAGGTACCTGCTAAAGGTGAACTGGCCAGCCAAGCATTTAGTAAAGCCAGAAATTCATCTTTTTGTTGGAGTTCTTGATATAGTTTGGTGTTTTCTAATTCTGTCTGCTGGCGATCGCGCTGCACAACTCGCCGTTCGCTAATATTCACAGCTGCACAGGTAATGCCCTGAATGCTATTTTCTGCATCCTTGAGTGGTTTAACCAATAAGTCATAGTAACGGGTCTCTCCACTTACCGTTACCCGAACCTCTTCACGGTTTGAAACACCACTTTCCACTACCCGCCGCTTTATTGTCGTCAATTGCTCTGCTATTGAGGCAGGGAATAATTCATAGTCAGATTTGCCTATGATTTCCTCGCTAGTTTCTTTACTTTGATGATTATGAATCCACCGATAGCGCAAATCTCGATCTTGCTGAAAGATGACGATATGTAAACTACTTAATGCTAATCGAAATTGTTCCTCACTCACTTTCAGCTTCTGTAGATTCACCTCAGTCTGTTGTTTAGTGGTTCTCAATCCCTCAAATAGGACACTTAAGAGCAATCCTTGCATAACAAACAACCCAACTCGCACAGCATCAGGTGGGTCAAAATTTAAGCTATACGTTGGGGCAAGAAAAAAGTAATCGCTCAGTAGAACAGATAAGAAAGTTGCTAAAACACCTGACTTCAAACCCCCATACCAAGCACTCACAATTACAGCACTAAAAAACGGCAACAAAGGAGTTCTGCTGATGTTCAGCCACGGGTCTAGTATCAGCATTAGTGCCAATGTTGTTGCAATAATTAATACATCGCAACCATAACTCCGTAATTGAGAATAATTAATATAAGACATGAAAAATAAATATGAAAATGTTTTGGAACAACCAATACTTTTCAAGGGGATTGATCATACCTTAAGCTAGTTCGTAAATTTTAGTAATTTATCTCCAGATAGATTTTCATCTAATTTTAAAAATACTTTTGCTAGAGGCTAATTTTTTATTAAGCTGGTATCTTGGCATCAAGTATTTAACATTGAATTAAAAATTTTAGATGAATAGATAGTACATTTACAGCATTATTTTATTTAGTAAATTAATGAATTTAAACCAATGTATTAATTCTAATTTAGAGAAACACTTATAGATGAAATCTAAGCAGAGAAAGGATAAAGCACCAAGAATGATTTATAGTTGTTATTTGCTGATGTTGTTCAGTTCTGCTATTAATTTATCGATATGCTTTAGTTCATGAGTTGCCATTAAAGATATTCTTAGCCTACTTGTGGGAACTGTGGGGGGACGAATTGCTGGGGCAAAAATGCCAGCTTGTCTGAGTTGCTTTCCAACTTGCAGCGCCTCGGATGCACTTGGCAATTGAAAACAGAGTATGGGTGATTCTGAGGGTAGCAATTTTAGGTTTGGTAGCTGCTGTTGCAGTAACTTTTTCAAGTAATCTACATTCCGCCACAATTGCACGCGCCGTTGTGGTTCTTGTTGCACTATATTGATTGCTGCTAACGCCGCCGCTGTATCAGCAGGAGACAGTCCGGTTGTGTAGATCCAAGTGGGTGCGCGATTCCGCAAAAATTCAATTAAGGAGGCGCTTCCCGCCACGTACCCACCTAAACTACCCAAGGCTTTACTCAAAGTGCCAATTTGAATTAACTGCCTTCCCGTACATCCAAAATGTTCGACACATCCTGCACCAGTTTTGCCCAGTACCCCAGTGGCATGAGCTTCATCAACTAGCAGCATACAGCTAAACTCATCAGCTAGATCCAACAGTGTCAATAAAGGACACAAATCGCCATCCATGCTGAAAATGCTATCGGTCATAATCAAACAGCGTCGGTAGTTCTGTCGCTGCTGACTCAACTGAGTTTTTAGTGCTGCAACATCACAATGGGGATATTCAATGACTGCTGCACCGCTGAGAATCGCCCCGTTTTTCAGACTTGAATGGTTGTACTGGTCAGATAAAATTAAATCCCGCTTACCCACTAAGGCGGTAATTGCACCCAAATTCGCTAGATACCCGGAACTAAATACCACCGCATCTTCTGTTTGCTTTAGAGATGCGATCGCAGTCTCTAACTCCCTATGTAATTCCCGATGCCCGCTTAGTAATCTAGAGCCAGTACTACCAGTACCATATTCTTGAATAGCAGCGATCGCCGCCTTTATCAAACGCTCATCTCCAGCCAATCCCAGATAGTCATTACTGGCAAAATTAATAACTTCTTGCCCAGCTAGAAGTACAATTGCACCCGGTTGACCGTGGATTGTTTGTACTGAGCGATACCAGTCTGCCCGATGAATAGTTGCCAGAGATTCTTTTATCCAAGCATAAGGGTCAGTCATGGGAGGCAGGAGGGCAGGGGGAGCAGGGGGAGCAGGGGGAGCAGGGGGAGAAGAATTATAAATGACTAATAACTAATAACTATTAATTATTGACAACTGGCAACTGACAACTGATTATTAACCAACTTGTTCGCTGCTGAGATGAGCGATCGCTTGTTTGATCCAGTCTTCCACATAGGCATCTTTCGGCAATCCGATGTCTTCGCTGACTACATGCAAGGCGTGACTGACTTCATGGGCAGTATATCCCAAGGCAAAGAGAGTCATTTGCACTTCTTCGAGAATTCCGGGTGCTGGCCCGCCTGTAGCGACAAAGAAGCCTGCTGATTTGCGCCACTCGATTAACTTGCTTTTCAATTCTAAACAGATGCGTTCTGCGGTTTTCTTGCCAACACCTGGGGCTTGAATTAAGACTTGGATATTGGCGGCAATAATTGCTTGGACTAAATCTGGTAATTCCAAAGTGTCCAAGAGGGCGATCGCTAAAGCTGCACCAATACCACTAACAGTCAATAAATGGCGAAATAAATCGCGTTCTGCTGGCGAAGCAAAGCCATATAGTAATGGCACTTCGTCACGAATTTGAAAATGGGTAAAAATTTGCGCCACTCCCCCTGAATCTGGCAACTGCTGTGCTAATTTTTGCGGAACTTGCAAATCATACCCCAATCCATTCACTTCTAGAGTCAAAACAACGCGATTACCGCTAATTGTTTGAATACCTGCGACGATTCCTTTGAGATAGCTAATCATTCTAAGAAACCAAAATATTTTAATCCTTCCAGAATTCCACCCGCACAAAAATCTTGTGCTAGGTAACGATGGTCAGCGGGATACTCGTTGTGCCACTGGAGTAACTCTTGTCGAGCATTCCCTACTATGATTCCCCTTTCGTTGCCTACAGCAAATAAAGCAATATCATTACCTGAATCACCGCAAACAACAGTCTGTTCTGCTGCAAATTTCCACTTTTGGCGCAGAAATTGCATTGCTTGACCTTTATCGCTGGTAAGGGGTACAATGTCAAGGTCTATTCCGCTACTATAAATTAACTTTACATTTAATTCACATTTTTCCAGCTTGGACTCAAGTTGCGGTAGAATATTAGCCGCTACTTCTTGATGCAGGAAAAAACTGAGTTTAAAGGCGCGTTGTTCCGAGTCTGGTTGCGGTGCTAATTCAGGAAAAGACTTAGTTATCGATAATACAAGCTCCCGATCCCACCCCGGAGAGAGGATTTCTGACCAACCGGAATCGGGATTTTCATGACCATCAAGATAAATTTCTGTCCCCACCGACAGGACGAGAGCATCAGGTTGCAAAAGATTTTTTTCTACTTGGAGTTCTCGGTAAAGAACAGGCGATCGCCCAGTGGCATAAACAATTTTAGTGCCATACTCTTGGCGATGTTGACTCAGCAATTGGTTGAGTTCTGTTAAAGCTTTGTCATTACCGACGAGAGTGTTATCCAGGTCAGTTACAAAAAGAAATGGTTTCATAATTTTAATTACTCCAAGTTAGTAGTTGCTAAAACACCTGAAAATCTCCAAATGGGTCAGATATCACAATATCTGTAAAGTGAATTCTTGACTGAAGAAAGGCAGAGGGCAGAGGGCACAGGGCAGATGGCAGAAGTTAATTTACCAGATTTTGGCTCTTATATTCTCAATAGTCTGCGAGCTGAGGAGTCATTAGTTCTCCCCTGCTTCACGGCAGTTGCTACAACGCGGGGAACCCGCGCAACGCACTGCCTCCCCTGCTCCCCCAATCCTCTTGATAGTGATTATCCTGGAATAAGTAGGGGAATCACCTTAGCGTAAATTGCCAGCAGGTGTCAGATGCTGCAAGCAGAACAGTTATTACAAGACCGTTATCAAATCCAGTGCCAACTCGGCAATAATGGAATTCGTCAAACTTGGCTAGCGAAAGATTTACAAGCCTCGAATGCGGAAAAATCAACAGTTGTGGTTAAACTTCTTGCCTTTGGCGGTACTATTCAGTGGGATGACCTTAAACTTTTTGAACGGGAAGCACAGATTCTCAAACAGCTACACCATCCCCGCATTCCTCAGTATCTTGATTATTTTTGTATTGATGACCGCACACTCTGGTTTGGTCTAGTGCAAGAATATATTCCTGGTGAGTCACTGAAGGAAAAACTAACTGTTGGCGCAAGGGTAACAGAAAAGCGAGCTAAGAAAATTGCTGTTGAGGTTTTAAAAATTCTCACATATCTGCACGAACTGAATCCGGGTGTATTACACCGGGATATCAAGCCGAGTAATTTAATCTGGGGTGAAGATAATCGGATTTATTTGGTAGATTTTGGTGCAGTTCAAGATAAAGCCGCCAAAGAGGGCGTTACTTTTACTATTGTGGGTACTTATGGTTATGCGCCGATGGAACAATTTGGTGGTCGAGCAGTTCCAGCGTCGGATCTTTATGCACTAGGAGCAACTTTGATTCATTTGTTAACCGGCGTTCCCCCTTGTGAATTACCCCAGCAAGATTTGCGGTTGCAATTTGCTGACCGAGTTAACCTCAGTCCTGGTTTTGTCAGATGGTTACACAAGTTGACAGAACCTGCACCAGAGAAACGTTTTGCTAGTGCCCGTCAAGCTCTAGATGCTCTCAAGTCTGGTCTGGTTGTCAAACCTATAAGTAAGATATTTATTAACAATTCTGGTTGCGGTATAAACAATCTTGCAGAACCCGTCCCCGAAGAAATTTTGGGATGGAATTGGGGCGCATTTCTACTGCCTTGGTTGTGGTTGTGGACTAATCAAGTGTGGTATGGGTTGTTTTGTTTTGTACCACAAGTTGGTTGGGTAATGGCGATCGCCCTTGGTGCCAAGGGTAATGAATGGGCTTGGAAAAGCAGACGCTGGCGCAGTATTGAACACTTCAAAACCCATCAAAGAGGCTGGGCGTTGGCAGGTATTCTAATTGGTGCGCCTATTAGTATTATGTTGTGGGTCGGGGCGATCGCTTTGCTCAAAGCTGTGTTGTAAGGAGGCAGAAGGCAGAAGGCAGAAGGCAGAAGGCAGAAGGCAGAAGGCAGAAAGCAGAAGGTTATTCTCTTGTCCCCACGTCTTCTTCATCTCCCTTTGCTTCCCCTGCTCTCCTATCTCTTACCCATTCATCGGCGATTCAACTACGCCTACAGGACAAGCAACATTTGTCCCGCCTAACCCACAATAACCGTTGGGGTTCTTGGCTAGGTACTGCTGATGGTAGCCTTCTGCGTAGTAAAACTCAGGCGCATCTAAAATTTCTGTTGTGATCTTTCCATAACCTGCGCTATTGAGAGCTTGCTGATAAGCATCTCGTGATGCCTCTGCTTGCTGCTTTTGATTTTCAGAATATACATAAATTCCCGAACGGTACTGTGTGCCAGCGTCATTACCTTGGCGCATCCCTTGGGTGGGGTTGTGGCTTTCCCAGAAAACTTTGAGTAATTCCGAATAACTAATTACTTGGGGATCAAACACGACTAAGACCACTTCATTGTGACCAGTCCGTCCACTACACACCTCTTCATAGGTGGGGTTGGGTGTGAACCCAGCGGCATAACCTACTGCGGTGGTGTAAACTCCTGGAAGTTGCCAGAATTTGCGTTCTGCACCCCAAAAACAGCCCAAGCCAAACAATGCTTTCTCTAATCCGTCGGGATAAGGAGGTTTCAGCGGATTCTTGTTGACATAGTGATGAGCGGGTACTGACATAGACTCAGCCCGTCCTGGTAGAGCTTCTTGAGGAGTGGGCATAACCTGCTTTTTGCCAAATCCAAATAGTACCATTGCTTCTAACTCTGTTCTTTGGTATACATCTTTAATCTATTTAATATTGTAAAGATTCTGGCGATCGCTGGCATTTTCTCAGCAACTTCAGTCTAGACATTTAGCCTTTGTAATCAATAAACAAGATGTCAGATTTATCTGATTTACACAACCTGCTTTCAAATGAGGCATTGAGCCATTATGCCAGTGGAAGAGAGCAAGAGCGGTTATCAAAAGGTACAGGACAGTTGGAATTAGTCCGCACCCAAGAAATTCTCAGCCGTTACTTGCCTCCTCCGCCAGCAGTGATATTTGATATTGGTGGCGGTTCTGGTGTCTATTCTTGTTGGCTGGCCCAGCAAGGCTATGAAGTCCATCTGATTGATGCGGTTCCCTTGCATATAGAACAAGCCCGCAGTTTTTCTCAAGCGCAACCAAGTTATCCTCTGGCTAGTTTGGCAATTGGAGATGCTCGTCAACTAAATCGAGCCAATAATAGTGTTGATGCTGTGCTTTTACTTGGACCTTTGTATCACCTAACCGAGCGCACAGAGCGGATAGTTGCTTTGCGTGAAGCTCATCGTATTTTAAAAACGGGAGGTCTTGCCTTCGCTGTGGGAATTTCTCGCTTTGCTTCAACTTTAGATGGATTATTTTCAGGATATCTAGATGACCCAGAGTTTGTAAGCATTGTGCAGCAGGATTTAATTGATGGTCAACACCGCAACCCTAACAACCATCCTGCCTACTTCACAACAGCCTTCTTACATCATCCTGAAGAACTCAAAGCAGAAATTAAAGAAGCTGGTTTACATTTTGAACAAATCTTATCTATTGAAGGCCCTGGCTGGTTACTACAAAACTTCGAGTCAAACTGGAATGAGCAAGGTCGTCGCGATCGCCTGCTAAAAGCCATCCGTTGGCTAGAAACCGAACCCTCTGTATTGGGGATCGGCGCTCACATTATGGCTATTGCTTGCAAAAGACTTTAACCTGGGAGCTGCTAAGTTTGCTCGTGGTGAAGAATTACCTTTGCCATATCAGATCCTTGGTAAGGTTTAGATTCCCAAGCAGCCGAGAAATGCCAATATCTTGCCCTAGCTACTCAAATGCTGCTATGTACTGTTACTGAATTTTCTCAGGAAAATTTCTGGGCGGAACTGAGCGTCCTTGATAAAATCGTCGCTCCAACTTGCCTAAACCAAACCAAATGCCAGCGCCGCTAATAACAGCCAAGATCGCAAAGCTAATGGCGATCGTATCTACCTCATAAATGAGCGTCAGTAAGGGAAGCAGCACCCAAGCTAACGCTGTCACCGCTGCTATTCCCAGCTGCAACCGTTGCAGGTTAATCAGTGCAGTGCTACAACTGGCGCATTTTTTCGTGTGGGAATGATATCTATCTAGTAGAGCTTCCTTCGGCAATGGTGGTGGTAGAGTCCTTCCTGAAAAAGGATCGATACTATATTGGTTCACCCAAGAACGCAACTGGAATACAAACATATCTGCTTTGGTTGGCAAATAAAATGCTTTGGTAAAGTTGGCACTACCACCGCGTTGTTCTAAATACCGTTCTTGATGATGCAGGAAAATCTGGTCATCTTCTAGTACGCTATTTTGCCCGATGTGTGAGTACCAACGCGGTGTCAGCTTCAGAAACAGTCCTGGTAATTTTGAGTTGAACTTGAAAGGAAAGCGAGCAAATAGCCGACATTCTCCCTTGCGAATGGGAGTAGCATAGACTACCGTTAATGTTCTACCAAACTGTTTAGAAGTGAGGTCATGCCACATCAGCCCAGGAGCAATAAAGATAGTATCCTGCTTTCCTAGAGTTCCTTTGCGGGGGCCTGCTGCCCAAGTTCCTTTAAATCCCCACTTTCCTGATTCCACAATCTCCAATTCTACAGTGGAGACGTTAGCCCGATTGCCGACAGTACCATGGTGGGTGTAAGGAATGTGACTAGAATCGAGGACGTTTTCCATCAACGTCAGGGCATCATAGGGTAAGTCTCTAAAGGTATTAAGGCAAATCCAAGCGTCTTTTTCTTCATCCAAGATGTCAACAATAGGAACTTTAGTTTTAGCTGCATTCTCTGAAGAACCAGCATAAACAAATAATAGCCCTTGGCGAACTGTGGTAGGTAGTGAAGTCACGCAGGCACGTTGAGAAACTTCTGCTTTTCCTCCCTCCTCTTGTTGCGGAATGCGATCGCATTTTCCCGTTCCTGAAAACGCCCAGCCATGATAAGGACATTCGAGCAATCCGGCTTCGTTTATTCTCCCTTCCGAAAGCGGTGCTAACCGATGTGGGCATCGATCTACAAATGCTCGCCACATCTGTTCTTTGTTGTCCCACCACAGCACAATATCCTGCTCTAGCAAAGTGAAACGAGTTGGCTGAGATTTATCTAAATCCTCAATATAGTGGACAGGATACCAAACCTCGTGCCAATCAAAGCAATCTGGGTCGATGCCACCAGCAGGGATATCTTCTGTGACTTGGGTTTGAGATGTGACTGCAAGAGGAGAATCCTCTGACTTGAGAATGCTGTTGGACATGGTGGGAACAGTCAACAATTATTTTGATTTTTTCTCCAACCAAAATGTAACAAGTTTTTAACGACACTAGCAGGGAAGAGTTGAAAAATCAGCCAATAGTCTCAACCATCTTTGAGTGTTTACCTGCCAAAAATCGCTTTTTAGTTTTGAAACAGCTGTGATGATATGGTGTATAATCTACACTAAATCTATCGAATTACCGTTTTTTATTTTCTTGGGTTGAGGAGAAAAATCGAAATGGCATTAGCCCAGCACATCAGTATCCAAAACACTGAAAAAGTAAATCCTCATTTTTTGTGGAAGATATCACAAATAGTTACAGCTTTGTTAAAGCGATTCTTGTGGCACACTAAAGCCTATACAACGGTTTTTGGAATTATGCTGCTGACTTTTGCTAGTCTGGGCTTTTTATATCTCCATTGGTCTGGGAAGAAGTTAACTCAAGTTTTTCAGCATCACACCGTTGTAGAACAAAAATGACTAGATATAAAGGGTTGCGAATTATATCTTACCTAGCTCCCAATGGGTTGGGATTCTATCAAGCGATCGCAGCTTATTTAGGTCGTGTTTTAGGAATAGAAACCCAACTAGAGCAAGGTGAATGCGACCCCTTAGAAGACCCTCTGTTATTTCAAGACCAACTAGATCTAGCTTTTATTTGTGGATTACCACTAGTTCGCTATAGTCAAATAATTTCCAACCAATTGCAGACATTGGTAGCCCCTGTATTACAATCATCTCGGTATGGTAATTGCCCTATTTACTATGCAGATGTAATTGTCAATGCAGATAGTAATATTAAAAAGTTTGCAGATTTATTAGGGAAAACATTTTGCTATAACGACCTTGGTTCTAACAGTGGTTATAATTTACTTTGCCACCGCTTAATTCAGGAAACATACCCTCATAATTTTTTTGGGAAAACGATACAATCAGGCTTTCATCAGCGTTCAATTCGCTGGGTAGTTGAGGGATTGGCAGATTGTGCAGCAATTGACAGTGTGGTATTGGAACAGGAATTAAAAGATTTTCCTGAATTATCACAGCATTTGCGTGTGGTGGAAGTTTTGGGACCTTCTCCTATGCCACCATTGGTAGTTGCACAGCGTTTAGGCATATCTTTAATTCAACAAATGCAGTTAGCTCTACTCCAACCAGATGCAGAATTGCAAAGAGTTATGGAAAAGTTTGGAGTCAGGCGTTTTGCAGCAGTAAAATTAGAAAATTATCAGATACTAAACAAGATTTACCGCGATCGCTCTTTTGTAAACTTATCTTGATACAGAATCCAGCATATTTACGAATGGGATATAGCTTCTAAAAGTACATCGCAGAAAATACCTACCTAATTGCGATCGCAATCATTATCTGTGTAACCTGAAATCAGCAAGCAGATATAGAGATAAATATTAAGTGGCTTACAGGCGATTTGGCGGGACTTTTTCGTTATCGAATTGGTGATTGGCGAGTCGTCGATCGAGTGCATGATACAGAGAAAATTATTACAATTCTTTTGATAGCCAATCGTAGTAATGTGTATAAATAAAAGATCGTATTCAAATTAGGCAGTCATGCCATAAATCTGATTCTGTTTTTGTGCCAACAACACTGCATCTTGATAAACTTGCCCAAATAAGACTCGCTGTGCATGACTACCACCCACTTCATGCAAGCGTGACAAAACAGGTTTGAGTTCCGCAACAGTTGTGTTGAAATCACCTTTGGCATGAGCTACCATTCCTCTGGCTGCGGGAATTGCTACCTCCAACCAACTCCGTCGCAGAAAAGGATTGATACTTAAGGCATGATGTTGCATACTCTGAAGCATCTCGTTTACCCACTCATGCAGTCCAGCTTTGGCAAGGGCATAGACATAATGCAAATCCTGGAATGGTAAAGCGTGTTCATCAATACGACTGTAAAGATAAGGACTGATGCCTTGCCAACGGTTCCCCACATCTACCCCGCGTAATTCCAGCCGCAATAATAGTGAAATTGCTCCTACTTGGTCTTTGGGAGATTGTTTATTGGCACGTTCCCAAATGTGAGTATCGTAGAGTGAAAGAACTTTCTGATAGTTTCCCAGTTCCAGATAATACAGTGCAATGTGCCACCAGTTATGTGTGTAGAGCATAGAGTTGCAGTTTTCCCAGGTATCTGCAAAACTCTCCATCCAAGCTATGCCTTCATCGACTCTTCCTTGAGTTTCCATGACATGAGCGATCGCATGATGCGCCCAAGGATCGTATCTATTGAGTGCGATCGCAATACGAGCCATCTTTTCTGCTGCTTTGAGTTGGTGACATTGTTCTAAACCAAATGCCACCATGCCGTATAAATAATGTTGTTCTGAGTTGCTAGATAAAACTTTTTGGGCAATTTCTAGTAATTTTTCTTGATTACCTGTATAAAAATAGTGATACTGTCCTTGCTGAACGGAAATTAAATCGTGGGGAAATAGGTTAGTAATTTCTTCATGAAACGCGATCGCTACATCAATCTCTTTATTTGCCCAAGCTAAAATTGCCTGCACATATAACTGTTCTCTGTTAGTAATCTTTGCTAAATACTGTTGTGCTGCTTGCAGATATGGTTGTGCTTGCTGCCAAGCTTTGTTACTTTCTTGGGTCAGATAATAAGCACCCGCATAAGCATGAGCTAATGCACAAGTTGGATCTGCCGTAATTGCTTGCAATATTGCTGTTTCTGCATCTTTGCCATAACCGAGCGATCGCTCGATGAAATGGTTAATGGCAGCGATCGCTTTGGCTGAATCTGTTGTAACTACTAGTCCTTGAGTATCTTTGAGCATGATTGATTCCTTATACCAAGATTTTAATCTACTGTAATTCTATCGGAATAGTGTATTTACAGCCTTGAGTATGTCACACTTGTCGAGAAACCGCAAGCACAAACTACTAAATAGTTGACAAGGAATAAGGGAATGGGGACTAGTATTTTTATCGTTCCATCACTTTAGGCAGAGGGGAGGTTTTTTTGTTGCTCATCTGCATAGATTCGGGAATTATAACTAATTAGCCGCACTTGATATGACTTGTCACTCAGCCATGCCAGTTGCTACCCTGCGGGAAAGCGTTCCGCCTACAACGAGGGAAAAGCAGAGCCTTGATGCTCGTCAGCGTAGCGTCTCCCATCCTTAGTGGTGGACTGACTGCAATGCAGTATCCTCTCATACTTAATATGTTGTTTATCAATAGTCTTACAGAGTAATGTTTTGATAATATTTATAATTCTATAGGTTGATTTATTTACTAAATATTTGTTTCTATAATTGTTAGAAATCAAATAGCACTTTCAATCAATTTATCTTTTGGAAATCAAAAAACTATTCATCTTCAAAGTGAAATTAACTGGCGATTTTAGATATTAGTAATAGGTTGTCTGGTTCATGACCTGCTTGTTGTGGTCGAGGTCAATTCAAAATCAAAAATTGCTTGATTTTTGTATGTCTTTGGCAATTTCTGGAACGCATATGGGCAATTATTACCTTGTCAAATAGCTTTCAAGACTACGGCTATCGATGAGTTAGCGATCGCTAGCAGTAAAACGCCTTTAGGTGCAAAGCAAGGGACTTAGTTTTGAGGGTGCTTTAGCTCATCCCTCCCTTCCCTGGAGCTTACCAGAACAAGAGCGAGTTGTTTCTTGGCTGTTTGGAAGCAGGTTTATCTACGATTATGTTCCCAACTGTATTTGATTCAGACTCAAAGGAGTACTATCTATGGAACTGAAGCCAATTAATCAGCAAGTCGTTTCAGTCGTTGGGGCTGCCAGCGGCATCGGACGTGAAGCAGCGCTCAAATTTGCTAGACGCGGAGCCAAGGTAGTTGTCTCAGCTCGCAGTCAGTCAGGATTAGAATCTTTAGTTAAAGAAATTCGTGACTTTGGCGGTGAGGCAACTTTTGTTGTTGCTGATGTGAGTGTATTCGAGCAAGTTAAAGCGATCGCTGATAAAACTGTTGAGGTTTACGGTCGATTGGATACATGGGTACATGTCCCTGCTGTTGGTATTTTTGCCACTTTCGACCGCACAAAACCAGAAGAGTTTAAGCGTGTCATTGATGTCAACCTTATGGGACAGGTATATGGTGCAATGGCGGCATTACCCCATCTCAAGCATGAGGGGCGAGGGGCATTGATCCATGTATCTTCAATGGAAGGTAGGCGATCGCTTCCATACCAGAGTGCTTACTCTTCATCTAAGCACGGAGTGGAGGGCTTTATCGAAGCTATGCGCTTGGAACTGCTACACGAAAAATGGCCCATCAGTGTGACAAGTATCAAGCCAGCAGTCATCAACACACCTTTTTGGAATAATGGTCTTACAAGGTTAGGTGTCAAGCCATCAGGTATACCACCTTACTACGATCCCAGGCTGGTAGCTGATGCCATCATTTATGCAGCCGAACACCCGACTCGTGACTATTTAGTTGGGGATGTCGCTAAGTTACTAGATGTGCTACAGCGAATATCGCCATCGTTAGTAGATTCGCTGTTATTACTCTTCGGTTTTCAGTTCCAGCATAGTTCCGAGGCGAAATCTGAGGATGCACCAAATAACCTTTACCAGCCAGTTCCAGAACACGACAGAGTGGACGGAGATTATAAAAATTTAGTGATACCAAGCATTTCCGATGTGCTGGATAAAAATCCTTTGCTTCAGTGGGGGGCGATCGCTACCGGGGCTGCATTAGCGTTGCTTACAGCACAAGCATTTAAACAGAAGGGGTAGTAACTTCCCGTAAATTCGTAATTCCCATACCGCAGGCGTTTCAATTTCACCTATCGCTGTTTCTAATTTTGCGATCGCACTGCGGTAATTACTTTAACCGACAGATGTATATAGAACCTGTATCTATTATCTGGGAACCTTCTTAGTAATAGCAGGATTTAATTGCTGCCATAATCCTAGCCGTTTATTTTCAGCATTGGCTTCTGCTATTAAAAATTGCGTTTTAGTTTCATCACAGATATTTAGAGATTCGCGATCGACTACAGCATAACCTTCTTCAACCAAACGGAGATTGACCGAGCGATTATCCACATACACTTCACCAAATGTGCGGTCAAGTTCATCTCCTCCTACAGTCCTGATGACTACAGGAGTTCGGGATGGTAGCATTTTTTCGAGTTTCTGTTTGGCCGCTAAACGATACTGCTGTTGAGATGTCTCAGGTATATCAATACAGGCTAGTCTAACTGTAGCAGTGTGCCCTGTATTATCTTTAACCCGAATCGTCTTACCATCTACTACACCAGTAACCGTAGCTAGTATTAAAATTAGCTCGAGTAAAGCCATAAATTTGAAGTATGATTTTATGCCTATATTTGAGTTTATTTCAGTAATTATGTGGCTACTGTGATTTCACTCACAAGCTTTTGCAGTCTCTTGGGGGGCAAGAATTAAAAGTTAGATGTAAGACAGAAAAGAAAACGGCAATGTCAATAGAGAATCAGACCATAAGTATCAAAGCATTACTTTATTTTAAATAATATATTATTAATAAATTTAAGTTTATTGAAAATCTACTTAGTATCAAAAAGTGGGAACGCAATGTCTGCGACGGGCTACGCCTACGTACAACCATTGCCCCTTTCCCATAACACTTATTCTAAAGGTGCGAGAAATTGATATGCTAAAAGCCGAGACTAGCTATTTTGCAAACAATGCCTGCGCCTACCATCAACCCCACGATCGCTGCCTTTCCCTTAACAGCCGTAGTCGGTCAAGAAGCAATTAAATTAGCCTTGCTATTAGCATCTGTCGATCCTGGTTTGGGAGGAGTTGCGATCGCAGGTCGCCGCGGTACGGCAAAATCTGTGATGGCTCGTGCTATCCACGCCCTCATACCACCCATTGAAGTGGTGAAGGGTTCCATTAGCAACTGCGACCCCAGCCATCCAGAAGAATGGGATGATGTACTTTTGGCAGAGTACGCGGATAAAGACATTCAAGATGTGCCCACCGACATCATTCCTGCGCCCTTTGTGCAAATTCCTTTGGGTGTGACAGAAGACCGACTTCTGGGTTCTGTGGATGTAGAACAGTCGGTAAAGCAAGGAGACACGATTTTCCAGCCTGGGTTACTTGCTACAGCAAACCGAGGCGTTCTGTATGTGGATGAAATTAATTTATTAGACGACCAAATATCAAATCAACTATTAACAGTATTATCTGAAGGACGCAACCAGATTGAGCGCGAGGGGATTAGTTTTCAGCATCCCTGTAAACCGCTGTTTATTGCCACCTATAACCCAGAAGAAGGAGCGCTACGGGAGCATTTACTAGATAGAATTGCGATCGCACTTTCTGCTGACGGTGTACTCGGCTTAGATCAAAGAGTAGCAGCAGTAGAGCAAGCGATCGCCTACTCTAAATCTCCCCAAGAGTTTCTCCAGCAGTACCACGAAGATTTAGATGCGCTCAAAACTCAAATTATTCTGGCACGGGAGTGGCTCAAAGAAGTAATCATCACCCATGACCAAATTGCCTACTTGGTAAATGAGGCAATTCGTGGCGGAGTCCAAGGACATCGCGCTGAATTATTTGCCGTGCGAGTTGCCAAGGCGGCTGCGGCTTTGGAGGGACGAACAACAGTCAATGCTGAAGATTTGCGCCGTGCTGTGGAATTGGTGATTGTCCCACGAGCAACAATCGTGCAGACACCGCCACCCGAACAACCGCCACCACCGCCACCACCCCCCCCACCTGAAAATCAAGATGAGCCAGAACAAGAACAAGAGGAACAGGAGGAAGAACAAGAGGAACAAGAACAGCAAGAACCACCCAGCATCCCCGAAGAATTCATCTTTGATCCGGAAGGGGTGATCCTTGATGATAGTGTGCTTTATTTTGCTCAGATGGCGAAACGGCAGGGTAAATCTGGCAGTCGTAGTGTCATCTTTTCTGAAGACCGAGGACGCTACATTAAGCCAATGCTGCCAAAAGGGAAGGTGCGCCGTATTGCCGTAGATGCCACCCTCAGAGCCGCTGCACCGTATCAAAAAGCACGGCGGCAGAGACATCCAGGTAGAAAAGTAATTGTTGAGCAGGGTGATATCCGCTCGAAACGTTTGGTACGCAAAGCCGGGGCGTTGGTGGTGTTTGTGGTAGATGCTTCTGGCTCAATGGCCCTCAACCGGATGCAGTCAGCTAAAGGTGCGGTAATGCAACTTTTGACCGAAGCTTATCAAAATCGCGACCAAGTAGCCTTGATTCCCTTCCGAGGAGAACAGGCGGAAGTATTATTGCCGCCAACGCGTTCCATTGCCTTGGCACGCAACCGCCTGGAAAGATTGCCCTGTGGTGGAGGTTCGCCGCTAGCACATGGTTTAACGCAAGCTGTACGTGTCGGTCTAAATGCCCAAATGAGTGGAGATATTGGGCAAGTTGTGATTGTAGCGATAACCGATGGACGGGGTAATATTCCTCTAGCGCGTTCTTTAGGTGAACAGCTAGAACCAGGAGAAAAACCAGATATTAAAGCGGAATTGCTAGAAATTGCCGCTAGATTACGAGCTTTGGGAATGCAACTATTGGTGATTGACACAGAAAGTAAATTTGTTTCCACTGGTTTTGCTAAGGAATTATCGCAAACAGCAGGAGGCAAGTATTATCATTTGCCAAAAGCGTCCGATAAAACCATTGCTGCCATGACCAGAGGTGCGATCGCCGATCTAAAATCTCGGTAGTTAGTCATTTGTCAGTTGTTAGTTGTTGGTAACTATTCACCACTGACTACTGACCAATTACTACGATCCTGTTGGCATAACCTGTGGTTGTAAATAACCCATTAAATCTTGAATTCCCTTTTGCAAATAGCGGGTTACTGTCATGGGACTGGTGCCAATATTCTTAGCAGCATCCTTGCGAGAAAGTTCTTTCAAAAAGACCATCTCAACTGCCATGCGGGGCTTTTCTTCTAACAAACTGATAGCGCCTTGGAGTTGTTGGCGTTCTTCTTCTTGGATTTGGAGAGCGGTGGAACGAGGACAAGGAAGTGCTTCGCCTAAAGTTATTTGGCAATCAACATAGTGAACTGCGGTAGCATCCAAACTTAGAGGCATCCGGTTTTGAGCCGCTAACTTAGTTTCTTGCCATTCTTGCAGAGATACACGAAGTATGTTGGCAATTTCTGAATCTTTAGGAGTGCGACCCAAAGTCATTGCTAATTCTTTGCGAATTCTTTGTCCCTCATTGTACAGTTCTTGCCAGCGACGAGGAATTTTTAATAGAGTACTGCGATCGCGTAGAAAATGCAGCATCTCACCGCGAATATATGGCACAGCAAAAGAACTAAAAGCATATCCTTGGCTGGGATCGAAGCGCTCAATTGCCCTAATTAAACCAAAATAACCGATTTGTTCTAAATCTTCATAAGGTTCATTACATTGATGGCTAAATTTGTGAGCCATCTTGCGGACTAATCCGGTATGTAACTGTACAAGTTTATTACGAAGTTTAATAGAGGGATTTTGGTGGTATAAATGCAATAACTCTATACCATCAGCCCGTACAGATGACTCAGTTGTTGCCATATAAATTCCTTTTTTGTAACTCCTTTTTCTAAAAAAATGGAGTTGCGTATATTGCCTTCAAAGCTGTCATTATTTTCCTTAGTCATAGATGATTAAGCCATCGTCGTTTCACTGAACTTACGGGAGTACCCATTCTGCCGTTCAGTATTTACACGCATGATTTCGCTTATTTATCTGTTGCAGGTTATTTTGATTTTGCAACTCTCAATTGAGCGCTAAATAATGTTGATTTTTTGCAACAAAAGCTAGCTATTTATGCTGAAAAATGTATGACCTACTCAATAGCAATCCACCATACTGAGTGCAATGCAGACCGATACTGTATTAATACTTAAAGAAACTGAGCAATCTTATTTCTTAGTGAGGGATATTCCCAGACATTAAACGAGTTAAGGGATAAAACGGCTTTGCAGGTTTCTGGTTCTTCATAAATTTTCACTAACTATTTGGCAAAGTCCTTGATGCTAAGTGACCTTTTGAAATCACAGAACTGTGTCATAAATGCGTAAGTATTACTAAAAATGGAAACTTTGGAAACTTAATGGAAACATCGAAACAGTTGATTGACATGCAACTTTAGTGGGTGTCACACTTCTGCTAAGGGACTTCCAACTAAAAAAATATCCCATCGCTTTGACGAGCAGGGGGAGCAGGGGAAGCAGGGGGAGTAGGGGAGGAAGAATTTCACAATCGTCTTCGCTTTCAGAATTGAATAATTTAATTTCTGGAAGTCCCTAAACAGGAGGGTGAACAATGAGAATCACCAAGCACCGACAAAAAATTCTTGATGCACTTGAGCAATGGTTTCGCATTCATAAACAAGGGCCAACCTTGGAAGAGTTGTGTCAAGAACTCGGAATGCAACCATGTCAGAAAGCAACAGTTCAGAAGTGGTTGCAGACTATGCGCGGTATAGACGTTGAATGGGATAATCACAGCGCCCGCAGTCTTCGCCTCCTTACATCTGAACCGGAAAAACCCTCCTTACAGCTATCTGTGACGGACACTCTGCGATGAATGGCACTAAGAAAAGCTATAAGCCATACACAATAAGGAATACAGCTTTTAATGTAAGAGAGCGCAGGAATGTGATGATCCAGGCGATGCCTTCTCTTTCAGAGACGCTACCGCGAACGGCAACGTTAAAGACGAACGCTTCCGGAAAGATGATGTATGGTTGCCCCCAAAAATTTTTGAAGGTAGAAAAAGCTTACTCGTCCGTGAAATACTGTGTTTGAGACGAATAAGCCAAAACCAAAATTATTACTACTGTGACATTACGAGTACAAATTCTCAAGGACAAATTTAGTCAGA
>LXQD01000214.1 GCA_003326215.1 Nostoc minutum NIES-26 | reverse complement strand
TAAGTAGGTCAACCTAATTAAACATAAAACGTTCAACTTGGTACTGAGCTTGCACGGCTCTATTTTCTATACCCTCAATAATAGCGATCGCTAATTCATATTCATCGTCAAAAACTCGGCCTGCAAGCTGATCACGTTTGAGATGCAACCATTCATCTTCAATGCGATTCATTTGTGGGCTATAGGGAGGTAGAAAAAAGATGTACAACCCTTGCTGTTGCCAACGTTGATGCTGCTGGCGAGCCAAAAGACTTTTGTGAACAGAGGCATTATCGTGAATGATTACGGTAATTTGTCCAGTTTCCAGTAAGCAGTGTGCAGCAATTTTAGCTTGCCAATCCATGAGTTGGACATAGGTTGGTGCTTTCAATGTTCCCAGCATCAAAGCGTAATCAAAACTTGATTTCGGCTGCCAAATACCGAAGATGTTGATCCGCCTACCGCGTCGTCTATTCTGTCGAATACGTTTTTGCTCTCCCTTACGCCCATAAGTATAATCAGTGGGACTAGTGCAGTAACAACCAGATTCATCCAAGTACTTTAAACAAACCAATCCTAATTGTGCCCATAGCTTGAGTAATTCCCAATCTTGACGTTTAGCTTGTAAATATTCTGCATTCAGACTTAAAGCCGGACAGTAGCGGATACGTTTCCAACACCACCCTTTTTTTTGAGTAGTCGCCTGATTTGTTCGGCTCCTAGTTCGATTTGTCGTTCCTTAAATAGCTTTTGACTTAGCTGCCGAGCACTGTAACGGCGATTTTGTCCCAAGCATTCTTCTAATACTTGCCAATCTTCTTGTTGCCAAGTTCTTTTTTTTCCACGTCCTGGCGCTTCCCATAAACCTCCTAACCCCTGAAATTCCCAACGTTTTATTGTCTGCCTGACCGTTTGTTGTGCCCAACCTAAATACTCTGCAATCTGAGGTACATTCCATCCGTGGGCATTGAGGCGCAAAGCGATCGCTCTAAGTTTGGTTCGACGTGGTACTTTATCTGCACAACTGAGTTCTTTTAGTGTCAGGTCTTCTTCAGCAGTTAGTATTATTCTTAACGCGCTAGGCATCAGCTATCACTTAATTTCTGTACTCTATCTATCTTACGTTTTTTTTGGTTGACCTACTTA
>LXQD01000213.1 GCA_003326215.1 Nostoc minutum NIES-26 | reverse complement strand
TAGACTTGTCCGAAATATTAACTTAGGAAAAGAAAAATGGTAAAACGTTAAATTGAGTGTCTACCATTTTTCGCAATTAGTTATGGTTTTTGATTATATCCAAAAGTATCCACTACGAACAAAACAGATTTTAGGGATTAGTTACGAACAATTGCAATTACTGCTAAATCGCGCCTTACAACGACACCAAGGTATCAAAGCTAAACAGGAGAGTCAGAAAATTAGAATTAATGCGGCTGGTGGAGGTCGCAAAGAATTATTAGTTATCCAAGAGCAAATATGCCTATGCTTGTTTTACTTAAGACAGATGCCAACATTTCAAGTATTAGGAATGATGTTTGGTATCTCTAAGACAGAAGCCAACGATACTTTTCATTATTGGATACCAATCTTACGAGACATTTTACCAGCTAGTTTATTAGAGCAAGTCTCAAATAATGAGAGCGATTTACTATTTATTCAGGAAGTATTAACGAATTTTCGGCTACTAGTGGATAGCTTGGAACAGCCAATACATAGGCATTCTGACCAACAAGAACAACAAAAATATTTTTCTGGCAAGAAAAGACAACATACATTGAAAAGTCTGATGATTGGGATACCAGAAGGCAAGGATATTGTGGAGGTAGAAGTAGGTGTTCCTGGGCCAACAGCAGATATAAATTTATTTCGTAAATCTCAAAAAAAGTTTGATAAGGCTCAACCTTTTTCGGGTGATAAGGGTTTCCAAGGTGGCGAAAACATCACTACTCCTCATAAAAGAAAACCAAAACGAGAATTAACTCAGCAGCAAAAGGATGAAAATAAAGCTTTGTCTAGCAATCGAATATTTATCGAGCATTTAATCCGGCTACTTAAAATATTCAGGGTTGCTTCACAAAGATTTCGACTAAAACTTGATACTTATGAGCAGATTATCTTAACAGTTTGCGGATTAGTTAGGTTAAGAATTGGTAGCTTAGTTCTGACAACTTAGCTATTAGCAGTAATCATAAGTTCTAAGAAATTAGGAGTTAATTTTTATGCCTCTAAACTATCACTAACTATCTCAAACCCTTATGACTCCGTTTTTACGAAGATATCAAAGTTTTGTCCCAAAGCTTTGAACAGTCTGGCTTTGGAGTTTTCGGACAAGTCTA
>LXQD01000212.1 GCA_003326215.1 Nostoc minutum NIES-26 | reverse complement strand
AACCACCAACACAAATTATAGATATTCGTTTACCCCAACACGAAGAACAAGAAGCTGCTGTCGGTAAAGGCTTTGAGGTTGAGTTGGGTAAGTTTTGGCTAAACCCACAAACCAACAAATGGGTACGTTGGCACGAACGCTACTTGGCAGTTTATTCTCACAAGCTGGCTGTGTCTGCAATTGATAGCCAACAAAAACGCATTCACCAAACTCAACTTGCCTTGGAGAAATTAGCAAATAAACCAGGAACTGAGCCAAATGTGCTGAGTTATAAGGTTGAAAATATCCTCAAACGCCATCGCGTTACTGATTTTTTCTCAACCAAGATTACGGAAGAAAAGCAAACACAAACTCATCATATTGGACGAGGAAGACCCTCGAAAAATGCTCCACAACAGATGGTTACTTCGATACGGCTTCAACTCCAAATTGAGAAAATTGATGCTGCAATTCTTGAAGCACAAGCCTTGGCGGGTTGGCGATTATATGTAACCAACGCACCACCTGAATTGCTAACTTTATCCCAATCGGTGATGTATTACCGAGATGAATGGTTTTCATCGCTTTAAGAGGGGTTCCTTGCCTGCTCTACCTATTTACTTTCAAAATCAAAATCGAATCATCGGTTTAATGTTTTTGTTAAACATTGCTTTGCGTGTTTTTACCCTGATGGAGTTTGTTGTCAGGCAGGCACTTCAACTAGCTCAAGAATCTTTGCCAGGTCTTTATGATGGCAATCCCAAGCGAAAAACCAATCGCCCTTCTGCCGAGCAAATGCTTAAGGTTTTTTGTAACCTAACTCTTTACTTCCTCCCTGATTCTACGGTCTTCGTTACCCCTCTCAACCACCAGGGCTGTTTCATTCTAAAAAGGAAAAAAGTAATTTAATATCATGGGCGCAATGTCGTATTGCTCTTGTTAGGGAATCAAAACCATTGTGAGGCAAGAGATTAATCACAAAACTACGAATAATCGAGAAATTAGCAGCAGCATAGCCATCAACCATTTGGGCAGAGTCTTCATCAAACACAACATGTTTTACCCAATGAAGACGATTTTCCACACCCCAGTGACCACGAATGCCTTGAGCAAAATCCGATGCTGGAATGGTGAGTGAACTAATATAGTATGCGGTTTCTTGATCGGGT
>LXQD01000211.1 GCA_003326215.1 Nostoc minutum NIES-26 | reverse complement strand
GGGAGCATCCCAGTTTTTTGCAAAGAGGGCGAAAATCAGTCAGTCTAGGTAAGACGAGTGTATTTAACTACCGATGACCCCAGAACAAAAGCAAGCTCTTCAAGAACATATTCAAGCGATCGCTAAACTACTGTACGAAGATACGTCACTAGAAAGACTAACAAACCTTGGAGGAATTGAAGAGGCAGTGCGAAGTCAAATGCAGAAGCACGTCATGCCAGAAGTAGGGGTTTTTTTATCGAAACGATTACAGGCACAAGCGCAGGATATCAACGACGACTGAAAAGTATTTTGGGAGAATTACCAATAACAAGTAAGCAGGCGCAGCAATTGGAAGTTCCTGCCAGCAATCAATTGAGTCCGTATCTAGAAATTTGCTGTCTACGTGTGAGTGAAGACAGTCAGCTATGAAGATGCGGCATCAGATATTGAGTATTTCACAGGCGTGCAAGTTTCTCGCAGTAGTCAGCAACGATTGGTACATCGACAGAACTTTGAATTGCCGACACCAGAAGACAAGATTGAAGAATTAAGCGTTGATGGTGGGAACATCCGCGTTCGGACAACTTCAGGTGAAATATGTGCGTGGCTTGGCTATAAAGCAATTAGCTTACATGACAATAGAATGGTTGGAACCTCCTTTCAAGATAATCAGGCTGTGATTGATTGGGTGAACGATCAACCACTAGCTAGTACAGTTACTTGTATCGGTGATGGACATGATGGCATTTGGAATATCATTGACCAACTAGCGCCTGATGTACAACGTCGAGAAGTGCTTGATTGGTTCCATTTGATAGAAAACCTTCACAAAGTTGGGGGTTCGCTAAAACGCTTGAAACAAGCAGAAGCTCTCCTATGGAAGGGTCAAGTTGAGCCGACTAAAGCTTTATTTGCTAATTGTAAGGGGAAACAAGCACAAAATTTTTGTCATTATCTCGATAAACATAGTGAGCGCATTATTAACTACGAATACCATCAAGCTGAACAAATTTGTTCGATTGGTTCTGGTTCGGTTGAATCTGCCGTTAAGCAAATTGACCGTCGAACCAAGATTTCAGGCGCACAATGGAAACGAGAAAATGTATCTCAAGTCCTTGCTCATCGCACTGCTTACCTCAATGGTTTATTGTCGGTTTGAGCAACTTCAAAAAGTGAGATGCTCCC
>LXQD01000210.1 GCA_003326215.1 Nostoc minutum NIES-26 | reverse complement strand
GCAGGACTGTTTCATTCTCGAAAGAAAAATGGTTGAATCAGAATGAGAACAGTATTGAATCAGGGTGCTAATGGCTAGCAGCTTAATCACAGAACTCAAAAAAGTCCCAGATTTCCGGACTCAACAGGGTCAAAGATATCCATTATGGCTGGTGTTGTTGTTTGTAATCATGGGAACAATGAGCGGATGTAAAGGATATCGAAGTTTAGGAGATTTTGTCAAACGGCATAAAGACTCGCTAGTAGAAGTACTGTGCATACCGATATCAAGAGTTCCCTCATATTCAACAATTCGACGTGTAATGATGCGAGTGAATTTTGAGGTGTTGACACAGATATTTAATAATTGGGCAAATCAATACGTACAATTGGGCGAATTGGAATGGTTGGCAGTAGACGCAAAAAGCATCAAATCGACAGTTACAGATTATAGTCGAGCTTACCAATCATTTATCAGTATAGTTTCGTTATTTAGTAGTAAACAAGGATTGACCCTTGGGCTGCAACCAATGAACAATAAGCAAACCAGCGAAATCACCACAGTACAAAATCTGATTGCAGCATTAGATTTAAAAGGTGTAGTTTTCAGTTTTGATGCGCTTCACTGTCAAAAAAAACTGTTAAACAAATCATAGACAGTGGCAATGATTATGTCATCGCCGTCAAAGCAAACCAGCCTCATCTGTACAATCAGATACAAAAAAATATCAAACTGTCCCTACCAACCACTACGAATACAACTAGAGAGCGAGTTAGCCATCGCCTCACTCAACGTCGAGTTTGTGTGTTTAACAACTTGAATCATATTTCGAGTGATTGGGTTGGGCTCAAGTCTGTGATTCGAGTTGAACGAGTTGGGACTCGTGCTGGCAAACCCGATCAAGAAACCGCATACTATATTAGTTCACTCACCATTCCAGCATCGGATTTTGCTCAAGGCATTCGTGGTCACTGGGGTGTGGAAAATCGTCTTCATTGGGTAAAACATGTTGTGTTTGATGAAGACTCTGCCCAAATGGTTGATGGCTATGCTGCTGCTAATTTCTCGATTATTCGTAGTTTTGTGATTAATCTCTTGCCTCACAATGGTTTTGATTCCCTAACAAGAGCAATACGACATTGCGCCCATGATATTAAATTACTTTTTTCCTTTTTAGAATGAAACAGCCCT
>LXQD01000209.1 GCA_003326215.1 Nostoc minutum NIES-26 | reverse complement strand
TGTTTGCTGGTTTACAGCTTGGGTCAGAGAGCATTACGTCAATCCTTAGACCGAGCATCCCAAACAATCCAAAATCAATTAGGTAAGCCAACTTCCACTCCTACTCTGCGTTGGGTGTTTCAATGTTTCATGTCAATTCATCTATTGACGCTACCTTCGGCTATGCCCTCCGGGCTTATCGCCTCCTTGAAACAGATTTCCAACCTCACCGAGGAACGATGTTGGATTCTACAGTTTTTTGGTGCTCCCTGCCGCAAATATTATCTTCTTTGCTAATGAACCTGCGGAATGTGGGTTTACTTGTTGTACCAATCTATTATCTTTAATCCTTCTTCTACACGAGCTAGTTCGTTTAGGTTATTAGTACTTTTTGCTAGTTGGGCTGCCTTTGTGTATTCTCGAAGCGCCTCCTTGGGCAACCATGCCTCTAAATACCGATCTGCTAGTACTCTGTAAACAGTAGGGTTTTGGCTTCCTGCTGCTACTCTCGCTTTCAAAGTCTCAATCGTTTCATTCAAAAGACTTTTGGACATATATACAGCATCTAGATCTGAAATAGCAGCTTCATCCGGAGATAGAGCTAATTCATTGACCTGCTTGACTGTTTGTGTAATGGTGTCTTGCTCTTCCTGAGGCAAAACACTAACTACTAATGGTTCGGAAGAACTGATAGGAGTTTCACCGATGTTTGCAAGAACAGTAAAATTGTACGTATTGCCAAACTGCAATTGGTTTTGTTCTTGTGGGTATGGCAAGCTAGTTATTGCTTTGTCTACTGTCTTCTCCCAATAAAACTTGTAACCCTTAACAATTACTGTGTAACTAGTAGCCGCTGCAACACCATACCAAGAAATCACAGGTCTGGTACTCAACATAGAACGGGAGCAACGCGATTTTGTGAGGTCGGGTAAAAAAAGTGCGTTCACGCAGTGTGCCGCAGGTATCGCTAAAACTTTCATTTCTGTATGAGGTAATTTATTTGCAATTAATATACGTAATTGCACGATAAATTATCTTGATGAGATATCTCAAAAAGATTGCTAGTAAATTATTTGACGATTATTTCCAAATATATCTGCAATAAGTCTTTAAGACTTAGTATCAATTATGGCAGGAAATCAATTGAATGCCGAATTGAAGTATAAAATTTATTAGGCAGTTTGGGGTTTGATAAAC
>LXQD01000208.1 GCA_003326215.1 Nostoc minutum NIES-26 | reverse complement strand
TATAGGAATCCTATTTGATTTCTGAACAAGACTAAGAGAGAATACGGTGGGGTGTAAAAGTCTAACAGGAAACAATGATAACTCAGCATTCACAGACTACCGCACAGGCAGTGGAAACAAAGCAGCAACAGCCAACAGAAGCAATGGTAGTTGATGCGCTGGCTGAAATACAAGAATTTATAGCTGTGTGTGCAGATGTGCGTGAAGTGAGGAAAGCGTTGGCAGTCAAGCTAGTTTATCAAGGATACTTGTATGATGAAATCCAAAAAATTTTAGACGTATCAAGAGGTTCAATAACAGGCTGGAAGAAAGCTTATGAGGAAAAAGGAATCGACGGACTGCGGCTTTCCTATAAGGGAAGGAAGAGCTACCTTTTGAGCGTACAACGAGAAGAAGTTTTGAGTTGGCTGCAAACCAAAGATACCTGGGAGCTTGGCGAACTTGAATATCAGTTAGCTTTTGAGTACGACGTAGTTTATGAGTCAAAACAAAGTTACTACGACCTGTTTGAGCAAGCAGGAATCAGTTGGAAGAAAACAACAAAATTGAATCCTAAAGCCAATCCAGATGCGGTTGCAGAAAAAAAAAAGAGATTGAAACATTGTTGGCAAACCAACGCTTTGAAATCGAGACAGGAAAGCTGAGAGTATTACTCATTGATGAGTGTCACTTAATGTGGGGAGATGCCATTGGCTACGTGTGGGGGAAAACTGACCAAGAGATTACAGTTCCAGTTGTCAATGAGCGAGAGAAACAGACTTATTACGGCGCTGTTGACTATCTCGAACGACAATTACTACTGAAAGCTTACGACAAGGGTAACTCACAAAATACTATTGATTATCTACAGTATCTGCTAAATCAGTCTCCTGAACAACGATTGCTGATTTTTTGGGATGGTGCTACTTACCATCGCTCCAAAGAGATTCGAGGTTTCTTGTCAGAGGTTAATCAAGGTTTGGCAACCGAGCAATGGAAAATACACTGTGTTCGTTTTGCTCCTAATTGCCCTGAACAAAACCCCATAGAAGATATTTGGTTGCAAGCCAAAACATGGGTTCGACGTTTCTGTGCTTTGGTTCCAACATTCTCACATTTGAAGTGGATGTTTGAATGGTTTATTCGACACACTACATTTGATTTTGCCACCCTTCAGATGTACGGTATTTATTCAAAACTCAAATAGGATTCCTATAG
>LXQD01000207.1 GCA_003326215.1 Nostoc minutum NIES-26 | reverse complement strand
TGGAGCCTGAAAACCCGACTGCTGGACTGTGGAAGCACTTTCCAAATGGGTAACAAAATCCCACTGACTAAGTGCAAGTAATCAATATTAAACTTAGGCAAATCCGAGATTTCTTTCGACCACGCTGCAACAAACTCATCAGCCGAAACCTGCCGCCAAGTTGATGACTCCAATTGTTCGACTGGGAAGCGAATTTCTTTTTGCGGTCGAATCAGCAAAACTCTTGCTACAACACCACCCTCAGAGTCAAACGTGCTATGAGTTGGAATTGACACAGCCGCATTTTGTGACTTCTCATTCACCATGAGTCGTCCCTGGTGCATATTGGAAAACTCCAACACCTCATCAGCGGTTCTAATGTTGTTCTTGTGAAGTCTTTCAATCTTCAGATAGTTTGTGACGCTACCAGTAGCAGGATGAGTGTACACAGTTTCCTGGTTTTCAACGGTAAACCGTTCTGCCCGGAGTGTCTCTACACCAACCTCATAGATTCCTGCGGCGATCGCTGCTTCGATTTGCTGACTCAGCAACAACTCAAAACGCTCAAAAATGATGTTTTGCATATCGATGCGTAAAGCCAGCAAGCGGTTGAGGAATTGCCGCAGAGGTGGGAGGTCGATTTTCATCCCACCCTCATGGGAAGTAAGGCTAAGTCCTGTCATTGATTCAAATGTCGCCAAAGGAACTTCAGCAAACCGACCTTGGAAGATTTGTTTGAAAAGTTCATATAAAGCGTGTTCAGCATACTGAGATTCAAGGTTATCCTTAGCCTCGAATATGCCATTACCACCCGTTTGTCGTTGACCACGAGTGAGTGCGCCCAAGCTGTCCAGCCGCCGAGCAATAGTCGAGATGAACCTGCGTTCACCCCTGACATTAGTGGTTACAGGTCGGAAGATGGGTGCAGACGCTTGGTTTGTGCGGTGCGATCGCCCAAGCCCCTGGATTGCATTATCAGCCCTCCAACCAGCTTCCAAAAGGTAGTGCGATCGCCTTCCACGATTGACAGCATTGAGGTCAGCGTGATAGCTGCGACCCGTGCCACCCGCATCAGAGAAGATGAGAATTTGCTTGTCTCCTTGCATAAATGCGTTAGTTTCGGCAATATTTGCCCCACTGCCTCGTGAATCAACAAATAATCGTCCAGATTCATCTTTTAACACCCGTTTGCTGCGACCAGTGACTTCAGCCACTTGCT
>LXQD01000206.1 GCA_003326215.1 Nostoc minutum NIES-26 | reverse complement strand
TTTAAATAAGCAAAACTAATAGCAGGTATTGTTGATACAAAAGTTAAAGTACTTGATTAAGTTTTGTAAAGTAGTGTAAATTACTGTCACAAGCGAAAACAAACACGCTTGATTCATTCATAAAAAACAAATCGCAATTATAAAACCATGACAGCAACCATTCAACAGCGCCAAAGCGCCAACGTCTGGGATCGCTTCTGCGAGTGGATTACCAGCACCAACAACAGACTTTACATCGGCTGGTTCGGCGTACTGATGATACCCACCCTGCTAGCAGCAACCACCTGCTTCATCATCGCCTTCATCGCCGCACCTCCCGTAGACATCGATGGTATCCGCGAACCAGTAGCAGGTTCCTTACTCTACGGCAACAACATCATCTCCGGTGCAGTTGTTCCTTCTTCCAACGCCATCGGTTTACACTTCTACCCAATTTGGGAAGCGGCATCCTTAGATGAGTGGCTGTACAACGGTGGCCCWTACCAATTGGTAATATTCCACTTCTTRACTGGCGTATTCTGCTACTTRGGTCGTGARTGGGAATTATCCTACCGCTTAGGAATGCGTCCTTGGATTTGCCTAGCATTCTCYGCACCTGTTGCAGCAGCAACCGCAGTCTTCTTGGTCTACCCCATCGGACAAGGTTCCTTCAGTGACGGTATGCCCTTGGGTATCTCTGGAACCTTCAACTTCATGATCGTCTTCCAAGCAGAACACAACATTCTCATGCACCCCTTCCACATGTTAGGTGTGGCTGGTGTCTTCGGTGGCAGCYTRTTCWSTGCAATGCACGGTTCWCTWGTAACTTCTTCCTTGGTTCGGGAAACCACCGAAAACGAATCTCAGAACTACGGTTACAAGTTCGGTCAAGAAGAGGAAACCTACAACATCGTTGCTGCACACGGTTACTTCGGTCGTCTGATTTTCCAATACGCGAGTTTCAACAACAGCCGTTCTCTGCACTTCTTCCTAGCTGCTTGGCCCGTAATCGGTATCTGGTTCACTGCGTTGGGTGTTAGCACAATGGCGTTCAACTTGAACGGTTTCAACTTCAACCAGTCTGTGATTGATTCTCAGGGTCGCGTCATCAACACCTGGGCTGATATCATCAACCGCGCTAACCTGGGTATGGAAGTGATGCACGAGCGCAATGCTCACAACTTCCCTCTCGATTTGGCAGCAGGTGATGTTGCTCCTGTGGCTCT
>LXQD01000205.1 GCA_003326215.1 Nostoc minutum NIES-26 | reverse complement strand
TAACGCTTTCCGCATGGCGGCTCAAACTCTTTGTCGTAGTAACTCGGCTTTAGGCGCTTATTACCGTCGTATGCAAGCCAAGATGGGCGCTCCCAAAGCTATTACTGCTGCTGCTCACAAGCTAGCACGTATTTTTTATCGCCTTTGGACTTCTGGCGATCAATTTATTGACCCTGGCGTTGATGCTTATGAGCAACGGTATCGAGAGCGTGTAGTTAACAACCTCAAGAAAAAAGCTTTGGCTTTTGGTTTGGAACTTACTCCCATTTCTGACTCAACGCAATGTGTTTCTTGAGAGAAATATTCTGGAGTTGGTCGTTAATGGTCTCAATAATGGAGCGTTTACGGGATAAGAGCTTGTCATAGAGGCGCATCAGATGGTTTTTCATGTTGCGACGGGGTTTGGCAAAAAATCGAAAACTGGTCAACCATTTCAGAACCCAAACATTGAAATTGCCTCCCTTGCCTTACCTGGGCAGACGCTTTAGACGCAGAACCCCGGCTAACGTATCACGAATTCCTGTGTTGTATGGGTTTAGCTCTCATGTCATCCCAAGACCTCATGACTGGCCCAAATGGGTGTACGTGACTGGTTTCTGGTTTATTGACCAAGCAGATACCTACGAGCCGCCTCTGGAACTAGAGGATTTTCTTGGGAAAAAAGTACCACCTTTGTGCTTTGGATTCGGAAGTATGACAATGCCACATCCAGGATATTTGACATACTACATCGTGGAAGCTCTGAAGAAAACTCGCCAAGGCGACATAATACTGTCAGGTTGGGGGAATATTGGTAACATAGTTAACATTAAAGATTCGTTACGTGTATTTGTAATCAAAGATGTTCCCCATGACTGGCTACTGCCCCAAGTACGAGCAATGGTTCATCATGGTGGTGCAGGTACAACGGCGGCGGTGTTACGTGCGGGGATACCGGAGCGTGACAGTACCCTTCTTTGCAGATCAGCCTGTTTGGGGTGAAAAGCTAACCCGACTGGGAGTAAGCCCTACGCCAATACCGTATAAGAAAGTGTCAGAAGATACTTTAGCAGAGGCAATTAAAATCGTACTGGGCGATGAGAAGATGCGCTCTTTAGCACAAGAGTTAGGCCAGAAGATTAGGGATGAGGATGGTGTAGCGAATGCTGTTGAAGCATTCCATCGGCATTTGGGGTTGGTTGGGTAAGTTACTGTGTTTGCGATTGCTTTATAGCGGTCAAAATAAAAGCGATTGCTTCTTGGGTGTGTTCCTCTAAGGGTTTGTCATGAAATAAGTTTGCGAAGGCTGGCAAACTTATTTTTGAACGGGTGCTTAGTACAACCTCCAGGGCTTGACCTTTTTTCCTTTGATGGTGAAAGACACAAACACTTATGTGGGAATCATAAGCTTGACAACCTTTATTAAAGGTTGCTGTCCTTGAGCTATCAGCACGGAAACCATAAATGCAGCAAACTACGATAAAGCGGCAATTCCTAGACAAACTCGATCGCCCATTTATAATAGCAGCACTAATTATTCCCATTGTCCATCTGGGACTGGGATACATAGGTTTATCTATGACATTTGTCAATGGTGCGTCAGCAATTTGGCCTTCATTCGGTGTGTTTGTAGCAGGAATGTTATTAGTAGGTTATCGAGTCTGGCCAATCTTATTTGTGAGCGATTTTATTGTTAGTTATATTATTTTTTTTAAAAACAATCTTTTACTTAGTACTATAATTCCAAGCATCAATTTGATTACTCCCTTTTTAGCTACTTTTTTAATTCATCGGTTTATCAAACGTCGCCATTTCTTAGAGCGTTCGCAAGATGTTTTTAAATTTATAATTCTGACCATACCCAGTCCCCTAATCAGTTCAATACTAGCTGCACTGACGCTTTGTATTAGTGGTATTGCACCTTGGACAGTATTTAGTAATGTTTGTCGAACCTGGTTGGCATCAGACAGCACAGGTATTTTGGTTGTTACACCTTTACTACTAGCATGGTTACAAAAGTCCCAATCGCCAAGAAGCTTTCATCGGCGACAAATTATTGAACTTGGATTTGCCTTGCTGTCAATGATAGCAATTGTTCGGGTTGCCTTTTCGGGGGGATACCCAATTGAATACATGATCGTTCCCCCATTAATTTGGACAGGATTCCGATTTGAAGCGCGGATATCGACTCTATCTGTACTCATTGTGTCAGCAATCGCGGTTTTTGGTACTGTTAATGGCTTCGGTTCGTTTGCTAAACAACTATCGCCTAATGAATCGCTCATCTTGCTGCAATCATTCATTTGTGTTATCGCTATAACTACCTTTGTAATCTCTGCGGTAACTAGTGAAAACCAAAGGTCACAAATCATACTGCGACAAGCCAATGATGAACTAGAGCGACGAGTTGAAGAACGAACGGCTGAACTCAAGGAGGCAAAAAATGTTGCCGAAGTTGCCAATCAAGCCAAAAGTGAATTTCTCGCCAACATGAGCCACGAATTACGAACTCCTCTCAATGGCATCTTAGGTTATACTCAAATCCTACAACGGACTGAAAGCTTGACAGAAAAAGGATACAAAGGAATTGAAATCATCCATCAATGCGGATTTCATCTATTAACTTTAATTAATGACGTGCTGGATTTATCCAAAATCGAAGCCCGCAAAATGGAGTTACATGCATTTGATTTCCATTTTCTTTCATTTTTGGAGGGAGTTGTTGAAATTTGCCGGATTAAAGCCGATCAAAAAGTAATTGACTTCAAGTATCAGCCCGACCCTCAACTCCCTATTGGGATTCATGCTGATGAGAAAAGGCTACGGCAAGTTCTGATTAATCTTTTGGGAAACGCGATCAAGTTTACAGACAAAGGGGGAGTAACTTTAAAAGTAAATGTTATCAGTCAACAGGCACAACAAATTATAAATGAGCAAGAACAAGTCATAAATTATAAAATTCGTTTTCAAGTGGAAGATACAGGGGTTGGAATGACATCGGCACAATTGAAGAAAATCTTTCTTCCCTTTGAGCAAGTAGGAGAAATCAGCAGACAGTTTGAAGGAAGTGGCTTAGGATTAGCTATTAGTCAGAAAATCGTCCACCTCATGGGTGGTACTTTAGAAGTTGAAAGTCAACTTGATAAAGGTAGTATTTTTTGGTTTGAAGTAGAGTTACCAGAAGCAAAACAATGGGCAGCAAGTTCCAGGGTGATGCGACAAGGAGCTATCACAGGTTATCAAGGCAAAAAACGCACCATTTTAGTAGTAGACGACAAATGGGAAAACCGTTCTGTAATTCAAAATTTATTGGAACCGATTGGATTTGAGTTGATAGAAGCTAATAATGGTCGAGAGGGAATTGAGCGGGCTGTTGCATTTCAACCTGACTTAATTGTTACCGATTTAGTGATGCCTGTAATGGATGGTTTGGATCTGATTCGGTACATCAAGCAATCTACTCAATTTAAAAATATAGCAATAATTGCTTCTTCTGCAAGTGTGTTTGAAAGTGAACAAAATCAAAGTTTAAATGTCGGTGCAGATGCGTTTTTATCTAAGCCTATAGTAGCTGAAACATTGCTAGAATTATTAAGCTTACATCTGAATTTAGTATGGATATATGCACCAAACTCAGAAATTGATATAAATTCTAGTCAAGCTAATTTTCAGTCAGAGTCACAAGATATTTCTTTACCTTCTATTGATATCCTAACTCGTTTATATGAATTGACAAAAGATGGAAATGTTGATGGGGTATTGGATGAAGCTAATAATTTAAAAAATAATAACCCTGTTTATTTTAATTTTGCTCAACAAGTAATCCAACTTGCAGAAAATTTCCAAATTAAGAAACTGCGAGAGGCATTAAGGCAATGGATAAAATAGGTTAACTAAAATATAAAAGAATATAATTAATAGTAATTTATTTAAAAACTGTTTTTATTTCTTATGTTTTTGCTAAAAAAATAGATTTTATCCAATGAAAAACTCTGATTTTATTTTAATAGTTGATGATAATCCAACTAATTTGTCGGTACTATCACAAGCATTAAAAGGTACAGGTTTTCCTGTTCGAGTCGCCGAAGATGGAGAAAGTGCAATCGAACTAGTGCAGCATAAACTACCTGCTCTGATTTTGTTAGATGTACAAATGCCTGGAATAGATGGGTTTGAAACATGTCAGAAACTTAAAGCTAATCCACTAACACAAAACATCCCAATTATTTTCATGACAGCGTTGGCGGATACCGAAAATAAGGTAAAAGGATTTTCGTTAGGAGCCGTTGATTATATTCCTAAACCTTTTGAACAAGCAGAAGTGATTGCCAGAGTGCGAATGCATTTGCAACTCAAACAATTGACCGACGATCTCGAACAAAGAGTGAAAGAGCGAACCGCAGCTTTAGAACAGGCACAATTACAACTGGTGCAACAAGAAAAGCTCTCAATGCTTGGTCAATTGGTAGCAGGTGTAGCGCATGAAATAAACAATCCTATTAGCTGCATCACTAATAATATTCATCCTGCTCAAGAGTATGTTGCTGAACTCAGCCAAATCATGCAATTATGTCAACAACATCATTCCCAATTACCACATGCAATTCAAGATGCGATCTCTCAAGCAGATCTAGAATTTATTTTAGAAGATTTACTAAAGCTCCTCAAGTCCATGCAGGTCAGCACGGAAAGAATTAAAGATATTTCTGTGTCGCTGCGAAACTTTGTTCGCGCTGACACATCTGTAAAAGTTGAGTTTGATGTTCATGAAGGACTTGACAGTACATTATTAATCCTACGGCATCGTCTTAAAGCGTTAGGGCAGCGACCTGAAATTCAAATCCTCAAACGATATGCTTCTTTACCAAAGGTTGAGTGCTATCCAGGGCAACTAAATCAAGTCTTCATGAATATCTTGGCTAATGCTATTGATGCTCTAGAAGATGTTTGGCAACAGGGCAAGCAAGTCAATAAGTCCTTGGAAATCAACATTTGCACCGAAATGTCTAGCCCTGCATATGTGAAGATTTGTATTTCGGATAATGGAATCGGCATGACAGACGAGGTCAGACAACGGATATTTGACTGTCTATTCACTACAAAAGCAGTTGGTAAAGGTACTGGATTGGGATTAGCAATCGCCCATCAAATTGTTGTGGAAAAGCATGGTGGATCGATTCATGTGAATTCCACACTCAATCAAGGAACTGAATTTGCGATCTTATTGCCTGTGAAAGAACAATATGAATCAGAATTATCGAGGTAAGCAACTCAATAATTTCTAAAAAAAATACCTTACTGCAAAGACGTGCCCCCAGGGCGAAAGCGCCAGAAGTATAGTCGTTTAGCAACAATTGGGGGAATGGGGTTTTCTGACGACCCTAGAGTTGTCAAATTATCAGATTTTGGCTGGCAAATGCGAGAGCGTTTTTTATACGAATATGACTTCGGTGATAACTGGCAGCATCAAATTCGGGTCGAAGCAATTCTCACTCCCAAATCAAATTGCTTTTATCCAGTGTGCATTAGTGGTCAACGTGCTTGCCCTCCAGAAGACTGTGGTGGCTCGTGGGAGTTCATGGCACAAAAACAAGAATACTCGGTAAGATATATAGCTTCTCGATACAGTGAAATTCTGGAAGAAGGTGATATCCCTGGCAATATTGAAGAGATGTACGAACTACGTCAATGGTTAATGGTTGACCATTTTGACCGCCAAAAAGTCAACCAACGTTTACAGCAATACGCGGCTGGGGATAAAGAGATGTTATTTGAACAGGAAATAGTGTGAAAGTCAAAATCCAAATAGTTGTGGAGTCAGATCATGGAGATTCCCAAGTTGTCCAAGAAATTATGCAGATTTCGCGTGGTGCTTTACAGCCAGAAAACTTGGGACTAAAACTAGCAGAAGCCAAAACATTACTACAAAACCTCCAACACGCCCTAGCCGAGCAACAAGTAGCAGAGTATTCTCAACAACAGGAATTATGTTTGCACTGTAGCCAGAAACTGTTGCATAAAGACAAGCGCACAATTGTATACCGCACATTGTTTGGCAAGTTACATCTCCAATGCCCTCGACTATTTCACTGCCCGTGCCAGGAACAACCAACCCGTAGCTTTAACCCAGTAGCCAACTTACTACCAGAACGCACTTCAAGAGAACTATTGTATCTGGAGTCCAAGTTTGGGTCTTTGATGTCTTACGGACTATCTGTGAAACTATTACAGGAAGTATTACCAATAGAAGGTGAAATAAACACTACAGCGATACGGAATAACTTACACACAATTGGTCACCGTTTAGAAGACGAGTTGGGGGAAGAAAAAGGAGGATACATTGAAGGCTGTCCAAGAGATTGGGAAGAATTGCCCCGACCTGATTTACCTTTGGTACTGGGAATGGATGGTGGATATGTTCGCTCCTACGACAAAAAATCGCGTTCCAAAGGTAATTTTGAAGTTATCGTGGGCAAGAGTATAAAAGCAGACGGTACATCCAAGCGGTTCGGGGGAGTTTATTGCTACGATACCAAACCCCAGCGTCGGATCTTTGAGGTCTTAAAATCTCAAGGAATGCAGATGAATCAACAAGTAACTTTCCTGTCTGACGGTGATGAGAAGATACGCGAACTACAGGTTTATCTCAACCCCAACGCAGAATATCTCCTGGATTGGTTTCATATCACCATGCGGCTGACAGTGATGAGTCAGACGGCAAAAGGACTTAGCAAAAAAGATACCGAACTAGACACAGACATACCCAAAGAGCTAGAAAGAATTAAGTGGTATTTGTGGCGTTGATTTACCGTCACGGATTGCGAGTTGCAGAAGTGGCATCTCTGCGCTGGGAGCAAATAGACTGGAATGGTGGCACCATTTACGTAAAGCGAGTTAAAAAAGGCACTCCTTCTACTTATCCTCTGTACTCTGGAGAAATTCGCTCTCTTCGGAAATTACAACGAGATTATCCTGCTAGTCCCTATATTTTCCAGTCTTCTCGACGTGGCCCGTTGGCATATGATACGATCGCCGGCATTGTTGAGCGAGCTGGTGAATTAGCTGGCTTGCATTTAAGAGTTCATGCTCATATGCTGCGGCATGGAACGGGTTACTATTTGGCGAATCGAGGCATTGATATCCGAACAATTCAGAGTTATTTGGGGCATAAAAATATTCAGCACACTGTTCGTTACACCGAACTTGCATCTACCAAATTTCAAGGCCTTTGGAATGATTAATATTTAACCCCCTTGGTTAATTCTTGCCCATCTCCCCCGAAAAAAATCGCTCTCGTCTTAAAGGTGGATATGTCTTAGAACGTTTTATATTTAATTCCGCCTAGCTACTTAGCAGGGGACAAATCGGGTTCACACCCAGCATGGCAACCGAACTTGCACCATTCAGAATTACAGTAAATGTGGTTGCTCCAAGTGGATTCCTGTAGAACGCGATGAAAGTACTTCTCACGAAACAAAGGATGCTTACTAGGTAAGAATTCCCACGCAGTACTGGGGTACTCCACAGGATATTGCTGAAGCAGTGCTTTACTTCGCTAGTCAAGAGTCTGGATTTGTTAAGCGACAGTAGAATTGTATCAATTTTGTCTTAAATTTTAAGCAAATATAGCTAGAAAAGATTGGAACTGTTGCTAAAGTTAAAGTTAAGTCTGTGCTATGCCCAAAGATACAAGCTTTTTACCAGTAGTTTATGTGAATCTCAATTGGGAAAAGTAATTATTTTTTAGTCAGGGATTATGCCGCAATACTTTGGACAACTGCACACAACCGAGGCACCTTGGTCAATCCTTGGAGCAGTACAAGCAATACAACACAATGAGCGCCATATCCTGTTCAAGTGTAGCGGTCCCTGTCTGAGGATTAGTGTCCTAGCACCGAACTTAATTCGAGTACGGATGACCCCTACTGGTGAATTTCTACCCAGGCGATCGTGGGCAGTGGCACAGGCGGATGAAGAATGGTCTACTGTGCCGTTTGAAGTGCGAGAAAAAGCAGAGGCTATAGAAATTACAACTGAGCAATTGTGTATTGTTGTGTCCCGCGATCCTTGTCGTATCCAGTGCTTTGACTCAGCAGGACAGTCCTTTGCTCAGGATACAGACTTAGGCATGGGGTGGCGGACTGGTGCTATTGCTGGGTGGAAACGGATTGAAACTGACGAACATTTTTATGGTTTTGGTGAACCCACAGGCTTACTCGATCAGCGATCGAAAGTGAGAACCAACTGGACATCTGATGCGATCGATTTCGGTATCTTGACAAACAGCATGTATCAGGCAATTCCCTTTTTTATCGCGTTGCGTCCGGGATTGGGGTACGGGCTTTTTTTCAATACTACTTTTTGGAGCAGATTCGATCTGGGCGCACAGCAAACCGGAGTCTGGCGGATGGAAACTCAGGGGAGTGAACTGGATTACTACATTATTTATGGTCCTGAACCTGCAAAAATTATCCAGACTTACACCCAGCTAACCGGACGGATGCCTTTACCACCCAGATGGTCATTAGGTTACCACCAGTGTCGTTGGAGTTACGAGTCACAAGATATAGTACGCAAACTGGCGCGTGAATTTCGTCAGCGCCGCATTCCGTGTGATGTTATCCATTTAGATATTGACTATATGAACGGCTATCGGGTTTTTACCTGGAGTCCTAAACGCTTTGCTAACCCTAAAGAATTAATACAAAATCTCAAGCAAGATGGCTTTCAAGTAGCGACAATTGTTGAGCCGGGAGTCAAGTACGATCCAGAAGCAGATTACAAAGTCTTCGATGAGGGATTAAAGAACGATTATTTTATCCGGAAAACCAATGGACAGCTATTTCATGGCTATGTCTGGCCCGATAAAGCTGTTTTTCCTGATTACCTACGCCCTGAAGTTAGAGATTGGTGGGCAAGTTGGCAAAACAGTCTAACTGACATTGGTGTTGCCGGCATCTGGAATGATATGAATGAACCTGCACTTGACGATCGCCCCTTCGGCGACCCTGGTAACAAGATTTCGTTTCCCCTTGATGCATCGCAGGGGCCGACTGACGAGAGAACCACACACACTGAAACCCATAATCTGTATGGGCTAATGATGGCACAGGCATCTTATCAAGCAGCTAAAATATCTCGTCCGACAGAACGCTCTTTTTTTCTGACACGCGCTGGATATGCTGGCATTCAACGCTGGTCAGCAGTCTGGACAGGAGACAATCAATCGTTGTGGGAACACCTAGAAATGTCCTTACCAATGCTCTGCAACCTGGGTTTGTCGGGCGTTGCCTTTGTCGGTAGTGATATTGGGGGGTTTGCAGGGAACGCTACGGCTGAACTATTTGCTCGTTGGATGCAGGTAGGAATGCTTTACCCCTTGATGCGGGGACACTCAGCATTAACTACAGCACAGCATGAGCCTTGGGTATTTGGCGATCGCGTCGAAAAAATTTGCCGCGAGTACATCGATCTCCGTTATCGGCTACTGCCATACATTTACACCCTTTTCTGGGAAGCCGCAACCACTGGCTCACCAATTCTGCGCCCACTTCTTTATCATTTCCCCAATGACCCAAAGACCTTTTCTGTCGCCGATCAAGTAATGCTTGGTTCCTCATTACTAGCAGCACCCATTTACCGTCCAGGCGTTGAACACCGTGCCGTGTACTTGCCTGAAGGTTGCTGGTATGACTGGTGGAGTGGCGAGACTTTTACAGGGCCGACTCATATTCTGGCACACGCCCCACTTGAGCGAATGCCATTATATGTGCGTGCTGGCTCAATTATTCCAATGGCACCAGTGATGCAACATGTAGATGAACGTCCCATAGACCAGATGAGGCTGCGGATCTGGAACGGCATAGGTGAGTTTACTCTTTATGAGGATGACGGTCATACTTTTGAGTACAAAACAGGAGCCTTTTGCACAACAACCTATCGTGTTTATTCAAAAGGGCAACGAACCATTGTTGAGATTGGAGCAAGAGAAGGTGAGTTTTCACCTGCAACGCGTGAAACCATTGTGGAACTAGTTGGGATTGGTGAACAGAGCTTTGTTGATGATGGCACTGCACATCAGTTGGAGTTTTTACTTTAGCTCGACTTTATCCATCTTGAGGAACTGCGATGCCTGCGGCAAGACTCTAGAGGATATCACTTTGAGTTGAGGGCTTTTTCTTGCTATTGATACACCACATAACCCTCTTCTGTCACTCTCCGGAAACTTTTGCCATTTCTGAATTCTAGAGCTTTTGTATAGCAGGCGATCGCACGATTCTTTTCTAATAACAAATACAAGACCGATTTTTTTCTAATAGTATAGCTTGTATTGATTGCCTCATGAGGCTTCTAGCGATCGCCCTCCCGGAAAGTGACAGAAGAGGGATAAGTAGAACGGCTGAAATAATTCACGCTATGTCATTGCGAATGGAACGAAGTGGAATGAAGCAATCGCAAGGGTTATATCGATTTTACATTCTGTTACATAGCTAGGTTTATTTTCACCGACTTACTTATTCTCGGTGTTTCCTAGTTGACTTGAATATCTAACCCGCTCTAGAAAAAAATAGAGTTGCTACTCAAATTGCTACTAGAAATTTCAGTTGATTTTTGTTAAACTATCAAATACACGATAAGGCGACATAGCCAAGTGGTAAGGCAGAGGTCTGCAAAACCTTTATCCCCCGGTTCAAATCCGGGTGTCGCCTTAAAAAAATAGTTTAAGTTTCAGGGCTTTTAAGCCCTTTTTTATTGAGAGTTAAAGTGCTTGTTTCCACAGCCTTCGGAGATTTTTGGGGTAATTTGGGGTAGTTGGGAGTAACTTCGGGGTAAAACTGGGGTCAAGTAAAACGGTCAAGGTGTTTACCCCAGGGTATAAATCTTATGCAAGCTAAAAAATCTCAAAGTATTGCCAATCGGGTTCTGTGCAGATAAAGAACTCTTCCGCTGTTGACTATCGAAAATATCGCAATCACATTGTTAACTTACCAACTAAACCTTGGATGATGCGATCGCAACTACCTTAGCACCCATTTGAGATATTTCATCCCTTAATAGCTCTAGTTCTGGTTGGCTACGAGCAGACACAACTAACGATGCACCTCGTTTGGCAAACTCTAAAGCCGTTACTCTGCTAATGCCACTGGAAGCTCCTATAACTACAAATTCCATAACACAGCGTACAAGGTTATGCAAGAAGTTGGTGGGAATTACACCAAAGATATAACCAAAGCCCACAGAATAAGCATCAGCAGATTCATCAAGTGGAACAAAAGATTCGCTTTTTCCTGGTGATGAAATGAAAACTGGTATAAATCCAGCTAAACCTATTTTGCCAAATGCTGTTGCTGGAAAAGCTGCTATAAAGGACAACAGATAATAGATGATATCTTATAGTATCAAGCTACAATATTCGATAGAAAGCAATTAAGACCGCTCCAAGATTTGAGGATAGGGAAAAGTTTCAAGCTAAAAAATTAAGCTTGGCTCGATACAAAAATACTAGTTTAATAACACGAATTGCTGAATCATTACATGTTATCACCATAACATCATTGGTAAACCAGCAATCACTGTAGCAATACCTGTCCACAAAGAAAAACGCGCAATATCTACTTCATCTAGAGCAACACTCATTTGTTTAAATGTAAATAGGAACACTACCAGTAACAGCCCAAAGAAAGCAAGATATCCCAAATTACTCATCGTTCATCCTTACTATCTCTATAAGAAAGTAGTCATCAGAGATTTTAACAAGCTATGGTGAGGTTTTTTGTTATAGACTTAGCACTTTATGAGAAAAAATATTGAACGGCGAATATATATCTACCTTAGGTAGCCAAATCATGGTTTCATAACCAATCCGACCCATTTTTAGCTCTAATCCCATAGCCGTAATTTCTCACAAATTAGAAGAAAACATTCATTTACTCAAGATTAAGGCTAAGCGAATTGATACATAACTAACTTAGTCATGAGAACGAGATACTTTTAAGTATTAATTCTGAATATAATAGATCGAGGGCAATACTTTTGGTTATAAAGCCGTCCTGGCGGTACTACTTTAATCGTAAGAGAAGTTACAACAAAACGAGTTTTTGCTCCTTGAATACCGTATTCAACTTTGGCGACAACTCGGCGATTAAGTAGGTCGGTGTTAAAAATTGTCGTTATGACAAGGCAGGAGGCAGAGGGCAGAAGGCAGAAGGGAAGAGGTTTTTAGGCAACTTTACTTTTCGTTACATACTTCGGTTTTTTTGCGCCTTTCTACTTATGACTCCAAGAGTTTAAAGTTTTATAGTCGAGTGAAGAATACCAAACTGAGTTAAGTAGGTAGACATAATTAAATGTAAGATGTCATTGCGTTCGTGTAGCGTCTCGTAGAGAGGAGGAACGAAGCAATCGCAAAGACTGGGATTGCTTCGTTCCTCGCAATGACAGAACATATTATATTTATTTGCGCCGATCTACTTATCAACGAATATTGTTGCCTGTTCTTTTAAATCTGATGATTGAATAAATAAGGTTTCAAAAAAATTTACTACAGTTTGAATCCTAGCCCACGTACCAGTTTATAAGCCGCTTTCCTTGAAGATCCTTGTTAGGAAATCTTACTACGAAGTAAGACTTCCCAATTCTGCCTGGAACCGCGCTTTAAGTGACACAACAATTTTTGCTTTAGAGGTTGTCATAATTTAGATACGATCGCCCTCAACAATCCCCACTATCCACCATGCAATTTGCAGATTTTTGGTATATAGTCGCACTCAGCGAACAACTACGACCTAACACTGTACTAGCGCGATCGCTTTTAGGTGAGTGGCTAGCAATATTTCGTGGCGACGATGGACAACCTGTGGCGTTGCGCGATCGCTGTTTGCATCGCAGTAGCCGTCTGTCAGCAGGTAAAGTTTGTGACGGCGCTTTGCAATGTCCCTATCATGGTTGGGTATACGATCGCAATGGTAATGTTATTGCTGTTCCTGCTGAAGGAAATGATTTCAAACCTTCCCAGCAACGTCAAGTGAAGCGTTACGCCACTAAAGAACAGGATGGTTATATATATGTGCGGTTAGCTGATACCCCAAGCGTTGAGTTTGAACCCTTTTCTATGCCTTACTATGGAGAACCAGGGTGGGAGACAGTGCGAGTGATTAACCGTTTTGCCAACAACGTTACTAATTGTGCAGAGAACTTTATTGATATTCCCCACACAGCTTTTGTGCATCCTGGTGTATTCCGTAACTCCCGCCAACAAAAGTTAGAGATGACTGTAGAACGCTGGAATGGTTCGGTTTTGGTGGAGTATCGCAACGAAACCCGTAATCTGGGATGGTACAGCCATTTTCTGAATCGGGAGGGTGCTGAAATTAAACATAGCGATCGCTTTTATATGCCAAATATTACCTCAGTAGAATATCAAATGGGACGCAATCGCCATTTGTTTATTACTAGTCAATCTATCCCAGAAACCGATAATTCAACTCTGGTTTACACTGATGTCACCTACAACTATGGCATCTGGAACAAGCTAGCACGTCCGTTTGTGCGGTGGACTGCTCAACACATTATCCGACAAGACGTGGAAATTTTGGGTATTCAGGGAGAGGCGATCGCTAAATATGGCACACAATTTTCTAATACTCCTGCTGACACAATTCATGTGTTTGTAGAGTCAATTCGAGCAGCGATTTCTCGTAGAGAAGATCCGCGATTATTGCCAAATCAATCGGTTAAAGTGACATTTTGGGTCTAATAATAATTAGTAATTCATAATTCGTAATTTTGGAACTTGGTATAATAAGTGGATATACAAAGTTTTGCACAATTGATAATTTTTATAACTTTTATTGGATTAGTTGGATGGACTTTTACTAATCAGTTTGGTCGAACTCAACTTCTAGTTAAAAGTCGTGAAGATTGGCTAATAGATGGTATAGGATTAATGATTCAAGGAATTTTGATTCCCTTACTACAAGCTACCTTAGTTTATTGGCTTTACCAACATTTATTACCTAATCTTCAGGGATGTTTAAAATTATCACCAGTTCTATCTTTTCTTCTGAGTTTTGTTTTAGTTGATTATCTGTATTACTGGAATCATCGTTTATTGCATAATAAATTGTTTTGGCAAGTCCATCAAGTGCATCATACTGTCACCCAGATGGATGTATTAGGAACCTCTCGTAATACTCTTTGGACAAGTTTACTTATTGTTTATTTGTGGATACACACGTTATTTTTATATCTATTAGCCGATCCAACAGGTTATTTACTTGGAGTTAGTCTAACTGCTGCTCTAGATTTATGGCGACATAGCCGCTTGATGATTTTTGTAAATAGCTGGCTCTATCGATTGTTGTCTCCTTGGTTAATCCTACCGCAGGATCATGCCTGGCATCATTGTAGTGAAATTTATCATTGCAACTATGGTGCTAATCTGAAAATTTGGGACAAGTTACATGGCACTTATTATGAAAGCAAAGAATTACCATCTGCAATTGGAATTCCTACCTCGTTAACCTTCATCAAAAAACTCTTGTTTCCGTTTTCATGACAGTTTTAAGTAAGATTCTGTTATTTTTTCCAACTCTTGTGTTATTGCTGACTGGGGCTGCAATAGTTTACCTTGCCCATTCACCCAGTATTTTCAGTATTCTAGCTGTATTGCTTTCTATTTACGGGTTACCAGTATTAGTTTATCGCTGGCATCAATGGGTTTATCCCGTGCGGGAGGGCATTAGTTATCTACAAGGGAAAGAATATAGTCCCTGGTGGGGTAGTCATCAAATCCAGACAATATATATTGCAATTCCGGCTTTGGAGGCAGTGCTGCGGTTGATTCCAGGGGTATTTTCTATATGGTTGCGATTGTGGGGTGCGAAAGTGGGGCGAAATGTTTACTGGACACCAGGATTAGAGATTGCCGATCGCGGTTTAATAGAAATTGGCGATCGCGTAGTTATCGGGCATCGCGTCGGGATATATTCCCACGTCATCAAACCCCGCAAGCAAGACTTAATGTTGTATGTCAAAAAAGTCAAGATTGGCAATGATGTCTTTGTAGGAGCTGGATCGCATCTTGGCCCTGGTGTAGTCATTGCTGATGGTACATTTCTTCCCGCTGCCACAAACCTTTATCCTAATCAGCAGGTGTAAGAAGCTGAATATTCATTTGTGAATGCGATCGCCTTTCCCAAGCATCACCACGATATCTCTCAATTCTGGCGATGAGCGATCGCATACTACAATAGCGTCAGAAGCTTTTGGGAATTAGGATGCAGCATTTTTCTATTAGACTGCTTCAGGAATTTTTACTTGATTGTAGAGTTGGGGCAAAAGTTATAATTGATCGATAGCTGCCAAATTCGTGATTGCTGATGTATCACTAATAACAATCACAATCGCCCTAGCTCGTGTAAGTTCTTCAAATCCAATTCAAAATCTTCAACATCATAGGAGTAAAGCGGAATGTTGCGCTGTTTAAGGAGTTGGCGGAAAGCATTGAGGGGTATATCTGCCAATCTGCTTGCATAGCCCAAGGTTAAACGACCTGTTTGGAACAGATACAACGCGATTTCCTGGCGAAACTCGCTTGGTGAAAGCTGAGATGCTTGCAGGATTTCATCTGGGATGACAACGCTCATAAAAATGCTACCTTACCAATCACACTTTTAGAGTAACCCAAAACCTCTGATACCCAAAGATAACCTCTCAGCGGTTGGGTGTATGGGCGTTGTGAGGTTGGTCTTAAATATTATCCAAATCCTTTGGGTTTCTTTGGTTGTGCTAAAAAAGTTGAGTCATCACAGCACATAATAAACCTGCCCTCGCCAGGAACTTCTGGATAGCTAAGAGGGGGTATATTTCGCAAGTCAAGCACCATTTTACAGGTTTCATCCAAGCCTTTGAACTTGTCTTTAGATATCTTTGTGAGACTTATTGGAAATGAAGCTGGTTTGTCCCAAACTATCCAGAAAGCCAGTGGAAAAAACTTAAGCAGGCAACTACCAGAGATAAATCCTTCTCCCATAGCCGATCCTATACCGAGTGAATTAATGACAATTTGTTTATTGGAAGGGTATACCCAATAGTAGACTTCAAGGTTATTTGATAGATTACTAGACTGGTCTAAAAAATAATTTCTTAAAGCATCTGAAAAAGGTGCTGATATAGGCGGTTTCCCTGAAATTGGTAACTTACCAGCTAAGATATGACCTATCACAGATCTAATCAATCTTTGAGGCTTTACACTTAAATCTATTTTTTCTGGTAAAGATAGTCCTAATTGTTGAACTCTCACGATGCTAGCTATTTGCTTAGACACCTCTATCAACTCTGGATCGTATTCTGTACCAAGAAAAGTATTATTGCAGTTTCCGCAAATAGAGAGTATATTAAGTCCACTTTGAGAATCTGTTGGCCTTTCACTTGGCTTTGAGAGGTACTGTGTTAGTGTTCTTAACTCGACGATTGTTGGTTTGACACAACCTTGTGGAGGAATATGGTCGCATGTGAGTTGAGAATAACGCCCACAGATATTACAATAGCCTTCTTTGTCGCCCTTAAATTTTACTTGCTTGTTTTTCTTCATTTTAGAATTGGACAGTTGTTACTACATCTCATAAGGTATAACTTTGAACTTGCATTCTAACTGACTTTTATGATTCTTCAATAATAGTAAAATTTTCTTATAAATCTTGATATAACTGCTTTATCTCATATTGGTGGTAACTGAACTTGAACGCTAACCAATAGCTCTGTGGCTACCTCCTCACAAAAGACTAAGCCGCATAACTATTTATTATATTTATCATCGGTAGGGGATACTCTTGCAGATAATGGCTGTGCGATCGCCAATAACTATTGCAATTTCCAGAACTAGAACAGGTCAAGGTGATTATTAAAAAATAATCTAGTATTTAAAAGCTGGTTTACTTTGGTATTATGCGTCCGATTATTCAATTTTTTGGTCAGATCCTTGCACCAACTGCTAGGCGATTTTATCAAGCATTAGATGACCCTAAGTCAACGCAGACATCCGTGCAGAGGGAGATTTGCGATCGCCTGATTGCGAGTGAATATGGCAAAGCCTTGAAAATTCGTTCTGTAGCAGATTGGCAGCGCGTCCCGATTGTCGATTACGACGCACTCGCACCCTGGATTGGTAATCCCCAACATCACAAACATCGGCAAATTCCTCTCACTCCCGAACCCATTTTGTTCTATGAAAGAACTTCTGGCAGTAGTGGGGCGGTGAAATGGATTCCCTACACTCAGTCTTTGCGGCGATCGTTCAATCAAATGTTTTGCGTATGGGCACACGATTTGATTGCACATGGCCCTAAATTCTCTACTGGTAAGCTTTATGCCTGTATCTCACCACAATTAAATTCTCCAGATTCCCAATCTTTACAAGATGATTTAGATTATCTAGATGGTTGGTTGCGTTGGTTTTTGCGTCCTTGGTTGGTGATGCCAGAGGGACTTCATCGCCTGTATGACGCAGACTTATTTAAACATCAGCTTGCTTTGGCATTATTGCAAGCTGAAAAATTGGAAATTATTTCTATTTGGAGTCCGAGTTTTCTCCAAGTTCACTTAAAATACATTCAAGAAAATCAGGAGTTATTGCGAACAGAATTACACAACAAGATATCACGCGTTCGCGGAGCGTGCCGGATGGCATCTCGCCTGCAACTCCTCAGCGAAGATAATATTCCTTGGACGCAACTCTGGTCAAACTTGAAGCTGATTTCTTGCTGGGATAGTGCCAATGCAGCAGACCAAGCCAAGGGATTGCGATCGCAGTTTCCAGGTGTGTTAATTCAGGGCAAAGGACTACTCGCAACCGAAGCCCCGATGACGATTCCGTTGATTGCAGCACAAGGGTATGTTCCGGTTCTCGATGAAGTATTTTTCGAGTTCGAGGATGATACTGGTTCGCTGCACGATTTACACGAACTCAGTATTGGACAAGAATATACAATTATTTTGTCACAGAAAGGGGGCTTGTATCGTTATCAAATTGGCGATCGCATCCGGGTAACTCATTTTTATCGCAATACTCCCTGTCTAGAATTTCGGGGACGACATCAAGTTATCAGCGATTTGGTTGGCGAAAAGTTGCACGAAACTTTTGTGCATAATGCTTTGAATAGCATCAACTTGCAAGGAACTCATTTTAAGAGTTTAGTTCCCGTTGCCAATCCACCGCACTATATTCTGTTACTCGATTCGGCAACAGAAACCCCAGAAATTATTACTCAACAACTGGATAAGGCTTTATCACAGTCACATCACTACTATCGTGCGCGATCGCTCGGCCAACTTGCACCACCACAGGTTTTAATCTCCAATCAAATTCCTGAAATATTAGCCTTACATCGCGTCTGTACTGGAAGCATCTGGGGAGGCATTAAGCATCAGATTCTAGCAACATCGCCTATTAACACTGAGCTTTTACAAAAATTGAAATCAGTGGATTCTTAGCTCAACTTTATCCAAAATTAAGAACTTGGTTCTCTTTATATGACAAAAATCTTAGCTTTTTGGCAAAAACTTTTTTTATCTGACTGACTTTTGGTAAAATCGAACAAGTCAAACAACAGTATCACAAAGGTTTCAACCTTACCAAAAATAGGGAGGGGAAGAATATGTTGATTTTTAGCTATGAGTTACTCAGTTTTTCTTACCATAATAAGTAAGAAATTAATTGTGATTGTTTCTTTCCCTTAAATACAAAATGTATACTATATAACTTTTTTAGTTCATTTTGTTAATCCCTGAAGTTATTAAAACATCTTTTTATGAAAAAATATTCTGACAAAAGTCATAAAGCAACCTATGACTTTTGTCACGATTCGAGCATAAAAACCAGTATAGTAGTTCTATTTAATTTGTCAGAATTGAAAGCACAGATACCCGACTTTTTAGACAAATCGGGTATCTTGTTTCTTGGGATTATGGGGAAAAGCCAGACGCAGTTAACAGTCAACTGCTTCAAGCTAAATAATTTATTACTTAGAGTTTCTTAAAAGGTATTATTTTAGACTAGCACCAGTTTCGGCAACACATCTGTCAGGTTAGCTGAGGTTGCGGGTGCTGTACTTAGAGCAACATCGCCCCAGCGCATTACAGTTGCAGCAGCATTAGATACAGAACCAACAGTGTAAACGAGAACTAAGTCGTTTTCGTGAATCTTGCCTAATTGTGCGCCGTGGTAAAGATTGGCGATGGGTAGCATTGGCCCAATGTTTGCATAGTAGGGGTAAAGGTTAATCGTCCGCTCTGGTTCGATGCCTAACGCCTGCGTGCAGAGATGCGAATACCAGGCAGTGGGTGTATTAAAAGCAAAAAATTGAATTTGCTCTAGGGTAACACCAGCAGCAGCAACAGCACCCAAGCAGCACTCGCGTAGGTAATCCACAGCAGTCTCACTCAGTACTCTGTTAGTATTTTTTGCTGCTCTAATTAACATCCTTGGCTTGCCCTCAGCATCCATAGTTAATTCATTATAGAAGGTGCCACAAGTTGCAGATGTATTCACAATTTTGCTGCCAAGAATTCCCTGGCTTGGTTTTAGCGGCGCAACCACAAAAGCTCCAGCACCGTCACCGAAAAACCACGAGAGGGTATCGTTTTCATCGGTAAAGCGAGAGTAAGTGCAAGAAACCACAACCAGCACATTGCGATACTCTCCAGTTCGCACCAGTGCAGTGGCGTTTTGCAGAGCAACCATAGCATTAGAACAGGTTGAATCCAAATTCCAAGCAGCACCGCGCAGACCGAGTTGACCAGCAAGAAAGGCGGCATTGCCAGGTAGAATATTTTCCGGCCAGAGTGAAGCAACAATCATCAAATCGATTTCTTCTGGAGATAGATTTGCCGCTGCGATCGCATTCTTGGCTGCTTGATACTCTAGTGTTAGCGATGACTCATCCGAACCGAGAACTCGGCGCTCAATAGTACCACGGAATGGGTCTTTGAGATACGGTGTCATTACCTGTTCAAACTGATTGCTGGGGGTAGAATCAGCAGGCGAAAACACCTTTGATAGACTTTTTTCCTCTGCCATTGCAACTAAATCAGGGTAATTTTTGCGCCAATAATCATTAGTGCGAATGACACTAGGAAAATTAATTGCAATTGAGCGAATACCTACGGGTGGATAGATCATGGGAAATTTCCTTTGGTTGTGGGGTAATGAGGGGACGCGAGGACACGGAGAATAACTAATGACAACAGACGCAATTAATCTGATAACAACTGTACAGACGCGATTAATGAGCCAGCGCGTTGCGGTGAATCAGTGCTGCGGGAGGGTTTCCCTCCGCAGGCAACTGTGTTAGCGTAGCGTTAGCGAGCCTGCGAGCGTCACCCGAAGGGGGGTTCCCCCCGTTGTAGCGACTGGCGTCGCGTCTCTACTACTGACTACTGATTAAACTGTTAATTCGAGTGCCAATTGGTGCTGGTCGTGTCGGGTCGATCGCTACGTCAACAACAAAGGGTACAGTAGAGGCTAGAGCTGTTTCTAAGGCTGCTTCGACATCAAACTCGCTGTCTACACGAATGCCATCAGCTCCCATACCACGGGCAATCATCACGAAATCTGCGGTGGATATCTCTGCATCTACACCATAGAATCCTTCCATATTCATGCCTTGATCGCACATGTTGTAACGTGCATCATTGAGTACAATCCAGACGGCAGGAATTTTGTGTTTGACAGCGGTAGTAATTTCGCTGTTCATGAGCATAGCACCATCACCAAGAATGGCGATCGCCTTACGATTTCGCGCCAGTGCAGCACCTAAAATACCCGTGCCAGCGTGCCCCATCGAGCCAAACCCAGTACTTACCCGGTAACGACCTGGTGTAGTAAATCTGAGCGTGTGGGTTCCCCAAGCAAAGGAGTTACCTGCCTCGGTCATTACTACTGCATCGCTTTTTTCAACAATTACCCTTTGAATTGCATCCATCAATAATTCAGGGCGTACTAGACCTTCTCCATAGGGCTTGATTAATTGGCGATCGCCACGAGGTAAAGGTAATATTGGTGACAAACCATAAGTTTGTGGAAAATACTTAAGCAATGCTTTAACGTAAGCTCCAATATCGGAGTGGACGGCAAATGTCTCCGCTGCTGGATAAGCAGTTCCTGGCACTTCCGGGTCAATATCTACGTGTATAAACCCGCGTGAAGGAACCATAACCGGACTCCAAAACGAGGTAAATTCACCTAGCCGAGTTCCCAAAACCAGTACGCGTAAAGGACGATGCTCTTGCATATACTTCACAACAGAGCTATGTCCTCCGAAGCCTGTAACACCCACAAACTGAGGATGATCTTCAGGAAATATCCCCTTACCACGAGAGGATGACATCACCGCAGCTTTGGTTCTCTCAGCAAGTTGGCGGATTTCCGCGGCTGCACCTCTAGCACCGAAACCAACCCAAATGGCAAATGGCCCCTCACACAGCAGTTGTAAAGACTTGCAGATAGCATCTTCCCCAGCAGTTACCGAAGATTGAGAGAAATTCACGCGAGGTAATGGTGTCATCAGCGAACTTGTCTGAATTGCTCTAGGGATACTGATATGAGCTACAAAGCCCCCTGGTTTTCCCATACCTGCCAAGAGCTTACGAGCAATTTTTGGCAGTTCCGAGCTACATTCAACAGTGGTGGCGTAATGAAATAATGTTCCTGAAGTAAAAATGCCTGTATTAGACATGGTGTACAGACTGGTTTCTTGAAAAGCCCAGCGTCCGCGTTGTGTTGCAGAGGTGCAAGGCGAGAGGAAAATGATTTTTGCTCCTTCCCAACGAGCAGCAAACAATCCTGTCAAAGCGTTAGTAATACCTGGGCCAGTTGTGCTGAATACTACAACTGGGTGTCCGCTAGCAAAGTAAGACTCAATAGCTGCAAATGCGGCTCCGGCTTCATGACGAAATTGCAGTACTTGGATTGAACTTTGCTCTAAGCTAGCAACAAGGGGTGTGATTCCGCCTCCGAACAGGCCAAAAGCATAGCGGACTCCTAAATCTTCCAGTGTCTTGACTAAAGCTGCTGCAACAGTTAAATCGCTTGTCTGGTCAAGTGAAAGTAGATTGGGTTGGATAGCAGTACTTTTTTGCAACTGCTCCAATGGATTTAAGGTTTTGGTAATACTTTTTAAATTCACGATCTTTAGGGATTGGGGGTAACAGAGCTGAGGGGAAAATACTACTGACAACTACTTCCTGTACAGACGCGATTAATCGCGTCTCTACTACTGACTACTGTTGATTCCTGACGTAAAACTCGCTTCAATACTTTACCAGTTGAGTTTTTGGGAATTGAATCTACAAACTTAATTACGCGGGGAATTTTGTAAGCTGCCATCTTTTGATAACAAAAGTCAATGATTTGTTGTTCTGTTATTGGATGACCAGTTTTAAGGACAATATTTGCTTTGACAATCTCGCCTTTGAGGCGATCGTCAACTCCATATACAGCTACTTCAGCAACCGCTGGATGTTGATAAATAATATTTTCAACTTCTGTTGGGTAAACTTTAAATCCAGAGAAAATAATCATGTCTTTTAAGCGGTCAACGATGTAGAAAAAACCTTCTTCATCCATCCGACCAATATCACCAGTATGGAACCAACCATTTTTAATAACCTCTGCTGTTTCAAAAGGACGATTCCAATAACCAAGCATGACGTTTGGCCCTTTAATAACTATTTCACCTAACTCGCCTGCTTGTACTTCATAACCATTACCATCAACAATCTTTATTTCTACATTTGCAATGGAAGTACCAACGCTACCTAGTTTGTATTTCAAGTTGTGATTATAAGCAGCAAATGGCGATGTTTCTGTTAAACCATACCCTTCATGAATTACAATTCCATACTTTTGATACCAACGCTGTGCTACTTCAGAAGGCATGGGTGCTGCTGCTGAAAAGTAATAGCGAATATTTTTCAGGTTACAGTCAGATGTATCCATATTCAGCAGTTTAATGAATACTGTCGGTACTCCAAATAACATTGTCACTTGATGTACAGTGATGGTTTTCAAGACTTGTTCTAAGTCAAATCGGCGTTGTAATATCAGGGTTGCACAAGCAGATAGACTAGCGTTGAGAATTGCATTTTGACCAAAACAATGGAATAAAGGTAAGTAAAGTAGTAAGCGATCGCTCTTTTGAATACGATAACAACAGTTAGCACTATAGCTGTTGAAAAGAACATTGCCATGAGAAAGTGTAGCTCCTTTGGGAAAGCCTGTAGTGCCTGATGTGTAGAGGATACTTGCAGGAGCGTGGCGAGCCATTTCCACTGCGTGTGCTTCAGGAGAAGCTTTTGCCATTAGTTCTGTTAGACTAATACCTTTTTTAGCTGTGCCTTCTGTAATTAAAATGTGTTGTAAGGCGATTAAATCTGCCTCTTGCACATACTCACTTTGAGACTCTGTTGTAATGATTACTTTGGCAGCACAATCATTGAGAATATAGCTTACTTCATCACTTTTGAGCATGACGTTAACTGAGACAGCAATCGCACCAATTTTCAGAATGCCAAGATAAGAAAAGACAAATTCTGGAATGTTTGGCAAAAACAAAGCTACACGCTCTCCACGCCTAATTCCCAAACTGCGTAGACCGTTAGCAACACGATTTGCTCTTTCGTTCAAGTCTTTGTATGTGAAAGATTCTTCTTCAAAGATGAGCGCTGGTTTATTAGGAAAAAGATAACAACCAAGTTCTACATTTTGTGCAATATTCATTATTAAATCTCCTTTCTAGCCGAGATTGTCTGCATGAAATTACGAATTATATTGACTTCAAGCTTGACAAAATATCGCTAACTGCTTGCACAATTAGACCGCCAGCAGCGATATCAGCTGAAATCAAGGCGATATGCTCGTCCAAGGACTGTTCGTTATCGTTCCAAATGTATGGACGCAGAGATGTTGGCTGATGTCCAACTACTTGACGAACTGCCGCATACAACTCTAAAGTTCCGGTAGAAAGGCATGTACGTGCATCGTAGTGACCAGTCATTTTATATGTACGCAAGTCAGCGGCTTGGACTCCAAACATCAGCGCGATCGCCATATAATATTGAAATATGTCTACAGAACGACGTGTCAGATTTGCTGAAACATATCCTTGGCTGTTAATGTTTTGATTAAATTGTTCGGCATGGGTAGGAAAGCGATCGGCTAAAGAATTTCCATAGAAGGTCAATAGTGGCATGATCGAGTTTCCACTAATTTGCAAACCTTTAAGTCCCATGTTGACTTTACGCTCTAGATTGCCAACTAAAGAAGGTGGGAGTCCGTTGCTAAACTCTGGTGAAACAAGCAGCGCGATCTGTACGTCGATGTGTTTAGCTAATAGCCCTATATAGTAGCGCAAGCGATCCATTGTCACGCCTACATACTGTCCGAGAAAATTGCCACCATGATAACTAGCTTGTTTGTTGGCATCAATCAATGGATTATCGGTGACTGAGTTCATTTCTAGCTCGATTTGCTCGGCAATCTCCGATATTCCGTCAACAATTGGCCCCATATACTGTGGAAGGCAGCGCAGAGAATAACGATCTTGGATTAGTTCTTGACCGCGATATTCATGCTTGCCATCTGATTCTTCACGGACTAAGTATGAACCTTTAAGCAGGGAAAACATCTGGTCTGCTGCCCACAGTTGACCGGGATGGGGTTTGTGTTTATGGATAAACGGGTGGAACGATTGATTTGTCCCGTATAAACCTTGGATGGCTAAGGCATGTACGCCCATTGCTAGTGCAAGTAAGACTCTAGCATCATACACGCAATTACCTGCGATCGCTGTCATCACAGAAGTGCCGTTCATCATTGCCAAGCCTTCTTTCGGTTGCAGTTGCAAAGGCTGCAAACCCAGCCGACACAGCGCTGTAGGAGCATCCATTTCTCTACCGTCGAAGTCAACTGTAAAGCTGGGATCTAAACCTATGAGCGCCCCAGTAATATAAGACAAAGGTACTAAATCGCCACTAGCACCAATAGAGCCAAACTCATAGACATACGGTGTCACACCAGCATTTAAAAAAGTTTCAATTCGTTGAATCAATTCGAGTCGTATACCCGATGCACCATATAAGTGTGAATTGGCACGCAAAAGCATGGCGGCGCGGACATCTGCCAACGGCAATCTCGCACCCGCTCCAGATTTTAGAAACCAAATTAAGTTAGTTTGAAGTTCGGCTGCTTGTTCGCGGGAAATGACAACATGTGCCATTCCACCAAAGCCAGATGTAACTCCGTATATTGGTTGGCCTGTTTCAACTGCACGATCGATGTAGTCACACGATGCTTGCACGCCTTTTAGGATATCTACATTATCAGTTAAACGCACCTGTGTGCCATGACGGGCTACATTCACCACCTCGTCTATAGTCAGATTGCGATCGCCTACAGTTACAATTGAATTTAAATTGTCTGAATTTGAATTGCCAGTAAAAGGCACTTGCCAAGAACGCGTGATGTTCTGTTGTAGAGATAGTGTATTCATACGCGGGTTACTTTAAACTCGTAAAAAAACCAATTACAAGGGAGACAAAATAAAAATTCTCCCTACACTTCACAACCAATCATCAAAAAAGAATCTGAATTACGAATTACGAATTACGAATTAAGAGAACCCCATTCAAAAATCGCAGCACCCCAAGAAAGCCCAGCGCCAAAGCCAGCCAGAGCGATAATATCATGTGGTTTGATTTGCCCTCGACGAACAGCTTCATCCAAAGCTAGAGGAATTGAAGCAGCAGAAGTGTTTCCATAGTTTGCTACGTTGCTAATGATTTTTTCTTCGGGAAGATTTAAACGTTCGGCCACAGCATTTAAAATTCGCTGATTGGCTTGATGCATCAATAGCCAGTCTACTTGTTCAATATCTAATCCGGCTCGGTATAGTGCCTTTTCAATAACTTCAGGGACTTTTTGAACGGCAAAGCGATAAACTTCTTGTCCGTTCATTGCAATTGGTTGGTATGTACCTTGACCAACCCTGATACTATCAATTAGTAGTTTCTCTTGTTCTTGAAATCCCAATTTTAGATATTGATTTTGCGTACCATCAGTATGAAGTTGAAAACCCAAGAGACAATCGTATTCACTTGCTTGTAAAACTACTGCTCCTGCTCCATCGCCAAAGAGAACGCAAGTACGTCTATCAGACCAATCTACCCACCGAGAAAGCACTTCAGCACCGATGAGGAGAACATTTTGATAGGCTCCAGTCCGCATAAATTGGGCGGCAGTTACCAAACCAAACACAAAACCAGAGCAAGCTGCTGTCAAATCAAAAGCTACGGCTTGGGTAGCTCCCAGTCGAGCTTGAATTTGACTAGCATTCCCAAACAAATCATCAGGAGTCGATGTAGCTAAAATAATCAAATCTAAGTTTTGTGGTGCTATACCTGCCATCGCTATAGCCTTTTGAGCAGCTTCAGTAGCCATAGCTGTGAGCGAATTCTTCGGCGCAAGAAGATGGCGGCGGCGAATTCCTGTGCGAGTCGTTATCCAATCATCAGAAGTAACTACCATTTGGTTGAGTTGATGATTGTCCAAGCACGTATCTGGAACCGCAGAGCCAGTCCCCGTGAGAACAACACCTTGTCTTACTAAGGATTTCATCTGCTTTATTTGCTAGTTATTCTTGTGAGGGAGATGAGGGATATAGGGGAGAAAAATAATAACTTTTGACTTCTGACTTCTACCTTCTGCCTCCTGCCCTCTGCCTTCTGCCTTTATTAGTCTTCAAACTTTTTAAAAGCTAAAGAAGCGTTATGTCCTCCAAAGCCAAAAGAGTTAGAAAGAGCAACATCTACTCTTTGACTTCTGCTTTGGTAAGGAACATAGTCTAAATCGCACTTTGGATCTGGCCGATCTAAATTGATTGTTGGTGGAATTAAATCAAGACCTACTGTTAAGACTGTGGCAATAGCTTCAACGCCTCCAGATGCACCTAAAAGATGGCCAATCATGGATTTGGTGGAACTAATAGGAATTTCGAGGGCACGGTTTCCTAAAGCTTGCTTAATAGCTAAGGTTTCTGTGGCATCGTTAGCTACAGTGCTAGTGCCATGAGCGTTAATATAGCTGACTTCGTTGGGGAACAAGCCAGCATCTTTTAAGGCTAGTTCCATAGCTCTGGTGGCTCCCTCACCGCTGGGTGTGGGAGTGGTTATATGGTAAGCATCACAAGTCAGGCCATAGCCAACAATCTCTGCATAAATATGAGTAGCTCCCCGACGCAGAGCATGTTCTAAATCCTCTATGAGTAGAATCCCCGCTCCTTCTCCCATGACGAAGCCATTTCGCTCTGCATCAAAGGGACGAGAGGCTCGTGTGGGTTCGTCATTTCTAGTTGTTAGGGTTTTGGCAGAACTGAAGGCAGCTATACATAGAGGTGTAATCGCTGCTTCTGTACCACCACAAATCATTGCCTGAGCTTGGCCTGTTTGAATTAAGCGAAAAGCTTCTCCAATCGCATTAGAACCAGCAGCGCAAGCGGTAACAGTGCAAAAGTTCGGCCCTTTAGCCCCTGTATAAATTGCTGTGAGTCCGGCTGCGATGTTAGAGATTGTCATGGGAATTGTAAAAGGACTACAGCGTTTGGGCCCTTGAGCCAGGAAGATTTTTTGCTGTTCCTCGATCACTTGCAGACCGCCGATGCCGTTGCCTATAATAATGCCAACTTGAGTAGCATTTGAGTCGTTGATTTTTAACCCAGCATTAGCGATCGCTTGTAGACTTGCACTAACTGCAAATTGAGAAAAACGCGATATATGCTTGACATCTTTGCGTTCTAAATAGTCGTAAGGGTCAAAGCCTCTAACTTCACCTGCGATTTTACAAGTATGCAAAGAAGCATCAAAGTGGGTAATTGCATCAATACCACTGCGTCCAGCAATCAACCCTTCCCAATACTCTTTCACCGAATTTCCTAGAGGGGTAATAGCTCCCATACCTGTAACTACAACCCTTCTTAAATTTTTATTTATCATGGTTAAAACTCAAAAAATAACTGTCTGACCTATGTAATTTACAACTTCTTGTACTGTTAAAAGTTGCTTTGCTTCCTTAGGAGGAATTTTTGTACCAAAAGCATCTTCTAATGCTTGAAACATTGCGATTAAATCTAAGTAATCTGCTCCTAAATCTAAAGTTAGATTAGCATCTGGGGTAACTTTTTGTTGTTCATTGGCTAGTTCTTCGGCGACAACAGCTTGAACTTTGCTAAAGATTTCTTGTCTAGTCATAAATCACCTATTTGTATTGTTATAGATTGATAATTTTTCAGAAATTTTTCAGGGTGATAATTATTAATTTAAGCTGATTTAAATACATTTACAAGGGAAAGATTTGTGATTTTCAGGATATTTGTTTGCTATAAATAGTAGTAAGCTTTATATATTTAAGACTCAAAACTTATTACAAAAATACTTAAGATATCATGTTTTACGAGTGAAAATATTCCGCAAAATGCTACCCTATTCTATGGGAACGCCTCTCTGTGGCAAGCTTTCACTTACAGAATGACATCCCCAATTTTTTGATTTTTTGCAAGAAGCATGGTATTGACAATAGCTATCTTACAGTTGTCAATAAGTTTCGCAGAGGAGTTCCAGATACAACCATTCTGCTTAACTTGTGATGTGCAGATAGAATTATTTCTTCTGTTTCTTCCCAACTAATACATTTGTCTGTAACAGATACGCCATACTTCAATTTTTTTAAATCTGTAGGTATCTTCTGATTTCCTTCATACAAGTTGGACTCAAGCATCATGCCAACAATTGATTTATTCCTATCTGCAATTTGCTGGAGAACGTTATTAAAGACAGTGGCCTGTAGCTTATGATCTTTATAAGAATTTCCATGACTACAGTCAATGATGATTCTTTGAGGTAGCTTAAGTCCCTCTAGCTTCTTCTCTACCCAAGCTACAGTAGGTGCATCAAAATTCGGTTTACCATCTCCCCCACGTAAAATAATATGACCGTAGTTATTTCCTTTTGCTTTAAATGTACAAACTTGACCTCTTTGGTCAATTCCTAAAAAATGGTGGAGTTTATTAGCTGATTGAATAGCATCAAGAGCAACTTGAATATTACCATCAGTACCATTTTTAAAACCTATTGGCATGGATAATCCGCTTGCCATTTCCCGATGGGTTTGAGATTCAATTGTGCGCGCTCCAATTGCAGCCCAAGAAATTAAATCGGAGAAATATTGAGGTGTTACAGGATCTAAAGCTTCTGTAGCAGCAGGTAATTTTAATTCAGCAATTTTGAGTAACAAATTGCGTGCCGTAAATAATCCTTTTTGAATGTTAAATGAGCCATCTAAGTCGGGGTCATTAATTAATCCTTTCCATCCAATTGTAGTTCTAGGTTTTTCAAAGTAAACTCTCATCACAATCAACAGTTTGTCTTTTACCTGTTCGGCAATAATTTTCAATTTTTCTGCATATTCTAAAGCAGCATCGAAATCATGGATAGAGCAAGGGCCAACAATAATAAATTTTCGGGAATCTTTGCCGTCAAGTATATTTTGTATAGCTTGTCTACCTTGCAATACAGTTTCTGTAGCAACTTTGGTTAAAGGCAATTGCTCTTTGATCTGCATTGGTGTCATTAAAATCATTGAAGATTCGATGTTAGTATTCAGCAATTTGTTAATTTCCATGATGTTTAAGCTGGTGATTAGTCTGATGTAATGTACCATTTTGAACTAATCTGTCATGGTGCGTTAGCCAGAAGCATAACGCACCCTACAGAAAATTTTTTAATTGATAGTCGTTTCATTTTAAAAAGTTAAGCTGCAATTTTTTGACTCAGATTTCGAGCTATAACTGATAAAATTTGCTGGTACTCCTTACGTAAAAATAAGTGATTGCCAGGAAATAAGTGAAGGTAGAAATCACTATTAGTTAACTCTCGCCAAGCCATAATTTCTTCAGAGCCGACTTTGCGATCGTGTAACCCGCCAAAGGCTGTTATTGGGTAATTAAATTGAGTGCCTGGGGTGTATTTATATGTTTCATGAATGGCAAAGTCTGCTCGCAACAGTGGTAGAAACAACTTGGCTATTTGAGAACTTTGTAATAGTGTATCGGGTACACCATCATAGAGGCGAAGTTGCTCCCAAAAAGCGGTTTCAGGTAGTTTATGAATAGGAGGCTCTGAAGAAGGAAGATGAGGAGAGCGACGGCTAGAAACAAATAAATGTTGAGGTTCGGGGTAGCGTTGTTTTCTAATGTGACGGGCTAATTCAAAACTAATTAAGGCTCCCATACTGTGGCCAAAAAAAGCATAAGGAAGGTCTAGATATGAGTTTAAAACTGGTAATAAACTCTCAACCAGCGGTGTAACATGAGTGAAAGGAGCTTCCATCGATCTGTTTTCCCGTCCAGGAAGTTGTACAGGACAAACTTCAATATCTGATGGTAATAACTCCGACCATTTACGATATGTAGAGGTACTACCTCCAGCATAAGGAAAGCAAAATAAGCGCAAACGAACTTTAGGATGGGATTGATAGCGGACAATCCAACGATTTGTGTCAATCATGATTATATTTAATTAGTAATTTATCACAACAGAATTCAGGAGTGAGGAGTCAGAATTGAATTCTGAATTTTGTACGAATGGTAGATGAATTGCTTGGTTTAAGACCACTAGTCAATCTTCTATTTAGTGGTTTTCTATTAGTAGCGGCTCTAAATCTTCCACTTTTTTTAGTCTGACTCCTAAATTCTAACTTCTGAATTCTTCTTCAAGACTGAGAACTGTTGATTTTCAAATTCTGGAAAGTTGTTGAGTTTTGTCGGTACTTTTATATTTATTTGCTGTCAAAAGTAGACTGACTCCTGTTATTAAAAGCCAAACTTCCCAAAGCATGAAACCAATAGGAGTGACTTTCCACACTGGCATAGATGGAATAACTGTTGCAAGTAATTCAGTTTGTCCGAGAATTAAAAGAGGTACTGTAAAAAGACCAAACCAAGCAATCCAAGATTTAAAGAAGGGTGAGCCAAGCATCGCCACACCAACTCCCAATGTCCATAAGGCGAGTAAAGTTTGTCCCAAATGTTCGCCGATAACAACACCACCATATTGATGAACTGCTTGAAAGACAACAGCAACAGCAGAACGAGTTGCTCTATCGGTTGTTGGTTGAACATACAAATCGGCTAAGACAGGAACGACAAATACCCAGCGCATGAGTCCAATAGACTGCAACAAACCAGAAAGCACACCCATTAAGGTAGCTGCGGACAAATAGACAGTATCTTCTCTTGTGAGTACTTTTTGTAGAAATGTACTGGCTGGAATAAACAGTAATGCTAACAAAGCAAAAAGAAACCAAGTGAAGATGAGTTCGGAACCGCCTTCGTGAAATTTAGTGAGGATGTAGTTAGTGGGTGCGCGGAGAATATCATCATACTCAAAATTTTGAATCAGCAAAATGTAGGGTATGTTGATGGAAATAGATAGAAAAGTCAGCACAGCACCTGTTATTCTCAAAAGTTGTACGCGGTCTTTCATGGTTTTCTCCTAGATAATTCGTAGTTCGTAATTCGTAATTAAAATTACTTTAACTACGAATTACTTTTGTTGATGCTGATGTTACCGCCAATATTTGACTAGGGTTCGCTCTACTTTTAAAATACGAGCAATTTTAGTCAGTATGTTGAGTATTATTTTTTGCAGAAACGGCGGTTGTCCGACAACTATGGTGTCGGATTTCTGAACAATTAAGGCTAGTTGCAATAAATTGGTAGGTACTCCATCTTTGTTTACTTTTCTGTCTCCAGCTAAACCGTACCAAGCTTTTAAAAATTGCTCAAAATTCCCAGCAGGACGTATTTCACTAATGAATGTTACCCAGTCATTAGATTCATTCCAGAAACTATGATACATACCAGGGTAAACGTATACTTTATCTCCAGTTCGCAATGTTTTTCTGTTGCCTTTTTCACAAAGTTCCATATTGAGCGAACCTCTTAAAACCTCAAAGGTTTCATGCATAGAACCGTGGTAATGCAAGGGACTGCCTTTTGCTCCTGGTGGTAGGTCAAATTGAACTTTAAAATATTCTCCATTACTATCGGCGGTGGAGCAAAGAATAGTCATGCGATCGCCTGTCACAGGATTGATAATAATTTGTTTCGATAGAAACAGGTCGTCATGTGAAAATGACGAATCTTTATAAGCTTTTGATGTGGTCACGGTAAGATTCCTTTCACCTAAAATGTGTAGTTAATTGATGGAATTAGCGTAATACAAAGAATTATGCTTGTGAGATAGCAATCCTATTTCAACTGTGAAAGTTATCTTTTTAACGTAGACGCAATAGCGGCTTGCCGTAGGCTACCACAGAGAAGCAGAGGACACTGAGAGACAAGAATTAGAAATTTTCACAAGTGATTTAGGATTGCTATATTTACCCAGATAATATGCTTGAAGGGTCTGGATTTACGCTACTTTTGAGATGATATCTTGAATGCAGGTTGACCATCTACTAAAGTGAGCAGCAGGTAACACTTACCAAGTATATCATCATTCCATCGATGGACGGGAATGCCAGAACAATTTGTGGATTCTGTAACAACTTTTGGTAAATCTTTGAAGGTAATGTTTTTAACTGAATGCAATGATGAAAGAGCTTCTGCAAGTATCAATACTGAACCTATTTCACTTAGTCGTCTGCTTTCTAATGAAACGGTATTGCCATGTTTCAGCTCGTTCAATTCAATATCTGAGACTTTTAATCCTAAAAGATTAAAACCTTTTTGAATTTCAGGAGTTTCTATTTGAGTCGGTACAGGTATAATTGCTGTTGGAGTTGCTAAAGACATAATTTCAGGTGTTCCTAGTTGAGTGGATACGGGCATAATTGGTGTTGGAATTGATGTAGACATAATTTTTGAACCTGTTGAAATGATGTAGTTGAATTAATTTGACTTAAACAGTGGTGAGATGACCAATAAAGAATTCGGTCAAAGCTAGAAATTAGCTATATTTAAAGGCTTCACCAGTACATGTGAGTTATTTACGAAACAGATGATTTCTCACAAATATTGAGTGTAATGAGTACTAGATAAGAGTTTTATCTAGCTGTATTTCATAAGTGTTAGTCACACGAACAAGAAACTTGATAATTCACGTATGCATGAACGTGAAATTAATGATTAAGCTGATTGTGATAATTATTGAAGCGAGTTGTTCTGAAAAGGTAAGTTGGGGGGGGGTTTGTAGTAAGGCAGATTCAGCCCTGAAGGTATTACTGAAAGAGGGTTAAATCCTTCACTACAAACCTGTATAATTGGGCAATTTAAGGTTGGTCGAGTATGAGCAAAGAAACCTACCTGTAATGCAGGGTTTTTTCAAACAATACAAATCTTAATTTTCCGTTTTTCGGCTAACTTTTCAGTTAAATCTTGACGAAAAATTGTTTCTTCCTTGCTTTAATTTGCTCATTATTGTAACTATCGACAACAAGCCGCCGAGAACAAGTAAACCATGATTAGTGCTTGGTTCGTCTACCTTGGTAATTGTGATGTGTGCTATTTGATAACCTGGCTTGGAAAAATCAGCGTTGGCAAAGCTTAACCCATCCAATTGAGTATCTACAATTCCTCCTTCACCAGGCGCTTTTAAACCAGGATGGGGTTGAATTGTGCCGTTTTCATCTATGTTTGCAGGCATAGAAAAGATTTTCTCGTCGTTGACTTCAGTACCTGCATCCCATGCTTGATTCCCAAAAACTGTGAAATCTGCTCCTATGAAGTTTCCTTGTTCGTCAAAAACTTGAATCGCTTTTGGATTGTCATTCCCAATGAAGGCATCGTTACTAGGAAAAAGCATTGTAGCGTAACTGAAGAAACGATTTTTTTGAGGATCGTCCAGTTCAATAAGTCTGGAAGCAGTTGTACCAGGAGGCTGGACTATGGGAATTGGCGATAGGGTGGGATAGAACAAGATATCTTGTGTGCCACCATTTTTTCCGGCTTGACTGTTAGCGAACTCAGCGGCAATGGTTCCTGGTGAGGGAGGTAAATCCTTCACGTCGATGTCGGAATTAAAAATCGAATCCAGGATTGCAGATATGGTGGCGCGATCGCTACCTGCTTCTAACGCAGACTGAAGTTCTGGGGAGATGAAAGCATAGTCAGTACCCGCTGCAAAGGTGGAAATGACTATATCAGTAAGTTGTGGAGTGGGAATATTGAAATCATCCAGAATTCTAGCACCAAGACCGATTACTTGTTCCTCAGCCATGAGTTTGATTGCTCCTGAAGCAGGTTCACCTGCATTGAAAGCATCAAAACTACCATCATGAAAGCCTATCCAAAAATGAGCTAAGTTAATCCCACTTTCTGGAGCTACATTTTCCACAGTCACTTTGAAAGTTGCTGCTGTGGATGGTGGTGCTACCATTGCTCCAATTGCGATCGTCGTAGCTGTAACCAGGGTATGAAAATACATACCCATTTTTCCAAAAATAGCCATCTCTCTTTCTCCAATTCGTAATACCCTTCGGGAAGCCATGCAGAGCGCGTCTACGTAATTCGTAATTAGGACAATCAGATTTAAATCTGTTGTCGGATTTAGAGAATTGCTATTAATTCAAGGTTTTTGGTGCTTTTTTCTGTTGTTTTGAGAAAGAGAATATACCTGAACCGGCAAGCATCAAAAATCCTAAAATTGCAGAAGGTTCGGGAACGGAGACTGCACGTACAGTTAACGGTAATGAGAAGTTAAAAATACTGAAGCCATTGCCAGAGGTAAAAGAACCATCTTGAGCTGCGACATCTTCTCCAACTAACTGAATGCTACCTCCGTTATTGGCAACGTCTTGTAAAAATGCATCTGCTAGACCTGCTTCTAATGAATTTAATCCACCTACTTTTGTAACTTTGACTGGTTCTGAATAGAATAAGTCAATATTATCTTCCCTAGCTGGTGTCTCTCCATACTCAAAAGTAGCGTATAAAGGGGTATATCCTAAATTGAGTATTCTAGTATTACCTAAAGAGAAATAGGTTTCTACAACATCGGGATTAGCTCGATAAATTCTCTCTTCAATTGTTGAAGTAGAACTAGCTAGCCAATCTTGACCGAGTTTATCTTCTCCTAAATTCCAAGTTTCTCGAAAATCGCGATCGCTTTTTTGCCCGTAACTAAAACCAATACTATTGAGAGCGATTGAATTTTTAGTCAGATAATTGAAAAAGTTAGGGAAATTTGTCACCCCTTTTAAACTGGCTGCTCTAGTAGCACCACTATTTTCAGGACTGGCATTCCGACCAGTTGCATAGTAAGGTGCAAAGCTTCCTGAATTGGGACTAATTTCTGCATGACCGTTGTCTGGAGCATTGGGATCGGGATTAATGAATGCTGTTTGACCTTCGTTAGCATTCACATCACCAAAAAAAGATAATTCGGAATTAGATTCAATTGGTCGTGTGGAAATCAATTGTAATTTACTGAAGTCAAAAGTCGCAGCTTGAACTGGTAAAGCAGCCGAGACTGCAACAGTCGTTGATACAACAAAAGTGGAAAAGTAATTACGCATAACGAACAGTTGTACTTTCGATGAAAGTGGAATTCCTTCAGTACTTTACCAGTACTTTCACTTAATTTAACTTCCAATTTTTGTGCTAATTTTTGCAAATTTTTAATACTAGCAATTACTAGGTTAGTATTAAATTATTACTAGGTTAAGAATTTGCGATCGCCAGCTATACTTCAGACTTTTTTAATCATTAGTAACTGAGTACAGCATGTCATAAATTCATTAACTTTGCGCTCCTTTGCGCTAAACTTTGCGTCCCTTTGCGTTTCAATTTCAACCCTAGTTTTACCCCTCCCTAACCCTCCCCTTATAAAGGCGAGGGAATCGGATTTTTCTGGTTTCCCCCCTTTATAAGGGGGGTAATATCAATTTGCTATGAATTACACTGTTAACTCTTGCAAACTTGTTTTGCGACTATTTAGACGATTATGACCATTATTTGCAGATGTCACAGGTACAACTGACACCATGTCATTAACTAGTTCTAAATATCGTTCGCCTAACCGATTAATAGTTGCTGGTAGATGGAAATTAGTAGAATATTCAATCTCCAATTCTAAGGAACCATTCACAAGAGTGAAGAAGAATTCTAACAGAGTTGTACGTTTTTGTTGGGGAGGAGATAAGCGGCGATCCCAATCTTCTGCAATGAAATCGAATACCTGAGAAGTAGGAATGGTACGGTTGCCCAAATAATTAGCTCTCACAGGTGTTAAACGATTATCTGGGTACATATAACTGGGTAGTTTTTCGCCTAACCAATCAAAGGTAACCCCGTTCATCGGTAACCAATCAAATTGTTGTTTGATTTGCTTAATGATTGGCTCCCATCTGGTTTTTTCTTCAACAGTGATACCCATAGGATAATTAACAGCGAAATTACCAACACTGTCAAAGAATCTGTGATTATTGCCCAAATCTCTGCCGTGACTGCGATGACTTAATACTACTCCAGGTCTTCCACTCCATTCAGCAAGGAGGCGATATAAAGGAGCAAGTAAAAGATAATAAAGGTTGCAAACATAATACTCCTTGGCTTTGGTTAGTAAAATTTCGCTCTGAGGTTTGGGCAGGAGAAATCTTTTTTGAGCAGCAGAAGCTTCGATATTTTCTCCTTTCTCAAAATCGAAAGGAACTTGGAAAGCAGATTTTTCTGAAGGAAATTGGTACAACCAATAATAAATGTGCTTTGCCAAATCTCCTTGTGCTTCTTTTTCCGTTAATAGACGCACATAGTCATTGTAAGAAGGCTTGTTAGTTGTGGTCAGATTGATATTACTTGGGTTGCCTAAATTTTGAGTATAGGTAAACCAAAACTCTTGGAAAACTAAACCGTTGCTTAGTAAATCACCGATTAAATGATGTCCAATAAATGCCATGTCGTAACATGAATCACTGATTTTGACAACAATTACCTTCAGTAACGGCCATTGGTCAAATTGCAGTTGTTCGCCAGCTTGTTGAATTAAAGTACGAATTTCTTCATCTCGTTTTTCAGCTTTTAAATGGCTACCATCATAGAGAATTGCTTTTAATTCTTCAGTTGGCTGAATGATTTTTTGTTGCCATTGACCTGCTTTTTGGACAAATATTGTACGTAAAACGGGATAGCGTTCTACAATCAAGTTCAGTGCTTGGTTGAAAACATTAATTTCTAGGGGATGGCGGTAAACAAAACGGGTGTAACCAGTCCATTGATATGGAGGTTCAAAGTATTTCATTACCCAGCGCTGTGCGGGGCCTAAAGGTACGTATTCCTCGGTAGAAACGCGATTAATCGCGTCTGTACAAGGGGTTTCGCCGTTGAGGATAGCTGCGATCGCTTGGCGATCCAGTTTGCCGTTATGATTTTTAGGTAGGCTGTCTAGCAATTCTATCCGGTGCGGAATCATGTAATCAGGTACCCAGCGTCCCACATATTCTTTGAGTTGTTTGCTGTCTACCTGCTGTCCAACGATACCAGCAACTAGCTTTTTCTGTCCCGAACCATAGTCTAGGGCGACGACAGCAACTTCTCGAATATCAGGGTGGCTGTTAAGCACATTCTCAATTTCTCCCAGTTCCACACGGAAACCGCGTATTTTAACTTGATGGTCAATTCGTCCGTGATATTCAAAACTGCCATCGGGTAATTGCTTCGCTAAATCGCCAGTACGGTAGAGATATTTGCTGTTGATGTCTGCGAAGGGGTTGGGGCGGAAAGATTGCTCTGTTTTTTCAGGGTTTTTAAGATAACCAAGAGCCAATTGTACGCCACCAATCCACAGTTCTCCCAACTCACCCTGTTTCACAGGTTGCATTTGTTCATCTAGGAGAACAATATTAACGTTGTCAATTGCTTTGCCAATGGGGATACTGGTTGCATCTCGGACACTACTAGGAATGATATGAGCGGTAACGTCTATAGATGCTTCCGTGGGGCCGTAAAGATTTGCTAACCCAACTTTGGTTCCATGCTTGTCTAACCAACGTTGAATGAAAGAAACAGGTAAGGCTTCACCGCTAAACACTAACCAACGCAAGTGAGGAAATGTCCACGCTTCTTCCTCTAAAGCAGTAACGAACTCTCCGAATAAGGAGGGAACGAAATGCATGATATTAATTTGGGTGTCATGCATCCACTGCACTAAATTCCAAGGATTTCTTACGACTTCCCGCTTCACAGGACAAGCTGTAGCGCCTACCATGAGAGGCCAGAATATTTCCCAAACTGAAATATCAAAGCAACAGGATGTTTTTTGGGCAACTCGCTCCCCAGGCGACAACTGAAAGGCTTTTTGCATCCAGTTGAGGCGGTTCATGTAACCCCGATGATTGAGCATCACTCCCTTGGGACGACCTGTAGAACCGGAGGTGTACAATACTGTCATCAAATCGTCAGGAGTATTGACGCTAGCAGGAGTTAGTTCGGAACTATTAGACCAAGAACTCTTGTTAACTTGGGTTAAAGTTGTCCCAGTTAAAGCTTCTCCCTCATCCAAGAATACTAAAGTTGATAGGGGTAACTGTGCTGTTAGACATTCTGTTAATTTTGCATTCAGCTGATGTTCGCTTAATAAAGTTTGAACTTCAGCATGTTCTAGTATGTATTGAATTCGTTCGTTAGGATAAGCAGGATCTAAAGGAACGTAAGCGCCTCCCGCCTTGAGAATACCCAATATTCCCACCCACATCAGATAACCAGGATTCAGCATAATACCTACTAAAACACCTGGTTTTACTCCCTGAGTTTTCAAGTAATTAGCAACTTGATTGGAAAGATTGTGCAGTTGTTGATAAGTGAGTTTGATGTTGCCATCAATAACCGCTACTGCATCAGGAGTACGCTTAACTTGTTCGATAATTTCCAAGTAAGGTATTTCTACTAGCTGGGGAGTCGCTGCAACTGTTGCAGGTATTTCTCCGTGGCTGAGTGTATAGACCATTTCTCGCAAGCTTCTGCAAGATAGTAAAGCTTGACGATTTACCTTACCTAATTGCTTTTCTAATTTGGTGATGATGCGGATTAGTTCTAGCGAATCTAATCCCAAATCTACTACTAAATCTTTATCTAAAGCTGTATCAGTGATGGTGTCATGGCAAACTTCTGTGGCTATTTGTTGCAGGATGGACTTGAACTGAGTATCTGTTGCTGACAGTGAAAGTGGCTGAGTAATTTGCTGGGGCTGAATTTGTAGAGATGCTAATTCTTCAATGTCTGCAATCAATTGCCTGCAAAAAGTATCGATGAGATATTCACTAAAGAAGTTGCTATCGTAGCTGGTATTTAAGTGCAAGCAGTTATCGAATATCTCTACCAATGTGTCTACAGTACCCGCGTTGGTGACGGTAGCTGCTCGGTAATTGAGAATTTTCAGGGAACCATACTCAGGTTTGATGTGGGTTTGCCCCATGTTAGAAAGGAATAAATTTGCTTTCATTCCCATTTGCATCAAACTAGCAGCAGTAGGGGGAATTTTGCCATCTTCGAGTGCGACTTTTTCTCGCAGCCAAATCCCCATTTGGCGAGTTTGAGCGTTGTCATGATTTGCGGCTAGATTTGTATGAATTTCTGAATGAATGCCATACAGCAGATTAGACCAGTTTTCGTCAGGTGTTGGGGCTTTGAAACTCAATGCGAGATTTTGAGCAAAACAGCCAATTTCGTTAGGAATATCTACTCCAGGATAGATGCGTCCGCTAGTAGGAATGTTCAATACAACAGATTCGGGTAACTGACAGAACTTAGCAGCAGTTCGTAAATAAGCACCAACTACTAAAGAATTGAGTGGTAAGCGCCAGTCGCGGGTACGGCTAATTAAGCTATCTGTGACTTTGCGGCTGAGACGGTAGGATAAAGTGCGGATGTTGGTGGAGTTATATTTGACGGTGCTGCCTTGGGGGTTCCAGAGAAATTTATCTTTGCCCTGCTTGCTCAAATATTTGTGCAGAGATTGTTCTGCTTGTTGATTTTGCCAGGTGTTGAGCGTGTTAGCGATCGCCCGATAATCTGCAACTGCGATCGCAGCAGGTAAAATAGGCTGGGTTCCGTTTAGCCTTGCACCGTAAATCTCCATGAAGTCACGTAACACAATTTGGTTACTCAAACCATCAGAAATCAGGTGATGATTGGTGAAGAAGACTTCGTAAACTGCATCTTCGAGTTGAAAGACAAAGAATCTATGCAAGGGCCACTGTGAGATATCCCATCTGGAATTGATGCAACGATGAACTTCTTCGTTAATGCGGTAATCTTGAGTTTGGCGATCGCAATTTCTTAAATCAGTGATGGCAATTTCTGGAGGAGTAGGATTATCCAGAACCATCAAGCGATAATCTTTAAAACTAGTTGCTCCAGCTGGGATGGAAAAGTATGCTCTCAGCATGGGATGACGAGTCAGCAATTCTTGCCAGCTTTGGCGAAAAACTTGGGCATTAAAAGGCCCGTTCAACCGTAATGTAGAGCATAAACTGCAAGTAGATACAGCCCAGTGAGAAGCTAAGAATATATATTGAGCATCAAGAATTGGGACTTCTTGCGCTGTTTCTTCTATTTGAGATGAGAAAACAGTGGCGGTTTGAGGTACAGAAATAGTTGAAGAAACGGTGGTAGTTTGAAGTGTAGAAATAGTTGAAGAAACAATGGTAGTTTGAGGTGCAGAAATAGCTGGAGAAGGTGTTACTGATTCTTGAGGAGCAATCCAAGTTTGACCGAGTTGTAGAACTTCTGCTAAAGTTTGGAGTTGCATTAGTTGTTCCATGGGTACAACTTGCAAAAATTCAGCTTGTTTTTCCTGTGGAACCATTTGAATAAAGGTGTTGAGTAGCTCTACCATTTTGATAGAGTCTAATCCCATATCGCTTTCCAGATACATATCTGGTTCTAAGTCTTCTACATCGTGTCCTGTGATTTTAGCAACGAAAGTGAAGATTTGTAGTTGTAAACTGTTAAGACTCATAATGCTCCAATAAATACTAGTAAATGTTTATTCAAAAGTCCTAAAAACTAGCCTTTGTTCTCTCTGTGTTCTCTGTGCCTCTGTGGTTAAATAATTTATAAACCACAGAGAGAAGTTGCGTGCGGGGGTTCCCCCCCGTTGAGCAAACTTCGGTAGACGCAGAGGGCACAGGATAAAGAAAAACCTATTGAGCAAGAGAACTAATTATTCGTATTCTCAACCGTTTTAGCAGTGAATCCGAATTCTTCAAGTAAAGCTTTGTAGCTAGATTGTCGCTGTTCTGGCGATAGTGCTGCTAGGTGTTCTATGAGTAGCAAACCTTCAAGTTCTAAAGCTTGTTGTAGTTCCGGTTCGCTATAGTCAATTGGAGCTTTATAAGTTTTTCGCTCGAATGGGTAAGTCGGTAATGGTACTCTCCGCAGTCCTTTGGGGAATAAACCTAGGCTGTTAAACTGAACTCCTGCGGTGTACAATCGAGCGATCGCAGTTAAGAAATTTGCGATTGGCTGATTTTTCTCGAAGTGAATCCAAAGTGTATCGTCTGCAATATTTAATTGCTGTCTGATGTTTGCTTCTCCTAAATATAAATAAGCTCCGGCTTCACTACATGTTTCTCGGCAATGTTCGGTTTTTAATGAACCAGAAACATGTACGAGTGATTGCATTTGTGTTTTGGTGAACTTACCAGATGGTTTGTAAGTTCCTAGTGGGGTTACTAAGGGAGAATTCCAAACTGTTACTAATGGAGCTTCTAATCTTGGTTCTTCGACAGAATTGTTAATCTGCTTTCCTTCTAATTCCGCTAATAAGATGAATGCCTCTTTTAAAGAGAACATCGCAGTCAAACAAGCTCCGACTAAGATTCCGACTCCTTCTGTTAATAAAGCGGTGGGTTGAAGTTGCAAAGACATCAACAAGTTACACAAAGCATACTGTACGGCAAAGGTATGGGCTTTTTGTGAAAGGGCGGCGTTACTGTTTAAATCCCAGGTTGATATTGTGCGTCGCCAGAGGAATTCACAATCAGCGTAGGCTTTTCTGAATTCTGGATAGCGATCGCTTAATATTTTGGCTTCTTCTGGTGTTAAAGTACAGCTACTATCCAAAACTAGATAAGTAGGTGTGGCTTTTTGGGGATTTGAACGATTGATTTGAATGTTTGGCTGGTTTTGCTCTGATAAAATGGCGTTTAAGGAATCCAACAAATGTTGGCGATTATTCACAACTAACGCCGCTTTATAAGACAGTTCGCGTTGGGAATTACTGAGCGTTAAGCAGATTTCTGATAATTCTTGTTCTGGATGTTTGCTAATATGCTCGTGCAATTGTTTGACAATTTCTTTGAGAACTTTTTGATTGCGTCCAGTTAAGCACAAAAGATGAGGAGAGGAAGTTTGTTGTGCGGATTTAGCAGATTGTGAAATTGGAGATTGTTCGACAATTAGGTGACAATTTGTGCCGCCAAATCCAAATCCGTTGACTCCGGCGCGTAACAATTCGCCATTACTTGTCCAAGGTTTACCTTCTCCACCGACTACATATAAAGGTGTATTGGCAAAATCGATATGGGGGTTAGGTTTTTCAAAGCCGACTGTTGGCGGAATTTTGCCGTTTTGCATGGCGAGTACGACTTTAATCAAGCTGATAACACCTGAACCAGCCATTAAGTGACCGATAGAAGATTTGACTGAACCGATACCGCAAAAACCTTTACGGTCGGTGAAATCACGAAAAGCTTTGGTGATGCCCTCGACTTCTACGGGATCGCCTAACATTGTGCCAGTGCCGTGAGTTTCAATGTAGGAGATGGTTTCGGGGTCGATGCCAAACTTATTGTAAGCCTTACGAATCGCTTCAGCTTGACCTTCAGGTTTCGGGGCGGTGATTCCTTGGGAATGTCCGTCGTTGTTAATGGCGGAACCTTTAAGCACAGCGTGAATGTAATCGCCATCTTCTAAGGCTTTGCGTAAGGATTTAAGAACAACTGCGCCCGTACCTTCGCCGACAACCATGCCATTAGCGCGGCTATCGAATGGGAAACATTCACCTGTGGGAGAAAAAGCTTGAACGCGACTGAGGAAAGTAAAGGGAGTAGGACTGAGGTTTAGGTTAACGCCACCTGCGATCGCAATGCAAGTATCGCCCGCCCGGATACTCTCACAAGCCAGGTGTATTGCCACTAAAGAAGAGGAACAAGCTGTACCTACTTCTAAACTTGGCCCCATCAGGTCTAAGCAGTGGCTAACTCGCGCCGCAATTTGATTTAACTCGTTCCCAGCGGTTGCTTCGGGGAGGAGTTCGCTAGGTTTGAGAACATCTGAAACCGTATCGAGTAAGTTTTTCTGTTCGCTAGGAGTGAGTTGCTTAAACCAAGAAGTCTTGTGCAAACGCCGCTTGAGTACAGTACCGTACTGATAATTAAAGAAGTGTTCTACATAGTTATTTTGGTCGCCACCAACGATTACCGCGATATCTTTTGTCCGGTATTTGCCGCCGTAACCTGCTTGTTGTAAAGCTTGCCAAGCTACTTCCAAAAACACCCGTTGTTGTGGGTCCATCGCCGTGGCTTCCCGTGGCGAAATGCCAAAGAACATCGGGTCAAAGTCAAAGGGATTTTCGATAAAGCCACCACGCTTACAATAGGTCGTATGCGGGGCTGTTCCATTCTCCTCATAGTAATCCTCAATTAACCAGCGATCGCTCGGAACTTCTTTAATAAAGGAGCGTTTTTCAGTGAGAAACTGCCAATATTGCTCTAAATTGTCAGCCCCTGGAATTTTACAAGCCATGCCGATAATGGCAATATCTTCTTGTTTAACGTCCATTGCTTTAAAGTTTGATTGTTGAACCATCAAATTAGTTGGAGTCTCCTTTTTGATAAGAGAGGCAGAAGGAGTACTGGCTTCCTGTTTCCTGCCTTCTTCATGCTTGTTTACAGGCGTTTCTGGAGGTGCGATCGCAGATGCGCCATACTGTTTTTCTAAATAGTCTGCTAGTTCATCCGGCGTTTGATACTCGAAGAAAAGTGTCGGAGATAATTGGTGTTTGAAAGTTAGACTTAACTGTTTGATAGCTTCCACAGCGCCTAGAGAATCTAATCCCAACTCTTGAAAAGACCTGTATCCTTGTATTTGTTCTTGGGGAATCGTTAGATATTTACTTAATATTTCCAGAACTAGGCGGCGGATATTTTGGGTTTTGGGTTGGATCTTAAGAGGCAGAGGGGCGGAGGGGATAGGGGGCGGAGGGGAAACTTGCAGTAATTTCTCTCCTCTGCTCCTCTGCTTTTCTGCTCCTCTGCTCTCCCGATCTTTTTCCAGCAAATCTACAATGTGAACTACAGGCTCATCTAAGGACAAAGCTTCAATAAAAGCATTTACAGCTTGGTCTACTTCTAGAAGCTTCAACCCTTTAACTTTCGCTAAAATTACTAACGCCTGTCCGCCAATTTTTGCCATTCCCTTGTCGCGCCACAAGGAGAAATTAACCGCAAGTGAATGTCCTGGCGCACCGCGTTGGGCGCGGTATGTTGCATAGTTATCCAGGAAAATATTAGCTGCTGCATAATCTCCTAAGTTAGCTCCCCATTCAGCTTTTGATGCCGCAGCAGAGGAGATGACAGCAAAACATTTTAAAGGTTCGTCTTGGGTGACATTATCTAAGATAATGGTTCCCTCAACTTTCGGAGCAAGTACCTCCGCCACTGTTTCGGGTGTTTTTTGCAACAGCTTGAATCTTGTTTGATCCTGCACCCCAGCAGCGTGGATAACTCCATGTAATTGCCCGAAGCGCTCGCGGATAGTTTCCATCAACTGCTGCATTCCTTCGGCATCTGTAGCATCTACAGCGTGGTACAGTACCGTAGCTCCCAGTCGCTCTAGGTCTTGAATAATCCGGATGCGTTTGCTAGTGCTGTTGTCACCATCATGCAAGTGCCATTCTGCTTTTGGCGGTAGGGGATGACGACCAGTTAGTACTAAATTAATCGGTGCGCGACTCACCATTCCCTTAGCAATTTCTGTCCCGACATCACTCACACCGCCAGTAATTAACCAAGTATCTCCGGGTATTAAGACTGGCCGAAATTCCTTACCAGCCGGAATTTCCATTCTTTCAAAAATCCGAATAAATCGTTGTCCTTGGCGGATAACTACAATTCCTTCTTTGTCAGGTTTGGCTGGCAACTCTTGGAACAAAATTGTAGCTAGTGTTTCTGAAGAGACACTCCCAGGTGTAATATCTACTACTTTTGCTTGAATATTATTGTGTTCTTGAGTCAGTGTCTGGGCTAAGGTTGCTCCCATCGCTTGGTGTAAACCCTGAAGCGTTTCATTTGCAGATGTTACATAAGCACCCTGAGTTAACAGCAGTAAATTGATGGGAGAATTGGCGTAATGTTTGACCAGTGCTTGTCCTAAATACAACACGCTGTACATACCTTCTTGCAGTACAGAATCGTGAGAATCTACAGGCAACCTTGAAATTGCAGCTTGATTGTAATTCCAAAGGTGGATGATAGCTGTAATCGTCAGACCTTGCTGTTTGAAAGCTTGAATGAGTTTTTCATAGTCTTCCGGCGAAGCAGGATTGATAGTGAAGTGTTGTTCTGTTTTTTGTTGGAACTTTTGAGCCGCAGTGACAAAGTAGACAGGGTATTTTTCCGCATCAAACAGCTTTTCAAGGTTTTTGGCAACCATTTGAGCGTCCTTAAAGATGAGGACAGCCCCAGGCGAAATCTCTCCCGTTGCAACTAGCTGCTGAGGTTGCCATTGCCAGCCATAGAAGTATTGTTGAGATGTCCAATTCTGGCTTTGTTTGCCGAGTTCGTCTGTTGTAGTATTCAATTTTGTATTATTTCCTCCGTCGGTTTTAATCCAAAAACGTTGACGCTGAAACGGGTAAGTAGGGAGTGCTAGCTTACTGCGCGTAAAGTCTCGGTCAAATCCAGACCAATCCACATCTACGCCAAGGGTGTATAGTGTTGCCAAACTGTTGAGTAATGATTGCCAGTTGTCTTCTTTTGTTAGAGAAGTCAACCAAGTTCCTACACCTTTCGGTAAACACTGTTTTCCTAGATTTGACAGCGTAGAATTAGGGCCGATTTCCAGAAATAAGTCATAACCTTGACGATGCAGCGTCTCCATCCCGGCTGAAAATCTTACCGCTTCTCGAATATGACGACACCAATAATTCGCGTCAGGAATGTCTTGATTGCTAAGGATTTCGCCTGTCAAATTGGAAACCAAAGGAATACTAGGCGCGTTAAACTTCACAGAGGCGGCAATCTCTTCAAAAGACTCTAGCATCGGGTTCATCAACGGAGAGTGAAAAGCGTGAGAAACTCTCAAAGCTTTGGCAGAAATTTTCTGAGACTCAAATTGTTTCAGCACTTCCTGCACAGCTTCTTTGGTTCCCGAAATCACAATTTGATTCGGACTATTCACGGTAGCAATAGATACCGTTGCACCATAAGGAGCGTTGGCAAAGCCCGTCGCAGACATCGCATCCACCACCCGTTGTTCATCAGTCAATACTGCCGCCATCATGCCATTGGGAGGCAATGCCTGCATCAACCCTGCCCTGATGGCAATCAACTTCAGCCCATCTTCTAAACTGAACACCCCAGCAGCACAAGCCGCAGCATATTCCCCGACACTGTGACCGATAACTATATCTGGGACAATTCCCCAAGATTTCCACAGTTCAAAGAGAGCATATTCCAAGGCAAATAAAGCTGGTTGTGTATATGCTGTTTCATTTAACACTGAATTTGTGTTCGACTCAGGGTAAATAACTGACAGTAGAGGTTGCTCTAGATAAGCCCGGAGAATTTCATCACAGCGTTCCAGAGTACGGCGAAAAACTGGTTGAGTTTCGTAGAGTTGCCGTCCCATTCCAGGATACTGAGAACCTTGTCCGGTGAAGAGAAATGCGATTTTACGAGGCTTGTTGGTTTCTGGCTGACTAACTAACGCCGCAGTTGGTTGAGAATTGGCAAAAGCATTCAGTTGTTCGCTTAACTGTGCAGTTGATTCAGCGATCGCTGCTAAACGATAATCAAAATGCGATCGCCCCGTGTTACTAGTAAAACAAACATCAGCCACAGCGACTTCTGAATTGACCGCTAAGAATTGCCCATACTTCTGTGCCAATTCCTTCAACGCCTTTTCACTCTTCGCCGAGAGAGTCAGCAAATGCTTAGGACGCTCAAATTCTTCCTCGTTACTTACACAAGAACCCTCTGAAACCCTCATTTCTCCGTGTACTTTGCGTCCTACCCTGCGGGAAGCCGCTAACGCGTCTATGTGGTTCGTTTTTTGACTTTCTTCCAAAATCACATGAGCATTAGTCCCGCCAAACCCAAACGCACTAACACCAGCAAATCGCCGTTCTCCAGCCCATGTCTGGCGTTCAGTGGGAATCGCCAAGCCAGTGCCTTCTAACTTGATGTGAGGATTAAGCTGCTGCAAATGTAAGTGAGGTGGAATCTCTTGATGCTGTAACGCCAGCACCACTTTAATCAAGCTGGCAATTCCCGATGCAGCTTCCAAATGACCGATATTAGTTTTTACCGAACCAATCCAGCAAGAACATGACGGCGTTCTTCCCTGTGTCAGCACTTCTTTGAGAGAATTCACCTCGATGGGATCTCCCAACGGCGTACCAGTACCGTGCGCTTCGACATAGCTAATTTGTGCGGGTTGTACTTGCGCCTTTTCTAAAGCCTGACGCACAACCGCTTGCTGGGAAGGGCCGTTTGGTGCTGTCAATCCATTGCTGCGGCCATCTTGGTTAACAGCCGAACCTCTAATGATTCCTAAAATATTGTCTCCATCTCGCTGGGCATCACTGAGGCGCTTCAGAATAACAACGCCGCAGCCTTCACCGCGAACGTAACCGTTAGCAGTAGCATCAAATGTCTTGCAGTGCCCATCTGCTGCCATCATTTGCGCTTGGGAAAATGCGATCGTTAATTCGGGAGTCAGGATGAGATTGACTCCACCAGCTACAGCTAGTTCCGACTCTCCTTGACGCAGACTTTGGCAAGCTTGATGCACCGCCACTAGTGAGGAAGAACAAGCTGTATCTACTGCCCAACTCGGCCCGCGCAAATCTAGTAAGTAAGATAAGCGATTAGCGGTAATGCTGAACGCCGAACTAGTACCGAAGTAAGCATCAGTGCCGGTAGGATGGTTAAACTGCAACCGCGCATAATCGTTGGTGCTAATGCCGATAAATACCCCAGTTTGACTGCCTTTTAATTGCTGTGGGGCAACGCCAGCATTTTCCAGCGCTTCCCAACTGACTTCTAGCACTAGGCGTTGTTGCGGGTCGATACTTTCGGCTTCGCGGGGACTGATGCCAAAGAAAGCAGCATCAAATCGATCCACATCTTCCAGGAATCCGCCCCAACGAGTGTTCATCTTCCCTGGTGTCGCTGGTTGGGTATCGTAAACTTGCTGAATATCCCAGCGATCGCTCGGTACTTCTACAATGGCATCAGTACCATTTTGCAGCAGTTGCCAGAAGGCTTCCGGGTCTTTTGCTCCTGGAAAACGGCAGCCAATACCAATAATTGCGATCGCATCTGAGGATTGAGGATTAGGAGAAAGACTAGAGAATTCTCCCCCACTCCCCAGCTCCCCCGCTCCCCAGATTCTCTGCTCCCCTGGTTCTGGCTGGGAATTCTCAACAACCACAGCTAAATGTTCAGCCAAAGCGGCAATGGAAGGATAATCATAAATCAGAGTCGGAGAAAGGCTCAACCGCAACCAATCTTCTAGTTCCGTGGAAAGCATCATCGCCGCCAGCGAATCCAAACCGTAGCGTGCAAAAGGTTCTTGAACATCTATGGTTTGAGGTGCAATCTTTAGCTGCTGTGAAATTTTCTCAACCAACCAACCTTGAATAGTTTCTGCCTGTTTATTCAGTGCCTTTAAAGGACGAGAAGATTCTGCTTTTGCATTAGGAAGTTGGCTACTTGCGGAATGCCACATATCTACAACATCCAGCGTTCCTTCTAGAAACTTAGTTCGACAGGCATGACGCTGAATTTTACCGCTAGAAGTTTTGGGAATACTTGCAGGCTTCAACAGCACCACAGCATAAACTTGAAGTTCGTGTTCTTCTGATACCGCTTGTCGGATAGCCGCCACGACTTCATCGACATTCAGTTTGCGAATGGCAGTCCGCTCAACCTCAGAAGTAACGACGAGTTGCTCTTCGCCATCTAATTCAACAGAAAAAGCCGCCGCGAAACCAATTCGTAAAGCTGGATGACTTTTCACTACCGTCGATTCAATATCCTGGGGATAGTGATTGCGACCCCGGATAATAATCATGTCCTTAACGCGTCCGGTGACAAACAACTCACTATCCTGTAAAAATCCGAAATCACCAGTGCGGAGAAATGGGCCGCTTCCATCTTGCAGATATGCTTGAAATGTTTGTGTTGTTGCTTCTGGTCTTTGCCAATAACCTTGAGCCACGCTGGAACCAGAAACCCAAATTTCTCCGACTTCGCTAGGGGCACATTGCGTCATTGTCTCTGGGTTAGCAATGACAATTTTCGCATCTAGCCAAGAGTGCCCACACCCTACCAAATATCTAACATTTTTGGTATCTGCATTAGCTGGGATAATCCGATTTTGTTCGAGTGCTTCTGCCTCGACTTGACAGTAAATCGGTTCATCTTTGATGTTGCCACCTGAAACCATCAAAGTAGACTCTGCCAAACCATAGCAAGGGTAGAAGAAGTGAGAGTGAAAACCACAAGCTTGAAATTTAGCGGCAAACCGCTCCATTGTTTCTTTGCGAACTGGTTCAGCACCACTGTAGGCATTATGCCAATGACTTAAATCGAGAGATTCTAGTTGTTCTGGAGTGAGATTGCTGCTGGCGCAGAGGTCGTAGCCGAAATTGGGACTACCGCAATGAGTTGCTTTATAGTGCGAAATTGCTTGCAGCCATCGAATCGGTCGCTGCACAAAAGATGCAGGCGGCATCAGGATACACCTAAACCCTGTATACAAAGGTTGCAGATGTCCATCGATCAGACCCATATCATGGAAACCAGGTAGCCAAGATACAGATACGCTGTCAGGGGTCAGATTAAATGCCTGCTTCATGTACTCCAAGTTGTGCAGCAGATTGCCATGACTGACCATGACTCCCTTGGGCGTACCAGTAGAACCCGAAGTATATTGCAGAAAGGCTAAAGTGTTGCTGTTAACTTCCGGTTTTCGCCAGTCTGAGGCTAATTCCTCAGCAATGCTATCGGTAGCAAGTAAATGGATTTTTGCCAGTTCTGTATCTTGTTCAAAGCGTCCTTTAATATTCTCGAACAGAGATTGATTAGTTAGAGCTACCTTTGCTTGGGCATCTGTGATGATTGATTGTAATCTGGTAAGCTTTTGATTTTGTTTGGGTGGATAAGCCGGAACAGCCACTACCCCTGCGTACAAACACCCAAAGAAAGCGGTAATGAATTCCAAACCAGATGGATAGAGTAACAGCGCTCGTTCGCCACTAGCTCCGATAGACTGGAGATGAGATGCGATCGCTCGTACCTGTCGGTCTAATTCTCGGTAAGTTAAACTAGCAGTTTCTATTTCTCCATCCTGTAAAAAGGAAAAAGCTAATCGATCGGGTTGATGTAAAGCCCTATAGCTCAGAAGGTCTACTAACGAAGAAAATTTTAAATATTGAAAGGAAATAGTCATACTATCTTTTCCTTGGTATTAGAAAATAGGGACTGGGGACTGGGGACTGGGGATTGGGGATTGGGGATTGGGGATTGGGGACTGGGGATTGGGAAATAGATATTTTCATTCCCTCTTGGCGTTCAAATTAGTGTGGGTTTCTATCTTAAAATGAAGGTAAATAAAATATATTTTTAACCTTCGTTATTAATCTAGTTAGTGAATAACTATTTCGCTAATTCTTTAAGTGTAATTTGGCTTAAAATTCTGGTATTTGATTGGCGAATTTTTAAGTTGCAATTATCAGTAACATAGTTAAATTTACGGAATGTGAGATGCATAATCAATGGAAAATCTTTCGGTAATCAGGGATGTATATTAGGGAGTGGAGAGATAGGGGGACGCGGGGACGCGGGGAAGCAGGGGGAAAAATACCACTGACAACTGCCTTCCTACTCCCATTGCCAGCATTTGAGTTTCCAACCGTGTCCTTCGATAGCTAAAGCGCCTACATAGCCATAAGCGGGTGTAAACTCTTGGAGCGACCAACGGGTGACAGTGGAGCGATCGCCTTTGATACTGTAAAGTTGAACTGGTTCGCTGGGAGATAATGAGACATCTAACCGATCCATTGGAAAAAGTAGTCCATAGCCAGTAGCTTTCAAATAAGCTTCTTTGCGAGTCCAACAATTAAAAAATGCTCCTAATTTCTGGTCTTTTGGTAGCTGATGAAAGACGTTTTTTTCGCGTTCTGAAAAACAGCGGTCGGCAATTTGCTCGAAGTCAGAAATAGGACGGATATATTCAATATCAACGCCAATTTCACGTTTACGAGTTATAGCATATAAAACAAGTTCGTGGGAGTGAGATAAATTAAAACTCAAGATACTCCCGCCAGATGTTTCTGCTAAAGTTGGTTTACCATGCTGTCCATAGCAAAACTGTAATTGACTGGCATTAGTACCCAAATAAGAACCTAAGATTGTTCTTAGTAAACCGCGCCCAACAATGAAACGTTTTCTGTCTCGTTCCAAATAAAAACGTTCAGATCGAGTGCGTTCGTCTTGTGAAAGTAATTGTGATAATGTCTGAACGCGAGATGTCGATTGGTTGAGGAAAGTACACCAAACATGAACATCTTCGCTTAACAGTGACCAGTTTGTAGGTGGAGAACGCCACAGACAATCAACAGTAATCATAAAAAGTAGCCCTGGTGGTTCTCTTAGAAGAAGTTTTTGAAATGTATTTCATGTCTTTGTCCCATACTGGTCTAATACCAAATCGGGATAGCTAATATTGTTTGACATTTCTGGAATAGCCTTTTAGTACAGACTTTAAATCCAAAATCTCAAATCCCAAATTGGTCTTAGCTGTGTTAAATAATTCAGCAGACACATTCAACTTCCTTGGCTAAATGCTGGGCTAATACTTTAACTGTCGGATATTCATACACCAACTCTAAAGAAAGTCTACGTCCTAGCCAAACTTCTATGGCATATGTTAAGCGTAATGCCTCTAGCGAAGTTATGCCGTAGTATTCAAAGGGAAGATGAATGTTAATCTCACTATGATTAACTAACAGCAGTTTGGAAAGATAAAAAACTAACCAACCTTGAATTACTTCCTCTGTTTGAAACTGTTTTTGTGAATGTCGCGCTTCAGAGTTACTCTTAGACAAGAAGGTATCAGTACTATTTCCCACATTTTGTATCCAATCGATTAGTGTATTCTGACTCTCTGTTAAGAAATGTACTAAGCCAGTATTCGTCAAAGCATTGGTTACAGATGCCATTTTTGTTTCTAGTCCTTTCATGGTTGAATAATCTCCTTTCGTATTGATGTTTTTAGATGAATTGATTAATATACTTTTTCCAGCTTTTTCAATTCTTTAATTGTGTAAAACACAACTAGAAAAAAAGTAATTGTTGACAAGCTAAAAACTTGATTATTTCCAAAAAATTGCATAGCTATGGAAGAAAGTATCGGCCCCAATGTACATCCAAAACTATAGATAGTTGTGAGTAAGGCACTTCCCGAAGATAATTCATTTCTAGAAAGTTTGTCTCCAATCATTGCTATCGCTAGGGGAAAAACGGGACTTACACTAGCGCCAGCGATAAAGGCAAGTATTTGAGTAGCGATGTTATTAGTAACTATTGAAAGAGACAAAATAGAAAACAGTGCAAGACATACAGTAATCAAAAGAACCTTTAATCTACCAAAACGGTCTGCTAAATGAGTAATTGGAAGAGTTGCAATTAGACCTCCAACTACAAATACAGCAAATGTCAGACCTATTTGTTCCACACTATAGTTTTGTTGTATTAAATAAACTGGATATAAAGAAACTAAAGTAGATTCAGCAAAACCATAGGCAAATGCACTTTGAAAAGGAAGTTTTAACTTTCTAACAAGTTCTACACGGAAAGAAGCTCGAAAAACAACCGACTTTTCAGGTAAGCCTAACCAAACAACAACTACACCAGTAAGAATTAAAAGACTACCTAAAGAAAAAGTCAATTTTGGAGAAAGGTTGTAGAGAGAGGAACCGATAACCGGGCCGATACCAAATCCAAAAGAAAAAGCTAAAGCATACAAACCATTAGTAATCGCTCGATTACTTTCATGACAGAAGTAATTTAATGCTGTTTGTCCACAAACTAAGTACAAACAACAACCAAAACCCATAACAGCGCGGATGACAAACCATAAAGATAATTGCGTAGTCCAAGGAAACAAAGGGGCGCTAATACCCATCAGCATTAAACCCAACATCATAGTTTTACGAAGTCCTATTTGATGCAATATTTTTGCTACCAAAGGAGTCCCCAAAGCTATCATGAGAAAATACACTGTAGAGTTAGCGCCTATCCATAGCTCATCAATTTGATTTTGAGCCATAAGCGTTGAAATAAAAGGATTAAACAGCCCTATAGATATACCCGATAAGAAAGCAATAATATACAAGGCTGGTAATCCTGTAGAAAAGGGAGAGGTTGATTTTGTTGAAGTTAAATTTTGCATTATCTTTGTCAAATTAGGAAACGCATACAAACCTATTTTTCTCTTTATGTCTTAGTGTCCAAAATCTTGAACTACCAAGACACAAAGTATTTTCAAGTAATGATAGAAATGGTTGGCTTTAGTTCAAAGAAGGTAAGGCGGAAAAATATCCATCAACTGGCTGTATACGAGATGTGTTTCTCCATTCTTTTGGAGGAAGTTTATGAATCTGGCGAAATAAGCGAATGAAATAACCTGCGTCTGGATATCCCACTTTGTTCGCAATTCGATTGATAGTTTCGTCAGTATTGAGAAGTAAATAACGCGCTTCTGTCATCCGGCGTTCAACAATCCAGTCATGTACCGATCGCTTCGTTTGGCGTTTGACTAAATTAGTCAAGTAAGCATGAGAGTAACCTACTGCTTGGGCTACATTAGAAAGGCTAATTTGCTGATGGTAATTCTCCTCAATATATTGGAAGACTTTACTAAGTCGAGAGTTAGTAGGATAGAAAGTTGCAGTATCGGTGGATTGGGATTTGATTGATGATTGCTGATTCACATACCACTGCTTGAGTGCTGTTTGTTTTTTCAATCGGGCTGCGATCGCTGCTAGTAATTCTTCTACCGTACAAGGTTTAGTAAGATAGTCATCTGCTCCTAAGTTCATACCTTTACGGAGTTCAGACTTGGTAAGTGTAACAGTGAGAAGAATAAAAGGAATAATCGCTGTTACAGGATCTTGGCGTAGTGTACTGAGAACGCTATAACCATCGAGTTCTGGCATCAGAACATCGCAAAGTACTAAATCAGGCGAACATTCGCGCGCCCGTTGAATACCAACAATGCCATTCTCAGCCCCAATAGGGCAGAAACCTTCAGATTTTAGGCAATTAAGAAAAAGGTTGCGTGTTGGTGTCTCGTCTTCAATCACTAAGATATTTTTCATTGTTTCTCCTGCTAATGACTGATTAACGGACTGAGTTATTAAAGCCATAATTGTTTACTTCTCCCAAAGCAGAATGTTTAAGTTGAAACTGTTATGAACAAGAGTTAGTCAGCCAGTTTATTTGTTAGCAAACAAATAAAAAGAATCGTTTCTACTATGGAAAATCAGGGTTGCAGGAATCCAAGAGATTAATAATTAACTCCTAGCTGGTAAATTTTATTGTTGACTGCGGACAGTTATTTTTAGTAGTTAGTCGCAAATTTACAAATACAGCAGATTGCAAGTTGATGGAGTACACCCCAACCCTCCCCTTGGCAAGGAGGTGGGCTAGTGTACTTCACGTAGATGAAAAGCGCTGTACATCTGCCATCTCTCGATTTTTTATAAATAGGGATGACAATGCCTGCAAAAGCTTATCTGCTACATAAACTACATTTATTCGCAAACCTTGTTGTTTATAAGATTGCCAATTTTTGATGATTTACACCAGTAAATATCTAAAATTTAAGACTCAACTTAATGGCAAACCTTTTCTCTATGAGTCAAACTTGTTAAACTATCCAATAAAACTACCCACCCTGTGGCATTACAGTGTGGGTAGTTTCCTTTTAGATATTGATTCGGAATCACTAAAATTCTGAGATTTTTACCTAACAAGTCTATTCACCATGAATATAGATAAAATGCAGATAAGTAGAACGACTGAAATAATTCACGCTATGTCATTGCGAATGGAACGAAGTGAAATGAAGCAATCGCAAAGGTTATATCGATTTTACATTCTGTTACATAGCTAGGTTTATTTTCACCAACTTACTTAAATCAAGTAAAAACTATTATTCTCTAAAACTGTCCTTTTCCATCAACTTTGTGATAAGTGCATATAAAACAGAACGCATTGTAACTTGTTTCTGCTTACAGAGAACTTTAAACTGATACTTTAAATTTTTTGGAATGTATCCTTTTATTTCTTCTAATTCATCTTGAACTAAATGACTTGACAATTGAGGAATAGTAGCACCTGTTTGTATCCATTGTTTAATTAAGGTTTCCAATACCTCACTCATTTCTAAATTTTTCTTGACACAGAAAACCTTAAATTGAATTTTTAGCGATTTTGGTATAGTCCCCTTGACTACTGTAAATTCTGTGATTTCGTTGTTAGCCACTGTCATACAAAATTTTTTCTAGATTCTGTTATTGTCACTAAGATAGTGAGATTTCATTTTGATTTTGTATTTCTGTAAAATTTCATATATAATCTAATAAAATGGTTAAAAATTATACTAAACTAATTACCTTTTATTTAACCTAAAAACTTTTAATCACGTCTTTTTAATTCAACTGCTTTAGTTACTCCTTTCCAAACCCAAGAATACGTAATTAAATAACTACAGAGTATGCAGAGTAATCCTTCACGAAGTATGGAAATAAAAAAAGTCATGCCGTAGCGCAAAGAAGTAACTTATTTAGTTATGTTAGAGCATTTGACATTATTAACAACTGAATATCTTAAAGTTAAGAATAAACTTTAGGCGATGTGCAAGAGAGTGGGGACTGGGGAGTACAGACCTGCCATGGCAGGTCTATACAAGAGTTAGGAGTTATTCTCTTTGTCTTTCTTGTCTTCTTATCCCCTGCGTCTTGGCGTTACTAACTAGCTGCTAACATCTACGCCATCGGTCTTTAGCTGACCATCTTCCATATAGATAATGCGATCGGCAATATCGAGAATGCGGTTGTCATGGGTAACTAGCAAAATCGTACAGTTTTGTTCTTTGGCTAGCTTCTGCATCAATTCCACGACATCGCGCCCAGATTTTTTGTCGAGTGCGGCTGTGGGTTCGTCTGCTAAGACAATCTTAGGATGACTGACTAAAGCACGAGCGATCGCCACCCGTTGTTTTTGTCCCCCTGATAAATTCTCTGGGTAGTAATTTACACGCTGTCCCAAACCGACAGTTTCCAGCATAGCGATCGCTTTTGCATTGATATCTTGATTCAAAAACTCATCATGCAACTCTAAGGACATTCGCACATTTTCTTTCGTTGTGAGAAAAGTCATCAGATTATGCGCCTGAAAAATATAGCCAATCTGGCGGCGAAGCTTGGTTAATTGCTGCTTATTGGCTCCACAAATTTCCTGTCCTAAGATTTTTAGACTACCTTCTTGAGCAGAACGCAGTCCACCCATTAAAGTCAACAAAGTAGTTTTTCCCGATCCAGAGGGACCAGTCATAATCACGATATCGCCAGCGTTAATCTCTAAATTGATATCGAATAAAACTTGTTTGCGAAGCCCACCCCCACCAAAGTAGTGGTTGAGGTTAGTTACAGAAATCACTGGTTCTACAGCAGAGATTGTTGAGTTAAAAGTTAGTGGTAAATATTCTTGCAACATATGGAGGGGGACAAGGAGGACAAGGGGGACAAGGGGGACAAGGGGGACAAGGAGGACAAGGGGGATAAGGGGGACAAGGGGGACAAGGAGGACAAGGGGGACAAGGGGGACAAGGGAGATAATTCTTCACTTCTGCCTTCTGCCTCCTGCCTTCTGGAGGCAGTGCAGTCTTGGGGTCTCCCCAAATGGAGCAACTGCCGTCCTTCTGACAACTGACTCCTGAAACTAGAAAACGTCGGCTGGGTCGGCGGCTCGTAGTTTTCGCATGGCGATCGCGCCAGAAAAACTACACATGATAATAGTTAAAATTAAGACATGTATTGCCCGTTCTAGCTTCATGGCTAAGGGCAGCATTGTAGCAGTATAGGTGAGCTGATAAAGTCCGACGGAAAGGAAAAATGCCGGCATATAACCCAGCACGGCTAAGAACAATGCTTCTTGGAGTAAGACTACTAGTAAATAGCGATCGCCGTAGCCCATAGCTTTGAGCGTGGCGTATTCTGGCATGTGTTCCGAAACATCGGAGTAAAGGATTTGGTAGACAATAACGATGCCAACAATAAATCCGACTGTTGTACCTAAACCGAAAATAAAACCAATGGCAGTACCAGTTTCCCAATATTGTCTTTCGATTTGGGCAAATGTTTCTGGAATCAGGACTTTGACATCATTGGGTAATCCAGCGGCGAGTTGCGATCGCACTTTTTCGGGATCGGCATCTGGTTTGAGAGTAATTAACCCCACTTCGATGCGATCGGGTTTACGTTCTGGGAATATTTGAAGAAAGGTAGAGTCACTGGTAATCACATTACCATCGGCAGCAAAGGAAGCACCATCGGTAAACAAGGCTTTAACGCTGATGGCTTTATTATTCAGTTCCGTTTCAAAGTTGCCTGTTTTCTTAAAGATATCGCCAACTGCCCCGTATTCGGGACGACCTGCTTGGTCAAACAGAACTTGATACAACTGTTTGAGATAATGCTGGTGTTGTTTGGTTTCAGGCGATTTGAATGCGGGTTTTGCTGGATCGATACCCCAAACTAAAATAGCGCGTTCGAGACGCGTTTCGGGATTTCGCCATTGTCCGGTGCTGATATAAACAGAATTCACTGACTCAACACCGTCATAAGCTAATGTTTGATACAGTCGCTCTCTAGAAAAGCTTTTGACTGAGAACAGAGTTTGAAGTTGAGGATTAATCAAAACCAAATCTGCTTGCAAATTGCGATGGGGTTTTATGGCTGCATCAAACAGCGCACTTTCAAACCCCAGCTGTATAAACATCAGCATATCGGCAAAGGTTATACCTGCAACCGCAACAACCAAACGCGTTTTTTCTTTCATTAACTGCCGCCATGCTAGCGGCGTTTTGCGAGATAGTTTCATATTGGATATTAGTCAATAGTTAGTTGTCAGTTGTCAGTTGTTAGGCAAGAGTCAGTAATTATTCTCCGCGTCCCCGTGTCTTTGCGTCCCCGCGTCCTCCCCCAGTCTCTTTACAATTTAATTGCTGTTTGCACTTGCAAGTTGGTAAAACCTGCAACTCGTTTACTATCTGGGGGATTCAGGCGAATTTTTACCTCAACTACTCGGCTATCGAGATTTTCTCCTGGTTGGTTGCTAAAAACGTTTTGTCGATTTACTTGTAAACCAATATGGGAGACGGTTCCTCGTAGTTCGCCAGTAAATGCCTGACTAGTAATCACTGCTTGCTGTCCGAGTTTCACTTTACCAACATCCGTTTGATAAACTTCAGCTACTGCCATCATTTGGTTGGTTTGCGCTACGTCTGCAATGCCAGTAGTACTAATTTTTTCTCCCACTCTTGTATGAATTTTAATTATCTGACCTGCCGTTGGTGCTTTGATGTCAGCGCCGATTAATTCGGTTTGGGCACGTTTGAGTGTGGCGATCGCATTGTCTACTTCTGTTTTTGCTGCCTGCACATCTACCGGACGGACTTCGGCAATACTGGTGAGTGTGGCTTGAGCTTGGCTGACTTGTTTGTTACTAGTGGCATTAATCCGGGTAAGTGCGACTTTAGCTTCGGCAAGTTGTCTCTTTGCAGTAGCGTTAATGCGGTTGAGAATTGCTTTGGCTTCGTCGAGTTGCTGTTTGGCAGTTTCCCAACTCAAGCGCTTCGTGTCAAACGCAGAGTTAGAAACTGCTCCTTCGGAGGATAACTGTTGATAGCGTTGATATTCGGCTTGAGCATTGTTGAGTTCTGCTTCCAGCTTTTTGATTGTTGCCTCTTGAGCTATTTTGTCTCCTAGCCACTGCGCTTCTATGCGAGCGATCGCTTCTGCTTGAGCGGTTTTATCTCCTAGAGATTGTGCTTGTATGCGTTCGATATTTGCTTGCTGTGCTTGAATTTCTCCGGCTTTTGCACCCGCTTCAACTTGAGCGAGTTTAGCTTGGGCAACCCTAATTTGTTGTTTAGCCTGTAATACAGCAGTTTGTAAGCGATCTCGCGAGTCTAAAATTGCCACAATCTGTCCGGCTTGAACGCGATCGCCTTCTTTTACTGAAATTTGGGCAACGCGATCGCCATCTAAAGCCAAGGGCGCAGACAAGCTAATTACCTCTGCTTCTGGTTCTAGTCGTCCTAATGCTGTTACTTTTTGAGCGATCGGCGTAGTTTGTACTGGCTCAGATGAAGCAGTTTGACTAAGTTGCCCAAACTGAGAAATAGCATAAATACCAATTCCACCTGTAATTGCAGTAGCAGCAATTACTAATGCCATTAACCCTTTATTTGTAGGTTTGAGTAACAGCCTTTGACTCATCTATTTATCCTCTATTCAAATTTGAATTGTCTTTGTTTCAATCAATTTCAGTCATTAGCTAATAATTAGTTTAGTAATGTCTAAATGATTCATCGTTAGACATTTGTCAGACAATGTTTGAAAAGTATTGAGCGAATATAACTCGCTATCCCAAGCCAGCGGGTAAATCAAACCTGATTATTTTTCAGCTTCCCAATTTTTCAGGGTTTTAACCAGTAAATATCTGAAAGTTAAGGAACAATTTAATGGTAGATGTTTTGCCTAGTACGAATTAGGATCGTATATGTCTCACATTCTTGTCGAAGACCTCAAGAAGACTTTTTTTGTGTCTGAACGTTCCTCTGGGCTTTTCGGTTCAATCCGAGGGCTTGTGCAGCGAAAAACTATAGAAATCCAGGCGTTGAAAGGAGTTTCGTTCTCGCTGGAGCGGGGAGAATTGGTAGGATATATCGGCCCAAATGGAGCTGGTAAATCTACTACCATTAAAATTTTAAGTGGTATCTTAGTACCCTCTAGTGGAAAATGTATAATTGGCGGACGAACTCCTTGGAAAGATAGAATCCGGCATGTTGGTCGAATTGGAGTAGTGTTTGGTCAAAGAACGCAACTATGGTGGGATCTGCCAGTAATTGAGTCTTTTGATTTGCTGCGGGATATTTATTGTGTTCCCCATTTAGAATATCGCCAGACACGCGATGAAATGATTGATTTGCTCAATCTCTCAAGCTTTCTCTCTACTCCTGTGAGGCAGTTAAGCCTTGGTCAAAGGATGCGATGTGACTTTGCAGCCGCCATGCTGCACAGACCTGAGATTCTTTTTCTTGATGAACCTACCATCGGGCTTGATGCAGTTTCAAAGCTTGCGGTCAGAAAATTTATCAAAGCGCTGAATAAAACGCATCAAGTAACTACCATTTTGACAACCCATGATATGGATGATATCGAGGCATTGTGCGATCGCATCATTATTATTGGTGGCGGTGAGATTCTTTGTGATGGAACTCTGGCAAAGCTGCGTTCTCAAGTTTCCTCGCGGCGGTATTTAAGAATTGACTTGGCTAAGGATGATTTTTTCTTTGAGGAAGAAAGTGTCAATATCATCTCTAAAGAAGGTCGCACCGTAACTCTTGCTTTCGATCCCACGAAGCTTTCTGCTGCATCCCTGATTAGCCAAGTTACTGCAAAACATGAAGTAGAGGATCTGTTTGTAGAAAATCCACCGATTGAGGAGATAGTTGCCGAACTTTACGCCAATTCCGGAGGGACTTCCATATGACAGCATATTGGTCGCTGTTTGTTGCCAGATTTGCACTGCTGTTGCAATATCGGACTGCTGCTTTAGCAGGGGTGGCAACTCAACTTTTTTGGGGATTTGTGAAAGTAATGGTTCTTGAGGCATTCTTTACTCATGCAACCTCTACTCAACCAATGACTTTTCGTGAAGCTGTAGGATATGTCTGGCTTGGACAAGCATTTTTGATGGCTATTGTTCCTTGGTCGGGCGATCGAGAAATTCAAGAACTAATACGCTCCGGTGCGGTAGGATACGATCTGCTGCGACCCACTGACCTTTATAATTTTTGGTTTACTCGCGCTTTGGCGCTTCGCACAGCACCCCTGATACTGCGTGCTATTCCGCTTCTGAGTGTAGCAATTTTTATTTTACCCCTGCTAGGATCTGAGCGATCGCTTGCTTTTCCACCTTCGTTTGCTTCTCTTATTGCCTTTATTGTTTCCTTTATCGGTGCAATTCTGCTTTCGTCTGCATTGACTATGCTTCTGACTGTATCAATGATGTGGACAATCTCTGGTGAGGGAATTAATAGTGTCCTCCCCACTTTTATAATCATCTTCTCTGGAATGATTGTTCCTCTGCCACTTTTTCCCGACTGGATTAAGCCTATCCTCAATGCACTTCCTTTCTCAGGACTTCTCGATCAACCTTTTCGTCTTTTTACTGGCAATCTGCTACCAAATGCGCTATTTAATGTATTGCTGCATCAAACTTTCTGGATAGTTGTCATTATTATCCTTGGGCGTGTTCTTGTGAAACGTGGTGTCAGAAAGCTTGTAATTCAAGGAGGATAAAGGAATAATTCGTAATTCGTAATGACGCTCGCGGACTCGCTAACGCTGCGCTAACGTAATTTTTAATTACTCAAAGGGTTGGCTGTGAATGCTATTTTGCTTTACTTCCGATATATTTCTGTATCTTTCAGATCGCAAATGCAATATAAAGTGTCCTTCTTACTTCAACTTGTAGGGCATCTTCTAGGAACTGTTGTTGAATTTTTTGGAATCTGGGCACTTTTTAGTCGTTTTAATAATATTGGTACATGGACTTTGGCTGAAGTTGCTTTGTTTTATGGAATGGTTAATATTTCTTTTGCCTGTGCTGATGCCCTTGGAAAAGGGTTTGATTCATTTACAAAAATAATTAGGAACGGTGACTTCGACCGTTTACTTCTTCGTCCACGCACTACAGTATTGCAACTTCTAGGCACAGAATTTACTTTGAAACGAATCGGAAGATTTTCTCAAGGGATTGTTGTTATGGCGTGGTCGCTTTCGACGCTACACATTCCTTTTACTTTAAAAACATTGTGGCTTTTGGGTACTTCATTTATTGGTAGTGTTGCACTCTTTGTTGGTATTGTCATAGTGCAAGCAACGCTTACATTCTGGACTATTGAATCTCTCGAAATTATGAATATTCTCACTTATGGAGGAGTGGAAACGGCTCAATATCCGCTTTCAATTTATAGCAAATGGTTTCAGCGATTCTTCACCTTCTTGATCCCGCTTGGCTGCGTGAGCTATTTTCCTTTGCTTGCAGTGCTGCAAAAAGAAGATACTTTTTTGGTGCCTTTGTGGTTGTGTTACGTCTCGCCAATGGCAGGCATTCTTTTTTTGGTAGTTGCACTTCAGCTTTGGAAAGTAGGGGAGCGATATTACTGTTCTACTGGCAGCTAGTACGAGAAATTGAGGCATAATCAAAAGGCAATCTTTGGGATGCATTTTTACACAGTGTAAAAATTTTATGTGCTGCTTTTATTCGTGTTGTAGATAAAAACGTTCAACAAGATCGACAATTAAATCACATGGATCTTCACCTCTTTCCTTAATAAAGAACATTTCCTTCAGATGATCTTTTTTCATGAAGAGAATAACTTTGCGATGCCGACTGTAAATATTATTTCGTTGGATATGAGCGCCATCATTAGGAAGCTTGTTGCACACCATTATTGCAAGCTTACCCATAGGCTCTGTCAAGTAGTTATCAGTTTGAATTACTTCCTCATGTCCAATATCTGTTGCATCATAATTTTTGAACTCAAATAGCACTAATCTTGCTTCAAGTTCACGAAGAAGCAAGCCCCAACCGTGTTTTTCGTCAAAATTTCGATTTGGAAATACTGCATCGCGTCGATTTGTACCAGAGTAAGTTCGCGGCTGAATAATTGGTCTGACCAACGGCGGGACAAATAAAAATTCCAGAATTTCTACACACAGATCTTCAAATTCTCGCCAACCTTTCTGGCCAGCAGGACAGTTATCAAGCCGATCGATAAAATCAGGAATTCGGCTCATTAAGCGTGACCTACGCTGGCAGTAAAATACTTGGAAACTAGATCGGTGTTTTGAAGGAGAAGCCGCTTTAACTCTGTTCCATCAACAACACGGATTGAGATACCAGTTAATTTTGGAGCATTGCTCGCCCAATCAAGAGCCACAGATGTAAGATTTCCGTTTGTAACAAGCAGTGCCTTATCAATCTTTGGATCGTTCTTTACATAACCGATCAATTGCTTGAGTGTTCGCAAGTCAGCACGGGAATCACGGTAAAATTTCGTTTCAACTGCATATATCTCCCGATTTTCAGCACCAAAAGGATCTTTCTGTCGGAATTCAACAATAGCATCAATGCCTGAATCGCTTTGCTTACTCTTCGATTGCAGATTGATAAAACCTAGTTTCTGAAGAAGATCTGTAACCAGTTGCTCAAAAGTGTGTGGAGACAACTTCTCAAAATCAATCTTTGCAGTAGATCTAAGTGCGTTAGCCAGCTTTTCTAAGTTTTCCTCTATTCCACTTCTCATATCAAAACACTGATACGTAGCAAGTGATGGCGGAATATCACAATCTTCCACAAGAACAGGTAAGAATGTGATATCTCGGTTTTGCAGTTCTTTCAGTACAGCTTCAGTTTCTTTGCTTACCCAATGGGAGTTTACCAAATTTTTGGACAGTAGAAGGAGAAAATAGGCACTTGCTGAAACTGCGGAGCGAATAGATTCAGCCCAATGTCTTTCTGGATAGAGTTCATAATCATCTAACCATACATTAATATCCTGCGATCGCAGTCCCTCCACAATTGTTCTCGCAACTGCTTTATCGGCACTTGCATAACTTACAAAAACTTGTGGTCTTGTCTCCAAGTTGTAAAGATTGGTCATCTTCCAGTTTTTTGGATAAGGAGCAGAAGAAAACTACTCATACTACTAACAGCTTAACTTATTGGTGTTAGACCACTCTGTTAATAAAGAATTGAACTGTTGAAAGCCATTCTTCCGCTAAATTCCCAGCCTATAATGACCCTAAACAGATCCAATAATAACCAAAGGACAACAAAGAATTATGTTGGATTTGCTGATTCAAAACGGGTTAATTTTTGATGGTTTAGGATCTGCACCTGTTCGCGGTGATATTGGGATTCAAGATGGACGGATTGTAGCGATCGCTCCCTCGTTATCTATCTCAGCCCGTGAAGTGTTTGATGCCTCTGGGCTGTGGGTTACGCCAGGATTCATCGATATTCATACCCACTACGATTTAGAGTTAGAAATTGCACCAGGATTGAGCGAATCAGTGCGTCATGGTGTTACCAGCGTTGTCATTGGCAATTGTAGTTTGTCGATTGCGATCGGTGAACCGCAAATGCTGGCAGATATTTTTCAAAGGGTGGAGACGCTTTCTCATCGGCTAATTGGAAAATGGCTGAAAAAGTCGGTTTCCTGGCAAACACCAGCAGAATATTTGCAGCATTTGCAACGGTTACCCCTTGGCCCCAATGTTGCGCCTTTGTTTGGGCATAGTGCTTTACGCGCTTATGTTATGGGATTGGAACGCAGCTTAACCATTCAGCCAAGCAAATTCGAGTTACAAATTATGCAGCGAATTACGGCGGATGCTTTAGATGCTGGATTTGTTGGCGTTTCTATAGATATGTTTCCTTGGCATCGAATGAGTGGAGAATGGCAAGGCTGTACAATTCCCTCTCAACACGCCAAGTTTAAAGAATACGCGATGCTAGCGAATCTCTGTCGGCGAAGCGATCGCGTTTTTCAAGTCACTCCCAATTTACAAAAGCTGGCTTCCTTTGTGGACATTCTGCGTATGGGGTTAGGCATTGGGCAAAAACCCTTACGGCTAACTGTCCTCTCAGCCTTAGATGCTGTACACGATCGCAAACTATGGCGAATATTTTCCCCTATCCTCAACTTCTGGAACCGGATTCTCGGTGGTAATGTTCGCTTTCAAACACTAACTGAACCTTTCACAATTTACTCTGATGGTCCTGTCACTCCCTTATTTGAAGAGTTTTCGACAGGCGCACAACTGAATGGCTGTGAGTCACGACAGGAACGACAACAACTGTGGAAATCTGAAGTTTTTTGCCACCAATTTCGCCAGGAATGGCTTAATAGAAGGCGTAAATCATTCCATCGTCAGTTAGATTTGATGGAAGTTGTTGACTGTCCCGAAGCGAGTTGGCAAGGGTTGAGTTTTGCCAAAATTGCCCGCCATAAGCAACAGGAACCAGTGGATTTGTTTATTCAGGCGTTACAGACTTACGATACGGATTTGCGCTGGGCAGCGACAGGAGCCAACGATCGCTTAAAACCCCGTTTGGCTATGATGCAGCATCCTTATATTTTCCCTGGTTTTACTGATGCTGGCGCTCATGTGCGTAACCTTGGCTACTATGATGGAGCTTTATCTTTGCTCAAACAAGCAGTTGCAACGAAGTTCCTTTCACCGGAAGCTGCGATTTCTCGTGTTACAGGAGAACCCGCCCGTTGGTTTCGTCTCGATACGGGAGTCCTGAAAGTTGGTGCTAAAGCCGATATAGTTTTACTCAATCCTCATGCTTTAAATCAGCCAATTAGCCCCCAAGTGCAAATATCAGATCCAGTTCTGGACGGTGAACCTCGGATGGTGAAGCGCGGTTCGGATGAGATTGTGAAAGCGGTTTATATTAATGGAATTCGAGTTGTTTGTGAGGGGAAGGTGAGCGATCGCTTGGGACAGGAAAGACTGGGAAGCGTTTTATCTCCGTGTTATTGAAAGTATCTCATGCATAGACGCAAAGGCGCAGAGAATCGCATAAACTTTCGGGCAAGTCAATAATATTTTCCTCAGATTGGTTGCCTTACAATGGACACTAAACCTTGAAGTTGCAAAGCAGGCAATGAATACTACAGATAATTCCCCAATGGAAGATAATTCGCCAGCAGATTTAGTATCTGTGACAGAGCTACAGCGCCAACTTCATGACTTACTCCAGCAACTATCGCCAGAGCGATTACGGGTGCTTGCTGATTTTGCGGCTTACTTAGCAAATGCTGAAAGCGAAGCTGCAACCCAAGAACTTTTGGCAATTCCTGGATTGCTAGAGCGAGTTAAGCAAAATCAAGCAACGCCTAAAACAGATTACACAAACTGGAGAACCCTTCGGTCTGATGTATGAAGTTCTTCTCCATCCCGATGCCCAAAAAGTTTATATCAATGCTGACAAAGCCCTAGCGAAGAAAATTGCCCGATGTTTGCAGCAACTAGAGCAAACTCCCCAGTTGCACCCCAACATCAAAGCCCTCAAGGGAGATTATGCAGGGTACTATCGCTACCGAATCGGGGACTACAGGGCGATCTATTCGATAGACGATGAATTGATGCAGGTATTTATTGTGGCAATTGCCCATCGCAGTGAGGCGTATAAGTCATAAAGGTGAGTTGGTGAGAACCATGCTAACTACTGTAACAAGTGAGCGATCGCTTGGGACGCGAAAGGTTGGGAAGCGTTCTGTCTCCGAGTTAATGAAAGTATCTCACGCAGAGATGCAAAGGCGCAAGCATTATACTCAAAATCTTAGTTCTAGTTTTTTAATTTAAATTTTGTTTTAATACCTCTTTATAGAGAAATCTAATTGCATTTAAAGCTTGATTTTGAGTAGATCGTCGTCATAAATTGAAACAGTGCGATAATACCCAAAGTTAATCTGCAAATCCCTGCTTCTTATGAAGGACGATGTTGCTCTAAAGTCAATCTTGCTGCTAGCTGCAAATCCCCAAAATACTAGTAGGCTGAGTCTACAAGAGGAAGAGCGGGAAATAAAAGAGCGACTGCGTCTATCAGGGTACGGCAAATTGCCTATTAACTCAACAGGAGCAACTCGACCAAGAGATATTCTACAGGCTATGTTGGACTTTAGCCCCCAGATTGTCCACTTTAGTGGTCACGGATCGGCACAGAATGGATTGGTTTTTGAGGATAATACAGGCAGGGAGAAACTTGTCAGTTCAGAAGCACTGGCTGATCTATTCAGGATTTTTTCCGATCGAGTAGAGTGTGTTGTTCTGAATGCATGTTACTCAAAAATTCAGGCTGAAGCCATAGCACAACATATCGAATACGTTATTGGCATGAACCAATCAGTTGGAGATCGCGCTGCAATCGCATTTTCTGTTGGTTTTTATTCTGCTTTGGGTGCGGGTAGATCGATTGAATTTGCTTACAAATTAGGTTGTAATGCAATGCAATTGGAAGGAATTCCAGAACACCTTACCCCTTGTCTACTTGGAAAAGCATTCAGAGCAGATAAATCTGAGTCTTTAATGCACGATTTGATTGAACTTCTTAATCCAGTTACTTTAGATGAATCGGTAGAAAATACAGAATCTGTTCCAGCAACAATAATGGATGCCTCAGCCTCTCAAGAATTTCATTCAGTTACTTCAGTACCTTTCAGATTACTCTTGGGTATATTAAGCAGCTATGGCTTGATGGGTTATGGTTTAGCTGCTTTCTCTGCACCCAGCTGGGTTTGGGGTTGGGTTATAGGTGGAGCTTTAATTGTTGCAGTGACTTGGGGAGTAGCTCTGTTGCTAGCCCTGATAATAGCAGGAGCAGTAGTTGTGTACTGGAGTGGATCAGTAGCCGGAGCTGAATCTATGGCGATAGCTTGGTTGTTAGCCGTAGTTTGGGCAGTGGTTTGGGCTGCATGTATATTTATGGCTGCGATTGATCTAGAGAAATTTGGTCGGCTTTTTACTGTCTCAATCCTACCTGGAACATGTCTTTTGGGTTTAGGTTTAGGCTGGCTAGCGAACCTACTCTTTAAATTACTATATTAAGCAGGTCTAACAAGTCGCTGCACCGGAACGTAGCAATATAGTTGGTTAGGTTTGAGAGGTTATTTACATCTGATGAACTTTGTCATTATCTATAGAGCGATCGCTCCCATGAAATTTTTCCAGAGGAAGTTCGTCAACTGCTGTCTGGAAAATCTAAAAATGTTTATGGAGTCATGTTTACGATTCCAGGCACTACAGTTTATATTTTATATGTACGCCACAGCGCTCAAGCTCCAATGACAGTTGATGATTTAGAGGATTATATTTGGAGAGTTTGTTACTAAAGCTAACTAAATGTAAGTTCATACCCAGATTATGAGTAACATCAATTCTCATCCTCAACAAAAACTTAGAAATCGAATTAATAATCAAATTCTAGACCATCCTTTTACAGACTCTTGGGATATTTTTGTTCTTAAACATCAGCATCCAACTAATATTGCTCTACACATTTTAGGCATATTCTTTTTTTACGGTTTGCTCTTTTCTGTTTGGAAATTGCAAAATTTCTATTTACTCTTGGGCTTACCACTGACTCAGTTACTGGGATTAATCGGACATTTACTATTTGAACGCAGTCATATTGATTTACAAGATGCTATATTTTCTTGGCGGGCTTCTGATTGTTTAGGTCGAATGTTAGTGAAAGTTTTAATAGGTAAATATCAAGATGATATTCGCCTACGAAAAGAAATATTACAAAAATATCAGTCAACAAATTATGCAAATATTTAATAACTGGAATGTAGTTGCTAAGGGTTGGTATATTGCCTGTCCCAGTAGTGCATTACCTAAAAGAAAAGCAAAATCTGTAGAAATATGTAGTCAAAAAATCGCCATTTTTCGCGGTGAAGATGGGCAAGCACGTGCTTTGGATGCTTACTGTCCTCATTTGGGAACAGATTTAGGAATTGGGCAAGTTGATGGTAATTGGATTCGTTGTGCCTTTCATCATTGGGCATTTGATGAAACAGGGAATTGTCAAAATATTCCCTGTCAATCAGAGATTCCGGCTCCAGCTAAATTACAAGCTTATGCAACAGAGGAAAAATATGGATTTATCTGGATTTATCCTGATGCTGTAGCACCAGAAAGAGTAGCTGATTTTGATGAATTGAAGGGCAAAGAAATTGTTACACAAGCTGATACTGCATTTGAGAGAAGTTGTCATCACCATATCTGTATGATGAATGGCATTGATGCCCAACATTTAAAAACAATTCATCATTTAGATATCAAAATGGATCTCTCGCTACATCAAAGCGAATTAGGGACACAAATTGACTTTATAATGCGAGGAAACTTTCCCCAATCAACCTTTCGAGAACGATTAGGTCAAAGATTTCTTGGTTCCACTTATGAGTATTCAATGCGGTATGCTCATGGTTGCATTGGCTTATTAACAATGATGAAAAATGTGCGGCTTTTTCCGCCACTGCACATGCTATATGCTTACACCGCGATCGCACCGGGCAGAACGCGCATTCAACCGATTTATGTAACTGAAAAACGCAAGGGAATCGGGGGATATTTGCTCAGTAAGTTTTTGCTACTCTGTACTCGATTGGCTTACTACATGCTTAGAGATGAAGATGGTAAAATTTACGACAATATTCGATTTCATCCGAAGTTGCTTTTGAGTATTGATACGCCATTAGCTCAATATATGAAGTATGTGAACCAGTTAGAACCGTCTCGATGGTCGCAGAGTGTAAAAAAGGCTACTATTGAGCATGAAATATTGTAGCTGATATAAACAGTTGCAAGCACAGGCGAAAATTTCTGACGACCAGACTAAGCAAGACAGACTTAAAGCTAGTCTAGAAAAGGTTCAACGGATTAATGAGGCGTTTTATCAAAAATACAATCGGTATTTTGGGAACTAATGGAAAACTATACAGCAGTTTATCTTGAGGCATCTCAAGCATTTGCAAATGGTGAACCTCAGCAGGCATTTCAAAGATTGCGCTGGCTGCTGCACTACCCAGGACACCCCGAATTGTACCAAAATTGGCGAGAAGCGTTGAGTTTATTTGCTCAAATTGGAGCAGCGATCGCAGATGAGGCATTTGCACTCAAAGTCCGTCGCGTAGCTGAGGCTCCTAATGATTTACAAACGCTCTATGACCTGGGTTATGAATTAATTGAATATTCATTGCCTGAAATTGCGGCTACCATTTTGGCGCGTGCTAATAAAATTGCCCCCACACAGCCAACAATTCTCAGCGAACTGGTTGCGGCTCTAGAAATGAGCAGACATAGTTCAGAAGCCTGTCGAGTTTTGCGCCAAGCACCCGAACTGTTAGAAGAAAACTCTTTATTTTTGTATCTGCTGGCATTCAATGCCTTGATGACAGGCGATTTAGTCGAACCGAAGCAATTACTGGCGCGATTACAGCAGAATCCCGAACCATCAGAGCGTTGGATGGCAGAACGCATTGAGGAAATGCTCCAGCGAGCCGATGTCTTACAAGGAATCACACGCCTAGATCGTCAAGACTTGCGCGGCTGGCATTTTGTCCTTACAGGTGGAATCTTGCTACATCTTTCTCCTTACGGCTTGGATGAGGGGATGAACGGTCGCTATGCCTATACTCAGGATGATGAAAGCCGGATTCTTCACGGAATTCAGCGATTGAGTACAGTCATTGATACTTGGAACATTTCAGTCCCTCGTGTTTTCATGCTTCCCCATCGCGATAGCAGTATTCTGGCTCATGCTGTAGCACAAATTCTTTCCTGTCCATTGCAAGAGTGGACACCTGAAACGTGCGAAACTCCAGGGTTGATTGTGACGTATGACTTGAGGCAGCTTGACTCAGATATTTTAGAGCAACTAAGTCAGCATCGCCCCAGTCAAATGCTTTGGAGCCATGCAAGCTGTTGGACACAAGAGCAATGGTTTGCAGCCGATTTGACAACCTATCTCTACCAACATAATGTGTCACCTTGGGAAGAGAGGACAGGAGTCGATCCAGATAGCGGTGAACTAAAGCAATTTCCAGCGATTGAGGGTAGCTTTGAAGAACTTGCTACTCGAATTGTAAAAGCAACACCTGACCCGGATGAATTGGATGATTTACCAAAGTTAATTGCGATCGCTCAGGCGGCTCGAACTGTCACAAAAGAATCTGCAAAACCTGGAGCATTCCGGCAATCTGGTCAGCGCAACCGTCAATGGCTCAGTTCGCCTGTAACTAGTAGCCAATTTTTATAAAAGACATTTAGGGTTAGTTTTTGTTGGGTTTCCTAACGTTGAGCTGACCTACGAGCGATCGCACTCTGTTTCAATAGACCTCTTGCATAAATGCTTAAAGTGTCATGTTAAGCAAAGCGACACATTGGGTGAGATTCTTCACTACACTACGTTTCGTTCAGAATGACATTCCTAATTTTTTGACTTTTGCAAGAGGTCTAATCTCTTGGAAGTCACAATAAATTGAACCCTCCCTCGCAAAATCATCCTCATCCAAGTAAAGCAAACAGTGTTGTTGATGTTCGCTGATAAATTTGTGTACTGCTGGCAAAATTTGCTTGACTAGCCAAGGATAACTTTCCTCTGATGGTGGCTGACAGTACTTTTCTGCATTTAAAACCTGCTCTGTTGAAATTCTTTCACCTTTGTAAATAATCCCTGGATTTTCAAGCAGCCAATAAGCCCATCGATATCCTGCATCAATATATTTTTTGCAGTCTACACAAGTAAAATAGCCACAATTCATTAAAATTAATAAAATTAAGTTGTAGGGTGTATTATCGCTTTAGTACAATGCACCATCAGCAATTCAAGGTGCGTTAGCCTTTGGCATAACACACCCTACTTTTACTGCTAAATTCTTCCTCAATAACCTTGTTTTGTCGAGCATCATCAGAGTAGTGATGAGTAATAAGTAGTGTAAATAACAATTATGGGATCTGTCACATTACTTGGTAACTTCACCATTTTGCCCGATAAAGTGTTAATTAAAAACATCTACTAAACTTATTTTAGGTAAATTCCGAATAATGAAGAGTTGGCTGGTTCCCGTCCAAAAGCTGCAACCAAGCGATCGCATAGCCATGTATGGGTTGCTAAATAATCACTTTAAAGGTGTAACCTGGGAAGGATTTCAGGCAGATATAGAGCGCAAAAACTGGGTTTTATTGTTGAGGGACGAAATAACCAATGCCCTGAAAGGGTTTTCAACCCTGATGTTGAGCCAGACGACTTTTGGAGGAGAGCGCATTACTGTAGTGTATTCTGGTGATACGATTGTCGATCCCAGTGCTTGGTCGAGTACAACACTACCGCGTACTTGGATTGCCGCAGTCAATTTTCTGCACGAATACTATGCGGAAAATAAATTGTACTGGCTGCTGATTTGCTCTGGTTTTCGCACTTACCGCTTTCTTCCCACCTTTTGGCAAGAGTTTTACCCCCGCTATGATGCGGCAACACCTGCCGATGTTGCGAATTTGATGACAAATTTGGCACAGGAATACTATGGTGATTTTTACGAAGAAACAACTGGTATCGTCCGCTTCCACCATCCCCAAATATTACGAGAGGGTTTAATTGAAATCCCGACAGGCAGACAGACTAACTCCCATATCCAGTTTTTTGAGGCAAAAAACCCAGGTTATCGGCTAGGTGATGAATTGGTTTGTTTAACTGAAATCCGGTATGACAATCTCACCCGTGCCGGACAACGGATGTGGAAGTCAGAATCATTGTTAGAATTTGTCCAAGAATCTGTTCTCATTTAACTTTTATGCCTTCTACCAGCCAACACTCGAACTTTAACAATCCGACACAATTTGTAGAAGGATGGTACTGGGCATTGCCATCCAGCAAATTAAAAGTTGGCAGGGTGAAAGCAGTAACGCTACTGGGTAGAAACCTGGCAATTTATCGAGGAGTCAGCGGTCAGGTGGTAGCGGTGGATGCTTATTGTTCTCACATGGGCGCTCATTTGGCAGAGGGTAAGGTAGAAGGTGATGGCATTCGCTGCTTTTTCCATAATTGGAAATATGACGATCGCGGCATTTGTGTAGATGTTCCTTCCCAAGGAAAACCCTTGCCTGTATGTATCAAAACCTGGCAGACGGCAGAAAAGTATGGCATGATTTGGGTTTGGGTGGGTGAGGAAAAGCCAAGTTCGCTGCCCTTCGTCCCGGAACTGGAACAGGTAGACTGCGATTATCTATTGGGGACTCGGTTTGTCAAAAACTGCCATCCCAATGTGTTGCTGATTAATGCGATCGATGCTCACCATTTCAATACAGTACACAATCTGCCCTTAGAAATTGTCTTTGATTCCCAAGACCTCAATAACGCTATTACCTTCAGCAATACTACACGGGGAGGCGATGATTCCTGGTTAATCCGCCTGATTCGTCCCCTATACCGCAACGAAGTTACCTATAGTATGTGCTACTGGTATGGCAGTACTGGCACTGTCACACTGGGGCCAGATTTTCTGCACTTCTACATCATATTTGCGCTGCGAATGATTGAAGGTGGCAAAACTGAAGGGCAAACAATCCTCGTGACTCCCAAACGACCTGGATGTATAGGATGGGGTGTAAATCGTGGGTTGCTGTGGTTAACGCAGCAGGTTGGCAATTACTTCGCCAAAGGCGATACACAGGTATTTCAGACAATTCAGTTTGACCTCAAGACTCCCACCAAAGCCGATCGGTCGATTCTGCAATTTATTCAGCACGTTAATCACCAAAAAGTCTTAACCTGGGGAACTTGGCAAGCTTTTGATAGTCCAGAAGAGAGCGATTCTCCTTTAGAAACGCTGTGCGATCGCCATTCATCTACCTCTTTAATGCTTTAGCATGACGAATACCACTTTAAAACATCAAGTTGCTGGGCTTGACCTACCACATACAGACCCTAATAATCGATTGCAACGCATACTAAAAGCAGCATTGCCGAATCAGGCCGATAATGCTTTGCAGCCTCACTCGGATTATTGGAATGCGGCATTTTTTAACCTACATCAAGTCAAAGTTTTTCAACAAGCGAGTGCAGCCGAACAATCTGCCATAGTTCAGCTTGCCAATCGCAGCTTGTTAGAAGAATCGTATTTCATTGAGAAAGCAGGCGTTGGCTACATGGCAAAAATGGTGCTGTTAGCAGAAACAGTTGAAGAAAGAATGCTCTATGCACTCTTTACAGCTGATGAAGCGACTCACCTCAGCCAAATAAGCCATTTTTTACCAGAACAGCTACAAACTGGTATTAACAATCCATTTCTGAGTTTACTAGCAGAAGTCGTTGAAAGTGCAGACAAAACAGTGCTGTTGTTTGTGCTTCAGGTTGTGTTGGAAGGATGGGGCTTGAGCCATTACCGCCGCTTGGCTAAAGAATGCCACCATCCAATCCTGGCTGAACTTTTCACCAGTTTTTTGCACGCAGAAGCCCGCCATCATGGTACAGGAAGCACATTATTTAACCAAATTCCAGTTTCAGCATCCAGTCAAACAGCAATCCTTGATGTGTTGGCACAGTTTCTGTCTATGGTGCAGATGGGGCCACAAAGTGTATTAACAGCCGTCGAACAGGTAAAAGGACATCTCTCGCGATCGCAAAAAATCCAAATCCTAGAAGAATTAGATACACAAACCCATAGTGGTACGCGATTACAAATACTGCGATCGCTCATGCGGGGAGGATCGGCAGATGCGATCGTCCAAGCCTTAGATGAACGAGGAGCTTTTGAACCACTCCCCGCTCATAAATGTGTGTATTAATAAGTATTATTGGTTAATACGGAGGCAAGGTGAGCGGGACGAGACAAATGCGGGCAATGTCCTCCAGGCAGTTCAATAGCATCAACTCCCAAACGTTTACGTGCAGCGTAGCGTGACCATGCAGGAGAAATTATCCGGTCATCAGTACAAACAATATATTTACATTCTATATTTGGTAAATAATTCAGGGGATTGACCTCATAAATATATGCCATTGATTGCTGCGAACGACTTTTTGAAAGTGCCCAGCGCATTACATCCGGTTGACAATCATGATAGAAAAGTTCAATTAATACTGCTTCATCTGAAAAGTCTTTACCAACGGAAATTGGATTAAACATATCAGGTTCATCATCAAATTGTTTCAGTTGACTTAACTTTTTTGGTTCGTAATTTAGCGATTTGAGGCTATCAGTATCGAGATTATGAGAAAATTGATCGATTGTACTCAGTCTTGGGTATGGAATAAGCGCAGTCAGGAATACCAATTGGCGTACTTTATGTGCTTCTGCAATAAGGGGAATAACAGTACCAGCCATTGAGTGACCAACCAGCACAATATCATTATCAGTTTTTGGTAACGCTTGAAATACGACATCTGCAAATTGCGATAAACTTGCCGATGCATCTTCAATAGGCAAATCCATTGCTACTGTTTTGTGACCTTGCGTTTCTAAGTAAGGAATTAACAAATCCCAACACCAAGCACCTTGGAATGCACCGTGAACTAGACAAAAAAGGCTCATAGCGATTTTAGGTAAATTTCTTGACTTGTGTTTAGCTTCTAGTTTACATCTTGCAGTATTGTCAAAAATCACCGCTCCTAGCTCACCGATTTCTAGATATTATTTATGAAAAAAACTATTCACAAACTATCAGATAGCTCAACAACTTATCACAAATTACGCATTAACCACACCCGCAACAAACAGCAAGACCATACTGCTTTAATGGATGAAGCAGCCGCTAACTTTCGCTATGAAGATTGTCAAAACGAATATTGGAATCCCGAAGAATTTTCCCTGCTATACGGTACACCTTTGTGGGAACAGTCCAGCCAACATCAGCGTATAATTTTGAATCAACTCTACTGGGTAGCATACTACTCCCAAATTGTTTCCGCCGAAATTGCCACCATCTATTTTAATCAAACTAGTGCAGCCGGGCTTTATGCTCAAGAAGACTTCCGCTTAATATGCGATACTTTGGATTTAGAATCCTCCCAAGAAAGGGCGCACATTAACGCATTTCGTACAATTGCCAAACAAGTTGAACAAGCATTATTTGGGGAACTCATCTTTACGTACCCCATGCGCGGCCCGTTTACAGAAACGATGGTTTATGCTGACACTAATGCTTTAAAAACTTGGTGGAAAAAGATTCAACTGCAATACTTCGGGCTGATTTCTGCGAATAATACCTTTTTAGCTTGTCAGTATTTCACAGTCCGAGGAGTGCGGACGCTGAATGGCAAATTAGTACAGCACAAACTCAGCAATTATTATCAAAAACATCCTCATCCAGATACTGCTCCTATTCCTGCCAAAATCTCTTACTATCACTTTCTGGATGAAAGCTTTCACTTCAATAGTTCGACAATTATATCTCACGATGTTGTTACCTGCCTTCACCAACCAACAGCATTTGAGCGACTGGTTGCTAATTTAGGATTGCTAGGATGTCAGCGCGATCATTTTCATTTTTCGGCTGCGATTAACGGAATTTTTTGGTACGATCCAGCGTTGTATAGCAAGATTTATCAAGTGTTGCGATCGCCCATTTTTGATATGAGCGACAATGATGCTAAAGAAATGATGCGTCGCTGTTTTACAGAAGATTCGGAAGGATTGCAGCGTAGTTTCTTAACTCATCAAGAGGCGATGCAATCTTATAAAGTATATGTGGAAAAACTCGATTACCTGTGGCAACGTAATCGAGAAATGTCACTCATGGGAGCTAATTCGATTTCTCGATATTTGGCGACTCAGCAAAGTGCTTTTCGACATTTTGAACGGTATTTTCGTGAGGATTTGAAGGATTTAATTTTATTTCACGCAGAGATGCAAAGCCGTAAAGAAGAACACAAAAGTGTGGTTTAAATACTATGTCTAACCTGTGTATTATTTCTTTTCCCGGAAGTGATTTTGCTCCTATCACTCTGGAATGTCATCAAAATTTATCTGAGTATCTCACAATTCAGAATTCACCTGTATTGTTTGGTTGTCGGACTGGGATTTGTGGAACTTGTTTGGTTGAGGTTATTGGTGAAATTTCTCCCCCTAAACTAGATGAACAAGAAATGCTGGATACACTAGCTCCTTATTATCCCCATGCTCGGTTGGCTTGTCAGGTTGACCTTACAGCCAATGTCGAAATTCGCAAAATTGAACAATGAATTTGGGATGAAACTGAAGCCCAAAATCACCATTGCTGACTGCCAGTCGCTACAAGTCGGCAAAGCCGCCCAACGCGCTGGCTCACTTTGCACAGATGGAATAGCAACGAATAGATCGCACAAAGCGGCACAAGGTAATTGAGATTATAACAATTGCCATATGTGCAGTGATATGTGAAGCAGATAGTTGGGGTCTTGTCAGCTTTTGGCGATCAATAGTGGGCTAGTTTAGGCAGAGGGCAGAAGGTAAAAGACAAGAAGAAAACTCCATAAATCCTTGTGGTGCAAGGGTTACAGAACATCTGCATCAGAATCTTGTCTTGAAGTTGGATTTGAGCCTTTGTCACCAGTTCCACAAAGACAGCCACTCAGATTTAAAACCCTTCTGCCTTAAAGCGCGTAACCTTCCATCATCACCAAAAGTTGCCAAGAACCGATAGTTGGGTGGCAAACGCAGATTACATGATTACCTAAAAAAAGAACCAAGGTAATCTATATGATGAGGCGGAAAAACTATTTTTTGGCGTTGCATAGTTGCGGGATGATTTAGCAACTTCTAAAATTCTCCCCCTGCTTCCCCTGCATCCCCTGCCTGCTTACCCCAATTCATCCCACTGTTATGCAACGCCTATTTTTTAAAGGGATAAGCACGGGTTTTCACTCTGTTGAACACAGCACATATAAAACGCTGAGGAGCCAGTGCATTGGGGAGGCAGTACGTTGCAGAGCCTGTACCCTAATGCCAAGGAACTCCAAAAATTAAATTACCCAATTCCTTACTTTTTCACAGTCAACATTAGAGGTAAAGAATGCTTATCCAAGAAGTATTGCTACCAGCGTAACAATTACAAAAGTAGGAAAAGTAGGAAAAGTAAGAAAAGTAGGAAAAATAACTCTAATTATAAAATAACCCGTAACTTTACTGATAAGGTCTTGATTGATCAATCAAATACATGTATCTTTAAATGTAACTTTAAAAAATACACTATCAAAAACTAATTTCAGCACGATGAAGAAGTATTAGCTCACTGAATTGACAGCAGACAACAATGATGCTTCATATTTGCAGTCATCCTTAGTGACTAAGGATAACTGCAAATATGGAAATAATAAGGTTTTCTCAGTGTAAATTTTATAGTTAGCGAGATGAAACAATCTAAAACCAGACGAAAACGGGGAGTTTTGTTGACATCTGTAGGACTAAAGCGTTTACAGACGGCAATTCGGGCTGTGGAGATCGTCCAGAATAATGGCGCTCGCTTCACCTTGCATGAGTTAAGCGATCGTGTCCAGGTATGTACAAAAACCTTAAGTCGGTTGTGGTCTTTGAATGCCAGTGTGGATCAGCGAACGCTCAAACTATGTTTTAACACCTTTGACCTGGAATTATCTACAGAAGATTACATCATTGAGAGAGATCCAGATTTTGATGAAAGCATTGAAGCTCTGTTGCCAAGCTTGGACAAAAAACAGATATATTCGTTGCTATCGATAACCGAAGGCTCCTTCACTAAGGAACAGCACGAGAATTTAGAGTATTGTTGCTCATACCCAGATGGTCCTGTTTCCCTTGATTCTCCGTTGTATATCGAACGTCCACCCCTTGAAAAACTTGTCTATCAAGAAATAACTCAACCAGGTTGCGTGATTCGGATTCACGCTCCCAGAGAAATGGGTAAAAGTTCTCTTGTGCTGCGGTTGTTAGCTTTTGCTCAGCAACAGGAGTATCACACGATAAAACTAGATTGCGACCAAATGGATACATCTTGTCTAAGTAATTTAGACCAATTCTTCCGTTGTTTTTGCTGGCGAGTAGCAACAGAGTTAGGTATCGATCCCCAACTGGATACCTACTGGGATAAGGAAATTGGCAGTAAGTTAAGTTGTAGTTTCTACTTGAAAAACTACTTGCTGCGGCAAATTAACTGTCCAATAGTTCTTGTTTTAGAGCGAGTTGGTCGCTTTTTTGAATATCCGCACATTGCTCAAGAGTTTTTTCCTTTGTTGCGCTCGTGGCATGAAGAAGCACGTCAGGATACTAACTGGCAGAAATTGAGACTAGTGGTTGTTTACTCTACAGAAGTCTATGTTTCCTTGGATATCAACCGCTCCCCGTTCAACATTGGATTACCAGTGCGCCTGAGCGAATTTACCCAGCAACAGGTAGAAGAATTAGCCAATCGGCACGGACTAAAATGGAATTCCGGTAAAGAGGCTAGGCAACTGATGTCGCTCGTGGGGGGACATCCGGCGCTGATTCGGATTGGTCTATATCATCTAACCTGTCAAAGTATGACCTTAGAAAAACTAGTAAAGGAGGCTATGACTAACGGTGGCATCTACCGCTCTCATTTATGGCGACACTGGGAGAAACTGCAAGAAAACCCAAGTCTGGCAAGGGTATATGCTGAACTTGTGACAGCAAAGCAAAGTATTTCTCTTAATCCTATGGATACTTCTAAACTTGACAGTTTGGGATTAATTCGTTTTGAGGGCGATCGCATCTTACCCCGTTGCGAACTCTACCGTGCTTATTTTGTCAAACAACTGTCTAATATTATGTAAAATTTTTGAATGAAAATGAAAGGGAATTTTCACAACCTAAAATTTCTTAATTTATGGTCAAAAATCCCCTGAATTGTGGTATTTGATTAGTTCTACTCGTATTTTAAAGTGCCATCAGTGTTCGCGATATGAGCATCTAGTTCAAGCTCTGATGGATAATATTTATCTCCTCCGGCTGCTAGTTGGCAATCAGCAACAAGTATTAGTTGTCTGGTACTCAGTAACTGTGCTGGAGCAATATTTTTGCAGGTTTTAGAAAAATTTGTATCATTCCAGGATAATGTTCCATTCGAGTTACCGATGTATTTATTTAAGTCAATGGAAGTTGGTTGCAAATCGCCATTATTTTTTTTGCAACTTGTTGATAAAATTGACCCATTTATCTGTATATTGTCTTTGTCGCAGCTGAAGCTAAATTGACCTGTTGCCATCGCTTTATCAACCACAAAGTTAGTCCCTACAAGGAAAGCAAACAAAAAGGCCATAGCGCCTCTGATTAGTAGCCAGACTTTATTCATATTCTAGTAATCTCCTCTATTTGATTGAAATATGGCTATTTTTCCAAACATAATTATTTTTACGGTATGAAATAGACTGAATTATATTGACGACAAATTGCTTTAATGCAACAACAATATTTTCCTCTTTCTTGCATAATAAGGCAAGGAAAAATAAGACAGTTAATCACCAAAATAAAATAAATAAAAGACATTTAAGACATTTAAGACATTTAAGACATTTAAGACATTTAAGCTAAAAATAATCAGAATATCTAGTTGCAAAAATGATAAAATCCAAATTCTATCCAAAAGGAAGATTTATACTAAATTTTGGTATTTTAAAATTGTTTTTACTAGCAATTTTAGCTTTTAAAATGGGGAAAAAAACAGCAATTAATTCAACTTATCAGAGCTAAGTGATGTCTAACGACAAGCGACCGGGTGTCTACGCATCCAAATAACACATGATCTACAAATTGCTAATCATTGTGTTAATCTCTTTGTTTGATAATCAAAATTTGACATGAGATACCAAGTTGGCGGCAGCCTCTGCGGTGACGATCCTACGTATGTTGTCCGTCAGGCAGACGAAAAACTTTATGCAAGTCTGAAAGCTGGCGATTTCTGTTACGTCTTAAATTCTCGCCAGATGGGCAAGTCATCGCTATTACAGCGCACGAGTTATCGTCTCAAAAAAGAAGGCTATGAATGTGCTTACTTGGATGTGACGCGCTTGGGTAGTGAAGATACCACACCGGAACAATGGTACAAAGGCATCATCATCAGCTTGTTTTACAGCTTAAATCTGGCAGAACAAGTCAACTTTAAGCATTGGTGGGAGATGCAAGCAGGTATTTCTTTAGTGCAACGCCTAAACCAGTTTCTAGAAGAAGTTTTACTGCCATATGTTCAAAGCGATCGCATATTTATTTTTCTTGATGAGATTGATAGTCTGCTGAGTTTAAATTTTCCGGTTAACGACTTTTTTGCCTGGATTCGTCATTGTTACAATCAGCAGGCACATGACCCGAATTACCAACGTTTGGGATTTGCATTATTTGGGGTAGCTAGTCCATCTGACCTGATTGCCGACAAGCGCCGCACACCCTTTAATATTGGTACAGCAATTGAGTTATACGGCTTTCAATTACATGAAGCTACGCCATTACTCCAAGGATTAGAAGAAGTAGTTAACCAAAGCCAAGCAGTGCTGCGAGAGATTATCTACTGGAGTGGAGGACAACCGTTTCTCACCCAAAAACTCTGTCAGTTAATTGTGCAAACAGCCTTAGAAACATCAAATCGCAAAATTGATTTACCTCCAGACACCGCAACATTTTGGGTAGAACAATTGGTGCGATCGCAAATTATTCAACACTGGGAAGCAAAAGATGAACCCGAACACCTGCGTACCATTCGCGATCGCCTACTTTTCTACGAACACCGAGCAGGAAGATTATTAGGACTTTACCAACGAGTGTTGCAAGCTGAAGAGGAACAGGATGCGGGGACGCGAGGACATGGTGAGACAGCGCTGCGGGAGGGTTTCCCTCCGCAGGCGACTGCGAATCTGAAGGGAGACACGGAAAAAGAAGACACCAACAACTCTCCGCGTCCCCCCGTCTCTCAGTCTCCGCGTCTTCTTCCTCCTGTACCGACTGATGATAGTCGAGAACAGACAGAACTTTTACTATCTGGATTGGTTGAAAGACACGACGGCTATCTCAGAATCAAAAACCCCATTTATCGCAGTGTCTTTAATTCTGAATGGGTACTCAGGCAGTTAGACAATCTTCGCCCGTACTCACAAACATTTAATGCTTGGGTAGCATCAAGCTATAAAGATGAATCGCGTTTGTTGCGAGGAAAGGCCCTAAAAGAAACCCAAAATTGGGCGCAAGGCAAAAGTTTGAGCGATTTAGATTATCAATTTTTAGCCGCTAGTCAAGAATGCGAACGGTACGAAGTGCAAACGGCATTGGAGGCAGCACGGGCCAAAGAAGTAGAAGTACGACTAGCACAAGAGAAAAAAACTGCTAAATTACAAAGATTTCTCCTAATTGCGGTGGGTATTGGCTTGCTGATTTCTAGCGTTTTGGGGGTATGGAGTTTCATTCTCTACCGTCAAGCCAAGAAAAGCGAAAGTCAAGCCAGAAACAGCGAAATTCGAGCGCTCGTCTCTTCTTCAGAAGGACTGTTTGCCTCAAATCGCCGATTGGATGCGCTCATAGAAGCAATCAAAGCCAAACATAAACTGCAAAAACTAGGTAAAGCAAACACAAATATTCAGCGTCAGGTAGATAATGTATTACGGCAAGCAGTTTATGGAGTAGATGAGTACAATCGTTTTTCTGGTCATACAGCAGCTGTTCTAGCTGTAGATATAAGTCCTGACAGTTCTCTAATTGCCTCAGCAAGTGTAGATAAAACAATCAAGCTTTGGCGACGTGATGGTACATTAGTTGCAACTCTCAAAGGTCATAAGGCAACAGTTAGATCAGTCGATTTTAGCCCTGACGGTCAGACACTTGCCTCAGCGGGTGAAGATGGCACTATTCAACTCTGGAAGCGAGATGGCACCTTGCTCAACACTTTCAAAGGTCATACTGCTTCGGTCTGGGGAGTAGCGTTTAGTCCCGATGGTCAGTTTCTTGCCTCTGCCAGTTTTGACACAACGGTGAAACTCTGGAAGCGAGACGGTCAGTTGCTAAGAACGTTTCAAGGTGACAGAGCTGCGTTTTGGGGAGTCGCATGGAGTCGGGATGGTCAAATTGTTGCTGCCGCAAGTCTAGACAAAACAGTAAAACTTTGGAAACGAGACACTTCCGGCTGGCAAAACGCCAAGCCACTACAACCTCTTTTAGGTCACACTGGTTGGGTTGTAGGAGTAGCTTTCAGCCCTGATGGTAAGACCATTGCTTCATCGAGTGAAGACAAAACTGTCAAACTTTGGCAGCGAGACAACACAAATCGAAGCTACCGCCTTAATAAAACCCTTAAAGGTCACAGTGCCGGGATTTGGGGAGTCGCATGGAGTCCCGATAGTCAGACTATCGCCTCGGCCAGTCTCGACAAAACTATCAAACTTTGGAATATTGATGGTACAGAACTGAGAACGCTTAAAGGACACACTGCGTCCGTTTGGGCAGTTACTTTTAGCCCTGACAGCAGCTTTATTGCTTCGGCGGGTACAGAAAATGTTGTCCGACTCTGGCAGAAAGAGAACCCATTCCAAAAGTCTATTATTGCCCATCAGTCCGGGATTTGGTCAATCGCGATCGCCTCAAATAGTTCGACCATCGCTACAGCCGGCCACGAAAACACTGCTAAACTTTGGAATCGCCAAGGCAAGTTGCTCAAAGCTTTAACTGAACCTGGGCGCATAGTCTTCGAGGTTTCATTTAGTAAAGATGGTAAGTTAATTGCTCTTGCCGCTGATAATGATATTGTAAAACTCAAGAAGCCAGACGGCACTTTGGTTGCTACTTATAAAGGTTCTCAGAGTAAGCTCTTAGCAGCAGTATTGAGTCCCGACGGTCAAACGATCGCAATAGCAAATGTTGACAAGATTGCTCAGATATGGCAAAGTAATCGTCCTGCACCGCAGATTCTCAAAGGCCATCAGGCGGAAGTTTGGCATGTCGTATTTAGTCCGGATAGTCGGCTGGTTGGCTCAGCCAGTGGTGATGGTACTGTTAAGCTGTGGACGCTTGAGGGCAAGTTGTTCAAAACCCTTGTAGGACACTCAGCGGCAGTATGGAGAGTTGCTTTTAGCCCTGACAGTAAAATGGTAGCTACTGGAAGTAGCGACAATACAGTGAAGTTGTGGACGCTGGATGGGAAATTGCTGAAAACTTTCAAAGGTCACACAGCTGCGATTTGGGGAGTTGCATTTACTCCTGATGGAAAAATACTAGCTTCTGGTAGCGTGGATGCTAGCATCAAACTTTGGCAGCTTGATGGTACGGAATTAACGACTCTTCAAGGACATACCGCAGCGATTAGGCAAATTGCTATCAGCCCTGACGGGACTTTGCTGGTCTCAGGGGGTGATGATAACAGACTCATTCTGTGGAATTTGCAGCGAATTCTCAAGCTAGACCCACTGGCTTATGGTTGCGCTCTTGTGCAAGATTACTTGAAAACTAATATAGCCGTAGAGGAGAGCGATCGCTCGATCTGCACGAGAAAATAGAGGGACAAGGGAGACAAGGAGAGAAGTCGCAAGGAGGAGCCACTGCGTTGGGCGGCTTTGCCGACTTGTTCGCTCAAGCGCGTTCCCGCAGGGTAGCAAGTGGCGTGGTCTCCCTCCGGGCGAACTTCTCTTATGGTCGACGCTACGCGAACGGAGGGACAAGGGAGATAATTCTTCACTTCTGCCATCTGCCTTCTGCCATCTGCCTCCTGCCATCTGCCTCCTGCCTTCTGCCTCCTGCCTCCTGCCTCCTGCCTTCTGCCATCTGCCTTCTGCCTTCTGCCTCCTATTTTTTATTGCCTCTATATTCTTGAATTAAATGAATAATCGATGGTAGTAAAGACACTACAATAATTAATCCAATAATGGGTAACAAATACTTATCTACTTGTTCGGCTGGCAGAGATTTTCCTAAGAAATAACCTAAGAGGGTAAGTCCAAATGTCCAAGCAAAGCCGCCTATTAAGTTATAAAATAGAAATGTTCGGTAATGCATAGCACCAAGTCCAGCTACAATCGGTGCAAAAGTCCGGACTATCGGCACAAATCTTGCTAAAACAATAGTTTTTTTACCATGCTGTTGATAAAACTGTTGAGTTTTAACAACATGTTTTCTATGAAATAACCACGAATCTTCTTTTTGAAATAATCTTCTACCAAATTTGTGACCAGTAGTATAGCCGACATTATCACCTAGGAATGCACAAATAAAAGCACCAATCATCAGAATCCAAATATTTAAGAAATTCTGAGAGGCGATAAATCCAGCAGTGAATAGTAAACTATCTCCTGGTAGAAAAAAACCAATTAATAAGCCTGATTCAGCAAATATAATTGCCCATACTCCAAAGTAGCCTAGTGATTTAATCAACTGTGGTAAGTCAAAATGCATAAAATCTCACATTATTAAACAATATGCATCCAACATCTTAACGTTCAGCAATTTTTCCAAATGATTAATATTATTAAGTTTAGATGAATTTATTTAGTATGGAGTATTAGGAAAGGTTTTCCCAGTCACCAGTCCCCAGTCTCTATTACGGGTGCAAAATGCAAAGATATTGGAAAGTATTAAGGTTATTTTGGAGTACCTCCATAGCAGCGGAGATGGAGTATCGCCTCAACTTTCTCATAGCTGCCCTCAGCAGCTTAGGCAATCTTGGAGGCAGTCTGTTTGGACTGTTCTTGTTTTACCGCACGGGTTATACCTTTGCCGGCTGGTCATGGGAAGCAGCTTTGATTGTTGTGGGAGTGTTTACTTTGCTACAAGGCTTTTCTGCTACCTTTCTGGCTCCAAATCTCAATCGAATTGTCAGTCATGTCCAGGTAGGTACTTTAGATTTTGTGCTACTTAAACCTATCCGCAGTCAGTTTTGGCTTTCTACTCATACCCTTTCTCCTTGGGGACTGCCAGATTTAGTTTTTGGCAGTTTCATAATTGGCTACGCAGGTAAACGCCTCGGCTTAGAAATCAGTAACTATCTTATTGGTGTAGTGCCGTTGTTCTTCGGCTTGGTGATTCTTTACAGCCTGTGGTTTATGCTGGGAGCAACTAGCATTTGGTTTGTGAAAATATACAACGCCACAGAAGTGCTACGAGGTTTATTAGAAGCTGGAAGATATCCGATCGCAGCATACCCCACAGCTTACCGCTTCTTCTTCACCTTTGTAGTGCCAGTGACCTTTTTAACTACTGTACCAGCAGAGATCGTCCTGGGACGAGGTGAAATGACTTGGTTGATAGGTGCGGGGGTGTTAGCAGTCGTGCTATTTTTCATTTCTACCTGGTTTTGGCGGTTTGCCTTGCGGTTTTATACCAGTGCTTCGAGTTAACAAAAGCGATCGCTTGTCTCTCTACATATTTTTACTTAAACTTTATAAATTTCTGTAAAAATCTTAAAAAAATTTAGGGAATATTACATAGCGAGTATGATGTCAATAGAGATATCACGGAAATGCTATTGACTGTCAACTGCTAGAAAACCTAAAAGGGTACAAAATGAGTTCTGAATCTAACGTCAAACTAACGATCGCTCTTACTAATCCAGACTTAGATCCAGAGGAACAAGAGCAGCAAACGCGAAATCTGTTGCGGGAAATACAAGACTTAGATGTAGAAAGTGCTGAACTTGTAGCAGTTACAGAAACACCTGAAGGATCGAAAGCTTTTGGAGGTTTTCTGCTGGGAGTGTTGCAAGCTGAGGTGAGCCTTGCCAATTTTAAGAAATTGCTGGGATTTTTGGGCGATCGCTTGGGTAATAAACCAATTGAATTAGAAGTTGAAGCTAATGGTAAGAAGCTTAAAGTCAAAGCTAGCAGTCGCGAAGAGTTAACCGCCGCCATTGAAGAAGCTCAAAAGTTTATTGCAGGCAACTGAGAAATTTATCAGCAAGGAAGAATAGCCAGATGGCGAAAGTAGCACTGCTAATTGGGATAAGCGAGTATGAGTCTAATCTAACCCCATTGCCAGCGGCAGCAAAAGATGTTGAAGCAATGCAGCGAGTTTTGCAAAACTCCGAGATTGGCGGTTTTGATGAGGTAAAAGTACTGGTAAATCCTCAACGACAAGCAATGGAGGAAGCCATTGAAACCTTGTTTGATGGTCGTCAAAAAGATGACCTCTTGCTGTTATTTTTCTCTGGTCATGGCATTAAAGATGAGAGCGGTAAGCTTTACTTTGCTACTTGCAACACCCGCAAAAATTTACAGGGGAGACTTGTTGAGACAACCGCAGTAGCAGCTAGTTCTGTGCATAGGTTCATGACTACTAGCCGCTCTAAGCATCAAGTAGTGATTCTTGATTGTTGCTTTAGTGGTGCGTTTGCCGAGGGTATGTTAGCAAGAGATGATGGTTTTGTAGATGTCAAGAACCAATTAGGTGGTGAAGGACGGGCTGTTCTCACATCTAGTACTTCAACCCAGTATTCTTTTGAACAACAAGGAGCAGATACCTCAACTTACACGCGCTACATAGTTGAAGGGCTGGAGACTGGTGCAGCAGATTGGGATGAAGATGGTTGGATTTCGGTTGATGAATTGCATGATTATGCTGCCAAGAAGGTACAAGAAGCTGCTCCAGCAATGAAACCAGAGATATATCCTGTCAAAGGAGGTTATAAAATCAAGCTTGCCAAAGCACCTACCGATGACCCTAAGCTCAAATATCGTCGAGAAGTTGAGTATTGGGTAGAGGGTGGTAACGGTGAGATTTCTTTTATTGGTCGCGCGGCATTGGACGGGCTACAAGATGGGCTAGAACTAGCACCTGAGGAGGCTGCTGCAATTGAAACTGAAGTTTTAGCACCTATTGAAGTTTACAAGAAAAAATTGCAGCGATATGAGCAAGCATTACGTAAGGAGATTGAAAATGAGGTTCCGCTCAGTGATAGAACTCGCGCTAATTTAAAACGTCTTCAGCAAGTGTTAGGACTAAGAGATGAAGATATAGCCTTAATTGAAGCTCCGATAATTACGGAACAAAAAGTCACCACATCTCCAGTAGATGTCAATTCTACATACTCCCGCAATAGCAATTATTTAAACTACATGGGAGCGTTCATTATCGGAATAATTGGAGTAGTGATTGGTGGTACTGTAGTCTATTTTCTAACCAAAAATTCGTCTACAACTGTAGTTGCGCCTGCACTAAATTCTTGTGGTAAAGAGACTTATAGTTTGAATGACAACATTAGCCTGGGCGAAGAAATTTTAGATAAACAAGATACGAACTCAGATAAAGAAGCTGGATCTAGGGCATTTTTAAATGGTGATTGTCAGACTGCTATTAATAAATTTGATTCATATCGAATAGCTAACCTCAGAGATCCAGAAGCCTTGATTTACCTGAATAATACTAAAGCTCGTCAGCAAGGAGAGCGGCTTAAAATTGCTGTGAGCGTACCCATTGGCACTAACCGAAACGTAGCACAAGAGATGTTACGCGGTGTAGCTCAAGCCCAAGATGAAATAAATAACAATGGTGGTATTAAAGGCAAAGCTTTGGAGGTAGCGATCGCTAATGATAGCAATAACCCAAGCAAAGCCGCACAGCTTGCCACTGAGTTTGTCATAGATACTCACATTTTGGCTGTCGTGGGACATAATTCTAGTAATGCTTCCCTCTCCGCAGCCCCAGTCTATCAAAAAGACGGGTTAGTAATGATATCTCCTACTAGTTATGCCCAAAACCTTACCAGTATTGGCAACTATATTTTTCGCACTGCTCCTAGTGTTAAATCCATAGCAGATAGCGTCTCTAATTACGCCATTAAAAAAGCGGGCAAAACCAATTTTCTGATCTGTGTTGATTACCAAGGGATAGATAATCAATCGTTTAACAGTGAGTTTGTCAGAGCAATAAAGGCTGCTGGCGGTCAGATTAATTCTACAGAGTGCGATATTTCTGCCCGTGACTTTAACCCTAGTGCTGTCATTTCTCAAGCTGTAGGTAGCGGTGCTAATGGATTGGTGTTAGGTCTTTATATAGACAAAATCAAGCAAGGTCTAGCGGTAGCACAATCTAATCAAGGACAGTTGACTGTATTTGGTAGTCCGACACTTTTCACTGACGAAACCTTAAAGGAAGGTAGAGGTATCGACGGACTGATCATCTCTGCACCTTGGTATCCCGCAGCATTTCCAAATAACATCTTTGTGCAAAACGCTCAGAGACTTTGGGGTGCAACTGTGAATTGGCGAACAGCTACAGCTTATGATGCAACTTTAGCAATAGTCAAAGGTTTGGAGCAAACTAACAGGCGCGATGAATTGCAAAGGGTGCTGCACAGTTCAAGTTTTTCAGTCGATGGTGCCACGGGAAAGATTCAATTTTTACCATCAGGCGATCGCACAAATAATCCCATCTTCTTAGTCAAAGTTCAACGAAAACTTGGTGCTGATGAATATGAGTTTGTACCGCTTAAGTAGCTGTCACGAACTGGTGAGCAAGGGACGCAAAGACGCGGTGAGGAAGTCGGAGTCTTGGCGGTGAGGCAGTAGTTGCATAGATTAATCAGCGATCGCCACATTCCATTCGCCATAGCAATTAAAAAGACGGATAATCATAAGAAAATCTCACAACTAAGGATAAAAAAGATTTCTTCCCCAGTCCCTACTCCCTATTTTCAAGACATATCGTGAGCATTCCATCAAGTAGTAAAGCTTTCGTAGCAAGTGATAGAAGTATTTTAGGTTTTAGCAGCCTAGCACAATTATCTAGGGGCAACTTGCTTGCAGAAGTGGATCTGCATCGGGCTGTAGCAAGTTTTAAACTAAGACAAAATAAAAAAGGATTAATGGGGCAGTTTCTCACCCCCGCTTCGGTGGCGGAATTGATGGCTGGGATGTTTGATAGGCTGGATTTGCCTGAAATATTTTTGCTTGATGCCGGAGCTGGAATCGGTTCATTACTAGCCGCTTTTGTGACCAAAGTATGCCAGCAGCAACATACGTCAAGTTTACGTATTGTAGCCTATGAAATTGACCCTTTTCTGATCGGGTATTTGCGCCAGACTTTAGAGCTATGTGCCAGAGAATGCCAACATGTAAGTATTTCTTTCAATTACGAAATTCGTGAGACTGATTTTATTGAAGATGCTGTTAAGCGACTTCAGCTTGGTTTATTAAATAATACAAATCCAGCAGAATTTACCCATGCAATCCTCAATCCACCTTATTTAAAAATCAATGCTCATTCCCAAGTTCGGAAATTGCTACGTTCTATAGGTTTGGAAACTAGCAATCTTTATACTGGTTTTATGGCTGCCACAGCAAAACTGCTAAAACCAAAAGGGGAGTTTGTAGCGATTACCCCGCGTAGTTTTTGCAATGGCCCGTATTTTTGTGACTTTCGGAAGATGTTTTTGGAGATGATGGCTTTACAACAAGTACATCTTTTTGAGTCGCGGCAAGAAGCATTTAATGATGATGTTCTACAAGAAACTGCGATCGTCCGAGCTACAAAACAAGAGCAAAAGTTTAGCAGCGTAATCATTAATACTAGCTTTGGTGCTAATGATGACTATATCATGTCACACTCTGTACCATATGCGAATTTAGTTCACCCTGACGATAAAGAGCAGTTCATTCATATTCTTCCAGATAAAATTAGCCAGCAAATTGTTCAGCAAATGGCACTTTTCACTTGCACTTTGCAAGATTTAGGGCTAACAGTTTCAACTGGAAAGGTTGTAGATTTTCGAGCTAAAAATTACCTCAGAACAAATTCCGAAAAAAATACTGTTCCTTTGATTTATCCGGTAAATTTCTCAGATGGATATATAGAGCATCCCAAAATAACCAAAAAGCCCCAAGCTATAGTGCATAGAGCAGAAACAAAGAATCTTCTGGTACCAAATGAGCATTATGTCCTCTGCAAAAGATTTTCGTCAAAAGAAGAGAAAAGACGGGTTGTTGCGGTCATTTATAATGCCGATCGATTCGATTATGCTTATGTCGGCTTTGAAAATCACTTGAATTACTTTCACAAACAGGGGCGTGGACTTAGCTATACCTTGGCTTGTGGGCTTGCAGTTTATCTTAATTCAACCTTGGTTGATTCATTCTTTCGGTTGTTCAATGGACATACTCAGGTAAATGCAACAGATTTGCGGAAATTAAAGTATCCTACTTTGGAACAACTATTGTCTTTAGGGACGGAAATCAAAGAACAGTTTCTCTCTTTGCGCGCAATCGATGAACTTGTGGAAAATAAGTTACTGAGTATGTCGAATCAGTCAGGCAACAATCCCATCGCAATTAAGTCTCGAATTGATGAAGCGGTGCAAATTTTGTCACAATTGGGCTTTCCACGAAGACAGCTTAACGAACGGTCAGCTTTAACCCTTCTGGCGTTACTTGACTTAAAGCCGACAGACTCTTGGCAATTAGCAACTTCCCCTTTTATGGGAATCACGCCGATGATGGAATTCATGGCTCAGCATTATGGCAAAACCTATAAGCCCAATACACGAGAAACAGTACGCCGCCAGACAGTACATCAATTTCTGGATGCCGCTTTGATAGTTGCTAATCCAGACGATCTGAGCCGCCCTATCAACAGTCCAAAAACTGTGTATCAAATTGAAGCAAGTGCGCTCGAACTATTACGAACCTACGGTACTGAGGAATGGGAAAAAAGCATCCGTACTTACCTTGCTTCTATTGAAACCCTAAAAAAGCAGTATGCTCAAGAGCGTGAAATGTCCCGTATTCCCATAATATCCGTTAGTGGCAAGGCAAGCGATCGCATTTCTCGCTCACCTTGCCATGCCACTACAAATTATACTAATGCACCAATGCTGGGATCATAACGGGGCGACCGATGATTACCTGCAAACAATCTTCTAACTCGCTTAAATTTGGAAAAGCTCTTAGCAGATTAGCTTTGACTTCTTCTTGCTGAAGGTGTGACAGTTCCCAAGCCTGGATAGAGATGAAGTTTTCTATTCGTTGCTTGTAATCTTCTAAGCCTTTCTCGTACTCGTCTAGTAGTCCAGCGCGGAGATTGGGAGCGATCGCGTCTCGGATGTTGAGCAACTGACTCCAAACCAAAGGTGCAAGGTCTATCGGACAGATCCAATCTCCGTTGTCAGAACTCATCCACTCCTGCACTGATGCAATTTCTTGCCTGAGTTGGGAGGCTGCTTCATTCAGGGCTTTGAATACCTTGATGCCGCGCAGACCGACTTCAGAATTCGTCACCTTGATTAAGTCGGATTCGGTGTCAGTGTCAGAAGTTTTTAGCACATCTGCCCATTTAGGTGCTGCACTAATTGTACTGTTTTTCAACCTAATACTAAAGCGAATACGAGTTTTGTTTAACTTAGAAAAGTTAATTCTTTCAACAATTGCATTTTGCAAGAACGTTTCGTTAGGAGCGAGCACTTGTACCATTGTTCAGTACCTCATTTTTTTCATTGACTCACCGCTTTGCGGTGGAATGGTTTTGATACAACACGAGTTTCTGAGAGTCAACTTTCATCAAACCTAGACGACAACCCAATAAATCCCTTGTTTACGAACCATTTGAGATTTATTTTTGATTCTGGCTATGCCTACTGCTTGGTTATTTTTGAGTTGTTGAATGTCCCTGATAGTTCGATAAACTATCTTTTTTGAATTACCCTTCTGAACTTTAACAGGGTACTTAATCGTAGGCGGTTTATGTATTGACATCACAAAAACCCCATCTGTACAACACTTTGGTTTTTTGGAGGCTGACAAACCATTCCTTCGACTTCCTAACATTTGATAGTCAGTTTTGTGTTATTGAGGCTTATATCGGATGTCTTTCTTTGATTTGGTAGTGGTGAAAACACATACTTAATATGCTTCCCAGTGCCTTCAATTCTTAGATATCTGTATTGTGTACTATCAATCAAATAAACTTTTGATGGATTCAGAGTTTTTGGCTCATAAACAGGATTGAGTTTCATGACTTTTTCTCCAATTCCAGATAGAAACCTGCGCCTGTATTTCTAACTTTAGCCAAGTTAGTATCAACCAACTTCTGAATTACGTCCCTAATAAAATTCAGTTGCGATAACTTAGCCCGTCCACCGCATCTCTGAAGATAATGTAAACAGGGATAATAGGAAGAAGCTTCTTGAACAAGTTTTTTCGGCATATTTTTCTAGCTGAATACTTTAAGATACTGCGCTTTGCGCTTCAAATTCCCGTTGCCATCATCACCATTGCTTGTGATAATTGGATTACTGCAAAAAGACGAGTCGCAAGTGAAAGTCCAGTGATTAATCTGTGATTTCAACCGATGCTCTACGAGTACAACTTTGTTTTTGTAATTGGGGTCTTTATTACTGATTAAGAATGCATCACCAAGGGTATAAAAACCTGTTGAGACATAGTGCTTTCTATTGATGCCCATCAAAGCATCCCAAGCTTCTTCTAGTTCTTGTGGTTTGTTCATGCCGCAGACCGTCTTGAAATACTCTTTGATTTGGATGTAGCGATTTTCGGTTTGATATCAGCAAAGGGAGTTTTGATATCCAGGTTGTCTCCTAATTGCGCCTGAAGTATTGCTAATTGGTTGAGATGATTGTCTATTTCGGTCAATATCTCTTCAGTTGATTCAGATGACGAAAGCTGTTATATTTCGTCTTCACTCAGATAAATAATGTCTTTGCTGTTTTTATCAAGCAGCAATCCGTAATACCAACCTGCGGCGTTTTCTTTTGCTATCAAACTGTTGCTTGGGATGAATTCGATTCCTACGACTACTCCTTGTTTAGTGCGTTGACCAAAGGTAAACCTTGGATATCCCCAACCGCGTGGAATCGTAATTGTTACTTGCATATTTTTACCCTGTCAATTCTAGATTGCGTTTTTTGGTTGAGATGCTTGTGCCATTCAAAAAGCGGTTTGCTGTTAACAAACCGCTTTTGATTTTAATGCGTAATATTAATGTGCTGGAAAGGATTTTACTGCGCGAATCTCACTAACAATTCTTCACGAGATAATTGCAAACACAAAGGCGTAAATTCTTCTGGCGTTAGTTTACTTTGAAAATCTTCTACTTGAATTACTATTCAATCAAAGCAGACTGAAACACTTGTTCAGCGATTAAATTTAACTCTGGGAAAGTTGGCGATTGAATTTTATCATTACCCCGGAATTGAGTAACTTGGTATTCACCGTCAACTAAAACATAAACTGATATTGTTGGCTGTTTATGATTTCCAATAAACCGCTTTCCGCCAAGAGCAGCATAGTCAACAATCCAATATTCTGGAATTCCAATTTCCTCGTATTCACCAAATTTTAGGAAATAATCATCTCGCCAATTTGTACTGACAACTTCTACTGCCAATGGAATTGATTCTGCTTGAGTAACCGTAGATGACTTTTTCCAAAATGGCTCATTAACCAAGTTAGGGACATTCAATACTAATACATCTGGAATATAACCAGATTTCTTATCAACTGATTTGACTAATGCTTGACCAGGAATTGTATAAGCTAAATTAAACTTACGAATCTCAAAATTGAGTTCTCTAATCAAAAATGCTCTAACTAGCTCATGGTCTCCTGTTGGCTGCATTTCAAATATGGCTCCTTTATGTAATTCATATCTGCCATTTTCTGGTTTCCATTCCAGAAATTCTTCAAAGATTATCGGTTCTACTAAAGGCTGAAACATAATGCTATTCCTTTTGATTTTGTGAATTATGCTTCAAAAGAGCTTTTATTATGCAATAGGGTTATAACTTCTTTTACTCCTGCATTGAAATTCGTAATCTCAGCTTTCATTTCACGGATATCTGCTTTGACCTTACACATATCCGATACTAATCGGGTAGCTAAACTCAAGGTAGTGGCAGTTGCTACTTGTGATTGTCCCTATAGTTCCTGCTTGTATTTTAAGGGTGGCTACGTCCTGTGTCAGTTCGTTGAGGCGTAAATAAATGTCATCAAACCTAGAATTGTCTGTCATTTTTCTCCTTGGTGACACCGCTATTGCTTGACCCCTATTAAAATTTTAAACTGCGATCGCTCTTGATTGTGATAGTTTGACTCGCCACGATGCGATCGCACTTTAGAAAACTAGTATTTCTTGAAATACTTTGTAGAAACGGTAACACAGCACTTAATGAATAGCATTTTCCCAATCATAAAACTCGTGTAATCTAGATTCAATCTGTAGTTAAAGTCAAGGTTATGACTTACCAACAATTACAAACAGGTGATTACTTTCGCATCCCTAGCATGAGTACTGGTTACGTCTACAGAAAAGCTAGCGATACCCATTGCAGCTTGAACGGAATGTCACAGCCGATTCGACCGCACACTCCAGTCAGAAAGTTGACTGCGGCTGAAGTCTGTGAGTATTTTGCTGTCCAGCAGTCAGAGCTAACAACTATCAAAAAAGCAGCTAACAAGTAGAATCACAGCAGAACTAGGTCAAAATTAGACTATGAAAATACTTGCGATTTCTGGAAGTCTCAGACCTGGTTCTGCCAATACCTCACTGCTACATGCTGCTGCAACACTTATCAGTGAAGGAATTGAGCTTACAATCTATGAAGGATTAGCCAACCTGCCGCATTTCAATCCTGAACTCGACGGTGAAGTTCCTCCAATATCAGTAAACAACTGGCGTAAGCAGCTTAGAGAATCTGATGGACTAATCATTTGTACACCAGAATATGCATATGGAATGCCAGGTGTACTGAAGAATGCTTTAGATTGGATAGTCTCATCAGGTGAGTTGGTGGGCAAACCTGTTGCTGCAATCAGTGCCTCTCCATCAGAATTTGGTGGTGCCAATGCTCATGCTTCACTATTGCTGACATTGACGGCGTTAGCTGCAAATATTGTCCTGGGAGCATCGCTGAGTGTTCCATTTGTGAGTAAAAAACTGAATACTAAAGGTGAACTGACAGACCCTGATACTGCTCAGTTACTCAGATTTGTCCTTGATGCACTTGTAGCAGCTATCAAAGTGCAGCCAGATGCAGCAGAACGCTTGCTATGATTCCCTTAACAGCAATTGAGTTGTACAACATTCTTGTAGAAGTCACAACTTGGTATTTAGAAATGCTAGACCCCAAGCAGCTGCGTTCATCTGCTCCAGGTGACTATCAATTGAGAATTGAACAAGCAAAAATTCCTTCACCAGAATTTAGTCACTTTCTCTACAGCAGTGTTGGGGGTAAATACTACTGGATTGACCGCTTGAGTTGGAATAAAGAGCGTTGGCACAATTACCCCAATCGTCCAGAGTTGGAAACGTGGGTTGCTTACATTTCGGGTACGCCAGCAGGCTACATCGAACTGGAAATGCAACCACAGGAAAATGCAGAAGTTGCCTATTTTGGTATCCTGCCACAGTTTATTGGGCAAAGATTGGGAGGACATCTGCTGAGTGTAGGAGTAAAAAGAGCTTGGGAGATAGGAGCAAAACGAGTATGGGTACATACTTGCAGTTTAGATAGTCCCCATGCACTAGCAAACTACCAAGCACGAGGATTCCAAATTTATAAACAAGAAGTACGCACTCAACAACTGCCTAATCGACCAATTAGCCCTTGGCTTGGTGCTTATGCTTCAAAAATCCTTTGACCTGGAGTTAGCAAGTTATCTGGATCGTAGCGCCGTTTTGCACTGATTAAATATGCCCAGAACGGGCGAAAGGGCTGCTGCCAATCATTACAAGAAAAAGGAATAGCACTAACTGGATATTGATAACCACCCAAATCACGATTTGCAAGGAAGAGTTTACGATTATCATTCAACATTTTTGAAACTGTTTTAGACGGTATTAGCTGGTATATTTGAGAAGCTAAACAGTTTTGTTGAAGTACCGGGGCACTATATCCTATTCTTCCTTCTGACACTGACACACCACCATATTTCACTCGTCCAACCCTATCGCCGCACTCAACGGCTCGTCATGCCGAATTTTGTCTATTGATTGCATTTGACCAATGCGTCAGGTGTTGAAACACCACACCCAGCATTAAAGCGTCTTTATACACGCGGTACATCTTCGGGCAAGCACCTTTGACGTACACGAGTTTGTATCCAGCTAGTGCAATTACCTCTGCATTGTGGTCATCTGGGGGCAAGAGAATTTTCTCTGTGGACTCTTCATACAAAAAGTAGGCAGAATCACAATTGTCTAGAGAAGACAGTGTAATATTTATAGTTTGTGCCATGATGACCTCATTTCTGATTACAGTTTGGGGCGAGTGCGCTTACCGGGTATACATGCACTCGCCTTTTCATGCGAACTAAATCAACAAAGCTACTCTCGCTCAAAGGTATGCGATCGCAATTATTAGCAGCAGTAGCTCTACTTTTTTATGCAGTATTTTTTATACCGATTCATTTTTTATCAAACCTGGCTTGATTTTTAACTTTTCTTCCCTCCAGTTTTGATCTTGAATCAAAAACTAGCCCCAAAATTCCCTGCCTTTTCTTTTGTGACAGTTCCGGGTGCGGAATGTGGGTTGTAAGTGCATCCGCAGTTCCTTGCCACTGACGCACGTTTTCAAAGTACATATATCTGCCTCCCCTGCTTGCCTTCATCCAGCAATTTTGGGTTGGTCGAGTACTAGGCTAGTTCTACGATTCAATATTAATTATGCTTCAAGGTAGAATTAGCAATTTTATAGAGAGATTGTATTGTTAATCCATCATTAGGATACTCAACTATCGCAAAACTACATGTTGCCTGGAAGCGATCGCCATTGGATGCTGTGAATATTTGTTGGCGAAGGGTAGTCAAAATATCACTGAGCTGAGTGCTTACTTCTGTTTTTGTCAATCCAGACACTCCCACCACAAACTCCCCGTTGCCCCAATAGCTGAGTAATTCGCCACTACAAAATGTCGATTGAAACAGACGACTCCATCGTTGCAAGACTTGGTTGCCGGCCTCATGACCGTACTGGATATTAATTTGGTGCAACTCGATTGCACTCAATACCATTAAGCAAACAGGGTGTTGATTTTTGTTTGCTTGAGCAATCAGGTGCTGCAAGTCGCGGCTAGACTGAGATTGATTTGCTAGTCGGGTTAAAGGGTCTTGAGTGCAGAAAGAGTGAAGCAGACGACTGCGTTCTAAGCGATGGGTTATCCTTGCCACCAGTTCTGCCACAACGACAGGTTTGACCACATAATCATCTCCTCCAGCTGCAAATACCTGCTGCACAGTTTCCATCTCTCGGTGCGCGGTGAGAAATACAATCGGCAATTCCTGCCACTGGGGATCTGTACGAACTGCTTGGCAAAGTTCAATACCACTTATTTGCGGCATCTCCACATCCAAAATCAACAAATCGGGTGTGGTAGATTGCAGTACATCCCAGAAACGTACCGGCTCGTCTAATCCTGTAACACGCATACCCCAAGGCTCTAACATTGGGCGTAAAGCTGCCAAAATCAGCGGATCGTCATCTACTACTAGTAAATTGACTGTTAGAGAATGGGTGCGCTGTAATAGTGCAGACCCAACATCCCAAACTTGATTCGCGGTGACAGGCTTGACCAGAAAACCCCGCGCCCCAGACCTAGCAACGCTCACGCGATCTACCAACCCATCAGCAGCAGCCAGCACAAGCACGGGTACAGGAGGGGTGCGAGTTGCTAAGTCTGAAAGCATTGCTAAACTTGCTTCCCGCAGCCCCACTTCATCTACACTCAGCACCACTAAATCTGGTAATGTCGTTTGCAGGTAGTTTTTCGCACTTTCTAGGGTTGTGATTTGCTGCCAGCCTATTCCTTCAGATTGCGCCAGTTCTTGTAGCTGAAAACCAAGTTGCAAATCGGGGTCAATTAGTAGCAATCTGGCACTGATTTCTTCCACCATCGAGATAGTAGGTTGATTAACTACCTTTTGTCCCATCAGGTTGAGCAATTCAGCTAACTCTTGTATTAGCGACAACACCCGACGTTTTTGGGCTGGTAACAAGTCTCCATCTTTGCCTAAAATCTGTTCGATTTCTCGCGCTATCTGAGTACCAGTTTCTTGCTCAAACATTCCCAAGACACCAGCTAGCTTGTGCGCCTCCCGTTCTGCGGATTGGCGTAACTCTTGAGTCAGCGTTTTGCTAGAAATGGCTGCTGCTGCTTGTTGTACTACCTCCATCCGTTGTGTCATCAACCCCTGATATTGACTCCACAAGCCACTCATAGCTTGGTTGAACTGTTGTTCAACTTCAGAATTTGGGATTTGCAATTTTGGATTAAAGTTTCTCCCTTGCTCCTCTGCTCCCCGAAGTTTGCTTGGAGGGAAACCCTCCGACGCTCGATGACTCGCTAACGCTACGCTATGGCAACTTCTCTTCCTGCTCCCCTGCTCTCCTACTTCTCTTCCTCCTGAAGATGGATTCAGACGATATCCCAAACCATATACGTTTTCAATCCAGTCTGCTGCTCCGGCTGCTTTCATCTTTTGTCGCAAGCCTTTAATGTGCGATTTGACGCTTTCTTCTTGGGGTGGATCGTCGAAAGTCCAGAGATGCTCGATGATATTTCCCCGACTGAAAACCCGCGAGGGATTCCGCAGCAAAAGTTCCAGCAAACTGTATTCTTTGGGTGTTAAATCTAGCAGTTGATTATTGTATGTTACCTGACAGCTACTTGGATCTAACCGTAATGCACCAACTTCTAGCACTGGAGTACGGGGAGTATCGCCCCGACGCAGCAACGCCCTGACTCTTGCTTGGAGTTCTCCCAAATCCAAAGGTTTAATCAGATAATCATCTGCTCCAGCATCGAGTCCACGAATGCGATCGCTAGTTGCATCTTTCGCTGTCATCAACAAAATAGGAGCAGAATAGCCATCAGAACGTAAGCGTTGACATAATGTAATTCCATCCAGCTTTGGCAGTCCCACATCTAGTAATATCAGGTCGTGCTGCGTGCCTTGGGCATATTCCCAACCAGTTTGTCCGTCATGTGCGGTATCAACAACATAGTGTTGTTGGGTAAGAGACTGCAACAAGACACTCGCTAATATCTCGTCATCTTCAATCAGCAAGATTCTCATTGCAAAAACACCCTCTACTGCTTAAATCTTCCCCAGCTTGCCTATCGCATGACTAGTGTATCTGTAGAAAGTTCCTGGAAATTCTACCCAGAGAAAAAAATTTACTTTTTAGGTTTATGTATAAAGCTAAAAAGAATCTCGCACATGCTCTACAAATTTCTTCTTTCTCTATCCAGCCTGCCATCTAGGCGTTAGTTGTCTTTGATTTCTTTCTCAGAGTGACGCAAGAGCGCTAGTCACGAACAAATGCCTCCCAGAACCAGCCCAAGACAAATCTGATTTTTGGACAATATCTTGACTTCTAGCGATCGCTAATCTTTTGCAAAACAAAAAGCCCTCTGTCTAGGGCAGAGGGCAAAAGCATTAATTACCTATAAAAACAACTAACTTGCTATTCTATCAAATTTGCATGGTTAATTTGCGAAAGTATTACATTTGGAAAAACTCACTAATTTTGGAGACAAAATTGCTGGCATTAAGTTTGAATTATTGAATTCAAAAAATACCGTAAATGCACGCATATTATAGTCAGAACTGAAATTGGAATAAGAAGTCGTAGATAAAGACAGCATCTTGCTTGCCGTTTGACATATTCCAAAAGTTATATAGAGGAATAAGTGTTGAGTAGTAACAAATTGATGTATAGCCTTTAGATATTAGCTTTGCGTGTTTAGTCTCAGACTTTTAGTTTCAGGACAATTCTACCGAATGGAATAGTCCTTTATCAATATTTCACAATTGAGATTTATGCTAGTTATTTTTTTAATTTAAATGGTTATGTAATTCACCAGAAAAAATATTTGTCTCTAGCTAAAATGTGGAACAGACATAATTGCAATTATTAGGTCTTTTCCAGATAGTTTATCTAGTTGATTATTGAAAATGTTTGAAGCACAATAGCATCAAGTAGTTAAGTTAAAGAGCTTAATTACCTGCAAAAACAACTTGTCGAGAGTCAACTATTCTAGGAGTAAATTATGTCAACTATCGCTGTTTCCGAACTAAACAACGCTGGCATTCAATTGTTTGAAGATTCCGAAAACTTTCTCAATGACCTAAGTGATATAGATTCTATCTCTGTATATGGTGGTGCTAGTGGTAATGGTGGTGCTAGTGATGCTACACCATTAACGAAGCTAGCTCAAGCATTTGTAGCTGTATATGGCGTTGGTCACATTGCTAACATAGCTAAATCATTCAGCGCAATTCAGTAATGAAAACGATAGTTCATTATTAATCTTTATAACGCTTATAGGAGGTAATGAAAAAGAATCTCTGCTGTAGCAATTTTACTTGATTTCTGAGAATCGAAACCCACAGATCCCTGACTTCTTTGAGAAGTTGGGGATTTTGTTTGTCACAAGTTATTTAGCAATCCTAAATTAGTCTTACATACTTCAAGCAGTACAATTTAAAACTCTATAGTTTTTAGTAGCTTCGAATCCTTGTAGCTATGTTATAAAATCTTATGCTACATCACTAAAGTTTATATTGGTATAGCAGTAGAGTAATACATAAAGACTTTTAATTATCTGTTGTTTTTTTATTTTTAAACCATTGTTTTGCAAAGATTGCACAACTTATGTAGTGGTTAATTTTATCTGCAACAATCTCATTTATGAAAGTGTTTATCTAAACTAAAATGTTAAACTTGTTGAGCTTTAAATACATCCTATACATGGATAAATAAAAGTTTTTTGAAGTTTTTTTAATAGAAAAAACCTAGCCAATCTAATTGGCTAGGTTGTTATTTTTCAGGAGAGCATGGCAAATCTTTTACTATAGCTAAGCTATATAAATAGCTAGTTTTGGTAGACACTTTCGGAGGCTCAGTAATCCGCGAACCTTCATGCTGATAGCAGAGATTGTTTTTCCCTTGCCTCCGATAAGCGTTTTAGAGATTAGTAATGAACTATCGTTTTCATTACTGAATTGCGCTGAATGATTTAGCTATATCAGCAATGTGACCAACAGCATATACAGTCACAAATCCTTCAGCCAGCTTTGTCAAGGTTGTAACATCACTAACACCACCATTACCACCATTACCACCACCACCATATACAGAGATGGAATCTATATCGCTTAGGTCATTGAGAAAGTTTTCGGAATCTTCAAACAATTGAATGCCAGCGTTGTTTAGTTCGGAAACAGCGATAGTTGACATAATTTACTCCTAGAATAGTTGACTCTCGACAAGTTGTTTTTGTAGGTAATTAAGCTCTTTAACTTAACTACTTGATGCTATTGTGCTTCAAACATTTTCAATAATCAACTAGATAAACTATCTGGAAAAGACCTAATAATTACAATTATGTCTGTCCCACATTTTAACTAGAGACAAATATTTTTTTTGGTGAATTACATAACCATTTAAATTAAAAAAATAGCTAGCATAAATCCCAATAGCGAAATATCAATAATGGACTATTCCATTTGGTAGAATTGTCCTGAATCTAAAAGTCTGAGACTAAACACGCAAAGTCAATATCTGAAAGCTATGCATAACTTTATCACAACTCAATACCTACTACTGTATATAGCTTTTGGTCTATGCCTAACGGTAAACAAGATGCTGTCTTCATCTGCGACTTATTCTGAAAATTTCAGTTCTGACTATAATATGCGTGCATTTACGGTGTTTTTTGTTATTCAACATTTCAAACATAATGCCAGCAATTTTGTCTCTAAAAATTGACGGTGCATGAAAATGTGTTTCTTGAGCGAGTCACGAATACGTCGCTGATTTTTGTCTACCACGACCTCGCAATCAATGTGTAAAACACTGGCTGCCGCCTATCAACCAGGGCATGGAATTCTTTACTGCTATGGGGCAGACTGTGAAGTCAGCAAGCACAGCGCTTTCACAAAAGTTTTCGGTCTGAGTTTGAGACATTTGCACTCTTGTGGATAATAAGTTTAATTTGTCGGTTAAGATTTTTCAGTTTCGTTATCTTGGTACTATCTCAAACGTGATGATGGTAAGCTCGTAAAACGCTTTTTTATCTACCAAACAGCTGAAGACAAGCACAATCAAATAGACTAGCAATTAACAATTTGACTAATTTATGGATAAACAACCGATACAAGTGATTGGAGGTGGACTAGCTGGGACAGAAGCAGCGTGGCAAATAGCCCAGGCTGGAGTGCCTGCAATTCTCCATGAAATGCGCCCAAAACGCTTCAGCCCTGCTCATCATACAGAACATCTGGCGGAATTAGTTTGTAGTAATTCCTTTGGGGCAATGGCAAGCGATCGCGCTGCTGGATTATTGCACGAAGAGTTACGCCAACTTGGTTCTATAATCATCTCGAAAGCTGATGAACACGCTGTTCCTGCTGGTGGCGCGTTAGCCGTAGATAGGGGTCAATTTGGTCAAGATTTGACGGAAACTTTATCTAGCCATCCTTTGATTGAATTCCGCCGAGGCGAAGTACCAGCTCTACCTGAAGGAATTGTAGTTTTGGCAACTGGGCCTTTAACCAGTCCTGACTTGGCAGAAGATTTGCAACGCTTGACGGGGATGGAATACCTCAGCTTTTTTGATGCGGCTAGTCCGATTATCGTGGGAGAATCGATTAACCGCGATATTGCCTTTATGGCATCACGATATGACAAAGGCGAAGCTTCTTATCTCAACTGCCCAATGAATAAAGAGCAGTACTTGCGGTTCTGGGAAGAACTCCGTAAAGCCGAACAAACAGAACTTAAGGATTTTGACCGGGAAACAGCGAAATTTTTTGAAGCTTGTCTGCCAATTGAAGAACAAGCACAACGGGGGGAAGACACAATGCGTTACGGCCCCCTCAAGCCAGTGGGATTGTCTGACAGTCGCACTGGAGAACGTCCCTATGCTGTGGTGCAGTTGCGACAAGAAGACAAAGCTGGTCAACTTTGGAATATGGTCGGATTCCAAACTAACTTGCGTTGGGGCGAACAAAAGCGAGTATTCCAGCTAATTCCAGGTTTGGAGGCGGCAGAATTTGTGCGATTGGGAGTGATGCACCGCAATACTTTTATCAATGCTCCTCAGCTCATGTATCCTACCCTGCAATTTAAGCAACGTCCGACTTTATTCGCAGCTGGGCAATTGATTGGGACTGAAGGCTACACCGCAGCCGCAGCGGGGGGCTTGCTGGCTGGCAGAAATGCAGCAAGGCTAGCTTTGGGGCAAGAACCGTTGACTGCACCACCAACAACGATGATGGGGGCACTGTTTGAGTTTATCAGTTCCGCTTCACCCAAACATTTCCAGCCGATGCCGCCTAATTTTGGGATTTTGCCAGAACTGGGTGCAAAAATCAAAAATAAACAAGAGCGTTACGGACGTTATCGCGATCGCTCTTTGGCTGACTTGGCAAACTGGAAAGATGCTGTCTTAAAAATGGGTGTAGGGGTGTAGGGGAAAGACATTTTCATCTATAAAGACGCAAAGTTGTTTTCAACGCCTTTGCGTCTTTATGCGAAACGAGCGTTATCGCCGCTTAAGCTGGCACTACGAATTTCTCGCTGCCAGCAAGCCCAAAGGCAGCATGAATGCCTTGTAAAGCTTTCACACCTTGCTCTTGTGCCACGACACAGCTAATTTTAATTTCTGAGGTGGCAATCATTTGGATATTAATTTGGTGTTGAGCTAGGGCTTCAAACATTTTGGCAGCAACTCCTGGTTGTCCCACCATGCCTGCACCGACAATACTGACTTTGGCGATCGCACCATCTAAAACAACCTCACCCCATCCTAATTTTGCTGCTACTTGGGTAAGCAATTCTTTTGCATTTTCCCCATCCATCCGCGAGACTGTAAAGGCAATATCCCGCCTGGGAACACCATCAATTATCCGACAACGTTGAGATTGGATAATCATATCAACGCTGATGTTGTGCTGTGCCAATAGTCCAAACAACTGCGCCGACATCCCCGGCCGATCTGGCACTTGGCGAATGGCAAGACGGGCTTGATTCATATCTAGAGCAACGCCGCGAACCCATGGACAGTGCTGAGTAGAGACGCGATGAATCACGTCTGTACAAGAGAGTGCTGAGTGCTGAGGAGCCAGCCGCGTGGGCGGGTCTCCCGACTTGAGCGGACTGGCGTTGCTAAGTAGGAAGTTAGTTGTTATTTCTCTCCCTGCTCCCCCTGCTCCCCCTGCTCCCCCTGCTCCCCCTGCTTCCCCTACTCCCCCTGCTCCCCTGCTCCCTTGCTCCCTTGCTTCCACTTCAAAGGCGTTGCGAAGTGCGGTAACGGCGCGATCGCATTCTGCTGCATCTACTACGCAACTTACTTTGACTTCGCTGGTGGAAATCATTTGGATGTTTACGCCAGCTTCAGCTAAGGTGGCGAACATCTTGGCAGCTACGCCAGGACGGCCAATCATGCCTGCACCAGCAATGCTAACTTTGGCGATATTTTGCTCTATCATCACCTCGGCTTCGTCAAATTTTGGGTTAGATTTACTTCTCAGTGCTGGGGCGATCGCTGCTGCTACTGCTTCTGCCCGTTTTAATATGGGTGTTGTGACGGTAAAAGCAATGTCATTACTGTTACCTTCATGAATTGACTGAATAATTAAGTCTACATCGACGTTTTGGCGGGCTATTTCACCAAATAATTTGGCTGCTACCCCTGGTTTATCAGGTACGCGCAATAAAGCTACTTTGGCTTGGTCTGTGTCAAATTCTACATGGTCTACCGGACGGGCAATTTCTAAATTGATTAGCGATCGCCCTTGGGGTTTGGCTGATGTCACCCAAGTACCGGGGTCATCCGTCCAGCTAGACTTGACTACTAGGGGAACACCATAGTTACGAGCAATTTCTACGGCACGGGGATGCAGTACTTTTGCTCCCAAGCTTGCCAGTTCTAGCATTTCATTGCAGGTGATTGCATCCATCAGTTGGGCTTCGGGAACCAAGCGGGGGTCTGTAGTTAAAATCCCTGGCACATCTGTATAAATTTCACAAAAATTTGCTTTTAAGGCTGCGGCTAAAGCCACTGCTGACGTGTCAGAACCACCGCGCCCCAAAGTTGTAATTTCTAACTCTTCAGTGCTAGCTATACCTTGAAACCCAGCTACTACAACTACTTTGCCGAGATTGAGGTGACGGACGAGGCGATCGGTTTTAATGTGCAAAATTCGAGCGCGGGTGTGTTCTGCTTCGGTAACAATTCCTACTTGAGCGCCAGTCATCGAAATTGCTGGTTGTCCGAGTTCTTGCAATGCCATGCTGAGTAAGGCAATGGTAACTTGCTCGCCAGTAGAAAGCAGCATATCCATTTCCCGGCGGTTAGGATTTGTGGAAATTTCATTAGCTAGTTTGACGAGTCCATCGGTGGTTTTGCCCATTGCGGAAACCACTACAACAAGTGAGTTTCCTGTTTTAACTGTTTTATAAACGCGTTGTGCAACAGCTTGGATGCGTTCGACTGAACCGACAGATGTACCACCGTATTTTTGAACTATGAGCGCCATAACTTTTTTATTGAATGAAGTAGCCTACTTTCATCAACGCTCCCGCCGGGTTAGGAAGCTTTGAAGGCATTATATAGATATTTAGTTTACTAAACATCGTGTAGCATACTTCATGATAAGTCGATCATTCAAAAACTACATCTTCGTAAAGTGATACTATTGTTTCCTGGAAATCCACACTGTTAAGCCGAAATGTTTGATTTTCTGATGTGTAAGATTGTAAAACCCACAGCCCCTCATCATTGCGACGAAAACACTCGACTCGCTGACGTTTTGTATTAATTAAAGTATATTCTTGGAGGCTTTCCAGCGCTTGGTAGTCGGCGAATTTATCGCCCCGGTCAAAGGCTTCGGTAGAATCGGATAAAACTTCGACAATTAAACAAGGAAATCTTTTATAGGCTGGTGTTTCTCGATCGCGTGGATCGCAAGTAACCATAACATCGGGATAGTAAAAGCGATTTAGAGATTCAATTCGTGCTTTCATGTCGGCGATGTAAACGCGACACCCAGTACCGCGTACATGATTGCGGAGGAGAGAAGCAAGGTTAAGAGCAATGGTAACATGTGGGTCAAGCGCCCCAGCCATTGCGTAGATGTAGCCGTCGATGTATTCATGTTTAACAGAGTTTTGTTCCTCTAGTTGGAGGTACTCTTCAGGGGTAAGGTAATTCTGTTGGGAGGAGGCTATCATAGTTGAAACTTCAAAGCTTGAGCGATCGCGATCGCGTTTACTGAGTTCTAGGGTAGCGTTTGCTGTTGATTGAAGTTAGTTTTTGAGTGCGATCGCATAGCCTCATTTTGATGCAACTTGCCACTTTTGTAGTAAGTTCCTCTTGGAATCTTGAAATTTGATGTGCGATCGCTCGTGAATCTACATTTTAAGTGGAGCGATTGCCTTTATGACACTATGATTCCACCCCAGAGAGATGAAGCCCAACAGCAAAGATAAACGAGATTTTAGAGAGACAATTTTATGTTAGGTCTGGACAGAGTTACATTTAACCCTAGCATTATGGGTGGACAAGCTTGTATTCGCGGGATGCGAATTCCGGTTTCTTTAGTCGTAAATTTGGTAGCTAATAGCAAACCTGTAGCGGAGATTTTAGAAGAATATCCCGATCTAGAACCAGAAGATATTCGTCAATCTCTACTTTACGCGGCGTGGTTGACTCAAGAGCGGGTTTATCCCTTCAAAAGTGCTTAAAAAATAATAATGAAGTTTTTGGCAGATATGGGAATTTCATTACGCACTGTATTTTGGTTGCGTAGTGGTGGTTATGATGTAGTGCATTTGCGCGATGAAGGTTTGCAAAAACTACCAGATGATGAGATTTTAATTAAAGCCCGTACAGAAGGGAGAATTTTATTAAGTATAGATTTAGATTTTGCCCAACTTTTAGCAGTTAGTGGGGATAGTTTACCCAGTGTGATTTTATTTAGGTTAGGGAATGAAAATTACGATGCAATTAATGAACGGTTGATGCAAGTTTTGCGTGAATGTCAAGAAGATTTAGAGGTAGGGGTAATTATTTCTGTAAATAATGAAACTTTCCGGCTGAGGCGATTACCAATATAAGTAAAATAAGACTGGTATAACATGAGCGATCGCCTTCATAACACCATCATTCAACCGAGGTAAACTGCCAGAGAAATCAATTTTTTAACATAAAATAAAACTGGTAGCACAACGCGAGATTTCATGGCGATAAGATTTATTTTGAGCGATTATGTTGACCGAGCGATCGCCAAGGCAATTTATGACAAGTTAGAAGATGGTACATTTACAGGTAGAATTCCTGTTTGCAAAGGAGTAATAGCCTTTGCATCAACTTTGCGCGAGTGTGAGGATGAATTACGCTCAACCCTGGAAGACTGGATTTTGCTTGCGTTAAAGCTGGGACATTCTCTACCAGTAATTGATAGCATTGACCTGAACAAAGAGCCAACACTTGAGTCGATGGATACTGTGTAAGCGTCGGGATTTTGTGAAAAAAGAATGGAATAGCCTTTAAAATGTGCCGAGAAGCGATCGCTGTTAATGTAGTCTAATGAGTTTTAGACGAGCGATCGCGTTTACAACACCATCATTCCACCTCAGAACTCGGAACGTCGAGCTTGAAACTAAAACATTCTCACTTGGAACAGAAACTTTCTCACTTCAAACAGGAACATTCTCGTTCTAAACGAGAACGTTCTCACTTGGAACAGAAACATTCTCGTTCGGAACATGAAAAGCCGAGTTCAGAACACGAAAGACCGAGTTTAGGCGATCGCAAATCTAACTTTTAACATGGTACAGTTTGCACAAAACTTGCTTATTCTGGATTTGAGGTGAGGCGATCGCGCAAATATGCTAAATTTTCACGCACAGTCACAGTATTAGGATGATTTGTGCCTAACCATCGCTCAAAAATATCTAATGCTTGCATGTACAACGGTTCGGCTTTGCTGTATCTGCCTTGGGAGTAGTAAAGTAACGCTAGGTTGTTAAGGCTAAGTGCAACATCTGGATGCTCCTCTCCCAGCAGCCTGCGCCTGAGTGTTAAAGCTTGCTGGTAGAGGGGTTCGGCTTTGCTGTATCTGCCTTGGGAGTAGTAAAGTAACGCTAGGTTGTTAAGGCTAAGTGCAACATCTGGATGCTCCTCTCCCAGCAGCCTGCGCCTGAGTGTTAAAGCTTGCTGGTAGAGGGGTTCGGCTTCGCTGTATCTGCTTTGGGAGTAGTAGAGTGACGCTAGATTGTTGAGGCTAGTCGCAACATCTGGATGCTCCTCTCCTAGCAGCCTACGCCCAAGTGCTAAAGCCTGCTGATACAGTGGTTCGGCTTCGTTGTATCTGTTTTGGGAGTCGTAGAGTCCTGCTACGTTGTTGAGGCTCTGTGCAACATCTGGATGCTCTTCTCCCAGCAGCCTACGCCTAAGTGCTAAAGTCTGCTGTAATAGGGGTTCAGCTTCGCCGTATTTGCCTTGGGAGTAGTAAAGTAACGCTAGGTTGCTAAGGCTAAGTACAACATCTGGATGCTCCTCTCCCAGCAGCCTGCCCTTGAGTGCTAAAGCTTGCTGATACAGGGGTTCGGCTTTGCTGTATCTGCCTTGGGAATGGTAGAGTAACGCTAGGTTGTTGAAGCTCTGTGCAACATCTGGATGCTCCTCTCCCAGCAGCCTGCGTCTGAGTACTAAAGCTTGCTGTAATAAGGGTTCAGCTTCGCTGTATCTGCCTTGGGAATGGTAGAGTAACGCTAGGTTGTTGAGGCTAGTAGCAACATCTGGATGCTCCTGTCCCTGTAGCCTACGCCTGAGTGCTAAAGCTTGCTGTAATAGGGATTCGGCTTTGCTGTATCTGCTTTGGGAATGGTAGAGTTCCGCTAGGTTGTTGAGGCTAGTGGCAACATCTGGATGCTCCTCTCCCAAACGCTTTTTAATGACTTCTAAACACTGCTCAAACCAAGGTAAAGCCTGGTCATATAACCCCTGACCATAATAAAATCGACTGTTACCGACGAAAGGCCAAAGTAAATCATCGTCGCTAATGTATTCAATGAGATTCTTCGCAACTTCAGCTATATGAGGTACAGCGGGGGAGACGGCAGTAATTTGCTCAAGGGTGGGCATTGGCGAAATCTCCTTGGCAACTACTACGATTTCGTTGCAAAGCGATCGCTTTAATTCCTCTGCCTGTTCTAAACCTGTACACTTATATTGGAAAAACTCCCTTAGCAGTGAATGCAGTTGGTAAATTCCCTCACCTTTGCGCTGAAGTAAATGCAAATTCAGCAACTTATCATCTCTAATTTCTTCTAAATCTTCCGCATCTTCTTCTGGTAAACACTGTTCTACCAACTTCCAAGGTATGGGTGCGGCGGCAAATAAACTCAATAAACAGCCCAATTGTTTATCGTCGTCTTCTAATTCTTGCCAACTCAACTCAAAGGCTGCTAACACCCCTCGTTGTGCTGTCATGTCGGCTTCCGACTTAGATTTAAAGAGGGAACGCTCATCTAGTCGCTTGTTCTCCAACCGCCGCAACATTTCTGTTAGAGATAAATCCTGTTTTCGCGCCAGATAGCGCCCCACTAATTCCACACCCAAAGGTAAATATCCCAGCCACTCACACAACTGATTTGCTACAGCTAATTCTCGCTCAATTCGCTCTGGTGTTTCTTTGAGTAAAGACCTCAACAACTCCAGCGCCGCCTCTGGTAGCAGCACATCCAAAGATAACTTTGCAATGCGTCCCCAGTTCTGGCGCGTAGTCATCAACACTTTAAACCGAGAAGGTAGGGACTGGAAGTAAGGCTTAACTTCTTGGTAGTCGCCAACATCATCCAACACTAGCAGCACATCACCTTCACGCCAACGCCGCCAGCAATATTGCACTTGCGCCAATAAATCAAAATCTTCTGGTGGATTTAAATCAAGCTGCGTTCTGGCAAACTGCACAACTTGAATGCCCACATCCCCGGTTTTTGGTAGCAACCAGCAAAGCCCACCGTTATATGTTTCGCGCTTGTTGATGGCATATTGCAGGGCGAGTTCTGTTTTCCCGACTCCACCCATGCCAGCGATCGCTGCTATTGCTACTTGTTTATTATCCTGCAAAAGTTGGTGGAGGTTTTGCAATTCCTCTTCACGTCCGACAAATTCCACCACCCCACTCAGGGGCAAATTTTGCGGTATTTCAGTAGGGGGATTTAACTTTACCCGTTCCCCTGCGGGCGACTGTAGTCAGAAATTAAAGGTATTGCCAGAAATGGTATTAGTCCCACCTTTAATATTTATTCCCTGCCAATTTTCAATAATAGTATTCGTCAGTTTCGGTTGTGCCTCCTTGGCTACAGCTTCCACTGCTTCAGCAATCTCAGGGTCTTTCTGCGCCGCTTCTTCTACTTGCTGCCCAATCAGATAAGCCCGACTATAATCTAAAGGTAGTGCTTGAGTCAGTTCAATCGCACTCGCCGTACTAGGTTCTTTGCGCTTCAGTAGTGATAACAACTGTTCGCCTTCCTCCCAAACCTTTTCACCGACGATTTCGCCAGTCTTTTCAAAAGCCTTAGTGATGACCAAAGTAGCAATAGCCGCTGCTGTTAGTGATGCTGGCTCCATAAATTCGCAAAAATATACGAAATTATACTTATAATTTCCAGTCTAACAGCCTCTAAATAGCTAATGGAGAGCAAACAATTGAAAAAATTCTAAAAAACCCTCCTTTTCCACCATTAACCACCATTAATAAGACAAGAGACAGAAGTTAGGGACTTCCAGAAATTAAATTATTCAATTGTAAGAGCGAAGACGATTGTGAGATTCTTCCTCCCCTGCTTCCCCTGCTCCCCCTGCTCCCCCTGCCTCTCCTGCTCTCCCTTTCACCCGCCTACATGAATACCAGGACGACGTTCGGTATCTTTCTCAGCTTTCCGAAGGACTTCACGAGTGACCACAGCAATATCACCCTCACCAAACAAAATAAAACGTAGCAAGTATTGTATCGGGTTTCCTTCTGCCCAGCCGAAGTAAGCATGTGGAATCTTTCCGGTTTGGTCGCGAATATGAAGAAGTAAAGCCGCAATCGCATTGGGAACCGCTGCACTCTCAGCACGCAGGATACGGTAATCACCAACCTGCACTCCCTTTACTTTGATGACATCAGCAAAGTCGGAAGCATCTGACACCATAATTTCGAGAAAAAGAACTGGGTCGGTGGACGGAACGTGATTGTCTTCGCGCACCTCTTTCTCTTTTAAAAAATACTCTAGCTCGTCGCCCTTATTGAATCGATTAGCAATTATGCGGATTGCACCTTGGCTTTCCTCAGCAATGAATTGGCGAGCTTTTTCGTCAATTTCAATCCTTTCTACTCGCAGTTCGGTGGAACGCCAAACACGGGAAATTAATGAGGTGAGAACAATAGCACCAATAAAGAACGAAGCAATCCTGATGCCCTCTGGTCTTTCAATGATATTTACAACAGTAGTGAATATAAATACCAGTGTGATAAGTGCAAACACAAGTGTTGCTCGCCTTGACCTCTGACGGTGGACTGACAAAGTTACAGCCAACGCAGCGGAACTCATCAACACCAGCACACCTGTTGCGTAAGCCCCACCTTGGGCTTCGACATCAGCCCGAAAGATAATTGTGACAATAAGGGCAATAGCTACATACACCAATACTAAAGGTCGCGTTGCTCTTGTCCAGTTAGGTGCCATCCCATAGCGTGGCAGATAGCGAGGCACAATATTCAGCAGCCCTGCCATTGCCGATGCACCTGCAAACCACAGAATGCTAATGGTACTTAAATCATAAATTGTGCCAAAGCTATTACCTAGATAAAGATGTGCTAGATAAGCAAGGGCACGTCCATTTGCTTTGCCCCCAGTTGCAAATTCTGCTGCCGGAATCAGTAGAGTAGTGATAAAGCTGCTGGTAATTAAAAAGAAGCTCATAATCAACGCAGCAGTGGTAAGCAGCTTGCGCGTATTCCGAATACGTCCTTTGGGCTTTTCGGGGGTGTCGCTGCTGCTACCTTGTACAAGAGGCATGACAGTCACGCCAGTTTCAAAGCCTGACAATCCCAGTGCTAGCTTGGGAAATACCAAAATAGCTGCGCCGAGCATTAACAGAGGGTTAGAATGTTGTGCAAAAAGTGCTGTTTGCCAGTTAGCGATCGCAGATGGGTGATTTAGGATCTGATACAGACCAACGCCAATAACAATCGAGTTTAACAGCAAATAAACTCCCACTAAAAATACTGCAATCCCGATCGCTTCTCGAAAACCTCGCAGGAAAACCGCACCTAATAATGCAATTAATACCAGCGTGATTCCGACTTCCTGATTGTGAACGAAATTCGGGGCGAGCGGATTTTCGATAATGTGAGCCGTGGCATCAGCAGCCGATAGTGTAATGGTAATGATGAAGTCTGTTGCCACAAAACCAAGTAAGCAAAGGACAAATAGCTTACCTTGCCACCAGGGTAGCAAATGTTCGAGCATTGCGATCGAACCTTCACCATGAGGACTTTTAGCAGCAACACGCCGATAAATTGGCAAAGCTCCAAAAAGTGTTAACAGAACTAAAACTAGAGTAGCCACAGGAGAAAGAGCGCCTGCGGCTATTGCTGCAATTCCAGGTTGGTAGCCAAGTGTTGAAAAATAATCTACACCAGTCAAACACATCACCTGCCACCAAGGGTGTTTGCGGTGTGTTTGTTCCTTCCTGTACGGACCTTTCTTCTCTTGTCGGTCTTCTGCCAGCAACCAATGAATGAATTGTCGGCTGACACGATTTGAAGTAATTAATTTAGGCATCAAAACATTACTTCTCCCATGTGATATATATACCATGCGCGCGTATCACGTGGCTTTAGTCTCATCAACTCTTTCTCTGTACTGACTTGTTGAGTAGAGATCGCGCACCTGCTTAGAGAGAGATAATTGATATATATCAATGGAGCAAAATTCTAAACTACTGGAGTGGATTCCATTTTAGCCAATTGCTTGCCGAGCATCCCATAGATTTAAATCTATGGGCTATTAGATTGATGCTAAGTTTACTTATAATAATTCTTATAAGTAAGAACAATTTTTCTTAGCAAGCTAAAAAGCTTTATTGATAAAGGTTTTAGACAGCCAATGCTCTTGCGCGATAATGGCTCAAACAGGTTCTTTAGTAAATTGTGTGCTTGAGTATAGACGTAGATACATATGTACCTTGAAAAGAATATAAAAATTAAAGTTTTTATAAATTATCAAACAGTTTCTAGTTTTACATTCGGAGAAACTACTTCATCTTTGCTCATTTGTTAAATAATACTTAATGTTTTGTAGTTAAATTTACGTCGCTCGTACATAAATAATTTAGATCGTAACTAGCGCAGTAAAGTTGATTAGATAAGCTTTATACCTCTATGAATGCTGCTAAATAGTCTTTGCTTAATTTAAGCTTTTGTCTTTCTTGCAAAATATTTTTTACATTGGACTCAAATAATTTTTGGCTACTTTATCCCATCATCTTCTTTCTTGTTTTCGTCAACACAATCCTGGCTCTGGCATTACTGACCTGAAAGCTCATTATCGTGGCTTTCGATATGTCCGTGAAATATTAAAAATGCTTCCCCAACAGCCTGAGCCTATTTTATTGTCCCAAATTCTTGCCCAACTTAGTTCTTTAGGACGTATTCATCCCGTTTCTACTGGTGTTGAACCCTCGTAAATTGGCTAAGGCATTGTTATATAAATAGGTCGTCTGTGTGACTTAATTTTAGATATTCTCTTGGCTTAATTCTGATTACTGCGTGCGATCGCCGTGAGGCCGTGAGTCATGTCGTAGGTGTTGCCGTTTACGCATGTAGACATGTATAGAGAATAATTTTAGATGATTCTTTCAATGCCTATAGAGGAGGGGCGTTGCACGGCATTGGTGGATTTACGTCATTGCGCTTTCTGCGATCGTATTGCATAGCACAATTGTGTGCGTGATGGCTTTTGTTACGAAGGGCAACATCTGTTCGATAGTAATCAGAGCAAAGCAATATCACAGGCACTCAGGGATAAACACAGGGAAAACATCGCTTCGGCTTACATCGTTTTGGGCAAGGTACTCTGCTTGGGATGTATTACTGGCTCATCCTTTCTCTAACTGCTTACCTTATTGCTCATTGGACTTATTTATCCACTTAACTACCATTACACCTGATTGGAGTGAGGCTGCACAAACTGCACTTGAATCTATTTTCCCTTAAATAGTCGTGTCTCTTCTTTTACTTGAGATTGAACGACTAATTCCTCTTACACGTAGTTGTGGTTTTGACATCCATATTTCCAGGTGCAATTAGTGAGCGCCCAACGGGCGCGATTACACGCCCACAATAAATGAAAGAAACACAGTTAACAAGAGTTTTAAGACTAAGTAACTTATACACTGAAGAAGTACCATGACAGTAGAAGCCGTAATGACACTGGTGCAGTATTCGTCCGAATGTGAGCGTGGTTCTGGGTGTTGTTGGCAATGGTATTGGTGAAGTAGTTAAAGCTACTATCCCGTTTAGGAGACTAGATTTATTTGCCCACCCAGGCATGGTACACCCTATTTAAATCAGCAATGCAATCAATGCAGCCCTCGTCCC
>LXQD01000204.1 GCA_003326215.1 Nostoc minutum NIES-26 | reverse complement strand
ACTCGACCATTAAGAGCTAACATTGCCAGGATGATTTGGTTCAATTGCCGCATCGTTGTCGCGTTTATCTGCGGCAGCAGGCATTGTAACAATGATAAGATATCGGGCATGGGCGGCCAGTGGTTTTTGAGTTGTCGTTGTGAGAGACAATAACTCTACTACGAAACGCCCTACCTCTTCATGCTCTTATTTTGGCAAAGGTATTGATTTATGGCAGCTTTTATAGAGAGTATATATCGCATCGACTACATTACCCCACACACTCGACCCAATCGCACCCCACCGACCGACAACCGTCCGCAAAGTTAACCCACACCTGCCACTGCCCCAAATATCCGTTCCATATTGGCTCACCATCAGCAACCCCAACAGCGTCACCCACCTTGGAAACGAGTTCAGTGTAGAACTGACCAGCACTTTCTAACCCCTGGCGCAGCTTCAGCCTCAGCCCCTTCCAGCCTCCAACAGCCTCATCTGATGTTTGGGAAGTATTGTGTGTGTCAGTAACTTGTCTTTGTATGTTCAAGGGGCGACAATCGCCTCTAAACCAAGCCAGATAAAGGTTTTGGAGGTACAGACCCCCTGAAAAAATCGGCTGCTTATTGAGAATGAACTGTATGAGGGTAGTAGACCAGTCTATGGAGATCAATTTTGTGGTAAAAAAGAACGGTCTCGTAATTTGACCAAGACCGTCATTATAATGCTGGCATGATTCTACAAAACTTTTTAGAAAAATACCTGAATAAAGCACAGTTAATCACCCTAAAGATGTTGGTGTGGTTACTACAAAATCAAAAACAAGTAAAGATAGAAAGACTGGCAGCGACACTACCATTACCAATACAACAGAACAGTCGTAGACGGCATTTACAAAGGTTTTTAACGCTGAATGCCTTGAGTGTAGTATTGTTATGGTTTCCGATTATTGAAGCCCTAATTAACCAACATTTTAAACTGGGGTCACAATTAACCATTGCGATGGATAGAACAGAGTGGAAAGAAAATAATGTGTTGATGGTGAGTGTGATTTACCAAAAAAGAGCGTGGCCAATATATTGGTGTTTGTTAGAAAAAGATGGTTGCAGTAACCTCACTGAACAGCAAAAACTATTACGCCCAGTAATTCGTTTATTAAAAACGTATAAATTAGTGATTATCGGAGATAGAGAATTTCACAGCGTAGAACTGGCGCATTGGCTCCACAAGCAGAACCTCAG
>LXQD01000203.1 GCA_003326215.1 Nostoc minutum NIES-26 | reverse complement strand
TGTGCGATAAATTAATCGACTTCCTTTCCTTTTACGACTGATTCTAGTCCAAAGAAAATTTACCCAAATATTAACTAAAAGAAAGGAAATACCAATAAATATTAATCTTAAGACAGGATTTTTATTATTTGTTCTAATTCGACAAATATTCTTGAGTCTATAGCTAGTTTCAATTCCAAATCGTTTGCGATAATCTTGATAGATATAATCTAAATTAGTTTTGATTTTGTAAGTCACGTAAGCAAAGTATTGAATCCCATGCTTTTTACGCTTCCCTTTTCTATATTTGCAAACAATCCATAAGTCAAAGGTGACTGAATCATCTTCGTTTCTTGTAATTGTATAGGTAGTTTTATAGCTTTTTTTACCCTTGAGAAATTGTTTGATTCCTCCTTTTTTTCCTGTCTTGACAGCAGGCATCATAAATGGAATATCCAATGCCTGCAACCATCGGATTACAGGAGTATTAAAAAAGCCTCTATCTAGGTATAGCTTTTTTATATCTATTTTAAGAGATTCAAGTTCTGCCAATAAATAAGTAATGATCGCTACACTAGTATCTAGTTTGCGAACTCCTCTAACTGCAAGAGTTACACGCTTGTTATTGGTAATAACATATAAAGTGAGATTTAGCTTGACTTCGATATATGTAAGGTAATTCCTCTAATGTTGGCTTACCATAATAACAAATTAGATTTAAATCAATCGCTATTTTTAAACAACCTTTCTTTAATCCTAAAGGAATCCGGCTTTTCAGTGATTGATTTACTTGCGCCTCTATTTCTTCAAATTTATTGATTTTATTGAGGTGGTATCTAATATCATTGGCTGTAGGAACATTTTTTAATAGTTTAGCTGTGTTCTCAATACTATCTCCACTGCTGGCTGCTTTTGTGAGAATCTCAAATAAAGTTTGTTGATCACATACCCCTTGAGTTTCAATCGAAAAATTTTCTACTAAACACTCAATCACTTCATCAAGAGTTTTTGAGTCTGTTAAAATCGGTTCTTCTGGAGACTCGCTCTTCTTGGCAATTCGGTGAGATGAAACAGTCAATTTCAAGAGCCAATATACGACACACTACTTTGATCATTTCACATTTTGAACTACTGCAAAATATGATAATTATTTTTTATAGTTTACGTATTATTAGATACCTGTTTCTCAGTATTCTTCATTGGTGATATCTGCTGTATCCCTAATGGTTCGCCCTTTTGAGGAAACTTTTTGGTTTACTG
>LXQD01000202.1 GCA_003326215.1 Nostoc minutum NIES-26 | reverse complement strand
AGTACTACTTACAATACTCCTCCCTTACGTTTATCCCTGCAAAGTACTCGTCATCATTTGATTAACTTTTTTCCCAAATTCGAGGCTGCTTCTTTTCAAAAGCGTTTGCGTCTTTATCGTATTTTACTCAAAGTTATTGTCCATAAACAAGTTCCGCATCGTCCCGCACGCAATGAACCACGAGTTATTAAACGCCGCCTCAAAGCTTACCCCTTAATGACGAAACCCCGGCATGAATTACGCAAACAATTACAGAGTGCTTAATTGATAAGCGTTTTCGCTTTTCTTAGTGCCATTCGGGTCAATTTCTCCGAAATAGTCACATTCAAATAATTCTTGATCGAGAACCAATGCTGTAGCGCGCGAGCCTTAAACTCCTGCATCCTCTCATCAGACCTAGGGAAAACGCATCTTATTTACTAATCAAAACTAAGAGAGATTTCAAAATGACATAGATAATTGTAAAAATTGATTAAATGATAAATAAAATAAATGAAGTATTCTCAAAAAGCATGAATTATCTTATCTGAAGCTGAATGATTATTTATTGACACTAAAATAACTCAAGATTTGAATTTATAAAACTATGTTTATTTAGAGGAAAAATGAAATTCTTCCTAAATATTTCAATTTAATTTCTGATATATAGGAATCATAGCAAACAATGATAAATCAGCATCTACAAGCTGCGATCGCAGAACTACAAGAATTTATAGATAATCGCCCAGATGCCCGTGAGGTGAGGAAAGCTTTGGCAGTGAAACTGGTTTATCAAGGCTACAAATATGAGGAAATTCAAACAATTTTAGATGTGTCTGTTGGTTCGATAACGAGCTGGAAGCAAGCCTACAAGGAATATGGAATTTTAGGACTGCGCTTAAATCATAAAGGAAGAAAGAGTTATCTTAGCGATGAACAGCTCCAAGAAGTATTAAGTTGGTTGCAAACGAAAGATCAGGGCAAACGCATCTAAATATTGACGAGCCTGAATTAGAGTAGGAATTACCAAAACCCAAATCAAATAAGGCTTTCAGGAAATTAAACATTCATGCAGGTAGTAATGATAATCATTGTATAGGGGAAATTAGAGGCAGCCGTCGGCTGCCAGTGCGATCGGAGTCGGTTTTTGTAGTAAATTCAAGATTGCGGTAAAGAAATAAAGAAAAACTACTCACTTGCGTTTTCATGAAACTCAAGCCGAAAATCACGATTGCTGACCACTTTGCTGTCATGGAAGACCCACGAATAGATCGC
>LXQD01000201.1 GCA_003326215.1 Nostoc minutum NIES-26 | reverse complement strand
GTAAGGATTCAGGTCTAATATTGAGGAAGCAAAGAAGGGCGAGATTGAGAATTAATAGAGTCAGCCAATAGAGATTGAGCAAAAAAATCAATCACAGACCTACCTTGACGGCGACAGGTTTGCACCACGGTCAACAAATTGGCGGTGTGTTGAAACCGCTCCATCGAACGAGAACCACCACTCACTTTACGTTTTGTCACAGCCAAACGCAGCGAACGTTCGGCCTGATTGTTATCAGGAGGAACTTCAGGATGTTCAAGGAAGTACCACCATTGATGCGCTTTATCACGCAAAGAACGTAAAAGCTTACCAGCGTTTGCCCCTGCTAAGTCAATCCATTCATCGAGTGTTTGTTGCACCTTGGATTTGAACTTATTGACCCAATCGTTGTAACTGGTAGAGTCAAGTGTCTGGAACCATCGTCCATAACTTCTAAAGGCTTCATCAATTAAATCAACAAACGTTTCACCAATAGCTTGGTTGTGAAGGCCGGGAAGTTGAATTAATTTTTTGAAATGGCGGCGTAGATGAGCCAAACATTTTTGTTGGGCAAAAGCTTGATAGCCGTTGTAAACGCTAAAATCGTCGCTGACAATTATGCCTTGGTATTGAGTTCCTAAGATTGCTTCTAGTTCGGCTCTGGAACGAGTGTCAGCAGCAGTAAATAGACACAAATCAGAATTAGCAACTACCCACAACCATTCTTTGATGCCTTTGACTGACCAAGGTGTTTCATCTACATGAACGTTAGGTTGTGTCTGTTTTATCCAATCACTTAACTCAATAACGCTCGGTTCAATTGCTCCAGTAATTCGTTCATTGGTTGCAACCAAAGTGCCTAGCCCAATTTCAATTTGACCCAGTTCCCATAGCATTTCTTGTTGTTTTTCGTAGGGCATATGTGCATAATTATTTGCCCATCCTAAAAACGCTTGCAAGGAAACCCCTAAATCTTGTCCTGGGATGATATCTTCTGGCCAAGAGGAAGTTTGTACATTTCCACAGCACTTACATACACAGGTATAGCGTTGATATTCCACTACTTCGATTGGGCGTTCCACTAATTGCGCTACTGAGTGCTTTTCTACTTTTACTGCCACAGACGCAAATGCTTTTTGACCACAGTAAACACAATCCTCTGGACGTAAAATTTCATAGCGATCTACTCTGCCGAATCCTTTACGGGTTTTGCCCTGATGTCCTGGTTGCCCGCCTGCTTTTCTTTTCGGTTGATTTAATTCCTCTTGGGGTGGTGCTTTTTTGGTTTCGCTTTTTT
>LXQD01000200.1 GCA_003326215.1 Nostoc minutum NIES-26 | reverse complement strand
CGCTCTTCCATCACTCTAAGCAGAGGAAAATAAGAAATCCTCTCCTTCGTAGGGTTTTGGGATAGCACCTCGCATTCGATTCATCAACGCAATTAGTGTTAAAAAGCCAATCGATAAATGAGAAATTGGAAATACGATTAGCCAAGGTTTAAGTAAATTAAAAAATTGGTAAGGTTGAATAACTAGGCGTAAATTATTGAGTAGATTTTTCCAGCCTTGACCAAAGTCCCACCAATCATGCTCCTGGAATTTGGTAACAACTGGATCTGTTGTTTCATTAATGCCTTTATCCTGAGTATTATTCAAAACTTGAGAGTGAAGACCGATCATGAGATAAGTACTCATGACTATTTCCCACCATTTTTGAATTTGAGAATAGTCAGTAACTCGAAAATCAGCCCAGCCTAATTCGTTTTTACTTTGTTTAAGTCCATATTCAACCCAGTTTCTTAAACCATATAAATTCACAACTTCTTTATACTTAATTCCCGGAACTAGAGTCATAATGAACCAAGTTGAATTTGATGGCAAAGTTTCTGGGTCAGTGGTAACTTGCCAATATTGAACCTGACGACGCTTGCCAAATACTATCTCTCGAATATACCTTTTTTCTTGCTGCCCATCTGAAAATATACGGTTATACGGTCGCCACCGATTATATCTAACCTGTTGTCCCTGTGGTAGCCATACTCCATGATTACTACGAATTGCTACTACAAAGTCTAGTTGTAATTCACACAATACGCTAATAAAATTACTTTCGCTTTCACCATACAAACTATCTGCTAGTACCAGCTTGAAGTTAAACCCCATAACTCGGAGTTTTCTAATCATAGAAGCAGCGATTTCTGGTTTAGTCTGGTAGACATCTAGTTCTAGTAATCTTTGTTTAGGTTTATAAACTTCAAACATTAAGGGAAATGTCATACCCTCGAATAAACCATAAGCTGTAACTGCTACTATTCCATTCTCTATTTTTCCTAAATTACCAATRTATTGCCGTTTAACATAATCTGTTGTACTCCCCTTCTTTGGATCTCCTGTTTCATCAATAATGAGTATGATTTCTCGCCCTAACAGTACTTGTAGTATTAGCTTTAATCTGGCTTCCCTCAATTGCTCAACTTTCCACGGTGATTCTGTTAAGAAATGCAATAGCCCTTGCTCATTACTTAAGCCCACCACGCGTGATATTGCCGGTAGAGTTTTGCGTTTAATATCGGAAATCATCCCTACGTGGAGATGTTTAAACGCCTCAAAACTTCTCACTTCTGGAAACAGCTTCCTATACCA
>LXQD01000199.1 GCA_003326215.1 Nostoc minutum NIES-26 | reverse complement strand
CGGGAAGACACAGATTTTTTAGTTCCCCATCAAGGGGAAAACGAACTTCAACCGAGTATTACACGGCAGAGGGAGTTTCATCAGACATCTGATAAGGCAGTAAAACAGTCTGTTGGGTTGGCGATAGAGGAACTTGAAATTTTACGTGACCATGTTTTGTCTAAACTGAAGTTAGGTACGCAAGCTTCTGGGTATAAAACTGCTCAGAAAGCTCTCAATCGTTTCATCACTGAACTAATCGGTTCAGTTTAGCTGTTTGGGTAATTCGCCAACGGTATCCGTATTTCGTCATGACCCCTGATGTACCAAAAGGTGAGTCAGCCTTTATTCATAAACTTGCTGTAAGACGTGCGTATTCTGGTGGTGTTGTATCTAATTACCTTTTGAAATGGGCAGTTGAAAAATCTTTGTCTCAAGGCTTGCAATATTTGCGGTTGGATTGTGATGCTGCTCGCCCAAAACTTTGTTCTGTCTATGAAAATTTTGGTTTTCAAAAGCATAGCATTCGTCAGGTAGGGCCATTCTACGTAATGCGATTTGAATACCCGCTTGCAATGAGTATTTGAGTATTTACTCAAATGAAGATTTACTCAATCTTTAGAGGCGGGGGTATCAAGATATGCCTCTAGTGCCTTGATCACAATGTTGGTGATGCTGCTGCCCTTGCCTTCCTCTATGGCCCGCATCTTAACTTTGTTGTGTAAGCTGACCGGGATTTCTGCATTGAGGCGGGTAGTTTCTTCCTTACTCGCTTCCTCAATCGCTAAGTTTTTCTGCTCGTGGTCGCGTCGTGTTTTCTTTGCTTTAAGCACCATGCTTGAGTACCTCCAGCACTTCCTTTTTAAGTGCATTAATTTCTCTGGCGGCATCGCTGCTGGAGTCACTGAAAACAGTTAATCCTTCTGCTGCCGTTGTTGGGTAGACTACCCGTTGAGTTGTGCCTGCCTTCAACACAGGTAAACCATAATCTTTTAGTGCTTGATTAATTTCCCCACTGAGCTTGGTATTTTTAATTGCTCTGCTAATGACAAAAGCGGCTTTTGGTTTACCATTGGTGACTTCTCGACGTGCGGCGATTATGTCAACCAGATCGGCACACGCCCAAATGTCGTAAGGGCTAGGCTGTACAGGGATGAGAACTAAGTCAGCAGCTTTAACCGCAGCTGCACTAAGCTTGGCGATTTGCGGCGCACCGTCAATTACAATCCAGTCGTATCCTTGCGAAATGGCTTGCAAGTCCTTAGCTAGTGTTTCCCGGTCTAGTCCTACAACCGGGATGATGTTCCCCCCGCTTGCTTCATTCCAATCCCTAGCACTACCT
>LXQD01000198.1 GCA_003326215.1 Nostoc minutum NIES-26 | reverse complement strand
TCCGAGAAATAATTTATGGTAAAAAAAGAGCCATAACTTACTGGGAAATAACTACTGATCCAGAAACAATGCCGGAAAATTCTACTTCATTTGTCATGACGAATCTTCAAGGAAATCTCAAAAAAATTTTAGGCGATTTATATGGATTAAGAACCTGGGTAGAATATGGGTTTCGACAATGTAAACAGGAACTCGGCTGGACAGATTATCGCTTGACAAATTTTCAACATATAGAGAGATGGTGGGAAATTATTTTTTGTGTTTACACAATGATTAGTTTAAATTCTCCAGCCTTCTTAACCTTAAATCAATCTCTTCAAATTGAAACTGAGGTGACAGGTACTAGTTGTGCTAATTGTGTAGATTTTTCTCATCATCAACAATGGAATCATGATTCTGGATGGAAGAATACTCTTAATAATCTTCGTTTAATTGTCCAACCTCTTTTACTATTTTGGCTGATTTATCCCTGGTTAGATATTTTCCCAAATTCTCATTTATTGCTAGGATTTAATCATCTAATTTGTGCCATGAACCAATTTAAACCCTTTTTTGCTTCTGGATGATTTCACTTATTTACTATTTGCTTATCTCGGAAAGTGACAGAAGAGGGCTAATACTAAATTTAGCAGTGGTACAGGCTGGCCTAGTTTTTTCGCTCCCATAGAAGGGGCAATTGGTACATCTATAGATAAATCATATAATATGACCAGAACTGAGGTACATTGTCGTCGCTGCGGTAGTCATCTCGGTCATGTATTTGAGGACCGCCCTGCCCCTACTGGTCAACGCTACTGCATGAATGGGATTGCTCTCAAGTTTATTCCTGAGTCAGACTGACTTTTACAAGTGAATTTTTGCTCAAGAGATAGTAGGTTCAGAAGGTTAGAGGAACCTATTATTTATTTTTGTACAACTGTAGCCTTCAGGGGCGATCGCTCTTAAATGCTTCACCAGCTATGGCAATCCTCTTTGAGTAAGGATTTCATCTAAGGTTGTAGTAGCGCACTTGAATAATCCTTAAGTAGTCGTACCTGAAAAAGAAAAAGATAGTAATCTAAGCTACAAGATTTCTAAGTGGAGCGGTCATAAAAAAGCGATAAAGCTTTCGGAGATTAAATCCACAGCCAGCCAGGAAAGAATTGATGCGATCGCCAATTTGACCTTGCAGGTAATTGCGCTGCATACGGTGGTCGTGTTTGGTATGTCCAATGATAGGCTCAATGGCACTACGACGTTTAAGGAGTCGTCGGAGAAAGCCTCCTGGCTTGCGATTGCCAGTGATTAATACTTGTACCCCTTGTGGATGATATGTGCTGCCGCG
>LXQD01000197.1 GCA_003326215.1 Nostoc minutum NIES-26 | reverse complement strand
TTCAAGGGGCGACAATCAGCGCAAAAGCAAACCAGATAAAGGTTTTGGAGGCAAATACTCCTTGAAAAAATTAGGTGCTTATTGAGAATGAACTGTGCAGCTATTAAGCGTTTATCTAAGGGGTACAGTTTGATGGTAAAAAAGAACGGTCTCATCCATTAAACAAGACCGTCACATAATGTTGCCCTCATTCTATCAAGAGTTCATAGAAAAGTATCTAAATAAATCGCAGTTAATTACGCTAAAAATGTTGGTGTGGTTGCTACAGAATCAAAAGCAAGTAAGGCTGGAAAGACTTGCAGCAACCCTACCTTTACCTATACAACAAAACAGTCGTAGACGGCATTTACAAAGGTTTTTAACTTTGAATGTATTGAGTGTAGTACTACTATGGTTTCCGATCATTGAAGAGATGATTAGCAGGCTTTCTAAAGCTGGCTCAAAAGTGATTGTCGCACTGGACAGAACACAATGGAAAGAAAATAACGTGTTAATGGTTAGTGTGATTTACCAAAAAAGAGCGTGGCCAATATATTGGTACTTGCTAGAGAAAGATGGTAGCAGTAATCTAACTGAACAGCAAAAAGTATTACGTCCAGTAATTCGGCTACTAAAGAAATACAGATTAGTAATTATTGGGGATAGAGAATTTCACAGTATAGAACTAGCCAATTGGCTGCACAAGCAGAATATAGGCTTTGTATTCCGCCAAAAACAGGATACCACTTTTCGCCAAAAAAGAGGAAAATTTCAGCCGTTAAAGAGTATCGAAGTTTATCCGGGAATCCGACAGTTTTATTCTGGAGTCAGTATTACTCAAAAACGAGGATTTGGTAGATTTAATTTAGCAGTCTATTGGAAACGGAAATATCGAAATAAACAAGAATCATCACCTTGGTATTTACTAACTAATCTACCCGATTGTGAAACTGCTATCAAAATCTACAAACAGCGTTTTGGTATTGAAGCTATGTTCCGTGATTGCAAAACAGGGGGTTATAATCTCGAAGGCTCTAAAGCTAACCCTGATAGATTAATGCGTTTAATTTTCTTAATTGCTTTGGCAATGACTAGTGCTTGGTTATATGGACAAAGAACTAAATTTCAAAAACAAGAATCTTATATTTGTCGCACACAAGAAAAAAGTAGAGCCTCTAAACGACACAGTAATTTCTGGATAGGTTTATATGGTCAAAATTGGATAGTCGCTTGGAATGAGTGTCAAGCATGGGTTGAGGAACTGGTCAGTTCCATTCGCAATAAGCAGAGCTTTTATCTAAGGGGTTTAAGGGCTATGAAGCTTATACAGCAAGCACTTTAGCTCGCTTGTCGCCCCTTGAA